>CAZNGS010000077.1:0-20592 GCA_964572825.1 uncultured candidatus Brocadiaceae bacterium
TGAGCACCCCGAGACGCTCTTCGACCTGCAGGAGGACCCCGGCGAGATGCACAACTTGGCCTACGAGCCGCAGCACGCCGGCACGCTGCAGAAACACCGGAAGCTACTTCTGGACTGGTGCCGCCGCACGACAGACAACCGTTGGCTCGAAGGGGGCTGGCCCGGCGTCGGCTGATTTCCACCGGACCAGGAGATTGACTTTTCCCACAGAAGGCGAGCAGACCGGTGCCAGACCGAATGTCCTGATGACCGTGACCGACCAGCAACGCGCGGACACCATTCATGCTCTGGGCAACGAGATTATCCGCACACCGAACCTGGACCGGCTGGCCCGGGGCTCCATGGCAACCCGCCTGGTCCCCCGAGGGGCTGCAGACGACAAGTTGGCCCGCCCGAAGGTGCTCCAGGCGGCCGTGGACGCCCTCGGACCCGGTTACGCTCGAAAGGTCATCCGGGACCACAGCCAGAGCCTTCATGCCGCTCACGGAGTCTGCGGCGGAAAATCTCCGTTCGAGGAGTGATCGGCGGAATCTGAGAACTGTCGTCAGAAGAGAGGTATCGAGAATGGGTGAAATCACACGACGTGAGTTCATCGGCGGCGCGGCGGCGATGGGACTGTCCTCGCTGGCCCTGCCGGCCTTCGCAGGGGCGTCCGCGGGACGGAGTGCCCCGAATATCCTGATGATCATCAGTGACCAGCTCAACGCCTACACGTTGGGTGCTGCGGGTTGCGACGTGAACACCCCCAACATCGACCGCCTGGCCCGCGAGGGCACGTGGTTCAGGAATGCCACCTGCGCCTACCCGCTGTGCGTGCCTTCACGCATCTCCATGTCCACCGGCGTCTACCCCCACCAGCGCGACTACTTCGGCAACCGGCACGGCGGCAAGCCGGAGGAGGTCCGCGCGGAGTTCGCCGAACGGAACGAGACCACTCCACTTCTGTGGAGGTATTTCACCGCCGCCGGCTACCGCTGCAGCTACGCCGGGAAGTGGCATCTGCCCGTGGACCCAAACGACGAGGACGCCACCGGTACCCGCTACATCAATGAGAGGTCGCGTGACAGGATTACGGACATCGTGGCGGAGCAGGTCCTCGTCCAGAAACGCGAGGGGCCCTTCTGCCTCACCGCGTCCTACGACACGCCCCACGAGATATGCGGCTGGGCGCGGGGGCACACCGCCGGGGACTACAAGTACGTCGAGGAGTTCGTCCCCCCGCCCCCGGAACAGTGTCCGGCCCTCCCGGAGAACTTCGCCGAACCGGAAGACATGCCCGAGGGCCTCCGGCTCGCGAAGGAGAGATCACGTAATGTCGCCTACCCGACTGCCGGTTGGGACGAGGGGGACTGGCGACAATACCTGTGGGCCTATCGGCAGTTCACCCAAATGCTGGACGGATACGTGGGGCGTCTTCTGGACGCTCTGGACCGGAGCGGGACGGCCGACAACACCATCGTAGTTTTCGTAGCCGACCACGGCGACGGTGCCGGCGCCCACCACTGGAACCAGAAGACGGCCCTCTGGGAGGAATGCATCCGCGTGCCGTGGATGATCAAGGTCCCGGGAGCCCCCCAAGGGCGGGTCAGCGAGGCTCCGGTCTCCTCGGGGATCGACATGGTGCCGACGATGCTGGAGCTGGCCGGCCTTAAGGCCCCGTCCCACCTGGACGGGCAAAGCCTCCGGCCGGCGGTGGCAGGGAAGGACGCGGACCTGCGCGAGTTCAGTGTCTCCGAAACGCTCATCGGTGGAGCCCAGGGGCGTTGCGTGCGCACGGGGCGCTATAAGTACGTCGCCTACGACAGCGGCGCAAACGGCGAGCAATTCTTCGATCTGAAAAATGACCCGGGCGAGATGCGCAACTTGATCGCCGATCCCGGCGCGGCCGCTCAGTTGGCGCGCCATCGGCGTCTGTTGCGTCAATGGTGTGAAGCGACCGACGACGAGTTCCGCGTGCCAGCCCCTGGAGATCGCTGAGATGCCGTGCCGCCGGTAGAGAAACTCTTTCATTGAGCATGCCGAAGAGCAGGACGAAGAGAATCTCACGATGGGCTGAAACGGGCTGCCGGGGGAGGAGTAGTGCTATGACAGGGCTCCTGGTTGCAGCGCTGGCCGTCGCGCTGGCGTCTTGTGCGACGGGGTTCGCGCAATATAGCTGGCAGGAGCCCCACGCGCGGGTTCTGGCGCAGGCAGACCTGGAGTGGACGCCGAGGCCGTTCGTTTTCCAGAAAGGCGAATCGGTCCATTACATAGACTTCGAGAACGGGGATGACGACAATAACGGCCTTACGAAGCAGACGCCCAGGAAGCATCATCCGTCGGACCGCGACGGCACGGGACGGGCTGCCGAAGAGAGTTTCTCAGGATGATGGGTGCGGCCGCGGCCGGCTCTTCCCTGGCCGCGCCCCTGCCGGGCTGCGAAGCACAGCCGGAGAAGCACAGGATGAGGCACATGACAGAGAAGCCGCCGAACGTGATTCTGGTCTTGACCGACGACCAGGGCTACGGTGAGCTGGGCTGCACCGGCAACCCCTGGATCGAAACGCCCGCCATCGACGCCTTCCACCGGGAGTCGATGCGCTTCACCGACTTCCACGTCTCGCCCCTCTGCACGCCGACCCGAGGAGCCCTGATGACCGGCCACCGCCCGGTGCGCAACGGGGCCTGGTCGACCACCTTCGGTCGCTCCCTGCTGCGGCGGGACGGGGTGACGATGGCCGACGTCTTTGCGGCCAACGGTTACCGCACCGGCATCTTCGGCAAGTGGCACCTGGGGGACAACTACCCCTACCGCCCGCAGGACCGGGGATTCGACACCGCCGTCTGGCACAAGGGCGGCGGGGTGGGGCAACTGCCCGACTACTGGGGCAACAATTACTTCGACGACACCTATTTTCGCGGCGATCGGCCCCATCGTTACGACGGCTATTGCACCGACATCTGGTTCGACGAGGCGCTCAAGTTCATAGAGCAGGTCAAGGACGGTCCGTTCTTCGCCCACGTCTCCACCAACGCCCCCCACCATCCCTACCTGGTGCCCGAGCGCTACGAGGTCCCCTATCGTGACAACCCCGACATTGTTCATCCGGCCTTCTACGGGATGATCACCAGCATTGACGAGAACTTCGCGCGCCTGCGCCGGCGCTTGCGGGAGTGGGACCTGGAACAGAACACCATCCTCGTCTTCATGACCGACAATGGGACCTCCGGTGGGTGCACAGTCGACGAGGGCGAGTTCGTCGCCCGCGGTTTCAATGCCGGGATGCGGGGCAAGAAGGGGTCCTACTACGAGGGCGGGCACCGCGTCCCGTGCTTCGTCCGCTGGCCGGCGGGCAACATCCGGGGCGGCCGCGACGTGCCGCAGATGAGCGCGCACGTCGACGTGCTGCCCACGCTGATTGACCTGTGCGGATTGTCGGCAGCCGAAGGTGTCGAATTCGACGGGATCAGCCTGGCGCCGCTACTGTGCGGCGAGAGCCGACACCTTCGCGGTGAACGGGAGCACTTCGTCCAGTATCGTCTCGGCACGGAACCGCCCGATAAGTGGGATAACGCGGTGTTGAGCGGTCGCTGGCGGCTCGTCCGGGGTGAGGAACTCTACGATGTCCGGGCTGATCCCGGCCAGCGCCGCGACGTGGCAGGCAACCATCCGGAGGTGGTGGAAAGGCTGCGGGCGGCGCACGAGGCCTGGTGGGCAGAAGTGGAGCCCCAGCTCGAGCCTTACTGCCCGATATCCCTGGGTGCCGAGGAGGAGAACCCCACCCGGCTCGATGCTTTCGACCTCGTGGGCCGCATCGCGTGGACCCAGGTCAACGTGGTCGCGGCCCAGCCCTGCGGAGGAGAATGGGCGGTTGATGTCGAGCGGCCCGGCACCTACCGTTTCCGCCTGCAGAGATGGCCGGATGAGCTGGGGTTGCCCATCCAGGCGAAGTGCTCCCAGGAGACGGCGGATGGCGTCTGCCCCATCCGCCCCGTTACCCGTCGGGGCGCAGTCGAGCCGGCTCAAGCGCGGCTGGAGCTCTTCGATCGCCAGTTCGTCCGACCCGTGGAGGAGGGCGCCACGGTCGTTACCTTCGAGACGAGTATCGAACGGACCGGCGAGACGCGGCTGGGAGCGTGGTGGGTGAACCCGGACGGGCGAGAGCAGGGCGTCTACTACGTCTACGTCGAGCGCATCCCGTGAGTGGGCTGCAAGAGAGGGCACCGGCATGAGATCAATGGAAGATGCCGTCCGGCGGGCGAACGTCGTCTACGACCTGGACTCCTTCCAGACCGGCTGGCCCCACGTGCCGCCTTACGTGTCGAGCGGCATCCTGGGCGGTTGTTTCGGCATCCACGGCTTCATGGACCACCCGCAGCACCGCGCCCCCGAAGGGCGGACGGTGCTCGGCTACACCGACCACTACTTCCGCGTGGAGCACGGGCGCCACATCCAGCTCGCCCTGGCGGTTATACGGGCGGAGTTCGCCGATGGGACCGGGCTGAACCTGATGGACTGCACCCGCTACCGCCAGGAACTCGACCTGCTGACCGCCACGCTCACGACCGACTACGACCTCTACGGACCGACCACGGTTACCGCTTTCGCCAGCCAGACGGTTCCGAACCTCTTCGTGATGCGCATCGCGCGGCAGCCCGCCGAAGAAGGGAAAGAGCTGATCGTGACCGTCGACTGCGACACGGCGGCGCTGGAGAAGGGCCGGTGGCCGGCAAGCGGCTCGCCCGCCCGGGCGGAGCTCAGACCTGCCGCGGATGGCGTGCGCGTGGCCAGCCGGACCAACTGCTTGACCACCGACTGGGTGCTTTCGGTTGACGGCGGCGAGGTCACCACGGAGGGCTCGGCGGTCAGCATCGTCCCTTCGGAGCCGGTTTGCACGCTGAGGATCCTGGTTGAACGGGAGGGCTGCCCGGGCCGAGAGGTCCGGGCGCAACCGTGGGAGAGACTACACGGCGAACACCTTGCCGCGATGCGCCGCTTCTGGGAGGAGTGCTGGGCCGACTACCCTGAAGAACGCGCCCACAAGGTTTGGACCCGCACCAACTACTACCTGGCCTGCAACTTCCCCACCCGCCCGGCGCGGCCCATGTGCCCGGAAGGAGTGCTCAGCAACGTCTTCCCGTTCTACTTCCCGCAGGACGTCTATTACGTCGCCGAGAACGTGCCCCGGCTGAACCACCTGGAACGTGCACGGACGGCGCTGCGGTACTGGCTCGACCACCTGCCCGACGTCCAGGACTACTGCCGCGACGTCATGGGCGTGGAGGGTGCCTATTACCCCTGGACGCCTCCCTACCAGGACTGGGACGAGTACGAACGGGACGGCGTCTGCAACCCGGACTCCTATGAGCTGCACAACTCGGTCTACGTGGTCGCCATGATCTGGCATTACTACCTGCTGAGCGGCGACGGGGAGTTCCTGGGCCGGTTCCTGCCCGTGCTCCAGGAGGTATTCCGCTTCTACTGGAACATATCTAGCCGGAACGCGTCGGGCACCTTCGACACCTATCACGAGCACGCGCGCGGGCAGGACGAGCACTCCACCACGGCCGGCGACCTGCGCGATGTGCTCTGCGCCGGCTACAGCGCGGAGTACACGGCGCGCGCGTTCAGCCGGGCGGCCGGCATCACCGGCGAAGGCGACCCGGAGATGGTGCGCGCCGGCCGCCAGGCGGTCGAATCCGGCTACGAGCGCGACAGCCTGCTGCGGCCGGAGGGATTCTACACCACGTACGAGGGCGACGACCGCCCGATCGGCTCCCAGAAGCACCCCGTGCAGCTCAACCCCATCGCCTTTCTGCCCATGCCCGACATGGTCGAGCCGGGCTCGCCCCCTTGGCGAGCCTGGCGGCGCCGTTACGACCTCTGCGACCAGGCGAAGACGCCCCGCACCAAGGGGTGGACCTTCGGAGAGTACTTCCTCTCCTCGGTCCGCATGCGCGCCCCCGGGGAGGCCGAGCGAGACCTGTGGGCGGCCAGAACCTGCCGCGCGGGCGACCCCCGGTGGACCCAGTTCTACGAGGGCTCGTCGCTGGAGGGGTGGCACCTGTGGCGTGCCTACTACTTCACTATGAGCGGCCTCTACCTGCAGGGCTTCACCGACACGCTCGTGCAGGACTGGCGCGGCTACCTGGACCTGTTCGCCTGCCTGCTGGCCGGCTGGGCCGAAAAGGAGTTCGCCTTCCACGGCTTCCGCGTGCGGGGCGGTGTCGTCGTCAGCGGCCAGTGGCACGACGGCAGCTTCCGCGTCACGCTGGCCCCAGGAGCCGCGAAGACTGTGCGCGTGCGCGTTTCCCGGCCGGGCATCACCGTGGCAGCGGAGGGCCAGGCTTCCGGTCCGGCCCGGTTCAACGCCCGGGAGGTGGTCGAGTTCGAATTCAACGACGACGTTCCCATCGTGCTGTCAGGACCCGGCTAAAGAACGTAAGGGGACCCATACCGCTCCTGCCAAGGAAAGGACCCGGCCATGCAGCCCAATATCACCATCATCGGCGCCGGCGCCTACATATTCCCCCTGCGGATGTTGACCGACATCCTGTCGTTCCCGGCGCTGTGCGAGTCGCATTTCTCCCTGATGGACATCGATGCCGAGCGTCTGGCCCGCACGGAGAAGGGCGCCCGCGAACTGATCGAGCTGGCCGAGGCCCCCTCCGACGTCAGCACCACTCTCGACCGGCGCGAGGCCGTGGAAGGAGCCGACTTCGTCATCATCACCTGGCAGGTCGGCGGCATCGAGGCCTACGGGCTCGACGTAGAGATCCCCCGCGAGTACGGCCTTGATCAGCCCATTGGCGATACGCTGGGGCCGGGCGGCGTCTTCCGAGGCTTGCGCACGATCGAGGCCCTCAAGGATCTCTGCCCGGACATGCTGGAACTCTGCCCCGGCGCCGTGGTCATGAACTACGCCAACCCGATGGCGATCAACACCTGGGCGAGCCACGAACTCGGCGTGCCCACACTGGGTCTCTGCCACAGCGTCCAGGGCACAGCCGGCTTGCTGGCCCGGCACGTCGGCGTGCCGATCGATGAGGTCAACTACCGCGCCGCCGGCATCAACCACCAGGCATGGTACATCCAGTTCGAGCACCAGGGGCGCGACCTCCTGCCCGCCATGCGCGAACGGATGATGGCGCGGCACCTGCCGCACGGGCGGGACACCGAGGAGAGGGAGGGCCTGCCCTACTCCGGCAAGGAACGGGTGCGCACCGAGATCATGCGGTTGACCGGCTATTTCCACTCGGAGTCGAGCCACCACGCCTCGGAGTACACGCCATGGTTCCGCAAGGCCCCCGAGACCGTGCAGGAATACATCCCCGTGCGGGGCGACTTCTACCAGCACTGCCTCAGCCATGACGACGAGGGCCGCGCCGGGCATTTCGTGGAGGAGGTGCGCAGGAAGGGCATCCACGCCAGCAGCGAATACGGCGCCCGCATCGTGGACAGCGTTGTGAGCGGCGAGGCGCGCGTGGTGCACGCCTCGGTGCGCAACGACGGGCTGATCGCCAACCTGCCGGACGAGTGCGCCGTGGAGGTGCCGGTCCTGGTCGACAGGAACGGCCCGCAGCCCACGGCCGTGGGCGAGCTGCCGCCGGCCTGCGCCGCCATCAACCGCTCCAATGTCATCGTGCAGGAGCTTGCCGTCGAGGCCGGCCTGTCGGGCGACCGCGAACTGGTCCATGCCGCAGTGGCGATGGATCCCTACACGGGCGCTACGCTGACGCTGCCCCAGACCCGCGAGATGGTGGACCGGATGTTCGAGGCCCAGGCCCGCTGGCTGCCGTCTTTCGGCTGAACTGGCGCAAGATGACGCGACACAGGAGAGCCGGACCGATGCACATACAGATGATGACGGGGTTTGTAGCGACGGCCGTTGCGTTTGTAGCGCTCTGTCGGGTTGCCAGTGCGGGGACGTATTACGTCTCCAACGCCGGGAGCGATGAGGCCTCGGGCACCGACGAATCGCAGCCCCTGCGCACGATCGCGGAAGCGGCCGGACGTGCGGGGCCGGGCGACCGCATACTGCTGAAGCGCGGCGACGTATTCCGCGAGTCCGTCGACGTCCCTGTGCCACAGATCGAAGTCAATGCCTATGGGGGGCCGAAAGATGCGCTGCCGATTGTCAGCGGGAGCATCGAGCTGACCGGCTGGCGACGCCATCAGGGGTCCATCTATGTGGGCGACGTCGAGCACGATATCGGCTATCTTTTCTGTGACGGGAATCTTATGACCATCGCGCGCTACCCGGACGAGGGATGGCTGCGCACGAAGGTCTGGCGCGAGCTGAATCCCGTCCGGCACAGGGAAGGCATCGGCCGGATGGACCGTCAGAGAGGTGGCGGCGGGCCCACCGTCCTCGTCTGCCCCGAGCTGGCCGAGCATCCGCGCAACGCCGAGGGCTACTGGGTCGGCGCCAGCATCCGCTGGCGGCATCATAGCTGGTGGTATGAGACTCGACCGATCGTCGAATGCAAAGCAAGCGGTGAACTGACGCTCGGCGACGTCAGCGACTGGGTGACCGGCCCGTTCGATTGGGACAAGAAGGGGTGGGGCTTCTACATCGACGGCAAGCTGGAAGAGCTGGACGCACCGGGTGAGTGGTACTTCGATGCCGACGAGGGTAAGGTCTATCTCTGGGCCCCCGACGGGGCTGACCCCGACGAGCTTCTGGTGGAGGCGTCGCTGCTGTCCTATGGGCTGAAGGTCCGCGACGCCGTGGTGAAAAAGGTGTGCTTCCGCCACCAGAAGGACATCGGGCTCGAGATCGCGGGCCGTTGCGTGGTGGAAGGCTGCCGGTTCGAGTCGATCGGGCGTGATGCCCCGCCCAGCGAGTTTGATGCGGGTGGCGCCGCGCTGAAGGCCGGCCCCTCGGTGCGTGACGCCAGGGTCGTGCGCAATCAGTTCCGGGACAATCTTAACCTCGGCATAACCTGGCACGAGGCCCCGGAGGCACAGAGCTCATCCGTCATCGAGCGCAACGAGCTGAAGGACACCGGGATGGTGGCCGGATACGGCGGCAGCGGGCTCTGGCACGCCGTGCCGATCCGGGTGGTCAGCGGCACGTGCGTGCATGTGCGCCATAACCGCATCGAGCGGTCCGGTTACTCCGGCATCCTCTTCCTCGCCGACGGCAATTTCGCCGAATACAACGTCGTCAAGGCCGCCGTCTCCACCACCAACGACGGCGCCGGCATCATGACCAATGCCTCCAGGAGCACCTTCCGGCACAACATCGTGCTCGACTGCAAGGGCGAGATGGAGTCCTCGGGCACATGGAAGAACCTGGCCCAGGGCATCTGGCTCGACTGCTATCCCGAGGACAACCGCGAACAGCTCGTCGAGGGTAACACGGTCGCCGGCTGCGGGGCGTGTGGCCTCTTCGTCCGCAGCAACCACGACTCGGTGATTCGAGACAACGTGTTCTATGACAACGGTTCCCAGGTGGTGCTGACCGGCTCCGGCCACCTGATCGTCAATAACATCTTCTACGCGCCGGAGGAAGGCCAGAGCGCCATACGCTACGAGGCCGACGGGGACTTCGGAACGCTGAAGGACAACTACCTCAGCGCCCCCCGCACCGGCAGGCCGTTGCAGGAGATGGGAGGACCGGCCCTTTCGGTCAGTGAGTGGCAGCAGCAGTGCCCCTGGGCCGACCGGACGGCCAGGACCGACAGCGGCGGCGCGCGCGGGCGGCCGAAGCTATTCATCAATAACGGCGAGACGATCAGAACCATCCCCCTCGATGGCGCCTACCGGGACCTGGGCGGTGACACCGTGAGCGGGAGCATCGAACTGGAACCATTCACCGGCCGGGTGCTTGTGCGCGTGACCGAGGACTGAGCAACCCGCCGTGACCGCGCTCGGACCGGGCTATGCCCGGAAGGTTACTCGAGACCACAGCCAGAGCCTGCACGCCGACCACGGCGTGTGCGGCGGCAAATCGCCTTTCGGGCGATGATGGCCGCCGGCACCGCAGATCAACCAGAAAGGAGTTCTTGGAGATGAGCAAAATCACACGACGGCAGTTTGTAGGCGGCGCGGCGGCACTGGGACTCTCCTCGCTGGCTCTGCCGGGGCTGGCCGGCGAAGCGGGAACCGATCGGCCGAACATACTGATCTTCTTCGGGGACGACATGCACGGCGGCATGATGAGCTGCGCGGGCAACCCGCACCTCAACACGCCCAACATGGACTTTCTGGCCGAAAACGGCGTTCGCTTCACCAATGCCTACACCACCTACCCGATCTGCTCCCCGTCCCGCAGCGCCATCTACTCCGGCCTGATGCCGCACCAGAACGGAGTGGCCGACAACAACGGGGAGTACAGAAAGGACGTCCTGCCCCGGATGATGGGCAACGTGATGTCCCGTGCGGGGTATGCCTGCCACCACGGCGGCAAATGGCACATCGGCAACAGACCACGCGACGATGCGGCGAAGATCCGCGAATGCGGCTTCAAAGCCTACCTGCCCCTGTGGCGCAGTCCGCAACTGGTCAACGACGTGATGCGCAACCACGAGGGGCCGCAGCCGTTCCTGGCCGTCATCGCCAGCCACGCCCCGCACGGAATCTGCCAGTTCAAGCGCAAGTACCAGGCCGACAGGCTGCCGGAGGGCCTGCCCTCGCCCGAGGAGTGCCCCCCGCTGCCGGACAACTTCGGATTCGGCAACGATGTGCCGGATGCCCTCAGGGAATGGAGGGAGAGGCGGACCGATAAATACGAATCCTACCCCAGGGACGTCTGGCGGCAGTACCGGTGGTATTACTGCCGCCAGGTGGAAAAGTTGGACGAAGAGCTGGGGCAGTCCCTGGATGCCCTGCGCGAGGGCGGCCAGCTTGAAAACACCGTCATCATCTTCACCAGCGACCACGGCGACGGGGACGCCAGCCACCAGTGGCAGGGCAAACGCGTCCTCTACGAAAAGCCCATCCGGGTACCGCTCATCGTCAGCGGGCCGATGGCTGGGCGCAAAGGGGCGGTGAGCGACGCCCCGATGTCCAACGGACTGGACATCCTGCCCACCGTCTGCGAGGTGGGCGGCGCGGAATGCCCTGACGGACTGCCGGGTGACAGCCTGGTGCCGTTCCTGAAGGAGGGGAATCCGCCCTGGCGCGACTCCGTCATCAGTGAGATGTCGTGCGCCGGGGTCAGCGGCCGCATGGTGCGCACCCAACGCTACAAGTACGTCTGCTACATGGGCGGCGAGAAGCAGGAGCAGCTTTTCGACCTGCAGAAAGCCCCCGGCGAGATGTACAACCTGGCTTACGATGCTGACTTCGCGGATGCCCTGGAGAAACACCGGCGACTGCTCCTGGATTGGTGCCGAAGGACCGGGGATGAACGATGGCTCAAAGGCGACTGGCCCGGCGCACCTGAAGGCTGAGGCGTAAGGTGCCGGGACCGCCACGCCGGCCGGACCGGGGGATGAAGCGATAAGTGGGGGGCCCGGGGCCGGGCGGAGTACGGGGCCTTCACTGCTGCCGGGTGCGTCAGAGACGCCCTCTGTCTTCTTGCCCGCCGAATTCGCCGACGGGCGCTTGCGCTCAGGCGGATGTCCCGTATACTGATGGTAAAAGCGTCCACGGACAGCGTAGGGAACTGTGAAATCTTTTCGTCTCTCCCCCCTGTTGAGGTGGGCGAGCCCTTTGAGCAGGCTGAGACGGAGTAACGCCATGCGCAGATCATGTTGGGTGTTGTGGTGTCTTGCAGCAGTTGTTGTTCTGCCGTTCCCTGTCACCGCAGGGGCGGAGTACTCCTGGCAGGATCCCCATGCGAAGGTCATCGAAACGGGCGACCTGCAGTGGCAGCCGGAGCCTTTCGTCTTCGAAACCGGTGAGTCGGTGCGCTACATCGACTACGAGGACGGGGACAACGGCAACGACGGGAAGACGAAACGGACCCCGTGGAAGCATCATCCCTGGGATGCGGGGGCGACTGGAAGGGCATCGGCCGCTTCCGGGATCCACACCTACGTATTCAAGCGGGGCGTTCACTACCGGATCTTTTCCGCCAACGGCGAGGAGGCAGTGCTGCGGGCGGACGACTCCGGCGCCCCCGGTAACCCGATTCGGCTGACAAGCGATCCCGAATGGGGCACCGGGGAGGCCGTCATCGCGGGGTCTCGCCCCATCACACAAAGGTGGAAGAAAGCATCGTCGGCCAACGCGCCCGCCCGCCTGGACACAGATAACCAGGCCGTCTGGTATGTGGACCTGAAACTGCCTTTCCGGCCCGACGAAGAACCCGGGAGGATGGCTGAGGCAGTCCTCTACGTGGTGGAAGATGGCGGCCAGACCTATGATCTTCACCTCGCCAGCGACGTGGGATGGGAACTCGCCAATTCGAACTTCGCCATGCATCACTGGAATACCTGGGACGAGCGTCACCGCGGAGGCGAGCCTTACCAGGACGACGAGCTGAAGGGCTTTCCCGCCGACTACTTTGAAGGCGGCATCGTGTGGAGCCAGTACGCCTGGGTCATTGGTAACGCCACACCCGACCGAAAGCCGATCGGAAAGGGTGACTACGATCCGGAGAAGGGCACTCTGCGATACAAGGACAACTCCGATCCGGCGAATCCGGGCACGCGTTACCTGATCGAGAACCTGCCCCAGTTCCTCGACAAACCCGGCGAGTTCTACTACGACAAGCAATCCGAGCGTCTCTTCGTTCGCCTGCGGGAGGACCGGAACCCCAATTCGGTCCGCATCGAGCTGGCCACCGCCTTTGACACCCTCCGGATCACCGAGCGGAGCCACATCGACATCTCCGGCCTGGCGTTCCGGTTCAACGGACGGAACCCCTTTCCCTGGAGCAGCAATGTCATTGTGGTGGACGGGAACTGCAAGGGCATCACCGTCAGGAACTGCACTTTCGAGCACATCGCGAACGACGGTATTTACGCCGTCGTCGAGGCCAACGAGGAGATGGACTACCTCACCGTGACCGACTGCGACTTCCACTGGATCAACGGGGGCACCGCGATCGAGATTTCGGGGGACAGCGGTGGGTTGGAGGCCGGTGAAGTGCTCGGCAGACTGGGCCATGCGAAGGTGTTGCGGAATCGCACCCGGAATACGGGTCTCTACCGCCATGACGACCACCGGTGGTCGAACGTGCCCGCCATCGGCTGTGAATACGCGCGTGTGGCCGAGGTGGCCGGCAACGTTGTGGACAATGCCTGGGGCTCCGGCATTGTCGTGCAGGGCGGCAAGACGGGCAAGGATGACCGCGGCTGGGACATCCCGCTCACCCGCATCCACGTGCACCACAACAAGTCGCAGTACACCGCGCTGGGCGTCAACGACTACGGCGGCTTTTCCATCTGGCAGCACGGCCCGGTCTACGTCTATAATAACGTTGCCGGCAACTCCGTCGGCCACTGGGCCGGCGGATTCAACAACAGCCGTACGGTCAACCTCTCTTACCCGCTCTACCTGGATGCCGGGTTCAAGATCTACAACTTCAACAACCTCATCTGGGGTCGCCGGAGCGACCCGGACGATCCCTATAGCAGCACCAGTTCGGCGTTCTTCAACGTGTTCGGATTCATGAACCCTTTCGTGAACAACACCGTCCTCGGCTGCGCCATCGGGCTGGGCGGCACATCGGGCAACCGCAACGAGTACTTGGGGAACATATTCGCCGAAATCGGGAAGAAGTTCATCTCGGTCAATCACGGCGGCAACCCCTCCCTGATCGGCGGCGACGATCCGGGAACATCCGGCATCGATGGTGCGAGCACGCTCGCGTACGGGCACAACGTGTTCCACGGCCCGGCCACCGCCGGCGTGGTGGCGACGGAGGCACGTGGTGCGAAGAAAGACGTGGAGGCCAGCGAGATAGACGTCCTTGCCCGGCAACTGCAGGATTATCCGGTCCGCTTCGGCCAGTTGGGGAGCAAAGTGGACGAGCTGCCCATCGCGAGCTCGCTGCCGTGGGCGGATGCCAGACCGAGCGCGTCCGATGCGGACTTCCGCCCGGCGGCGGAATCAGAGGGTGTCGGTGGGGGCGTCAATTACTTCGTCCCGTGGTCCCTCTATGCTCCCGTGGGCGAGTGGCACTTCAACGAGAACCATTGGGACCCCTCCATCGTGCTGGACTTCCACTACTATCCGACGGAAGCCTACTTCCACCGCGCCATGTACCACAAGCTGCCGGCCTTCGAGCTCGAAGTGAATGAGGCGACGCTGGCGGACTACGTCGATTCCCCCTCCGAAAACTGGGCGAAGGGCGCTCTGCGATTCGACGGCAGCCGGTACGCACGCGTGCCGCACGATAAGATGGCGTCCGACATCCTGATCAACGCGGACGATTGGCGCAAGGGCAGGAACTGGAAGCTGCCGCCGGCGCCGTGGAGTGCCGATGAGCGGGATATGCCGGAGGTCGAGCAGGGGTTGCCCGATACGAGCCCCGTGGAGTTCACCAGGAGCGATCCGGAAGGGTGGGTGGAGGTCATGGCGCCGGATCAGATCACGCCCGGCCGCAAGTTCATCGTCACCGTCCGGCCCAAGGTGGACCTGCCGGAAGGGCACACGCTTGCCGTGCACGTCCACTGGATGCGGAGTCGTGGCTACGGTGGCTGGAATGCCCTGGGCATGCTGCCTCAAGAGGTGGAGCCGGGCAAGGAAACCTACAAGTTCGAGGTCACCCCGGTCTTCAAACCGGGGTTGGACCACTTCCTCGTTCACACCTTTGCGGGGCCCACCTCCGATTGGGGTGACAAGACGCACATCGCCACTGCGGCGATCCCGGTAGCCGAATCGTTTGAACCCGTCGACCAGTTCGTCAGGTATCCTGCTGCCGAGCGCAAGACGCTGGACATGAAAACCAATAATGTCCTTGTCGAGGCGAATGTCAGGATCGACGCGGGCCATACGTCTGGCACGATTCTGGGCAAACACGATGGGAACAGCGGCTACCGGCTGTACGTCAACGCCGCCGGGCAGGCGGAGTTCCAGGTCAGTGCAGGAGGCCGACACGCTTCTGTAGCGACCAAGGCGCGCATCAACGACGGCGGCTGGCACCATGTGCTGGCAGAGATCGACCGGGACAGCGGCCGCATGAGCATCTACCTGGACGGCCGCCAGTCCAACCAGAGGACGGCGTCCCTGGCTGCCACGGACTCGTTGACCAACAGCGCCGACTTCCTGGTGGGCCGGGATCACGCCGGGCAGCACTACCTGAAAGGCGCCATCGATTTCATGCGTGTCTGCCAGGGCACCCTGGAGGATGCGGAGACGGACATCGCTGAGCTTTACGAGTGGCAGACTAACGGCCCTGTGAAGCATGACTTCGCCGGCCGCAAGCGTGCGTCCGGCAGATCCCCTGCCAGTGAATTTGGCACTACAGATCGGTAAGCAGGGCACACCATGCCGATGCTCCAACACAGGAGACGTAACGTGAGAAACACCCTCACTTTGGGCATAGCCCTGCTCGTTCTGGGTGCTCTCCCACTCCGGGCTCAAGATGAGACGGGCCAGCGCGCTACTGAAGGCGAAACCGAACTCGCTCTCACGCCGGAGGGCGTGCCGACGGATCCAAAAGCACTCTATTTCCAGTTGGGGATGGAGGAACTGTCCAGGCGCTTCTTTGGGCGTATGGATACGCTGCTGGAGAAGGCGGAAGACCCCTTCGTGCGCTGCCATTTGCAGTCCGTCAAGGCCCTGGCGCGGCGATCCATGGCCTACAGCGTCGATGCCCCCCCGGCCCCCCTGGGGGAATTAGATGACCCCATCAAGAGCACACGGACTCACGGGGGGTGGTTCATGAACAAGGCACTGTACCTCTACACATTCCCTGACGACCCGGACGACGCCAGGGCCCTGGCATTCATCAGGAATCAGGGCCGGTTCATTGTCGCATTCCGTTCTCGGATCGATCATACCGTGCAGCACTACGTGCTGACGCTGCCGGCGAACTATGATCCGGAAACGACCTACCCGGTCATCGTGGACCTGCACGGAGCCATGGGAGCGGCGTGGGATTATATGCGCATTGCCGGCTGGTTCCTGGGGCCCAAGGAGCGCCCCAAGCATGTTCAGACGAGCGACAACGCGCCGGATAAGCAACCTGCCGAAGACGCGCTGGAGCCCTACGTTAAGATATGGCCCTGGGGTCGTGGAGGATACGGATACGCCGGGGAGGTCGATATATGGGACGCCCTGGCCGACGCGAAGCGCCGCGTCAAGATCGACGAGGATCGCCAGGCCCTCACAGGCTCCTCCCTGGGCGGGGCGCAGTCCTGGCGAATCGCCTCGCGTTCTCCGGGATACTGGTGTGCCTACGCGTTCAAGGACGGTGCCTGGGGTCCGGAGCGCCACTGGCCGTGGCTGCACGAGAATGTCAAACAGTTGCCCGTGTTGGTCTACACAAAAGGCACAAGCGAACGCGGCGCTCACAGCCTGAAGTTCAACAAGGCCTTTTGGGAAGAACTCAAGGCAAGCGGCAAAGATGCCGAGTTCTGCTACGATCCAGAGGGCGAAAAAGGCGGCGGCAAATACGTTGACAGATGGCTCCTGTCGCATGTCCGTACCAGGCCAAAGCAGTATAGTTACACCGCTGACCGGGGTGCGTACCAGGGGCCTGATGGGGCGATCCGCATCACCATCGACCCCACGATGGATCCGCGGCCGTCCTTCACCTGCCGCATCGAGGGCCGGACCGTTTCCATCGACAGCGAGGGGACCCCGGGGTTGGAGGTCGACCTGGGGCCGACCGGTCTGGGTCTGAGCGGCGATGTAACCGTGATCTGGAACGGCAAAGAGGTGACGAAAACGACCATCGACACCACTGCGGTGACGCGACCGGAGAAAGGGATCCCCAAGCGGGAAAGCCCCAACATCATACTGCTGGGGAAGGGATATAGAGCCAGAACCCCCTGGGAACGGGCCGGGGCGCTGCCCCCCCAGTCTTTATACCGGCAAATCGGCAAGGCGCCGGGGCCCGCAACGGCCAGTGAGCGGCATGCCGGCACTGTTTAATCTCCTGTGGACTGGAGGTTGGAAACGTGAAACGCATCGCTTTCGCCGGCCTGTTGGTGGCGTCGGTATTCTGCGGTCCGGCCTGTGCGAGGGCCGAGTACTCCTGGCAGAAGCCGCAGGCCAAGGTGTTGCCGACCGGCGACCTGGAGTGGGCGCCGAAGCCGTTCGAGTTCGTGGCGGGTGACGAGGTCCGTTATATCGATTTCGAAAACGGAGACGACGCTAACGACGGCAAAAGCAAGCAGACCCCCTGGAAGCATCACCCCTGGGACGAGAATGCCGCGGGCAAGGCCGCCGAGGCCTCCGGGCCGATCACGTATGTGTTCAAACGCGGCGTCACCTACCGCGGATTCCTCCAGGCGGGCGCCTCCGGCGAAGCGGATAACCCCGTACGCCTGACCTCCGACCCCGAGTGGGGTGAAGGCGGGGCGATTCTGGCCGGCTCCATGCGTGTGACCGGTGGCTGGAAGCAGGCCACCGACGAGGACGTACCCGAGGGCATGCCGGAATCCGGCAAGGTGTGGTACCGCGACCTGGGTACGGAGTTCGAGCCATGGGCAATGTGGGAGGTGAAGGGCGACAACGTCTCGCGCATCCCCATCGCACGCGATCCCAACTGGGAGCGCACCAACCCGGCCGACCCGAAGTCAGAATGGGACGAATGGACCTGGCCCAGCAAGGAAGAGAGGAGAATCGGAACCCGGGCGGGCGTCGACGAGGACCTGAAAGGCAAGCCGAAAGACTTCTTCAAGGGCGTCTATTGCTGGAGCGAATGGGGTGGGGGCGTCTGGGGCGCCATGAGCCTGCAGTACCGCTCTCCGATCACGGAATACGACCCCGAGAAGGGTTCGCTCGACCGCGTGGTTATCTCGCCGATCTTCGACGGCTGGGTGGTCGCCGGAGACCGCTATTTCCTGGAGAAGCACCCCTCCTACCTCGACGTGCCGGGGGAGTATTACTACGAGGCGCCGGGCCACTGGATGCCGAAGGTGAAGCAGTTCCCCTGGGAGGGCAAGTACCTGCCGGCCAATGCAGAGCACGCCGGCCGGCTCTACGTGCGCCTGCCGGGCGACCGCAACCCGAACGAAGCAACGATCGAGATAGGCAAGCGTGACTGGATCCTGCGCATTCTCGACCAGAGCCATATCGAGGTATCGGGGCTCGCCTTCCGTTTCACAAACGTGCCCTATCGGCCGCAGAACCCCGATCTGCCCGGGTGGGACTCCTACGATATCCACCTGCAGATCGCCCTGGAGCCCTACCTGCATCCCGCGGCCGTCATGCTCGGCGGCGACACCAACGACATCCGCATTGCCAATAATACCTTCCGTCACGTGGCCTGCGCCGTAAAGGGCAAAGCCTGGCGCAGCCCCACCGCACCGGACAACCAGGTGTTCCCGCCGCTGGAGGGCCAACGGTTCGACGAGTTCGGCGAGATCAAGATCACGGACAACGATATCCAGTACATCGACCACGAGGGGATATCGCTCAGGGGCAACCTGCACGCGGTCAACGACGGGCCGAAGCTCGGCCGGGTATGGGTCCTGCGCAACCGCCTCTACCACATCTCCCTGCGGCCGAAGCAGTCCAAGAACTCTCCCGCCATCTACCTCGGCGGCGGCGCCACGCTGGCGGAAGTGGCGGGCAACGAGATGAAGGACTGTATCGGCATGGGTATCTACACCGTAGGGGGCAAGAGCGGAGGAGACGAGCGGACCTTCCCGCTGGTCCGAATGATGATCTACAACAACCGCGCCGATCACGTTATGCTGGGCGCCAACGACTGGGGCGCCATCGCCGCGTGGCAGGGCGGGCCGTCGTACGTCTTCAACAACGTCGCCTCCAACGCCATCGGCTACAAGAATCACGTCTACCGGACGTGGGAGGCCAGGGACAAAAAGGGTGACCTGCCACGCTACGTCAGCAACGCCTATCCCTACTACGGGGACGGCACGTATAAGTCCTACTGGTTCAACAACATCGCCTACTCCGATTACGACGCGGCCACGTCTCCCTACCGGAGCCAGGCGGCGTTCATGTACGTGCTGGGATTCCAGAACTACATCTTCAATAACTCCGCCTACAATTTCAACAGCGGCAGCAGCGGCAGCATCGGCAACCGCGGCGGCTACCTCGGGAACATCTTGGCCCGCACTAACCGCAGTCTGCTCAGTGCAGGCGCCAGGGGCGACCTCTCGGTGGCCGGCGGCGGCGAGGAGGCCGTGGACCTGAATATGGGCGCCATCAGCACGGTAGGCTTCGCGCAGAACCTGCTCGCCGATACGCTCGGGGCCGAGTTCATGATCCGGCTCGGCGTGGGTACCTGGCGAGACAATACCCTGGAGAAGAGGATGGCCGCCCTGAAAGAGGCGAAACCGCTGGTCGGCCAGGTGGGCACCGTCGTCAAGGAGACGCCCTTCCAAGACCCCGAGGGCCATGACTTCCGTCCGAACGAGGTGGCCGACCAGGCCCGGGGCGTCCGGAACTTCGCCCCCTGGGGTCTCTACGCCACGGTGGGCGAGTGGCAGTTCAGATCTAACCTCGAGATCAGCCCCCAGGTGGTCTTCGGCGAGCACTTCTTCATGACGGACGAGTATGTTACGCGCCAGATGTATTACGAAATCCCGCGAAGCGATCTTTCTGCCCCGAATGCCACCGAAGAGAGCTACGTGCCGGGCAAGCTGAACAACTGGCTCGAGGCTGGCGCCATGGTCTTCGATGGTGAGGAAGACTACGCTCAAATCACCCACGCGTCGCTCACCCGCAGTTACGGGACATCCTATGGGTTCTACGACCGAAAGCAGGAAGGCAAGCCCGTCACTCGAGCAGAGGGCAAGCCACTCAGGGATATGCTTGAGAGGCTGGAGAAACTCAAGAAAACGGATAAGACAAAGAAGATCGAGCGCTTGAAGAAGGCCATCGAGAAGGCAAAGGCCCAAGGCCGGCCGATGGAGTTCATCTATCCGGGGGAGAAGCGCCGGACGCTGAACATCAACACAGGCAACCTGTTGGTGGAGGCCTACCTGAAGACGCAGAATGGCCACACCGGCGGCGTGATCGCCGGCAAGATGGGCGAGAACGGCTACCAGCTCGCGCTGGACGATGAAGGCAAGCCCTCATTCATCGTCGCCGCCGGCGGAGACAGAGAGTCGTTCATCGCAGACGGGGCCATCAACGACGGCGAATGGCACCACGTGCTGGCCGAGATGGACCGCGTGGCTGGCAAAGTGCGCATCTACGTGGACGGCAAGGGCGCCGGCGAGTTCGACTCCGAGCTACCCGCTGATGCCTCCATGGCCAACCAGAGCGACTTCCTGGTGGGGCGGAGCCCCGGCGACGACTACTTCGCCGGCACGATGGACTTCCTGCGCGTTTGCCGCGGCACGCTGGCGGACGCCCAAACCACCATCGACGAGCTCTATGCATGGCAGTTCGTCGACGGCCCTCACCTGGAGGATTTCACCGGCCAGAAGCGCGACTTCACGAACACTCCCGCCGGAGCCATCGATTACCGCTGATACAGACCCGGAACTTCTGATAACCCGAACCAGTGACTCAAACCTAAGTCGTGCGATTCTGGGTATGAAAAAAAGCCTCCTGCGTGATAAAATGGT
>CAZNGS010000078.1:0-20549 GCA_964572825.1 uncultured candidatus Brocadiaceae bacterium
CGGATCGGTGACCTACAACATATGGCACCTACGAGAGCGAAGTGCATAGCCCGATTGTAAGATTAGCGGAAAGTCGTGTGCAGGCTGAGGTTATCCTGTAAATACTTGCTATGGCAACGGATGCAGAAACAGGCTTTTACGATTTTCGAAACCGCCCCGTTCGGCCGCTCCGGCACCTCTCCGCCGACCAGTATATCCAATTCCCTCGCCGCCGCCAACCGCGCGGCCACCAGAGCAGCTCTGGCGAATCCTCGCGCGGGGATGGAGTTGGTGGGACATGGTTTTTTGGTTTGTGCACCGCGGCGCCACGATCAGACACACGGCGGCCGCGCCCGGTTGTGCCGGGCTCTGACCATTCGGTACTATAAGGATGGTTTCGGGCTGGAGCCCCCACTGCGCGTTTGAGAGTGCTACGTGGGGACGAGTCGGACCTGGGATCGGCGTTTCAGGGTCGCCTCCAGCTGCCGGGGCGGGATCGTAAAGTTCCGCCAGGCTTCCAGCAGCCGAACGGCGAAAGAGGCGACGCTGCCTAACAGGCCGGCCCGAGGCCGGGGCAGAAGTTTGCTGTGTTCGATGACCCGGCTCACCAGATCGGCCATCTGCATGGCCAGGTAGAAGTTCTGGGCGGCGTTCCATTCTGCGCAGTAGGGGTGCCCCAGTGCGAATCCTCCGGTCTTCTGCCGGTTGAATCCTTCGTTCCCAATCTTCCATCTGAGTCTGCCGCGGGAAACACCCTCTCAGTCTGTGCACCAGTCGGTAGAAGGCCTCCAGCGTCCTGCCCCGCAGCATCCGGCGCACGATATGGGTGCGCAACCGGCGCAGTCCCTCGGCGGGCGTGCGCTTAAACAGGTAGGCCACCGTATCGTCGTGGGGCATTTTCTGCTGGCGGGTTCCGGCCAGGCGGTTCACGTTGCGCAGGGCCTGGGGGGAGCGCAGCTCGAAGCGCAGGCGTCTCCTGGCCCCCAGACGGAAAAGATAGAGGCAGATTGCCGTGCAGACCAGGAACCTGGCCTCGAACTGGATCATCATGCGCCGGCGGGGGTCGGCCAGGAGCTTACGCCAGCTGCCGGCCGAGGGGGAAAAGCGATGGGTCGTCTTGAACACAGAGAGCAGCAACCGGTTTTTCACAGGCCCTTCTCCGCACGGTGGGTTTGCAGTAGCCCCGTGAGCGTGAGGACGGGCCGGTTTTCCCGATCACCACAACGAGGATAAGGAGCCGGGCAGGGGCAAAGTCAAACCGGCAGACCGGTGTGCGGCAAACCGGCTGTTGGGCAGGAAACGCGCGCACGGGGTGGAAATGCACGATAGCCGCTATAATGGCCTTCAGAGTGCTTTAGTGCGAGGAAAAAACCCGGGCACGAGAGGACGGGGTTGGCGCAACGCTCTGCCGGAGAGGCAATTAGCGCCAACAAACAGTGCGAGAGAAATCCATTCGTCAGAGCTGGGGGCATCCGGAGCCCGCACGATCGTTTGACAAAGCCCCCGACAGGCGCCAGACTGATGCCGCGTCGATGGGAAGACGTAGTGATTCCTTTGCACAGAGGAGCGCAGCCATGAATGCGGGTATGCACGCCTTCCCCGCGGTCTTCGGATTGCTGTTCGGGCTGGTGTGGCTGGTGTTCGCGATCGGTGGGGTGGTGGGGTGGATCCTTTTGCTGGTGGCCGTATGGAAGACCATGCGGGCGCACGAATCCCTGGCCCACCTTAAAGACCGCCAGACACCGCCGCCGCAATAGGGCCCGGCCGCTCCTCGCAGACTCTGACACTGCCCCTGATCTTCATCTGCTGGAGCACCGGGGAGAGGTTCCAGAGCCACGAACTGCACGGGAGAGGACATGTCCACGCTCCCGGCGTTCGTGGTCTTGAGCAGGGCCGCCCGGACAACCGGTGCCTTTCCCATACTCCACCCCCGTGACAGCAGACATTTGAACAAATAAGGCCCGAAGCACACATAGACTCAGCCCCCCGGGCGTCCCCTGTCAAACAGCCGGGAGTTTGTTTTGGGATGATCCTCACCTTATAATACCCCGGCGCTTGAGGGAGTGTGCGTATGGTGAGACTGCCCGGAAAATTCGGCAAGTGCGTGCTGAAGAAGCAGCTCGGCAAAGGGGCGACCGCACTTGTATTCCTGGCGGAGCACGAGGGGCTGGGCATCCCCGTGGCGGTCAAAGTGCTTCGCAAACAGCTTTCCAGAACCCGTCCGGAATATGCGCAGCGCTTCCTGAGGGAGGCCCGCATGGCCGCCCGCCTGGAGCACCCGAACATTGTGCGGGTCATCGACTGCGGCATCGAGTCCGGATACCACTACATGGTGATGGACTACGTGGACGGCAAGGACTGCATGGAGATGCTGCGGGAGCAGCCGAACGGCCTGCCTTGGCGCAAGGTCACCGAGGTGGTGCGGCAGGCGTCCGACGGGCTGTCCTACGCCGCCGAGAACGAGATCATCCACCGGGACGTGAAGCCCAGCAACCTGATGATCGACAAGACCGGCCGGGTGCGGGTGACGGACCTGGGGCTGGCGAAGCTGACCGTGGAAGGGGTCGCGGCCCTCACCCAGGAGCTGCACACCGTGGGGACGCCCAACTATATGAGCCCGGAGCAGATACGCACGCCCTCGGACCTGGACCTGCGCGCGGACATCTACTCGCTCGGCGCCACTTTCTATCACCTGGTGACCGCCCGCCCGCCGTTCGTGGGCGAGAATCCCATGGAGGTCGTCAGCAAACACCTGACCGAGCCGCTCAGCCCGCCCTACAAGGTCAAGCGCGGGCTCCCCGCCGACCTGTCCAAGGTCATCTGCAAGATGATGGCCAAAGACGCCGACCGGCGCTACCAGAACTACGAGGACCTCATGGGCGACCTGGACAACCTGCTGGCGGACAGGGACGTGAGCGCTCGGGATTTCGAGGAGACCTACCGCACCACCGAGGAGGACGAGAAGCTGGTGGAAATGTTCGAGCGCCTGGCCGCCGGCGAGAGGGTGGAGATCGAGGATGCGGATGAAACCACGCAGACTGTCCGGGCCGAGCCCGCCATGCAGAACGACGAATCGTCCGGCATCGCCCCCTTCGACCATTCGGATTTCGCCTCCTACAAGAGCCCCGGCCAGCAGGAGGAAAGCACCCTGCTGGCGCCCCGCACCGCGCCGGGAATGAACCGCTGGCTCGTGGTCGCCCTGGTCGCCCTTGCGGTGGTCGTGCTGGCCGGGATAGCGGCGGCCATAGCGCTGGGGTAGGCCCTCGCGTGTCGGTGGCTTTGCCAGGAACCCCACCCCCATCGTGAACCCGCGCGAACGGTACATCGAGACACTGACGTTCGGTTCGCCCGACCGGGTGCCTTTCTCCCCCGGCGGTCCGCGCGAGTCTACTCTGGCCCGCTGGCGCACCGAGGGACTCCCCGAAGGCACGCCCTGGTTCGATGCCCTGCGCCGGGAGATCGGCCTGCCTGAGGAGCCCCTGGCGCGGTGGGTGGGTCCCGGAGTGGACTTCCGAATGATCCCCCGGTTCGAGGAGAAGGTCCTCGATCACCGGGACGGCCACTACGTGGTGCAGGACTGGAAGGGGAACATCTGCGAGATATCGGACGAGTTCGACACGCGCTACCTGCGCAACGCCATCGATTTCGTCACGCGGCGCTGGATCAGACTCCCGGTGGAGGACCGCGAGGACTGGCAGGCGATGAAGCGCCGCTACGATCCCGCCGATCCGGGCCGCTATCCCGAGGACTTCCGGGACCGCCTGCGCGGGCTCAGGGAGCGCGACCAGCCCTGCATTCTGAGTTTTCCCGGCCCCTTCTGGCAGGTCCGGGAATGGGTGGGCTTCGAGCGGCTCTGCGTGCTGTTCATCGACGCCCCGGAGTTCCTTCGGCAGATGGTGGAGTTCTGGACTGATTTCGTCTCGCGCACCATGGCGCCCGTGCTCGATGCCGGAGTGGTGGACGCGCTGTTCATCAGCGAGGACATGGCCTATAAAGAGAAGCCGATGATATCGCCGCGGATGGCGCGGGAGTTCCTCCAGCCCGCCTACCTGCGCTGGGTGCGGGAGGCCCGCCAGGCCGGCGTGCCCATCGTGGACATGGATTCGGACGGGAAGATCGAGCAGCTCATACCGGTCTGGATGGAGGCCGGCATCAACGTGTGCGATCCCGTCGAAGTGGCCGCCGGCAACGACATCCTGGCCTACCGGGAGAAGTTCGGGCGGCGCATGGCCTACCGCATGGGGGTGGACAAGCGCCGGATTGCCGCCGGAGGCGCGGTCATCGAGCGCGAGCTGGAGCGGGTGGCCCCCGTGGTGCAGGACGGCGGCTACATCCCGGGGTGCGACCACGGCGTGCCGGCGGATGTCTCCTGGCCGAACGTCGTGCACTACAGCCGCCTGCTGGCGGAGCTGACCGGCTGGCTCTGAGGCGGCACGCTACCCCTCGTCGGGGGGGTGCCCATCGTCCTCGTGGGAGATGCCGCGGGCCCTGCGGATGGCGTCCAGCCTCTTCTTGAGGTCCTTTTCGCGGCCGTGCTCGGTGGGCCGGTAGTAGATGCGCGTGGTGGGGATGTAGTCCTGGTCCACCCAGTGATCCTCATAAGAGTGGGCGTACTTATAGCCCTCGCCGTGGCCCAGCTTCTCGGCACCCGGATAGCTGGCGTCCTTCAGGTAGTCGGGCACCGGCAGGGTGCGTCCCTGGCGGACGTCCTGCTCGGCGGCGGCGATGGCCGCGTAGGAAGCGTTGCTCTTGGGCGCACAGGCGATGTAGGTGACCGCCTGGGCCAGGGGTATCTTGGCCTCCGGCATGCCCACGAATTCGACGGCCTGCTGCGCGGCCGTGGCCAGCACCAGGGCGTTGGGGGCGGCGTTCCCGACGTCCTCCGCCGCGCAGATGACGATGCGCCGGGCGATGAAACGGGGGTCTTCGCCGCCCTCCAGCATCTTGGCCATCCAGTAGAGGGCCGCGTCGGGGTCGCTGCCCCTCATGCTCTTGATGAAGGCGCTGGCCGTGTCGTAATGCTCGTCTTCGTCCCGGTCGTAGACGAGGGCCTTCCGCTGGATGGAATCCTCGGCCAGTGCCAGGTCGAAGTGGATGCGTCCGTCGGGGCCGGGCTCCGTGCTCAGCACTCCCACTTCCAGGGCATTCAGGGCCCGCCTGGCGTCGCCGTCCGACATCTCGGCCAGGTGCTCCAGCGCCGCTTCGTCGGCGTTCACGGGATACTCTCCGAACCCGCGCTCTTCGTCTTCGAGAGCCCTGCGCAGGATGGTGCAGATCTGGCCCACCTCCAGGGGTTTGAACTGGAATATCTGCGAGCGGGAGAGCAGGGGGGAGTTGATGGAGTGGAAGGGATTGTGGGTGGTGGCGCCGATCAGGACCACGGTGCCGTCCTCCACGTGGGGCAGCAGCACGTCCTGCTGGGCCCGGTTGAAGCGATGCAGCTCGTCGATGAACAGCACCGTTCGGCGTTCGGAGCGGCGCCTGCGGTCCGCGGCGCGCGCGGCGATATCGCGCAGTTCGGACACGTTGGACGTGGTGGCGTTGACCGGCTCGAAGTGGGCCCGGGTGTGGCGGGCGATCACGTAGGCCAGGGCCGTCTTCCCGGTGCCGGGAGGGCCGTAGAAGATCAGGGAGGCCAGCCGGTCGGCCCTGATCATCCGCCACAGCAGGCGGCCGGGGCCGAGGAAGTGCTCCTGGCCCACGAATTCCTCCAGCGTGCGGGGTCGCATCCGGGCTGCCAGGGGGGCGTCCCGCGGCGGCTCGAGCGCCTCCGCGCCCTGCTCTTCCTCAAAGAGGGACATGGCCACGCCACCACCAGTGATGCAAGCGGTTCCGCCAGTCTGCCACAGGCCGACGGTACCGGTGAGGGTACCTGCGGAAGGGCCTTGGGTCAAGCCGCGGGCGGACGGTAAGGGCCGGAGGTCACAGTCGGCCGGCCAGCCGAGCGGTGTGCTGGGAGTCGGGGAAAAACTCCCGCATCCGCTCCAGAACCACGCGCGCCTCCTCGGGGCGGTCCTCCTCCAGCATGCGCACGGCCGAGTGGTGCCATGTTTCGGCCAGCAGGCTCTCCGCCCGTCGCCCCATCTGCTGCGCGACCTCGTCGGCCCGGGGCAGGTTCTGCACCAGGGCCCACGCCTGCCAGGGGCGGTCCTCCCGGAGGGCCCGGGCGGCCTGCTGAACATGCACGGCGTCCGCCTGTGCGGCCTGTCCGCCGCTCGCATGGGTCGCGGGCCGGCGCGGCCACAAAAGGCCGGTGACCACCACTCCTGCCACGACAATGGCGCCCGCCAGGTACCAGGAGATGGGGGCGATCAGGCCCAGTCCCCTCGGGGGCCGGCTCAACGCCTCCGGCGTGGGCACGTAGAACAACGAATCGGGGTTGGTCTGCTCCACCAGAGGAGCGCCGCTGACCAGGTGCTGGCAGGCAAGCTGCAGGTCCCTCTCCAGCGTCTCGGCGTCGTAGCGGTTCTCTCTGTTTTTGGCCAGCATTTTGTCCACTATCTGGCCGAGGAAGGCGGGAACGTCCTCGTCCAGCTCGTGCAGCGGTCGCGGCCTCTGCTTGATGTTGGCCACCAGGTAGCCGCGGCTGCTGTCGGCGTTGAAGGGCTTCTCGCCGCTGAGCAGTTCGTAGGCGACCACGCCGAGGCTGAACACGTCGGATCGGCCGTCCAGGGGCTGTCGCGTGATCTGCTCGGGTGAGAGATAGCGGGGCGTGCCGGGTATCTTGCGGTGCGTCTGCTGGCGGACGATGTCGCCCTCGTCCACGATCCTGGCAATGCCCAGGTCGGTCAGCTTCACGTGGATGGCCCCCGAAGGGTCGGTATCCAGCAGGATGTTGCCTGGTTTGACGTCCCGGTGCACCACGCCCTGGTTGTGGAGGGCGGCCAGGGCCCCGGCCGTCTGGCGCAGCACCTGTGCGACGTCGACCAGCTCCAGCCGCCGCCCGCTGCGCATCCAGTCCAGCAGGTTCTCCTCCACGAACTCCATGCTGTAGTAGTAGTCGTCCCCGACGCGCCCGGACTCGAAGAACTTGACCAGGTTGGGATGTCGGGCGCTGACGAGCATTTTGACCTCCCGGTCGCGCAGTCGGCGGCTCGTCTCGGGGGAGCGGGCCTTGCTGGACCGGAAAATCTTGACCGCCACCTGGCGATCCGTTTCGGTGTCGGTGGCGCGGTACACGCTGCCCATACCGCCCTTGCCGACGTGATTGAGCAGGAGGAACTTTCCGAAGTTGCGGGGTTTCATGGCTCCGGGTTTTCGGCCTGTTCGGTTTCCGGTCGGTGCCGTCCTATCTGGAGGTATCGGGCGATGTTGGCGGAGGGGTCGATGACGGGCTCGATCCTGCCGTCGACGCTGCTCATCAGGGAGGTGATTCCGGGCCCGTGCCCCGCCTGCGTGCAGCGGCAGTGGACCACGACGCCCACGCTGACCGCGCCGGGGCGATAGGAGCGGCCGTAGGTATGGTCCGCGTCATCGACGGCCACCAGGTCTCCGAGCTTCAGGTCCTGCAGCGCGTATTCCTCGACCACCTCGTCGTTGAACAACTGGATGTCGTAGTCCCCGCTGAACGTGTGGGAGCGCCCCAGGCCGCTGCCCATCAGCGCCGCCGGTATGCGGTGCGCCACGGGGACGGTCAGCACGTCCGCGCGGCGGCGGACTCCCATGCTGCCCAACAGCCGGGGGTCCACGTTCATCAGGGCGAGGTGGGGCATGTCCACCAGCTTCAGGCCCAGTCCCCGGGCCCGGACCTGGATTTTGTCGCCCACAATGAGCTTCTCCAGGGTGCTGTCCGGGAAGTCCGCCAGCACGTGCTCGATGCCGCCGTGTTTGCCCGTCACCACGCCGGTCTCGCCCTTGGCGTCGCCGCTGACCACGTGGGCCGTGTTCCCCACGCAGGCCAGGGTGTTGAGGGCGGTGTTCTTGTCCTTGTCGCTGTTCTTCACCGACACGCAGGGCTCGACGTGGTCCACCTGCCACCGCAGGGCGCTGTCACCCACCTTGCAGTTGTAGGTTATCCCTCCCACGCCGGGCAGCAGGGAGGGGATGCCGTCGGGGTCGATGCGCCACCGGCCGCCGCTGACGGGGGCCGATACCTCTCCCAGCACGGACATCTGGACGAGCCACTCCTCGTTGGTCCTGAGGTCCTCTGTCTGGTGGGGCAAGGTTCCTTTCTCCCTATTCGGAGTTCTGCAGTTGGGTGATTCTGGCCACGGCGCTGGCGGTCAGCTCCGGCACCCCCAGGCGTTGACGGGCGGAGGCGTAGAGCTCGATGGCGGCCTGGCGTCGTCCCTGGGCCAGCAGTTGCCGGGCCCTGCGCTCGACCCCTTCGAAGGCCGCGTGCGCCAGCCGAAGCGTGTAATCCCGCCTGGAGTCGAGCATGCGGCGGCCCTCCGGGGGCAGCGACAGCCTGGCGACAGCGCGGCATTCGGCCAGCGCATCGGCGTATTCGCCGGCCGTTTCGTGCCGGATTATCCGGCGAAACGCCTGCCCCAGGGCATCCCAGAGGGCAGCCCGCCGGCGCTCGGCGGCAGCCTGCCCCAGGGGTGTATCCTGGGCCCGTCTGACCACCTGGCCCAGTTTGTCGAGCCCCTCCCGGAGTCGGCCATCCTGCAGGTCTTTCAGGGCGTCCCGGTAGAGCCGGGCTGCCTGTGCGCCCGCCGCCCGTCCACGCTGGCCTGCGGAGGGCGCTCCGCCCTGTGCGTGTTGCAGCGCCAGGGCCACGCCCAGCGCCACTGCCACCACCACTGTCCCCAGGAAGGCGGCGTTGACGGCCAGGGGAATGCCCAGCCGGCGCCTTTCCGCCTCCAGTTCCTCTTCGGGGAGGACGGAGAGGGGAGCGGCCGCCTCGGGGGGTACCTCAAACCGAAAGACGGTGCTGCTGAGGCGGATGATGTCGTCGGGGCGCAGGACCCTCTTGTCCGCCACGAACTCTCCGTTCACCAGCGTGCCTTTCCGGCTGTTCAGATCGCTGATGATCCAGCGCCCGTTCACACACGCCACCTCGCAGTGGTATCGGCTGACGGTGGCGGTGGCGACCCGGATGGAGTTGCGCGAGGAACGGCCGATGGTGGTCACCCGCGTGTCCGACAGTTCGTAGTGTCGGCCCGGCTCGGGGCCCTGCATCATGACCAGAGTCGGCTGGGCGGGGGCCAAGGCCGTTCCTCCTGAGTCCACCTTGAAATGACCGGGTGAGGATCAGCGTACCCCCCGCCCGGCCCTATTTGCAAAGGACAAGGGACACCCGCCGGCCCTCTGCGGACGGACCCTCCACATCTGCACCGACGATGAGACAGCGGGAGGGAGCGGTCCGTCAACAGGTCATTCCGGGATGACCTTCCCACTGAAGTCGACCCTGTAGAACTCCCACCCCCCGCGTTTGTGGACGAAAGTGAACTCCACGTGCAGAAGCTCGGGCTGGGGCCCGCTGCCCCACCTGTAGGGCAGGTCGTAGGAGGCGGCGACCGCCCCGGGGCCCAGGTATTCCAGTTCCAACGGGTCGGCCGGATCGGGCCAGGAGATGAAGTCGAGCTGCTTGACGATCTCCAGGTCGTGATGGATGGACACGACCTGCTTTGTGGAAAACAGACCAAACAGGATGGATTTTTTGCGCGTGCGGAACCGGGAACTCCCTTCCTTTGGCAGCTCGCCCCAGATGTAGAACACATGACCTCCCTTGAGGTTCTCCACCAGGGGCGCGAGCTCTTCGCGGATGTCGGCGATCACCTCCCGCGGGGGTTGCACCCGATCGCCGGGGGAGGGCTGGCGCAGCTCCATGTCCCGTATCCACCACCCGTCCCGCGTCCTGGCCAGGTGCACCACGTCTTTCAGCCGCTCGCCGGCTTCGTTCGTGGCGGGCACCTTCAGCCGCACGGCACCTTCGGCCAGTTCGCGGTCGCTCACATCGGCGGCGGGCGATTCCGCCAGGCGGTAGCCCGAGTAGCGGGGCAGCCAGCTCGCCTGGGCCAGCCGGGTCTTCAGGATGACGACCCGGTCGCGCGGCAGCCCGGGCACCAGCACGCCCTGAAGGGCCTCGGGGTCTTTGTCCCGCAGGGCCCCGGCGAAGGTCTTCAGTGTCTGGGTCACCTGGCGGCGGTCCTGCTCCAGGAGTTCGGGGGCCCGCCCCACGGGCGTGCGGCAGCCCCCCGCCAGCAAGGTCACCACTGCCATCACGATGAGCGCGTGGATGAGTCTCAGTTTCTGGTCCTCCTCCTGGCTGTCTGCGAAAGGCGGCGTATCCTGTGCCGACCCTCAGCCGGAACGGATCACCCGACCGGAGAGGGACCGGACCGTCACGCCGCCGTCGCGGAGTATGGCTTGCTTCTGAGCGTAGGGCAGTTCATCCGGGTAGTGCGTAATGGTCAGCACGGTGCGGTTGCGAATGAGGGAGCTGATTCCTTCAATGACCCTCTCTCTGGATTCGGCGTCCAGGGAGATGAGGGGCTCGTCCATGATGAGTATTTTCGGGTTTTTCAGGATGGCCCGCGCCACCATGAGGCGCCTTTTTTGGCCCGCGGAGAGCTGCAGGCCGCCTTCCCCCACCACGGTCATGTAGCCGTCGGGCAGCCTCTCGATGAACTCATGGGCATAGGCGCGTTGCGTGGCCTCGATCACCTGTTCGTCCGTGGCCTGCGGCCAGGCGTAGCGGATATTGCTCATGATGGTGTCGTTGAACAGGAAACAGTCCTGAAAGACCAGGCCGATCTGCTGCCGCAGGGCGTTGAGGGTGAAGTCCCGCAGGTCGGTGCCGTCGATCAGTATCTGTCCCTCCGTCGGATCGTAGAACCGCGGTATGAGGTTGACCAGGGTACTTTTGCCGGACCCGCTGGCGCCCAGAACCAGCACGTGCTCCCTGGGCGCCACGGTGAAGGAGATGTCCGTCAGAACGCGTTCGGAGTTGTAGCCGAACGTCACGTGTCGGAACTCGACCTTGCCCTCGGTGATCTCGGCGGGGATGGCGCCCTCGTTTTCCGGCACGCCGGGAGGGATGCGGATGATCTCGCCGACCCGCTCCACCGAGGCGGCGGTCCGGGTGAGTTTGCCGGCCTGGCTGGTCAGCTCCAGCAGGCGGGGGTAGAGCAGCTTGACGTAGAAGAGGAAGGCCACGAAGTTGCCCGCGCTCATCTCGGGGTTGTGCAGCACCTGGTAGCCCCCCACGCCGAACAGCACGATGGTGCCCACGCCCACCAGCAGGTCGGCCACGACCTTCTGCAGGGTGTAGTATCGCCTCTCCTTGATCTGCGCGTCCATGCTCCTCTGAAGGGACCGTCGCAGCTTCTCCTGCTCCAGCAGTTGGGTGGCGGCCGCCTTGACGGTGGCGGCGCCGCCCGCGTCGAACTGCTCCACCAGGCTGCCGCTCACGTCGGCGGACCGCTCCTTGGCCTCCCGGGCGTACTGGCCGATGGGTTTGCGGAACAGGTAATAGACCAGCACGTGGAGGGGCATGACGGCCATGGTGATCAGCGCCAGGAACCAGTTGACCCACAGCATGATGGCGGCGGCGCCCAGGACCATCAGCAGGTTGATCATGGCCGTTGCCAGCTCATCCTGGATGAACTGTTTGACGGCCTGGGCGTCCTGCATGACGCGGGCGGAGATCTTACCCGGGTTGCTGCGCTGGTAGAAATCGACGCTCAGCGTGTGCAGATGGCGGATGAGCCTCTGCCGCAGCGTGAAGGCCGCCTTCTCCCCCACCATGATGGTCGCCGGCTTGGAGATGTAGTAGAGCGCGTTTCGGGCGACGTAGATGCCCATGATGGCCAGCAGCACGAAGATCAGCCTCTTCTGCAGCGGGTCGAGGGCGGTGGCCTCCTCGGCGGCTTTGAAGACGCTGTCGATGGTATAGCCGATCAGCCAGGGCATGGCCAGGTCGAAGAAAGCCAGGGCGATGAAGCACAGCAACACGCCCGCCAGGGCCAGCCGGTAAGGCATGAGCAGATCGACCAGCTCATGGATGGGATTGAGCCTCTTGCTGTGCATGGCGCTTCCTGCAAGCACCTTTCGAAGACGAGTGGGCGAGCACAACGGTTGGGGCGTGCGGCCGGGCAACGGCCGGTCGGGTCACTGCCGGGGCACCTCGGCCCGTCCCACAAAGCAGACTTTCCCCTGCCTCAGGAAGACGATCACCCCGTTTTCGTAGTACCACTCGCTTTCTTCAGGCCCTCCCTTCTCGATTTGCGCGGGTTCGCCCAGTCGGGCTTTCACCTCGGCGGCGCTCATGCCCCTTTTTATGCCGGGGGGCAGGATCGCGCCTCCATCTGCGCCGCCGGAAGATGCGGCGCATCCCAGCGCCAGGCATACTGCCAGCGCGGTGATCAGCCTTCTCACAGTGTTCCCTCCGCCGCCATGGCCTCTTCGATTATGCGGTAGCCCTCTTCCAGCCGTTGCTTGAGGGCGTGATAGTAATAGTCGCTCTTGTAGAAGAACTCCGCCACCGTCTGGTCCACCAGGTACATCCGTTCCTCCAGCTGCCCGAATTCGGGTATGACGAACTTGCGTCCCACCCGGAAGTTCTCCAGCCGCAGCAGGTCGCCGAAGTTGTTCACCGTGGCGATCTCGCGCAGGGCGATGCAGGACTTCAGCCGGACGAAATCGCTCTCTTCGTTGATGGGCAGGGCGAACTCGTCGTACTCGTAGTCCTCGCTCAGGCTGTTGATCTCCAGCAGGTGCTGCTGGACCTCGTCCTCGTTGTCGACCTCCCGCCATTCCACCCGTGCCACGGGGCCCTTCACGGCGCTCTCCAGCCGTTCACCGGCGTCCGCATCGAACCGCAGAAAGAGTACTTTCTTGGGGTAGGGCCGGTTGAGGTAGCCCTTCAGGGTGCCGTCCGGGCTGGCCCCCAGCAGGATCCCCCGTCCCTTGCGCGCCAGGAAGTTCACGCCGAACCCTGCCGGTTTTGATTCGTCGTGCTCAAAGAACAGCACGTTTTCGCTGGGGATATTCTTGTAGAGCTGCAGCTTGTCACGAGCGATCTCAAACAGCATGCGTATGACGACAGCGTCCTCTCCCGGAATGCGGCCCTGGCTCATCTCGCTGAATGGGCAGCGATCGGCGTACTGCGGATGGCGTGCCACGAAATCTTTGACCTGCCGGATCGTCTCGCGGATGGCCTGGCTGTTCTCCAGGAAGCCCAGGTCGAACACGTCCTCCGCTTTCAGGCGGTAGGAGTTGCGGAACAGTCGGTTGTCCAGGAAATCGAAGCGTTCGTCGTCCTTGGGCATGGCGGGCCGGTTCGTGCCGCCGGGGCGGATCACGCGCGGGGTCAGCACCACGATGACCTCGCGCTTGTCGTTGCGGTCCGAACGGCGCTGGAACAGTCGGCCCAGTACGGGGATGCGCCACAGCAGGGGCAGTTTGTCCCACTGCGTGGCTTTTTCGTTACGTATGAGGCCGCCGATGATGAAGGGGGTATTGTCATGCACGCGGGCGATGGTGGACACTTCCCGGCGACTGATCAGGGGGGCGACGCTTTGTTCCTGGATTTTGACGAATTGTTCCTCGGGCGCTTCGCTGATCTCGGCCTTCACCTGCATGGATACGGTCTGGCCCTGCTGGTCCACACGGGGCTTAATGTTCAGGATGATGCCCACCGTTTCATAGCGGATTCGGAAGTTGGTGGTCGTCTCGCGGATGATGGACTCGAAGATGGGGACGTCCTGCACGACGCGGATCTGGGCGTTACGATTGTTCAGGACCAGGACCTGGGGACTGGACAGAATCTCGGCCGTGCCCTGGTCAATGATCATTTTCAGCTTGGCCCGCAGCCGTTCCGCCAGGTCCGCCGTGGGGTCGAATTCCGGGTCGTACATATAGATGAAGGGGCGGTTTTCTCCTTCCCCCTCAAAGGTGGCCTTCTGCCAGCGACTGCCGAATATTTCCCACTCCACGCCCAGTTCCTCGAAGTTCTGTTCGACCAGTTCAACGACCATCCCTTCGATCAGGACCTGACGGGCGGGAATGTCTATCGTCTCCTCGATGGTTTCCTTCAGCCGGGCCACTTCCTCCGACTGGCTTGTGTGATATACGACCAGCAGGCGGTTCTCCGGGGCGGAAAGGGTATCCTCGGCCAGCGTTTTCTGCCCCACCACCGTCTTGGCGACTGCCTGGTCGAGGGGGAAGACCGTGGGGAGTTGGTTCAGATTCACCTTTCCCTTGGGGACGCCGGTGTTGAAACCGAGCTGACCCAGCATCTTGACGCAGCTCGGCACATCAATGTGGCTGAGCTGGTAGGCCTCGTGGCTCAGCTCGCTCAGGGCGAAAGTGCGCGGCGCCTGTTTGATGGCCTTGACCGCCGCCTCCGCCGCCTGTGCCAGGTCGCCCACGTCCGAGTTGGCGATGACCTGCTCGCCGCTGACGGTCTGGCCCCACAGGTAGAGGCGGGACTCCTGCGTGGCGTAGCTTTTCAGGCCCAACACCATGTCGCGGCGTTCCCCTTCGTCGGTGGAGCGGGTCAGGCACGCGTAGCGGGTCAGGGCCGCGACTTTCTCCTGCGGAGCCTGCTCGGCCTGGGCGTAGTTCAGGGTGAGCAGGGCATCGTGGAGCACGGTTTCGTAGACGTCCCGACAGGCCTGTTCGGACAGGCTCGCCAGGGTCACTTCCAGGCCGAAGGCTTGGGGCTCCTTTTTGCCGGTTGCCTGCTCCTGCTGCTGTCCTGCGTCGGCTTTCTGGGGAGCTGCCCCCCCTGCCCAGGTAAACCGGGTGCCGAGAACCAGTAAACAGACGGCAAAGAACACTACCAGGCTGCGCGATTTACTATTCATCGGCAGAGCACTCCCTCGGGGTTTGCCTCGGAAAAGCGCCGACAGAATCACAGGAATTGCCGCACAACACTATACCGCCGGGAGAACCGGATTGAAAGAGCGCTCAGTCCAGCTCTTTCCTGGAAGCCACGATGCGGGTGATCAGGCCGTAGTCGAGCGCCTCGTCGGCGTCCATCCAGTAGTTCCGGCGGGTATCTTCGGCCACTTTTTCCAGCGGTTGACCGGTTTCCTCAGATATCAGGCCGTTTATCCTCTCCCTGATTTTCAGGATCTGGTTGGCCTCGATCTCGATGTCGGCCGTCGAGCCCCGCACGCCGGCCGATGGCTGGTGCATGAGGAAGCGGGCATTGGGCAGGCTCAGTCTCCTTTCCCGGGGAGCCGACAGCAGAACGACGACCGCCGCGCTGGCCGTCAGGCCGGTGCAGATGCAGCGCAGGGGCGCGTTGATGAAACGGGCCATGTCGTAGATGGCGAAGCCCGCGTCAACGCTGCCGCCGGGCGAGTTGACGTACATGTCGATGGGCGCCTCCGCGTCCTCCTCGTCCAGCAGCAGCAGCTTCGTGGTTACATCCTCGGAAAGCTCGGCAGTGATGGGATCGTTCAAAAGGATGATGCGCGATTCCATCAATCTCTCCAGCAGGGCCTTCCGGCCCTCCTCGCGGTCGGCGGAACGTTCCTGGTCGGTGGGCACGGTCACGCGTGTCAATTTCACCTCACCTTGTTAGAATTCACAAAGACTGACGTTCAGTTATTGTAGCCAATGCCGTTGCCTTTTGCAAAAAGCGTCTCCGGCGGGGCCGGCCGTCCCATGCACAGCGGTTGCGCGTATGGGTACTGTTCGTCCCCGAGATTCGAGCGTGTGAGGGTGCCGTGCATCTCCGGGTTGAGCTGGCTGCATTGCGCGATTCCGCCGGTCCCCGTGTCACCGTTTTCCGCACCGGGGGACTGGGGGACACCATTCTGCTGGTGCCGGCCCTGCGGGTGCTGACCGGGGAATTGCCCGCCGCGGAAATCACCCTCGTGGGCTCCCGCTGGGCGCGCTGCCTCCGCCCGCTGCTCCCCCTGCCGGTGGAGGTGGTCTCCTTCGATTCTTCGGAGCTGACGCCCCTCTTCAAGCCCGGCGTTGACGAAGACTCGACCGGGTTTCTGGCCGGCGCCGACGCGGTGGTCGTCTACACCTCTGCTGGGCGGGATGTCCTGCTGGCCAACGCCCGGGTCCTCAGTTCCGGCGACGTTATCGGATGGCCCGCGCACCCGGGACGGGACGCGCACGTGGCCGTCCATCTTGCCCGTGCCCTGCTGGATGGCCCCGTCGGCCCGGCGGAGCTTCCGCTCCCGGGGCTTGCGGCTCCCCGGCGGCTGCGCTTGTGGGCTCGGGAATGGCTCCGCACCAGGTTCGGGGCGGATGTCCGCCCCGGAGCAGTACATCCGGGCAGCGGGGGAAGGCTGAAATGCTGGCCGGCGGAGAACTTTGCGCGGGTGATCGGCGACTGGGACGGGCCGGTTCTGCTGCTGGAAGGGCCGGCGGACCGGGAGTCCTGCCGGGGCGTGTTGGAGAGTGTGCCCGGCGCCGCCCGCCCGGCGGTGGCCGGGGGTCTGGGGGTGGCACAGGTGGCGGCGCTGCTGGCGGAGTGTCGATGGTTCCTGGGCAACGACAGCGGCCCCTCTCACCTGGCCGCCGGCCTGGGAGTGCCCACCGTGGCCGTGTTCGGCCCGACGGACCCCGCCGTGTGGTCCCCGCGGGGCGGGGCCGTCCGGGTGGTCGCGCCCTCGCCGGGCGGCGCCTGGCCCGCGCCCCGGCGGGTTCTGGGCGCTCTGGTCGGCTTGCGGGGCGCGGACGCTTAAGATACGATACGGACTGCTGGACAGAGAGGGAAGCGTGAACGGCAAATCACTGGAGAAACGCCTGGAGCTTGAGCGCCTGATGGGTGTGGATGTGCTGCCCGCGGCCGCCAGCCTGGAAAGCCGGCTGCGGGAGATCGAGCAGCAGGTCATGAGCTGCACCCGCTGCCGCCTCCACAAGGGGCGCACGCAGGGCGTGTTCGCGCGGGGGGACCCCCGTTCGGAACTCATGTTCGTGGGGGAAGCGCCGGGCAGGGACGAGGACGAGCAGGGCATCCCCTTCGTGGGCCGCGCCGGCAGGCTGCTGGACAGGATGATCTTCGCGATGGGGCTGCAAAGGGACGCAGTCTACATCACGAACATCCTCAAGAGTCGGCCCCCGCAGAACCGCGACCCTCGCGCCGACGAGGTGAAGGCCTGCTTCCCCTATCTGGAGCAGCAGATAGAGCTGATCAAACCGCGCATCATCTGCGCGCTGGGCCGTCCGGCGTCGAATGCCCTGCTGGGGGGCACCCGTTCAATGGGGGACATGCGGGGAACGTGGCATTCTTTCCGGGGCATACCCGTGCTTCCCATATATCACCCGGCCTACCTGCTGCGCTCCCCGGGCCAGAAGAAGAAGGCGTGGCAGGACCTGAAGAAGCTGGTGCTGGCGCGCAGGCACGGCCCGCCCAAAGTGCTGTTCTGAGCGGCCGGCTACAGGGACCGTACCAGGTCGGATTCCGTCAGGCCGTCTGACGCCAGCAGGGGAGCCACCTGGCGCACAAACCGCCACGCGTCCCGACCGTAACCCGCCGTGGGGTCGAGGTCTGCCTTCCGCCGCTGCCAGTAGCGGTTGAAGGTCAGCATGTAGAGCTCGCGGACGTACTTGGCGGTCATGGACGCCAGGGAGACGGGGAGGATCCGGGAGTCAGCGCTCTGCAGGAACACGATCCGCAGCGACACGTCCCCGTCGCTGATGCGGTACTCCGAACGTTGTTCTTCCTCGGCCAGCACGTCGCAGCTCTGGGCGGGGAAGACGTCCTTGAGCAGGCGGCGGTAGTGAATGCGCCCCCCGTGCCGGTCCACCACCACGCATGAGTTGCCCGGCCCGGCGCTGCGCCAGAGCTGGTGCAGGATGAGGCCGCACTTCTGGAAGAGCAGCAGGCCCTTGTTGCGGGTGTGCGAGACCACCCGGTTGAATTCACCCGGCAGCACGACGCACGCCCGCACGGTCAGCAGCCTGCTGCCGCGGTTGCGCAGGGCGCGCCGCAGCAGGTCCGCCTTGCTCTCCAGCGCCGAGGCGTTGGTGGCCACCGGCAAGGACAGGTTGCTCACCGATGCAAACCACGGCGGCGCGTCGGCCACATACCGGGCCGTGCCGAGGCTGCGCAGCAGGGACCCGGCGCTGTCAGAGGGCTCCGAACTGGAGGCACGAAGGGCCGCCAGCACGCCCTCCTCCAGCCTTTTCAACCCCCGGGCCGGTGTGTAGACCTTCTTGCTGTCGTTGATGATCAGTCTGCCCCCCCGGCCCCGCGCCCGCCGGCAGACGGCGTCCTGGAGGGTCTGCCACAGCATACCCTCGCGGGGTAGCCGGGGCAGGAAAAACGCCGCCCCCGCCACGACCAGGGGGCCAAGCCTGGGGCCGTAGCCGGCCTCGTCTATCCCTGCCCACAGCGCCATGCCTCTCTACCACCTCAATAGGCCGCGACTGCCGCCAACATGCTACGGCAGCGTGAGCGGGCTGTCCAGCCGAAGCGCGGAACGGTTGAAGAATGTACTGAGCCTGGACATCGTGCCCACCGTGAGTGACGATTTTACCGGCTATGCTGTCCAGAACAGTCGGGGGCGGTAGAGCGAAGGAATTGCGACGGTCTACTCCGAGCTCTGCGAGTTTCTCCATCGGGGTTTTTCCGTCTATCCCGGTTCCGTAATTAGGTCGGTAAAGGTTGTAGAATGCCTGCCATCGAAAGGCCATATCTACGTATTGATCCGCATCCTCGATCTCCAGCAGCAAAGGCATGTAGAACTCCTCGTCGTCGCCGCGGTGAGACCGTTCGCCCCGGCCGTTGTAACCTTTATGACCCTTCGGGTAGCGGCACAGCTGCGCGCCCAGAGGGCGGAAGTATTTACGGTTGAGCTGCTCGATGCGACCGGGGTTGTCTCCCCCGGATTCTTCGCCCCAATCGGTCTGGATCTGGACCGGACCGTCGGGACAGGCTTCCCACCGGATGAGCCACTTCAGGCACAGCCACAGGAAGGGCACGCCGCAGTCCCTGGTCAGCCGCCGGCAATAGGCCAGAAAGCGCAGCCGGCTCTGTTTTTCCAGGAAAGTCCACTGGTAGCGGGGAAGCCCCAGGCGGGCCAGGTGAGTGGTCCGCTCGGTGCCCAGAGTTTTTTGTCATGCACGTCTTTGACGTCGGCCTGCACAAGTGAGAAAGGCTCTCCGTCTCCTTCCCAGGCCCAGTGGGCCGGATAGCAGGTGTTTCGCCTGGTGGTCTGGCGGACCAGACCGTGCCGGTATCGGATATTGCGGACCGTCCAGGGGGATATCTCGATCCCCTCGTTGTTGCGGAGCCAGTCGCTCAATCGGTGGGGGCCGTATTCGGTCTTCTTAGCCGCCGCCACCACTTTCTGTTCGATTTCCGGGTCCGTCTTGTTGGGAGATGAGTGCGGGCGGCGGCTGCGGTCGCAGAGCGGCTCTCCCTGCTGGTGACGTCGCACCCACTTTCGGACCGTGTCTCGCGTGGTGTCGTAGGCGCGAGCAGCGGCACTTATGGAATGCTCCCGGGCATACTCAACCATCTGCTCCCGGACGGTTTCTCGCTGGTTTTCTGAGTTAATCATGGCATAATACTTCTGTGGGCACATCGGCACCTCCTCTGCTGGTTTCCGCCGGGAGGTTAATCCTTCGGTAGCGATGTGTCCACCTTATTTCCCTCTGTTTCTGCGTGCTTTCCAGCATGAGATGGGCCATCGGGCGGCGGCTCGCTTGGCCCGGGCCCGCCATTTTCCGACCGGCAGTGGGGCGGCGGAAGCGACGAGCTTTCGCGCCCGCGCGCGCCCGCCCCGGAGCGGGCGCGACCCACGATTTCCTTCGGTATATTCACCTTTGCAGGGGGGGTACCATGTCCTGGCAAACTTACTCCTCGAATTGATTATCCGTTTGCGGGCCCCTATAATTAGATGGCTTGGGGGTAACGCTGTCCTGCGCACGGAGGAGGCAAGTCATGCAGCTACGTAGCCCGGCGTTCGACGAAGGGGCAAGCATTCCGTCCCGGTACACGTGCGATGGGGAGGACCTCTCCCCGCCTTTAGAGATAAGTGACGTTCCCGAAAAGGCCGAGTCGCTCGCAGTGGTGATGGACGATCCCGACGCACCCATGGGGACATTCGACCACTGGCTGGTCTGGAACATCCCACCCCATACGGGAGAGATTTCAGAGGGTGCCGAGCCGGACGGCGTCCAGGGCCGCACCGACTTCGGCAAGCTCGGTTACGGCGGCCCATGTCCGCCCAGCGGTACGCACACCTACCGCTTCAAGCTCTATGCCCTGGACTGCACGTTGGACCTCGGGGAGGGTAAACGCAAGAGCGACCTCGAGTCCGCCATGGAAGGTCACGTCCTGCAGCAGGCAAGCCTGAACGGCAGATACCGCCGATCCCGCTGAGGCACGGCGACGAGCAATCGCCCTTGAGGGAGTCCAGGCGAGCGCCGACAGGACCCCGCCTTCTGTCGAGGGGGCACGTCCAACTGTGCGGATTCCTCCGTGCGCAATGGCCCAGCGACGGGGTTGCCGCAGGGCCTGCGACCGCTCGCAATCGTGCGTTGCCCGCTGCGCGTCATTGCCACCCCGCGCCGGCCGGGCGAGGCTATCCCGCCGTTGCCGTCCCCGCCCCCGCAAGGAGATGTCAGGAACCAGTCGCCGGGCGCGGTTTGTCGCTGCATCACTCGTGAAAATAGCCCTTGACGGATTGGCCCGGAAGGGGTAT
>CAZNGS010000079.1:0-20085 GCA_964572825.1 uncultured candidatus Brocadiaceae bacterium
ATGCATAGGGTTTTATCCGGAGTGCTCGTCATTCCGGATAAAACCCTATGCACTGGTGCTGGACAACGCCCCATATCATCGTTCAAACAAGGTAAAGGAATTTCTGGCCGACCAGTCCGACCGGCTGACGCCCTTTTGGCTGCCGTCCTACAGCCCCGAGTTGAACCTGATAGAACGCGTGTGGCTGTATGTGAAAGAGAACGTGACCAACAACTACTTTTTCGGAGAGCTGCAAGTGCTGCTTGAGGCGACCGAGCAAGCGTGCGAGCAGCTCAGTTCTCCCACAGAAACGGTCCTGCACCTTGAGTTCAAAACCGGAAAAAACTTACCTCAGGCCGCTCAGCTCCGGGGGAGATTGACGGGCTGAAAGTGCGGTTGCGGCCGTACTATCGGGTCCAGTTCCGGGGTGTGTCGATGCAGCGGGGACATCGGACCGAGGTCAAAGTCGTGGTCCGGGAAGAGGCCGCCTCGGCGGCGGAGTAGGCGGAGTAGCTCTTAAGCGCGGCTGCCGGTTCAGCACGTCAGCGAGGATTATCGCTCGGAGACCCTGAAGACGTCTGGCTGCATCCATCCTCGGGCGTATGCAGCCAGCGACCTGTGGGTCGGCACGAAGAGCACACCGTCCGCCGCCGTGCAGGCCACGACCTCGGCGTCCAGTTGGGTGCGGCAGAGTACTTCCTTCTCTCTCGAGGCCCGCAGTATCCAGAACTCCCCCCGGCAGGTGCCCACGTAAACTTTCCCCTCCGCCACCAGGGGCGAGCAGTAGAAATCCCGGGCCCCCAGGTCGTGGCTCCAGCAGTGCTCCCCCGTCTCCGCGTCCAGGCAGTGGAGCCGGCCCTCGTTGTCCGCTACAACGACAAGACCATCGGCAACGGCCACGGTGTTCGCGGTCCTTCCGATCTCTGCTGAGTGCCAGACCGCATTTGTGCGGGTTATGTCCCCTATCCCCGAGGGGTCGATGCACCACAGCCTCCCCGGCGCCGTGCCGTAGTGCCAGTCCCGGCCGATGGCCAGGAAGATCAGGCCCCCCTCGAAGACCGGCGTGCCGATGATGTTGCACGGGCCGGCGTTCTTTATCGCCGCCGGGCTCTTGTGCGTCGGGTAGGGGCGGACGTTTCCATCCTCGTCGAACCGCAGCTCCTTCGGGTTGCAGTCGAACCGCCAGACATCGCGGAGTATCTGCACCTCGTCGCTCTCCCGGGAATCCGGCGGTTCGAAGGCGTGGAGCACCCCATAGCCGTCGCCCCAGAAGACCAGCGTCCGGCCGTCCACCTCTCCCATCGAAAGGGAGCTCCACTGCCCATGGAGCACTCGCGTCACGGCCACGTTGTCCCGCGCCACCAGCCGGCCGGTGAGTTTGTCCAGCACAAGGAGATTGGGGCGGAGGCCCTCCTTGTGCACGTAGTCCTCTTTCTGAGCGGGGTCGTGGACGTTGGGGAGGACGCCCTCGGAGTGGCTGGTCGTCGTCCACACATAGTCCCCCTGCACCAGCACCGTACAGGCGTGGCCGTCGTGGGCGTAAAGGTCGTGCTCCTCCACCATGTCGTAGCGCCAGACGATGTCGGCCCGGCAGTCCACCTCCTCGGCCTTCGAGTGCTGCGAGCAGAAGGAGGGGGAAGAGGAGCCCACACATTTCCTGTGGGCCACCAGCCTGAGGGTCCACCGCAACAACGTGGCCCACATCTCACGGCAGGGAGGGAGACAGCGATGGAAGATTGAAAACGAGGGATTCAACCGCCAGAAGAACGGAGGATTCGGACTGGAGCACCCCTACTGCGCAGACTGGAACGCCGCCAAGAACTTCTACCTGGCCATGCAGATCGCCGATCTGCTGAGCCAGATCATCCAGCACAGCAAACTCCTGGAGCAGGACCCGGCCTCTCTGTTCGGCAGCATCGCCTCTTTTGCCGTTCGGCTGCTGGAGGTCTGGCGGAACTTCACCATTCCGCTCCGGCAACTGGAAAAGACCCTATCCGCCAGATACCAGATCCGGCTCGCTCCCACATAGCGGCCCGAGATGCGCAATGGGGGCTCCAGTCCGAAACCATCCCTATATTAACGGACGCTCGAAGCCCGGCACAACCGGGACACGATCAACCTGCGTCCCGTCATCCTCCAGTCGTGCCAATGCCAGACAGTTGCGTCCAACTGCTCATTCCCCCGGAAACGATTCGTCTGAGCTGGTTGACGGCAGCCCGTGCAGAACTTACCATAGGCAGTAGAGGCACTGGAATGGACTTCTGCCACGAACCTGTCCATGCTGCGGGGAGCGTTGAAGCGGCATGGTGAGTGGGGGACAGGCGATCCGCAACGGCAGCGTCCGGCTGCCTGGAGATGGGGGAGGCGGAGATGAGTCAGACGTCGAGGAACCAGGGAAAACGGCATTCGACCGGTGAGTCCGGGCAGGGAGGCAAGTCCACCTATCGAGTAGTGCACCGAGGGGGCGAGGGGCAGGAGAAGCCCCGGCCGATGGCCGTGCTCGACCTGAGCAGCACCAGTTGCCGGATCGGCACGGGGGAGCATCTGCCCGAGCATGCGGAGGTGGCGCTCAGCATAGACGGACCGGGGCTGGACGAACCCGTGGAGCTGACGGGGCAGGTCTCCTGGTCCCACCGGGACGGGGGGGACGAGTTCGACCACGAGGCGGCGATTGATGTGTCTCCGCCCAGCGGTGAGGAGATGCGTGCCCTGCGGGAGCTGCCCCAGTTCTTCGACCTGAGACGGCTCCAGGTCGATGAGGAGCTGGCGGACAAACTGCCGCGTGCTGTGGCGATGCAGATGAAAATGGTGCCGTTCCGCTACGACGAGGATAACGACACCATCCACGTGGCCACCTCCGTGTGGCACGGGCGCGAAACGCTGGAGACCCTGGGCGTGCAGTTCGGCCACCGACTGCAACTGCATTACGCTCCGACACGGCAGATCATCCGGGCCATTCGTTTCCTCTATGGCACCGTCAGTGAGAAAGAAGAAGGCGTCTCCGTCCACACGGCCTTTCTGGAAAACATGCTGGAGGAGGCCCACGAACTGGGCGCCTCGGATATTCACATCCACCCCGGAGAGCCCTGCCAGATACGCTACAGGGTGGACGGTGTGATGACGCTGGGGCCCGCCGTGGAGCGCGACCTCTACCGCGGCCTGGTCAACCGCATCAAGGTCCAGGCCGAACTGGACATCGCCGAGACACGCGACGCCCTGGACGGGTCCTTCGAGTGGGAAACACCCGAGGGTCAGCACCGCGACGTGCGGGTGGCCACCATTCCGACGGTCACCGGCGAACACGTCTCCCTGCGCCTGTTCGGGCCGGGCGACCGTCCCAGGCGCCTTGCGCAACTGGGGCTGAGCGAGCAGCAGGTTCGCACAATGCGCCGGGCGCTGGACCAGCCCGAAGGTCTGCTGCTGATGGTCGGCCCCACGGGGGCGGGCAAGACCACCACGCTCTACGCCGGTCTGCGCGAGCTGGATCGTATAGACAACCACGTGATGACGATGGAGGACCCGGTGGAACACCGGTTCGCCAACGTGACGCAGATCAACCTGCACGGGCACACCAAGATGGCGGTCTCGAACATGCTGCGGTCGGTGCTGCGCCACGACCCTGACATCCTGGCGGTGGGCGAGATAAGGGATGAGGAGACGCTGCACCTGACCATGCAGAGCGCCCTGAGCGGCGCCCTGGCGCTGGCGGGGCTGCAGTCCGACGACGCGCCCTCCGCGCCCGTCCGGCTGCTGCACATGGGTGCGCCGCCCTACGTGCTGGCGTCGAACCTGCGGGTGGTGCTGGCCCAGCGGCTGGTGCGGCGGCTGTGCGAATCGTGCAAGACCAGGACCACGCTCACCGAGGAGCAAGCGCGGCTGCTGGGTCTGGAACCGGCGGTCGAGGTGTATGAACCGGGCGGCTGCAAGAGCTGCAATTACATGGGGTACGCGGGCCGCATCGGGGCGTTCGAACTGCTGCGGATAGACGAAGAGGCCCGGGGGCTGATCCTGGGAGGGGCGTCGGCCGACGCGTTCCGGACGGCCGCCGTGGAAGCCGGCATGGTGACCATGCTGGAGCGCGCGGCGCAGTATGTCGCCTCCGGCATCACCGACGCGCGGGAGGTGCTGCGCGCCATACCGCACGGCCATTCGGACGTGGGACCGGAGGCCGACTGAGCCGATCGCGCGGTGTGCTGATCGGGCTATGACGACGCATCCGAACCGGTGGGGGCGAGATGCTTGCCGACATCCTCATAGCGCTTGTGGTGGCCGGTGTGTGCACCGGAGTTCTTGCCTGGTGGCTGGGTCCGCGCGGGCCAAACCGAGTGCTGGGCTACCTGTCGCTGTTCCTGTTTCTGTTCATGGCCGTCTGGGCTGGAGGTCTGTGGGTGCGGCCGATCGGCCCGGAGCTCTGGGGCACGGCCTGGCTGGGCTTCATGGTGACCGGGGTGGTCTTTTCGCTGGTGCTGGCGGCGTTTCTGTCGCGCCTGCCGAACACGACGCCCCAGATGGTGAGCGAAGTCGTGGCCCTGGGGCTGGGCATGTTCTTCTACGTGCTGACCTTCGTCTTCCTGGTCGGTGTCGTGACTCACTACACGTGGCATCCGATGCTGGAGTGACGCTGCGAACTCTCCCCCGCTCGCCGGTGGCGTCACTTGACGGCTGCGTGGGCGGCGCATACACTCCCCCGACCCCTGCTGTCGCCGCGCCCATTCACCACCGAAGACTCCGGACGGAGCGCATATGCACGGACCGGTCGGCTTTGACAGCGAGAAATACCTGCGCGAGCAGACGGAAGCCATCCTGCGGCGCGTCGAACGGTTCGACCACAAGCTCTACCTGGAGTTCGGGGGCAAGCTGGTCTTCGACCATCACGCCGCCCGCGTGCTGCCCGGCTTCGATCCGAACGCCAAGATGGCCCTGCTGCAGCGGCTCAGAGACGAGGCCCAGATCATCCTGTGCATCTACGCGGGCGACATCGAGCGGCGCAAAGTGCGCAGCGACTTCGGGGTGACATACGATGTGGACGCACTGCGGCTGATCGACGATTTCCGGACCGCTGAGCTGGAGCTGGCCGGGGTGGTGATCACGCGCTTCGAGGGGCAGCCTTCGGCCCGGGTGTTCCAGAACAAGCTGGAGCGCCGCGGCATCCGGGTCTGCACGCACACCCGCACCCAGGGATACCCTTCGGAGATCGCCCTGGTGGTCAGCGACGAGGGCTACGGGGCCAACGAGTTCGTGGAGACCACGCGCCCGCTGGTGATCGTCACCGGCCCCGGCCCGGGCAGCGGCAAGATGGCCACCTGCCTGGGGCAGATGTACCACGAGCACAGGCGCGGAGGCCGGGCCGGCTACGCCAAGTTCGAGACTTTTCCCATCTGGAATCTGCCCCTCAAGCACCCCGTGAACGTGGCCTACGAGGCCGCAACGGCCGACTTGCAGGACGTCAACATGATCGACCCCTTCCACCTGGAGGCCTGCGGCGAGACCGCCGTCAACTACAACCGGGACGTGGAAACCTTCCCGGTGCTCCGACGGATCCTCGAGCGCATTACGGGGGCCGAATCCCCCTACCAGTCACCCACGGACATGGGCGTGAACCGGGCCGGGTTTGCGATCACCCACGATGAGGCCGTGCGCGAGGCCGCCCGACAGGAGGTCATCCGCCGCTACTTCCGCTATCGCTGCGAGTACGCCATGGGGGTGGCCGAGGGCCGGACGGTCAAGCGGGCCTTCCGCCTGATGGAGGAGTTGGACGTCAAGCCCACCGACCGCAGCGTCGTGCTGCCCGCCGGGGAGGCCGCCGAAGCAGCCCGTAAGAAGGGTAAGGGCCACAAGGGCATCTACTGCGGGGCGGCCCTGGAACTGCCCGACGGGACGGTCGTAACGGGCAAGAACTCCCCCCTCATGCACGCCTCCTCCAGCCTGGTGCTCAATGCCATCAAGCACCTGGCCGGCATTCCGGATTCCATCCACCTGCTCTCCCCCTCCGTGATCGAGTCCGTGGCCGACCTGAAACAGTCCATACTCAGCTCCCGAAGCGCCAGTCTGGACCTGGAGGAGGCCCTGATCACCCTGAGCATAAGCGCCACCACCAATCCCGTGGCGCAGGCGGCGGTGGAGAAGCTGGCCGTGCTGGACGGCTGCGAGGCCCACCTGACCCACATGCCCACGCCGGGCGACGAGGCCGGCCTGCGCAACCTGGGCGTCAACTTGACCAGCGAACCGCAGTTCTCCAGCAAGAGCCTCTTCCAGGGGTAGCCCTCCGCGGCCCGAGTTAAAATCGCTTGCAAGCCGCCACGAAAACGCATATAATACAACGTATTATATGGAGAAGAACCACAAGAAGGCACATTTGGCCGGGAGCGAGCATGCTGCGTTGTGGGTCGGGTGCAACTGCCGGGTTGCCTGCCGAGGCACGGCCAGGGGCCGCGCTCGCACTAACGAGACTCAGGCACTGCTGAGGCCGAAATGCTCGGCGTGATCGAACAGAGCGAACTGCTGACCCTGGCGCTGGGGGTGGCGGTTGCCATCGCCATCGGGGTGGAAGGGCAACGCCTGCGCAGGCTCAGGGCGTGGCGGGTCCTGACGGCGGCATATGCGATCCTGCTGACGGGATGGACGCTCACGGTATTGGAGGGAGTGCTCTGGAGCGATACGCTGAACCTTGTGGAGCATATCTGTTACGCCCTGAGCGCCCTGATGGCGACGGGGTGGGTGTGCATCGCGTTTCTGGGCGACAGGGGGAAAGAGCGTGCACCCGATCGGAGCCATTGACCTGGTCACCCTGCTGGCAGCGCTGCTGGCGCTCCCGGTGATCTGTCTCCGGTGGAGAAGGGCCTTCCCAAAGGACGTAAAACTGCTCTTGATGTGCGCCCTTGTGTTCACCGCCGCGCATTCCGGCGCGAATGCGGTCGAGTGGCTCAGCGGGAAACCGGCCCTGGACGTGCCGTCCGATTACCTGCAGGTGCTCACCCCGCTGTTCTGGGGGGTGTTTTTCTACGCCTTCTTCCAGAGCACGGTGCGAGACGACCTCCGGGACAGCGAGAGACGCTTCCGGTCGCTGTGGGACGAGGCCCCGGCCGCCTACCACATGGTGGACACCGAGGGCGTGGTGCTCCGGGTCAACCGGACGGAGCTGGACATGCTGGGCTACGCAGAGGAGGAGATGCTGGGCCGGCCCATCTTCGAGTTCATCGTTCCCGAGCAGCGTGAAGAGGCAAGGGAGAGGTTTCGCCGCAAAATGGACGGCGAGACCGTCCCGAAATCCACCGAGCGACTCTACCTGCGGAAGGACGGAACCCGCCTGCCCGTAACCATCGACGACAGGCTGGAATACGACGCCGACGGGAACCTGATCGGCGCGCGCAGCACCATGGTCAGCACCTTCGAGGAGAGCTGGCTGCGCGAGGAGCTGCGGGCCTTGTTCGAGCACAACCCGGTGCCGACCATCGTGGTGGACACACGGGGGCGCGTGAGCCGTTTCAACCTTGCGAAGCGACACAGCGGCGACCGCCTGCCCCAGATCGGGGACCGCATGTACCTGGACTACGCCGCCGGACACCAGATCGACATGCGCGCCCGGCTGGTGGAGTGCATCGAGAAGGGTGAGCCGAAGAGATTCGAGGAGATGCCCTACGGGGACCGTTTCCTGTCCATCACCATGGCGCCCTTCCCCGGAGGGGCTATTATTGCCACGCAGGACGTAACCGATCGGAAGCGCACCGAACAGGCGCTGCGGGAGGGTGAGCGCCGCCTGCGCACGCTGGCGGAGACGGTGCCGGACGCTATCAGCGTCTGCGAGTGGGACCCCGCGACGGGGAAACGGCGCCTCATCTTCTGCAACCAGCGTTTCGTGGAGATGTCCGGTTTCAGCCGGGAGGCCCTGGAGAACGCCGAGGACCTCAATGAACTGGTTGTCGACCACCGCACGGTCAGGGAGATCGAGCGTGCCGACGAGCACATACGGCGGGGCGAGACCTACCACGGCGTGGCCTCCTGGAAGCGCCCCGACGGCAACGAGAGCTTCTACGAATGGTCCGTGACGCCGGTCAGGGTGGGCGAGAAGTACCACCTGTTCGGCGTGGACCGCGACCTGACCGAGCTGGCGCGCATGGAAGCCGCGCTCCACCGCACACAGGAGCAGTTCCGCAGCGTCCTGGAGAGCGTGCGGGACGTCGCCTACAAGGTGCACCGCCGCCGCGGGGCCTTCAGCTACATCAGCCCCAACGTCGAGGAGTTGCTGGGCTTCACGCCCGCCGAACTGGTCAGCATGAGGGCAAAGGGATTCATGAATCGGATTCACCCGGATGATCTGGGCCGTTACCGCGATGCCACCCGCCGCCTGCTCCGGGAGCCGGGGGCCGAGGAAACGGCATCGCTGGTCGAATATCGGCTGCGCCGCCGGGACGGCGACTACGTGTGGGTCAGCGACAGCCGCCGCGTGATACGCACCGAGGACGGCACGCCCAGGGCCATCGTCGGCACCGTCAGGGACATATCTCGGCGCAAGAAGGCGGAGCAGGAAAGGCAACGCTTCCACGAACAGATGCAGCAGGCGCAGAGGCTGGAGAGCCTGGGCGTGCTGGCCGGGGGCGTGGCGCACGATTTCAATAACCTGCTGACCGGCGTCATCGGCAACGCCGACCTGGCCCTTATGTCCCTGCCGGAGGATTCGGAGGTGCGGGAAAGCCTGCAGCAGATACAGCAGTCCGCCGAGGAAGCGGCCGAAGTGGCCAGCCAGATGTTGGCGTATTCCGGCAAGGGGCAGTTTGTGATCGAACCCGTTCACCTGGCCGACCTGGTGCGCGAGGTCCGGTCGCTGCTGCAGGCCGCCGTTCCCCGCAGGGTGTCCCTGGAGATCGAGTGCCAGCAGGACGTGCCGACTTTCGAAGGCGACCCCGACCAGATAAAGCAGGTGGTGATCAACCTGGTCACCAATGCCGCTGAAGCCATCGGCGAGGGCCGGGGGACCGTCTCGCTGGCCGTCAGCGCACTCGAACCGGGAGAGGCGTTCTTCGAGGACGCCTCGCTTCGGGGCGACACCTCCGCCGAGGTCTACACCTGCCTGGAGGTGGCCGACGACGGCTGCGGAATGGACCGGGCAACCAGGAAGCAGATATTCGAGCCGTTCTTCACCACCAAGTTCACGGGTCGGGGACTCGGACTGCCCGTCGTGCTGGGCATTGCCCGCGCGCACGGGGGTTCGATCCGGGTTCAGAGCGAACCCGGCGCCGGAACGAAGGTCCAGGTTCTGCTCCCGGCGGTGGCCGCGTCCGAAACAGCCGCCCGACCCCTTGCGCCCCCCGGCGCCGTCGGAGCATCCCCCGCAGACCGGGAGCACCTGACCGCACTGGTGCTGACCGCGGACCCCGCCGTGGCCACCATCGCCAGCCGGACGTTCGAGAAGGCCGGCTTCCGGGTGCTCCGAAGGACCGCAGAGGACGGGCCGCCCCGCCTGCGGGAAACCGAGGAGCACCAGGTCGACATCATCCTGGCGGACCTCTCCGGAGATGAAGCTGCCTCCGGCGCTGCTCTCGAGAAGCTGCGCAGGGACGTCGGGGGCGTCCCGCTTATTGTGGCCAGCGACTCGGGCGCCGACCGGCCAATTCAGAAACTGGTCGAAACGGGGGAAGCGTACATCCTGCAGAAACCCTACTCCCCGGGCCGGCTCGAAACCGTCGTGCAGAAAGCGCTGGCCGGCCTTGGGTGACCGGCCCGCGGCGGCTGCCCGCGCCGGTCACCCGGCTCATTCGTCCCCCGTCCCCCGGTCGGTGGGCACCGGGACACCGGGCAACTCCAGCAGCGGCGTGGGCCGGGCATCGCCGTCTCGTCTCAGGGCTTCCAGCAACGCCATCGTGAGGGTCTCCTGAAGCTCGGTCCGCCGGTCTTCTGTCTGCAACGGGATGCTTCCCCCGGCCACCATGCCGTGCCCTCCTGCGCCCCGAGGGTCGGGCACCAGGTCCCGCAGCAGCTCCCCCGCCTGTCCCTGACGGTCCGTGGTCCGCAAAGACAGCACCAGGGCCCCCCCGCTCACCCCGGTGCACAGGACCCATCGCATGCCCTCCACGGCGACCAGCAGATCGGCCATCTCCGCAACCGTCTCGCTCACGGACACTTCCCCGATGTGGCAGACCAGCACGTCTTCCACCACTCGGGCGGCCTCGACGGCCTTGACGAGGTCGCCGAAGAACACGGGGCTGCGGACGGGATGGCGCAGGCGTCCCAGGATGGGCTGGTCCGAGAGCGGGAAGGCCTCCAGGAAAGCGGCGATGTCGGCTTCGGCGGCCTCCCGGCCCAGGTCCTGCGTCTCCGAGCTGATGCCGAAGCAGATGGCCGTGGCAAGCCGGGAGGAAATCTCCACGCCGGCACTGACCAGGTACTCGGTCAGGATGGTGGTGACGGCTCCGTAATCGTTCCTGACGTCCACGAGCGGAACGTCCAGGTTGTCCACCGGGGCGTGATGATCGACCACCGCCACCAGGTCCGCCCCGCCCTCCCAGCCGTTGTTGCCGAAGCCGGGCTGGGTGTCCACCATGACCACCGCGTCGCGCGGCTCAAAGGAGATGTTCTCCAGCCGGGACAGCGGTATCTGCAGGGCATCCACCATGAGGCGGTTGCTCGCCCGACCGATCACGCCGCCATGCACGATCCGGGGTCCGCCCAGGCCCAGGCTCTCGGCCAGACGGTGGACGCAGAATGCCCCGGCGATCGCGTCGGGATCCGGATGGTCGTGGATGAGGATCACCGTCCTGGATCGGCCGTCGAGCAGTTCGTGCAGTTTCGCGGCCTGCTCCCGGCTGGACGACAGTTGAGGTGTGGGCACGGGTCCCTCCCGGCGGTCAGCCTTGTTCGCTGCAACGTCCCTCGGCCGCACGCCCGATGGCGACCGATTCCAGCGCGGCGGCGTACTTGTGCACCATGTGATCGGGGTGGTAGCTCTGCTTGGCTCGACGCAGCCCCGGTACGCCCAGGTCCTGCTCCCGGTTGACGAATTCCACCTCCGGCAGAGCATCCCGGCAGAACCACTGATTGATCACCTGGTAGAGCCCGTCGAACGTCGTCATAGCCTTCTCGAAGTGGACCACTGCCGTGTCCGGCCGCAGCAATTCGCCGATGGAGTATGCCTCGATGCGCCCGGCAATGCGCACCGCGCCGCCGATCAGCTCCAGCCTCTCGTAATGCTCCAGCGTCCGGCGGATGGCCCGGTACTCGGCGCAGAGCCCCCGCTTCTTGCCGCAGTCCTTCTCGTCACACCAGCGGTCCTGCATCTCCACCACCTCGTCCAGCAGGTCCGGCGTGATCTGCTCGTAATGGCACTCCCAGCGGGACAGGCAGCGGTTGACCAGGTTCTTCTGCCGGTGATACCGCCGTCCGGAAAGCCGGGCCAGGTCCTCCCGGCGATAGACGTAGTCCGAATTATCCCGGTCCAGGGCCGTCTCCAGGCCCCTCTCCTCCAGCTCCTGCGCCGCGTCCTCCGGCTGCCTCTCGAACCGGCAAACGCCTTGCTCGGCCAGCAAGTCCACGGCGGGACCCGGCGGCAGCTCACCGCGGGGTGGCCCCAGCAGACTGCGCTCGCCATCCCGTTCTTCCGCCAGAAGCAGCGTGGCCTGGACTTCGGCCCAGGATACGGGACGATGCTCGCCCCAGGCGAAGAGATTGGTGAATGTGTGTTCGGAAATCACCGGCGGGTAGCGCGTCAGGAAATCGGTCACGCGCGCCTGGTCCTCCAGTGACAGCGGCTTCCATTCGACCATGGGTCAGTCCGTGGCATGTGGGGGGAGAAGAGTCTCGAGCTCTCGGCGCAGCTCCGCCGGCTCGCTCACGGGCTCCCGGCAGGTGCCGCCCGAGCACAGATACGCCGCGCCGCGTCCCTCCGAAGCAGCTTCCTTTCCCGCAAGAAACGGCACCTCGTCCGCCAATCGGTCCGCTTCTCCGGGGGAGCAGCCGGCCACGATCACGTGAGGCAGGTAAAACTCTGCCGCCGTTGCGCGCAACGATCCCGTCCCCGGTTCAACGATAACCAATTCCCTCGGGGCCGACAAGTACCGCAGCACCGCCGAGAGCATGGCCCCCGTGGCCAGGGGCCTGCGTTCAAGCAAGGAGACGGACCGTTCCATGGCCTTCTGAGCCACTTCCAGGAAAGCCGTGTCTCCGACCAATCGGCCCAGCCGCAGAAGCGCGCCGCAGGCGGCCGACTGCCCCGAGGGCACGGGCTGATCCGTCATGTTGCTGACGGGGGCGATAAGGTCGCCCGAGTCGGGCGGCGCGTCTCGGAAGACCGCCGTTTCCTCCTCCCAGAAACGATCGATCAGTTGCTCCGTCAGCTTTTGGGCCGATCGAAGCCATCGCATCTCGAAAGCGCATTCGTAGAGATCGAGCAGACCGTTCGCCACGCACGCGTGGTCGGAAAGATACCCCCGTGCGCCGGCCTCGCCGGCGCGCCAGTTGTGGACCAGTCCGCCGTCGCGCCACATCTGCTCCAGCACGAATGCGGCGGCTCCTTGCGCCGCCTTGAGATACAGGGCCTCACCCGATGCCTGATACAGCCGGGCCAGCGCGCCGATCATCAGGCCGTTCCAGTCGGCCAGAATCTTGTCATCGACCGCCGGCCCCACCCGCTGCTGCCTGGCGGCCCGGAGGCGTTGTCTCGCCTTCTCCAGGATGCGACGCGCCTCGTGGGGGTCGGCCGACAGCTCTTCGGGCGGGACGGCGCGATAGAGGACGTTCCTGCCATCCTCGCGGTTCCCTTTCTCGGTCACCCCGAAGTGCCGCGCCGCCAGGGCGCCTTCCTCCGCCTCGAGAAACTGCATCATCTCGTCGCGGCTCCAGGTGTAATAGGCCCCCTCCTCGCCCTCGCTGTCCGCGTCCTGAGCGGAGAAGAATCCCCCTTCCGGTGCCGCCAGGTCCGCCAGGACGTATCCCGCCGTCTGCCGGGCCACGGACAGGTAATCCTGCCGGCTCAGCGCCCGGGCCGCGTCCGCGTAGAGGGCGCAGAGCAGCGCGTTGTCGTAGAGCATCTTTTCGAAGTGCGGCACCCGCCAGCGCCGGTCCACCGCGTAACGGTGGAAGCCGCCGCCTACCTGGTCGAAGATTCCGCCCCGCATCATGGCGTCCAGCGTGCGAACCAGCATAGCTTGCGCTCGCTCTTCCCCCTGGACGGCGAAAAGGTCCAGCAGCCACCGCAACAGCGGTGCCTGGGGAAACTTTGCGCTGCGGCCGAAGCCCCCGGCCTCCGGGTCAAAGCTGTCTGAGACCGCCTGCAGCGCGTCCGTGAGGAGCTGATCGCTCAGGGGCGCCCCGTCCGGCGGCGGCGTGGCGCTTCTCTGGATGGCTTTGTGCAGCTCGGAAGCCGTGGAGGTCACGTCCTCGCGCCGGTTCAGATAGGCATCGGCCACGGAGCGCAGGATGCGGGGGAATCCGGGCATGCCCCCTCGGTCCGATGGTGGAAAATACGTGCCCCCGTAGAAGGGAGTCAACTCGGGGGTGAGAAAGACGGTCAGGGGCCACCCGCCGGAACCGGTCATCATCTGGACCGCGCGCATGTAAATGTCATCCAGGTCGGGGCGCTCCTCACGGTCAACCTTGATGCAGACGAAGTTGTCGTTCATCAGGCGCGCGATATCCGGGTCCTCGAAGCATTCCCGCTCCATCACGTGGCACCAGTGGCAGGCCGAGTAACCGATGCTCAGCAGGATGGGTTTATCCTCGCGCCGCGCCCGCTGCATCGCCTCCCCGCCCCAGGGATACCAGTCGACGGGGTTGTGGGCGTGTTGTCGCAGATAGGGGCTGGAGCAATGGATGAGCCGGTTCGGCCCGCGGCCCGCGCTGTCCTTCTGTTCCTTCAGGTCTTCCCTCCGCGCCGGAATGCCCGCAGAATGTGCCCCGCTTCTTCGTCGGCCAGGTCGTGCCACTCCTCGTAGAAGGAGGCCACGGCGAAGGAGCCGAAGGTCTGCACCACCAGGCAATAAAGGTCGCGGACCATCGGCTCGATCAGCTCCACAGTCTGTGCCGGCGCGTCCGGAACGGCCACGGACACAGCCTCCGGTTCGTGCCGGCGCACCTGCCGGACCGCCGCCCGCATGGTGACTCCGGACGCCAGGCCGTCATCCACCAGAATCACGTCAAGTCCCTCCGGTTGCACGGGCTGCCGGACCTCTTTCAACGCTCTGTCGCGCTGCCGCAGTCCCTCCAGCACGTCGTCAGCGATCTGCTCAATCAGCGCCTCCGACAGACCCGCCCGTCGGACGGTCCGTTCCGTCAGCACAACGTCTCGCTCCAGCGTAACGGCCCCAAAGCCGGCCTCCGGCGCGAAAGGCAGCGGCAGCTTGCGCACCAGCACCACGTCGAGGGGCACCCCGAAATGCTCTGCCACCGGACGCGCAACCGCCACCCCGCCGCTGGGTATGGCCAGAACGGCCTCCGGGGCGGCGCCCCGCTCCTCGAGGAAATCGGCGAGTTGAACTCCCCCATCGTCGCGATCGCGAAAGGCAGGATACGGCCGGTCCACGGTCTCGCGCAGATGCTGCATGGTAGCCCCCGCTTTACGTCAGTCTACTCGGCACGTCCGCCCGTCTTGATGCTCCTACCCCACGTCCAGGACGATGGGGACTTCCTGGCCACAGTCCGGGCACCTGCCGTCGACCAGATCAACGCCGGGCCGGGCGAAGCCGGACCTCTTGATCAGGGTGCGTCCGCAGCCGGGGCATCGGGTATTCTGGCCGGACGGCGTGAGCACGTTCCCCAGGTAGACGTAACGAAGGCCGGCCTCCTCCCCCAGCTCGGCGGCGCGCTCCATGGTCTCCATCGGCGTGGGCGGGATGTCGGACTCCTGGTAGTCCGGATGGAAGCGCGAGATATGCCACACCACGTCCGGGCAAACGTCCGCCAGGAACTCGGCGATGCCCCGCAGCTCCCCGTCGGAGTCGTTTTGATCCGGCACCACCAGCGTGGTCACCTCGACGTGGATCCCCGTCCCGTGCATGGTCCGGATGGCCTCAAGCACGGGCTCCAGGCGGGCCTTGCAGTAGTGCCGGTAGAACTGGTCACTGAACGCCTTCAGATCGACGTTGGCCGCGTCGATCAGGCCGGCCATCGCTTCGATGGCCTCGGGAGTCTGGTAGCCGTTCGTGACGAAGCAGTTCCCCAGGCCTCGTTCGTGGGCCAACTCGGCGCAATCCAGTGCGTATTCCATGAATATGGTCGGCTCTGTGTAGGTATAAGAGACGCTGCGGGCTCCGCCCTTCACGGCGGCTTCGACCACCTGCTCCGGCGACGTGTACTCGAGCTGCTGGAAGATGGGGGTGGAGTCCACCTGCGATATCTGCCAGTTCTGGCAGAAGGAGCAGCGGAAATTGCACCCAGGCGTGGCGATGGAGTAGGAGCGCGTGCCCGGCAGGAAGTGGTAGAGGGGCTTCTTCTCGATGGGGTCCATGTGCCGGGCGATCAGCCGCCCGTACGTATGGGTGTAGAGGACACCCTCCCGGTTCTCGCGCACCCGGCAGAATCCCCGTTTGCCGGATGCGATATGGCACCGGTGGCTGCACAGGTGGCAGTCCACGGCGCCGTCTTGGGCCCCGCTGTAGAGTCGCGCTTCCTTCGGCTCAGCCATCGTCGCTCGCCGCCTTTCGGACGGCCTGCAGGGCAGCGTCGTAGTCGGGATGATGCGTCACCTCCGGCACCACCTCCTTATAGGCGATACGGCCCTGCCTGTCCACCACGAATATGGCCCGCGCCAGAAGCTGCATGTTCTCGATCAGCACGCCATATCGCGGTCCGAATTCCCCGGGCACGTGGTCGGAGACCACGCGGATCCGATTCACGTCCTCGGCGCCGCAGAATCTGTCAAGCGCAAAAGGCAGGTCGCGGCTGATGCTCAGGATAACCACGTCCTCGGGCAGTTCGGCCGCCTCGCGGTTGAAGCGGGCGGTCTGCACGGAGCATACGCCGGTGTCCACGCTGACCACGGCGCTGATCAGCACCGGCCGGTCCGCGAAGTCGGCCAGGCTGACCTCGTTCCAGTCCCGGTCCACGGCCGTGAAATCCGGCGCAGACTCCCCCACCGCCAGCTCCAGACCAACCAGTGTGACCGGCTCCCCCTCCATCGTCACAACGTCGTCACGTTCTTCCATGGTCTACCCCCCAACCGGCGCAGTGAGATTCCGAGGACCGGCGCCAGTCCGTGCGGCAACTTCGGTGCGGTCCGGCTCAGTACCCGAAGTCAGCGGCAACGCCCGCTTCGGGCCTGGCGTCCGGTCTGATGAGCTGTTTCGCTTCCTCCGACATCGACTTGAACTTGTGCCACCACGGCCGGCTGACCCGGCGGGCCAGGGCCTTGATCTGCTTCATGCGGGGCAGGGCGATGCGGGCAAAGGACCGGCCCAACGTGTCCATGTCGCGCGTTTCCGGCACCGTGAAGGCTTCCTTGAAATAGGCGCGGCCGCACATGGGTCCGGCCACCAGGTCGCTCACGAGGGCGTACTGGGCCGCGTACTGCTCGAAATCAACGGCGGCGCTCAGCAGCAGCATGGGCCTGGCCACCTCGGAGAACATCGCCGTGGCAGCGCTCCTGATTTCGTCCGGCGAGCTTATCCGCTCGATGGTGCCGTCCTTCTCCTGGGCCCACAGCACGGGCACCTGTGTCTTGTAGAAATGGCCGTACGGCCCGAAATCCTCGGCCATCCTCACCACGCCTTCGGGCAGGCGCCGGGCCATCTGCGGCTTCGTCTCCCCGGGACGCTGGGCGATGAGGGTCTCGTTGAACAGGGGCTTACCCAGGGCGCAACATCTCTCGAAGACGCCCTGAAGCCACTGCCGGTTCCGCTCCCAGCTTTCCTGGTGGTCCGGATCGAGCTTGACGAGCGTCTTAAAGGCATCCACCCGGTCGGCAACCTCCTCGGGCTCGACGGCGAGCCGGGCCAGGTGTCCCCGCCCCCCGTCGATCTCGACCGTGTTGGTATCCTCCAGCCGCCCGATCAGCATGGTCTTCTCGCCCAGCAATTCGCGGAACCCCTCGCTGAGGTAGGCGAGGTGATTGAACAACGCCGCGGACGGGGTGCCCGCCAGCGCCTGCGCGAAACGCCGGCAGACGTCCCGCACGTCCTCGTCGGTGACTTCCCGATCTTCCCCCACGTGATCGAGGTGGGAATTCAGCAATCGGAGGTAAGAGCTGTGCTGGTCGGACGCGAAGACGTCCAGCGTGCCGTCCGGCGCGAACTTGGCCAGAACGCGAAATATCTCTTCATCGACCCCGGTTCCGTCGGTGTAGCGGGCCCACTCGGCCATGGTTTACCCCCCCCGTGAGCCGGCGCGGCGTGCACGAACTGCCCCTGCGGCTCACCACAGGCTTCGGAGTCAGCGGATCTCGATCTTCTTTGCCCCTTGCCGCGCCTTTCTGGGCAGGTGGACGGTCAGCACTCCGTCGTCGTATTCGGCCGAACTTCGGTCCATGTCCACGTCGAAAGGCAGGTGAACGACCCGGTGAAAATCCCCCACCGGACGCTCCCGGTAAGCCGGTTCGGCCGATTCCGCCGCCGGGGATGGCGGTCGCGAGCCGCGAACCACCAGGTGTTGCGCCTCCACGCTGAGCTGGATGTCCCGCCCTTTCATTCCCGGCAGTTCCACCTCCACCAGCACGGTCTCTTCCGTCCGGTAGATGTCGAGCGCGGGGTGCCAGAGCCCTTCCCGCGTCCAGGCCCTGAACGGGTGGCCCAGCATCCGGCGCCACATCCTGTTGAAACGTTCTTCGACGTCGGGCAGGTCGTGCTCTGTTCCAGAAGCATTGACGTCAATTTCAGCCATTATTGCCCCCTTTGCTGGCTGAGAGTGGGCCGCGCCCGGTACAAGCGGGCGCGGCCGCTGGATGAAGGATCAGTCTTCTTCGATGATGATCGCCTCCGTCGGACATTCCTCGGCCGCCTGCTGCACCGCCTCCTCGTACTCCTGGGGCACGTCGTCCACGATGACTTCGGCGAATTCATCGCCCATCTCGAAGACCTCGGGGCAGGTGTCCACACACAGTCCGCAGGCAATGCACTCCTCCGTCACCTCTACTCTCATCGCTGCTCCCATTCCGCAACAGTTGTCATGCGGGCGTTCCCGCTGAACGCCCATCCTCCTATCCCTACCGGCTAAAACCGGGCGTGTCAAGCAAACCTGTCCCGCGCCGCCTGACCGGTGAAACGCCTGTCGGTGCGGCGGGAGCTCGTTATTCGGTAACGATCAGGGCCGCATCGCCTTCCCAGGTGCCGTGAATGTTGCAGAACTCGAAGGCGCGCAGGCCCCCGTGAATGTGGTCGAGTTGCACGCAGAACTTCGCCACCGGACAGGTCGTGACCGGCGCGAAGTCCTGCCGCCCCAGGAACGTATGGTCGGCGTAGAGCTCCACGAAACCGATGAAATGATCGTAATCGTTCGGATGGGCCAGATGCTTGCCCACTTCCACGGTCACCTCGAAGCATTCGCCCTTCTTCACGCTGTCCGGCGCGCTGATCACCGGCACGTGCTTCTTCTCCAGGTCCGTCATGTTCCCCGGATCGGCGACCTTGTTGACCCCGCAGTGCAGGTCTTCGGCACATCCCTCCGCCGCTTTACGTGCAGCCATTGCACAGCCCCCTTCGCAGGAATAGGAAAACACGAGAAAGAACTCAGACACTACCCCGGAGCCGCATCGGGCAACTTCCGACACATCCCCCATCCGTCCGGCTCATGAGTTGATTATAGTGATTCCTCCGGATACCTTCAAACCCGCGCTGCCGCAGAAAAAACGAGAGCTCGCTCACGTGCCCTCCAGGAAGTTGAGCACCGCCTGCACGGCTTCCTCGGCGTCGTAGTCCAACAGCACGTGGTGGTCCGAACGCCTGAAGACGGCCTTGCGCTTGTCGGCGGAGGGCATCCGCCCCAGCATCTCCTCCATCGGCCCGCTGGCGCAGACTTCATCCCCCGTCGAGTGGACCAGCAGCACGGGCATGGTCAGCGACGACAGGTCGGCCTCCGTCGCCCTGCGCCGCAGCCTGAACAGGGCCCGGCTGGCGGAGGTGGGAAAGGCGGTGTATCGCACCACTCTGTCCCGGTTCTCCTTGCGGTTCACGTGCACGAATCCTCTGCCCCGCGGCACGTAGCGCAGCACGGACCCCAGCACCCCCTGCCACCACCGCGCCGGCAACACGTGGTACCAGAGGTGCCGCACGCCATAGTAGGGAGACACCAGAACCAGGCGGTCGGGCGGCCGCTCGGCGCCCAGGATGGTGGCGACGGTGCCGCCCATGCTGAACCCCAGGAGCGCCACGGTCTCGTAGCGGTCCAGCACCGACTCATAGCGCCGGCGGGCGCGCCGGAGGATATCCTCGGCCCTCACTCCCTCCAGGTCGGCGGGCCGGGTGCCGTGGCCGGCGTGGAGGGGGGCATAGACGTCCCACCCCGCCCCGTCCAGCGCCTCCGGCAGGGCCCCCAGAGCAGCAGGCGTGCCCAGCCAGCCGTGCAGCAGAAGGCAGGCCCTGGTCCGCCCGCGGTCGATCCGCACCGGCTCCCCGCCCCGCATGATGCCGGTCTCTTCGTCGCGCGGGTGGGACGTACCGTCCCCGTGCACGGCCGCGCAGCCCGCCACGTTGACGAGGATAATCACCACGACCAGCGCGCTGCACCCCAGCCCCGCCCACCAGAGCATCCTGCGAAGCCTGCCCTTGTTCATGGCAGTGGGCAATATAACCCCCGGTTCCGCGCCGCGCAACCGACCGGGTGGCGCCCCCCCGCGTGGGTCTGTGCACAGAGCCATTTGCGTCGATTCTAAGCTCGACTTTCGACAATTGAAGAGGAAAGCCCTCCTGATATGCAGCGTCCCCGCCGGAGAATGGGCGCGCTTTTAGGGCTCAACTGTTCTACGTGCATCCGCGTCCCAAGGCTGTGGCGCGGGCAGACGCTCAGGGCGAATTACTTTTTCAACGCCCGCATTCTGCCCCGTGCGAACATAAACGGTGGCCGGTGCAAGCGTTCTCAGCAGTCGCGCATCGCTACGCCAAAAGCCGAGCAGCGCAATGTCGAAAATGGAGCTGAACAGGAGTTCACAAAGATGCAACATCACAGGGGTCTTGCGGACGAGCGGACCGCTGT
>CAZNGS010000080.1:0-19433 GCA_964572825.1 uncultured candidatus Brocadiaceae bacterium
GAAAACTGCTCAACATTCTACACCGGAGCTGGCAGCCTTTCATTTCATTACACATGAAAGAGCGTCTCCAGCGTTTCGTTTCGGCACAACGCCCATATGGCCTGTTTTTCAACAGGCTGCCAGCGGGAGGTCTCGGGACGTGGCGAAGAACATGAGCAAGCGGCTTGAAGGAATCCATCGGCGCATCAGGCGGTGCCGGGCCTGTCCGCTGCACCGCACCCGAACGCACGCGGTGCCGGGCGAGGGTCCGGCGGATGCGGCAGTACTGTTCGTGGGCGAAGCACCGGGCGAGCGGGAAGATCTGGAGGCACGTCCCTTCTGCGGTCGATCGGGGGCGTTCTTTGACGATATGCTGGCACTGGCGGATCTGGGGCGGACGGACGTGTTCGTCACGAGCACCGTCAAGTGCCGCCCGCCGGGTAATCGCAATCCCACCCCGCAGGAGTGGCAGACCTGTCGGGACCGGTGGTTGGCACGCCAGGTCGAGATCGTCGATCCGGCGCTGATCGTCCTGCTGGGCAAGGTTGCCCTGCAGTGCGTGCTGGGCGAGACGGGCAGGCTGGCGGACCTGCACGGGAAAGTGGCCGAGTGGCAGGGGCGGCGCTGCCTGGTAACCTACCACCCCGCGGCGGGGATGCGTTTCCCCGCCCCCGGCGACGGCATTCGGGCCGACTTCTGCAAGCTCGGGCAACTGGTGGAGGAGCTGGAACAGGGAGATTGACAGATGGGACAGGCAACCGGTCGATTCCGCGTCGGCACCTCCGGATGGCAATACGGTCACTGGGAGGGCGTCTTCTATCCCGAATCTCTGCCCCGCGAGCGATGGTTCCGGCACTTCGCCGAGCATTTCGACACCGTCGAGATCAACAACACCTTTTACCACCTACCGGATGCGGGAACGTTCGACAAGTGGCACCGGGAGGCCCCGGAAGGGTTCCTCTATGTTCTGAAGTTCAGCCGCTACGGAACCCACCTGAAACACCTGAAAGAGCCCGAGGACACCATCGGCCTGTTCATGGAGCGGGCGGGGAGGCTGGAAGACAAGCTGGGGCCTATCCTGGTGCAGCTCCGGCCCAACTGGCACGTCAACGTGGAGAGGCTGAGGGGATTCCTCCAGGCGGCATCTCCTGACCGGCGCTGGGCGCTGGAGTTCCGGGACGATACGTGGCTCTGCGACGAGGTCTTCGATCTTTTGCGAGAGCACAATGCGGCTCTGTGCATTCACGATATGATCGAGGACCATCCGCGGGTGGTCACCGCCGACTGGGTCTACCTGCGTTTCCACGGTGCCGACACGTGGGGGTGCTACAGCGAGCAGCAACTCGGCGCACACGCACGATGGGTGCGCCAGTACCTGCAGGAGGGGCTCGACGTCTACGCGTACTTCAACAACGACGCGCGCGGCTTTGCCATCCGCAACGCCCTGGACCTCAGACGCTACGTTCCGGGCATCGATTGACCAGGGGGCCGTCGTTCCGTCAGAAGAGTTCCATGATGGCCAGCCCAAAGATGTTCGCCACCACGAGCAGCGGCCACAGCAACCACATCAGCATGGCCGGATAGGTCATCTGCAGGCAGAAGACGGCGAACGTCCGGTCCACCCAGTAGAGCAGAAGCAGCAACAGTGACAGGCCGAGCGTTGCCGCCAGCAGCATGACCGTGAAGGTGCGATTCCATTGCCAGTAGACCCACACCGTCGCCGTCGCGGCCACCAGCACGAACAGTGTGCCGCAGGTGGCCAGCACAAACCTTTCCTGGCGCGTAAAGGCCAGGGCCGTAACCACCAGGAGCAGCAGCGACAGGATGTTCAGAACCAGGGGTGAAATGGACAGCTCCCTCCGCGTAACTGCGGACGCCGAGGACATTCTACACGGCCCGAGGGCGGGGCAAAAGCGAATCCACGTGCGTCCTCAGCTTGCACGAAACGGTGCTCCGTATTAGAATCTGGGGGTGCTTTCGGGGGCGTTTAGTTACTCTCACAACGGATTCTCGATGCCGCGTTTTACGCTGCACAAGACACCGCCGCCCATTGCGCTGCTGACCGACTTCGGCTTTCGGGACAGCTATGTCGGCGTGATGAAGGGCGTCATACGCAATATCAGCCGCGACGCGGACATCATTGACCTGTCCCACAACATCGTGCCGCAGGACGTCGCCGAGGCGGCTTTCGTCCTGGCGGCTTCCTATCCTTACTTTCCGCCGCAGACGATCTTTGCCTGCGTGGTGGACCCCGGCGTGGGCACCGACCGGGACATCCTCTGCATGCGCACCAACGACCAGGTGTTCCTGGCCCCCGACAACGGACTGCTCAGCGTCATCGCCGATGAGTGCGGCCGCGGGGAGGTGCGCCGGGTCGTCAACGAAGATTACTTCCTGGAGGACAGGAGCACCACGTTTCACGGCCGGGACATCTTTGCGCCCGTCGCCGCTCACCTCGCTGAGGGCGTGGAACCGGCGCGGTTCGGACCTTCCGTGCGACACATCCAGCAGCTCCAACTGCCCAAACCGGTCCGGGCGGCGGACGGCAGCCTGCGCGGCCAGATCATCTACATCGATCAGTTCGGCAACCTCATCACGAATATCCGCGGTGCCACCATCCGTCGCACCTTCGACGTGCCGGAGGACAAGCTCGAGGTCAGCGTCAAAAGGCGCCACATGCACGGCCTGGCGAAGACTTACGGTGACCGTCCGGAGGGGGACCTGCTCGCCCTCGTCGGCAGCAGCGGCTACCTGGAAGTCGCCGTCAACCGGGGTTCCGCCGCACAATTGCTCGGTTGCGAGAAAGGCGACTCGGTGACGCTGAACGCTCGCTCCTCCACCGACGAGTAAGATAGTCCCCAACCGCTCACCCGCACCTCACTCTGCCCGCCAGCGACCATGCCGTAGCAGCAACTCGAGCCCGGCGGCAGGGCGCCGGTTGATAGACTGGGGCCGGGCACTGACGATCAGCCAGCGGTCCTCCACCTTCTCCAGTTGCACGGTCCACTCGCTGGTGATCCGCCCCCGGGGGCCGGTGCTGCGGGCCACCACTTCCACCAGGGCCTCCCGCTCTTTGACGTCCTTTTCGGCTATGTAGAGGCTCACCCGTCGGGGCAGCAGATCGGGCGGCATCCCATCGAGGCTCTCCCTCAGGTCCTCCCGAACCAGGCCGTCCGTGCTGAATCGAGGTGAGACGTAACGCAGCGCCGCCTCAGTATCTCCGTCCACGACGGCGTCGCGGGCCTGCCCGAGCACATCCACGATGCGCTGGGTGTCCCCCGGGTGGAGCGTCCGCAGGGCGATCCACGCCCCGGCCCCTGCCAGCAGGAGCACCACGAGCGATAATCTGGGGTTGGCGCGCACTCGAGCCACCAGCCGGTGCAGCCGACCGGTCAGCCCATCGGCGCTGCTCCCCGCGTATGGCATCTGTCACCTCCCCGACGCCGTGGCCGAGCCCCGTCCCTCAACCCCCGGCGTAGCAGACCTCCAGGGCCGCCTGGACCAGGTCCGCCACGTCCGGAAGGTACCGCTTTTCCAGCACTTCGGACTGGGGCGAGATGGCGTCCGCCGACCCGATCCGCTGCACCGGTGCATCCAGGTAATCGAAAGCCTCCCGCTGGATGCGGGCGGCGACCTCCGCGGTGAAGCTGCCCGTCTTCACCGCCTGGCAGGCCACCACGCAGCGCCCCGTCTTGCGCACGGAGGCCAGCACGGTTTCCATGTCCGGCGGAATGAGGGTGCGCAGGTCGATCAGTTCGGCCTCGATGTCGTGCTCGGAAGCCAGCACCCGGGCCGCTTCCGTCATGTGGTGCGCCATCAGGCTCCAGGCGACGATGGTGACGTCGCCGCCCTCCCGGCGCACGGCCGCCCGCCCGATCGGGACCAGGTAATCCTCCTGCGGCACCTCGCCCCGGACGTTGTAGAGGGCCTGCGACTCCACGAACAGAACCGGGTTGTCGTCCCTGATGGCGCTCTTGAGCAGTCCCTTGGCATCGTGGGGAGTCGAGGGGCAGACCACCACCATGCCCGGCGTATGCGTGGCGTGCGCCTCCAGCGCCTGGGAATGCTGCCCGCCGTAGCCCTTCCCCGCGCCCACGGAGCTGCGGATGACCATGGGCACCGTGGTCTGCCCGCCGCTCATATAGTGCCACTTGGCGGCCTGGTTGAAAAGCTGGTCCCCGGCCTGGAACTCGAAATCGCTGTACATCAACTCCACCACGGGCCGCAGGCCGGTCATGGCCGCTCCCACGCCGCTGCCCACGATGGTGGCTTCGCTGATGGCGGTGTTGAACACGCGCCTCCTGCCGAAGGTCTCCAGCAGGCCCTTGGTCACCTTGAACGCGCCGCCGTAGTCGGCCACGTCCTCACCGTAAACCACCACCCGCTCGTCGCGGAGCATCTCCTCGATGAAGGCCTCCAGCAGCGCCTGCTTGAAAGTGATTGTGCCCTCCTTGCGCTCCGGGACAGGCGGCTCCTGCAGCGTCTCCGCCCCGGCGAACCGTTCCGGCACTTCGTCGCATACGGAATCGGTGAACACGAAACGGGTCACCTCAGACGGGTCGGGATCGGCCGCCTTCGCCGCCCGGATGGCGGCCTGCTCGTGCCGCTGGTCCACGGCCTTCTGCAGCGCGTCCAGCTCCTCCTGGTCCACGACACCGGCTTCCACGATCTCTTGCGAGAAATTCGCCACGGGGTCCAGCTCCCGCCACGCCTTCTCCTCTTCCTTTGCGCGGTACTCGTTGCGGGGGTCGCTCAGGCTGTGGCCCTGGTAGCGGTAGCAGAGCATCTCCCGCAGGACCGGGCCCTCCCCGTTGCGGGCCAGCTCGGCCGCCCGCACGATGCTGTCCCGCACGGCCAGCACGTTCATGCCGTCCACCACCTCGGCGTGCATGCTCTCCATGTGGAAGCCCGCGCCGCGCCGGGCCAGGCAGTCCACGCCGGTGACCTCGCCCTGCTGCTGACCGGTCATGCCGTACTGGTTGTTGACGATGACGTAGATGACCGGCAGGCCGAAGGGTTTCTCGGCCAGTTCGTTGCGGAACTGGGCCATGGAGCCAAAGTTGAGGGATTCCAGCACCACGCCGTTGCTGTAGGCGCCGTCTCCGGCGAAGCACAGGACCACCCCGCCGTCCTCGAAGTAGCGCCGGCTCAGGCCGGCGCCGGTGGCGATGCCCAGCGAGCCGCCCACGATGGCGTTCGCCCCCAGGTGTCCGCTGGAGAAGTCGGCGATGTGCATGCCTCCGCCCCGTCCCCGGCAGTAGCCGTCGTCCTTGCCGAATAGCTCCGCAACGGTGCGGTAGATATGCTCGTCCTTGGCCAGCTCACGCAGCTCGTCCCCGGAGAGGTCGCGCGCCCCCTCGGTCCCGATCCATTCCCTCAGCTCCTCCTCGCTGCGCCGCGCGATGGCCACGTAGCCTTTGGCGATGGCGTCCCCGTGGCCGCGGTGCGTGCTGGTGATGTAGTCCTCCCAGCGGATGCCGCAGCACCCGCCCACGCTGGTCGCCTCCTGCCCGATGGACAGGTGCGTGGGGCCGCGGTACTGGAAGCCCATCTCGCGCAGCGGTTCGAAGGACTGCATCCTGAGCGCCACGATCATCTCCTCGAAGGCGCGGATGCTCATCATCCACTCCAGCAGGTCCAACGCGTCGTCGGCGCCGAGCGTCCCCGCCTCCAGCTCGTCCCGCAGCGTCCTGTCGTACTGGAAGGCGGGGATGGGTGTGAATTCGAGCTGGCCGGGTTCGAAATCGGGCAGAACGGAAATGTTACGAACCACCGGTTTCCTCCCTGGGTAAATGCGAGCCGTCGAGCCCCCGCTGCGAGCGCGCCTGGACGCCGTTCTGGACCGGAAAATGGCGTCCCACGGGAAGCATCGTTTATAGCGAACCTGCGGCAGCGGTGCAACAGGAATGCCCTCGGCGCGGCGGTGTGAACCGGCCGGGAGGGTGGAAGCGAAGTCGGGGACCGAAGGCGGGAGATCAGAATTCTTTCCAGCCGTCTTCCACCCACATCATCCCCGCCAGGTCAGCGTCCATGTAGCGCATCTGGTCGCTGCGCTGGCTCTCGAAAACGTTGAAGTCGCGAGTGACCACACTCACCACCTCTGCGGAGCTGGCCTCGTGGGGATTCGGAACCGAAGGACGGCTGCGGCCGCGATCCCAGGGCTGGCCGGACCACGCCACGTCGAGCCATTCCACGTGGAGATCGACGAACAGGAAGTTGCCTCCACCTTCGTGGTTGCCCTCACCCAGCCACAAGACCTCGTCGTCCCCGGTCCGCCACACGCCGTGGGGGCATTCGTCCCCGTAGATGACGCGATTGGTGGGGCAGCGTTTGGGGATGCATGTCTCCACGGGCCAGCCCCCGTCATAGAAGTAGCTCAGGGGTGACGGCGGGGTGTGGCCTTTGCTGCCATCGCGGCTGTCGACGCCGTCGGGGGAGACATAGAAGGTGTGGGCGCCCTCGATGTCGTGCGCGTAGCTGTCGATCCTGGCCGCGTTGTCGGTGGCGGGGCATTCGAAAAGGTAACTCTTGGTCACGTAATTGGGATAGAGCAGTCCCAGAGAGGCGGTCGGATCGGCCCATTGGGGGTGCTCCGGATGCACGCTGCGGCGGGCGTGGGGCCACGCTCCGTCGTGGTCGTCCCGGTAGAGCTCCATGCACAGCCCTACCTGCCGCACACGTTGGAGGCACTTCATCTCGTATGCCTTGGTGCGGCCCTGCTCGAAAACGGGCAGCAGAAACGCCACGACAATGGCGATGATAACCAGCACGACGGCCAGTTCGATTGCCGTAAATGCCCGTCTCACGGTAATCCCTCCTCTGTCAAGGGTCACCATGATGGTAAAGCGTTACGGCTCGATGTCAAGGTCTTCTTTGTTCCTCTCGCCGATCATCCGTGCATGGTTCAGTGGCCCCGTGCCGGAGCCCAGCGGCAGCGCTCCCTGCAGCGCGGCCTGCAGGGCGTCCCGGGCCCGCTGAACGGCTTCCGGCACCCCGGCCCCGCGTGCCAGCTCCACGGCGATGGCGGCGGAGAAGGTGCAGCCGGTGCCGTGCGTGCTCTTCGTCTCGACCCGGGGACGGACGATGTCAAAAAAGCCCTGCCCGTCGAAGAGCACGTCGCGGGGCTCCCCCGGCAAATGCCCGCCCTTCACCAGCACCCATTCGGGGCCGAGGGCGTGGATGCGCCGGGCGGCCTCGCGGGCCTGTTGCGGATTGTGCACGCGCATCTGTGCCAGCACCGCCGCCTCGTCGAGGTTGGGCGTCAGCACGGTGGCCAGGGGCAGCAGCTCGCGCCGCAGCACGTCCCGTGCCTCCGGCGCCAGCAGGCTGTCGCCGCTCTTGGCCACCATGACGGGGTCCACCACCAGCGGCCGGATTCGATAATGTCTGATGCGCTCCGCCACACACTCCACAATGCCGGCGTCTGCCAGCATGCCGGTCTTGGCGGCGTCCACACCGATATCCTCCACTACCGCGTCTATCTGCGCCGCGACGAATTCCGGCGGTATGGGCAGCACGTCGCGGACGCCCACGGTGTTCTGGGCGGTCAGGGCGGTGATGGAGGACATTCCGTAGCCGCCCAGCGCGAGGATGGTCTTCAGGTCGGCCTGGATGCCGGCTCCTCCGCCGCTGTCGCTGCCGGCAATGGTGAGGATTCTGGGCCTCATGATGGGCTGCCGTACTTGAAAAGCGTGGGCCGCAGGATTACGATAAAGGACTGTGTCGAGCGCCACAAGGGGAATGCTTCTGCATTCGCAAGCCCGTGGCTGTCTCGGCCCCGCCGCAGGTCTGGGCCCCGTCTCCGTGCCGTGCAGTTTCCGAGTCAGGGGATATACTCTGTGGGGAGAACAACCGGGATGGGTCTGCTGGTTCAGAAATTCGGCGGCAGCTCGGTGGCGACGCCGGAGAAGGTGCTGGCGGCGGCGCGCCGTGCCTGTGGGCAGGTGGACGTCGGCCATCAGGTGGTGGTTGTGGTCAGCGCCCAGGGCGACAATACCGACCGCCTGATCGACATGGCCCGCGAGATAGACCCCCAGCCGAACCCCCGGGAACTGGACATGCTGATGGCCGTGGGCGAGCAGATGTCCATTGCCCTGATGGCCATCGCCATCCATGCCCTGGGCTACGACGCCATCAGCCTGACCGGCGCCCAGGCGGGCATCCGCACCGACAGCGTCAGCAGCAAGGCCCGCATCAAAACCATCGACACCAGCCGCCTGACCAGGGAAATGAGGAAGAACCAGGTGGTGATCGTGGCCGGTTTCCAGGGGGTGGACAGCGAGAACAACATCACCACCCTGGGACGCGGGGGATCGGACACCACGGCCGTGGCCCTGGCCGCATCCCTGGGCGCGGAACGGTGCGACATATTCACGGACGTGGCGGGAGTTTATACCGCCGACCCCCGCCTGGTGGAGAATGCCCGGTGGCTGCCGCTGCTGGATTACGACGAGCTGCTGGAGCTGGCCAGCCTGGGGGCCCGGGTCATGCACTCCCGCGCGGTGGAGCTGGCCAAGCGCTACGAGGTGCCGTTCCGGGTGCGACCCAGTTACGACGATTCGGAGGGTACTCTGGTGACCAACATAGCCGAAGAGCTGGAACAGGTGGACGTGCGGGCCGCCGCCCTGGAGACCAACGAGGCGAAAATAACCATCCGCAACGTGCCCGACCGGCCGGGCGTGGCCGCCATGATCTTCAGCGAAATAGCCCGGGCGAAGATCAACGTGGACATGATCGTTCAAAACGTCAGCGAGCAGGGGCTGGCCGACGTCAGCTTCACCGTCACCCGGGGCGATCTGCCGGCGGCCCTCCAGCTCGTGCGAGGTCTCCACGACCGGCTGGGCGGCGCCACCGTGGACAGCGACGAGGGCATCGCCAAGGTCAGCGTGGTCGGCGTGGGCATGCGCAGCCACTCGGGTGTCGCCGAGAGGATGTTCCAGGCCCTCGCCCGGGAGAAGATCAACATCCGGATGATCAGCACCTCGGAGATCAAGATATCCTGTGTCATCGATGCCGACGCAGGCGAAAGGGCCCTGCGAGCGGTGCACGATGCGTTCGAACTGGACAAAGACGAATCATGACCGCCGAACCCGAGACAGTCTTCATCTACGATACGCTCCTGCGTGACGGGTGCCAGGCGGAGGGCATAACCCTCTCGCCGGAGGACAAGCTGGAGCTCACCGAACGCCTGGACGAGCTGGGCGTGCACTACGTCGAGGGCGGGTTCGCCGGCGCCAATCCCAAGGACGACGAGTACTTCCGGCGGGTCCGTGACCTGCGGCTGCACAACAGCCGCATCGCCGCCTTCGGGGCCACGCGCCGGAAGGGGCTGGAGGCCGAGCAGGACCCCGGTCTGAGGGCGTTGCTGGACTCGGGTGCGCCCGTGGTCACCATCGTGGCGAAGGCGTGGGACTACCACGTCTCCCAGGTCATCCACGCCACGCTGGAGCAGAATCTACGGATGGTTGAGGACTCGGTGCGCTTCCTGAGGGAGGCGGGCAGGGAGGTCATCGTCGACGCGGAGCATTTCTTCGACGGTTACCGCAGCCGACCCGAATATGCCCTGAAAGTGCTGCGGGTGGCGGCGGAGGCCGGCGCGCACTGCGTGGTCCTGTGCGACACCAACGGCGGCACGCTGACCGACCAGATCGGCCGCCTCACCTCGACAGCCGTGGCAGAGGTGGACTGCCCGATTGGCATACACTGTCACAACGACTGCGGCCTGGCCGTGGCGAACTCCATCGCCGCCGTCCAGAACGGGGCCGTCCACGTGCAGGGCACTCTGAACGGATTCGGGGAGCGGGCCGGGAACGCCGACCTCTGCTCCGTGATTCCCATCATCAACTTGAAGACCCCGCACCGCTGCGTGACGGCCGAGCAGCTGCGCAAGCTCACCGAGGTCTCACGCTTCGCCTACGAGGCCGCCAACCTCATGTGGGACGAGCACCAGCCCTTCGTGGGCTCCAGCGCCTTCGCCCACAAGGCCGGCCAGCACGTGGACGCCATGCGCAAGGCCGAGCACGCCTGCGAACACATCGACCCCGCCCTGGTGGGCAACGAGCGGCGGTTCCTGCTCAGCGAGCTCTCCGGGCACGCCGCCATGCTGGAGAAGGTGGAGGAGTTCAACCTGGAGGGCGACCGGGAGACGGTGTCCGACCTGCTGGAGCGGCTCAAGGAACGGGAGAACGCCGGCTACCAGTACGAGGCGGCGGAGGCCTCCTTCGAACTGCTGGCGCGCCGCGTGATGGGCAAGTTCCAACCTCACTTCGAGGTCCAGGCCTATCACGTCAGCAGCATCCGCCATTCCGACGGCGCGCTGGTCACGGACGCCACCGTGAAGATCGTGGTGAACGGCCAGCAGATGCACACCGCCAGCGAGGGCGACGGCCCGGTCAACGCCCTGGACGGCGCCCTGCGCAAGGCCCTGGAGCCCCACTACGAGTGCCTGAAAAACATGCGGCTGACCGATTACCGCGTGCGGGTCATCAACCCCCGCGAGGCCACGGCCGCCAAAGTGCGCGTGGTCATCGAGAGCACCGACGGCAAACGCGTCTGGGGGACCGTCGGGGTCAGCGAGAACATCATCCACGCCAGTTGGGAAGCCCTGATCGACAGCGTGGAATACAAGCTCCTCATGGACGACTGAGTCGCAAGCCACCCGCGAAGGTAACCACATCATGACAGCCCCGCTGCCCGCCGAATACGCCCCGCAGGACCTGGAAGACCGCATCTACCGATTCTGGACCGAGGAGGGCCTGTTCCATACCGAACCCGACCGGCCGGGCGAGAGCTACACCATCGTCATCCCACCGCCCAACGTGACGGCGGAGCTCCACATGGGGCACGCCCTCAACAACACCCTGCAGGACATCTACATCCGCTTCCGCAGGATGCAGGGCTACAACACCCTCTGGGTGCCCGGAACCGACCACGCCGGCATCGCCACCCAGAACGTGGTCGAGCGGCAACTGGCCCACGAGGGTCGGCATCGGCGCGACCTGGGGCGGGAAGCGTTCGTCGAGCGTGTCTGGCAGTGGAAGGAGGAATACGGCAACCGCATCATCGAGCAGCTCCAGCGGCTGGGGTGCTCCTGCGACTGGGAGCGCCTGCGGTTCACCATGGACGAAGGGCTGAGCCGGGCCGTGCTGGAGACCTTCATCCGCCTCCACCAGAAGGGGCTCATCTACCGGGGCAAGTACATCGTCAACTGGTGCCCCCGCTGCCGAACCGCCCTCAGCGACATCGAGACGGAGCACGAGGAGCACGAAGGGCACCTCTGGTATATCCGTTACCCCCTGAAGAACGATCCGGACCGCTGCGTCACCGTCGCCACCACGCGGCCGGAGACGATGCTGGGCGACACGGCGGTTGCGGTCAACCCGGCCGACGATCGCTACGGCAGGCTGCAGGGCAAGACCCTGGTGCTGCCCATCCTGCGACGCGAGATACCGGTGATCGCTGACGACTGGGTGGACCCGCAGTTCGGCACCGGCGCCGTCAAGGTCACCCCCGCCCACGACCCGAACGACTGGCAGATAGCCCAACGCCACGACCTGCCGGCGGTGGTCGTCATCGACGAGGACGGGCTGATGACCCTGGAGCCCGGCGAGCAGTACGAGGAGATGGACCGCTTCGAGTGCCGGGAAGCACTGGTGGAGGACCTGCGGGACAGGGGCCTGCTGGAGAAGGTGGAACCCTACACCCATTCGGTCGGCCACTGCTACCGCTGCCACACGGTCATCGAGCCGGCGCTGTCCGACCAGTGGTACGTGCGCGTCAAGCCCCTGGCCGAGAAGGCGGCACAGGCCGCCCGGGACGGCCGGCTGGAGTTCCACCCCGCCCGGTGGAAGGACTTCTACCTGAGCTGGCTGGACGAGGCGCGCGACTGGTGCATCAGCCGCCAGATATGGTGGGGCCACCGCATCCCGGTCTACTATTGCCAGGAGTGCGAGGAGCCGGTCGTCGCCCGCGAGATGCCCGCAGAGTGCCCCCAGTGCGGCGCCTCCGAACTGCGCCAGGACGAGGACGTGCTCGACACCTGGTTCTCCAGCGCCCTCTGGCCTTTCAGCACGCTGGGTTGGCCCGAGGAAACACCCGACCTGGGGCGCTACTATCCGACCGACACCCTGGTGACCGCGCGGGACATCATCTACTTCTGGGTCGCCCGCATGGTCATGATGGGCATCGAGTTCATGGGCGAAGTCCCGTTCAGCGACGTCTATATCCACGGCAACATCCTGGACGAGCAGGGGCGCAAAATGTCCAAGTCCCTGGGCAACGGCATCGACCCCATCGACGTCATCGAGGAGCACGGGGCCGACGCCGCCCGGTGGTGCCTGATCATGCTCTCCCCCGAGGGTCAGGACCTGAAGCTCAGCCCCTCGCGGTTCGAGATGGGCCGACATTTCGCCAATAAAATATGGAACGCCGGCCGGTTCACCCTGATGAACCTGGCCGACGGGAAGGCGACCGGGCCCGCGGACGAGCTCGAGTTCGAGGACCGCTGGATTCTGAGCCGCCTCCAGGACACCATCGAGTCCACCACGAAGAACCTGGAGGGCTTCCACGATCACGAGGCCGCCGCCGACATCTACGATTTTTTCTGGCACGAGTTCTGCGACTGGTACCTGGAGATCGCCAAGCCACGCCTGCGCAACGGCTCCTCCAGCGCGCGGGACACGCTGGCCACCGTTTTCGACGCCAGCCTGCGGCTGCTCCACCCCTACATGCCGTTCATCACCGAGCAGCTGTGGCAGAAACTCAGGGAGCAGGCGGCCCGGCCCGACCTTGCTGCGGCGGAGTTGATGCAATCCGAGGCCCTGGTCCGCGCCGCGTGGCCGGCGGGGGATCCCGCCCGGCGTGACCTGGAGCTGGAGGAGCAGATGGAGCTGCTTCAGAAGATCGTGCGCGCGGTGCGCAACCTGCGCAAGCAGAAGGGCATCCCTGAGCGCCGGCCCGTTCCCATCACCATCGGCGCCCCCGACGAGGAGACGGATGCCGTCATCGAAGCCCGACGGGGGTTCTTGCTGCAGATGGCCGCATTGGAGGAGCTCGAACACGGCGTGGCGGTCGACAAGCCGCCGCACTGCGTCACCACCGTGGTGGGCACCCTGCAGGTCTTCATGCCCCTGGAAGGGCTGGTGAACGTGGAGGAGGAGCGGGAACGCCTCCAGAAGCAGAAGGCCGACCTGCAGGAGCAGATCAAATCCATTGACGCCACCCTGCATAATACCAATTTCCTGACCAAGGCGCCCGAGGACGTCGTTCAGCAGAAGATGGACCGCGCCGAAGAGCTGCGCGCCGAGCTGAAGGTCGTCATCCAGAACCTCGCCGACCTGGAGTAGTCCAGCCTGCTCACAGCAGAAGCGCAGAGAACGCTCTGAAGCGGTGTGCTCTCTCAGGCCCGTTTGGCCCAAGCAGTTGGCATACAGATATTGGGTAGTGGCGCCCCAGCCACACGTGATGCGTGAGTCGCGCGCGGTCAACGTGTGGCGCAGCCGCCCCCGGCTGCGATCGTTCGATTTGATCGTCTGGCGCAGCAGCCTCGGGCGGGGTGGCCCGCGTTCGCCCCTCCGCCGGGCATGCGCTCTGCGGTCTTCACAGCCCTCGCGATGACCCTTGGGGCCCGGTATAATGACGCCCGGAGTTTCACCTATGGCTTTTCGGGGCACTGCTATGCCGCTACAGGTGGCAATAGACAACGAGAAGATCGCCGACTTCTGCCGACGGCACCATATTCGTCGTCTCGCCTTTTTCGGATCGGTGCTCGGCGCCCGATTTGGTCCGGAGAGCGACGTGGACGTGCTGGTCGAGTTCGAGCCGGGCCACGTTCCGGGCCTCATCGGAATGGGCGGGCTGCCCCGGCAGCTCTCGGAGATACTGGGTAACCCGCTTGACCTGCGCACCCCGGAAGACCTGAGCCGCTACTTCCGAGATGAGGTTCTCGATCAGGCCGAGGCCGGCTATGAAGCGTGTGGACAGAATTCGCCTTCAGCACAGGCTCGACGCCGGCTCTGATGCGCTTTCCTTCGCCTAACCCAACTTCCACAGTGTGTGAAAGTTGCACTGGGGAGTGCGGCGGAGAGGCCCGATTAAGAAAGGAACCGAATGTGTCATAAGACATTGAAGAAAATGACGTTGCAGATGCGTGTTCGGGGCGTCGCTCCGGCGGACAGGCGGTTCCGCTTGCGCGCCGCGTGCACAACGGTTACCGTGCCGAGCGGGGTCCAGACGGCGTGCATCCGACCGTGAGAAGGAGGAGAACCGTGTTCGATGAGCAACTGGCCGAGGCCATCGAAGAGTGCGGAGTGGTGGCCGTTCTGACTGTGGATAGGGCGGAGGACGCGGTCCCGCTGGCGCGGGCGCTCGTGGGGGGAGGCGTGCGGGTCATGGAACTGACCCTGCGCACGCCGGCGGCACTGGACGCGCTGCAGGCCATTGTCCGGGACGTGCCGGACATGCTGCCGGGCGTCGGAACCGTCCTGACCCCGGAGCAGGTCCGGCAGATCGATCGGGCGGGAGCGGCTTTCGCAGTGGCGCCCGGGACGAACCCGCGCGTGGTCGAGGCCGCTGAAGAGGTGGGCCTGCCCTTCGCACCCGGGGTTGCCACCGCCTCCGAGGTGGAGCGGGCGGTGGAGCTGGGCTGCACGTACCTGAAGTTTTTCCCGGCCGAGCCCATCGGCGGGCTGCCCTACCTGAAGAGTATGGCCGGCCCTTACAGTCACCTGGGCTTGCGGTTCATGCCGCTGGGCGGTGTCAACGCGGAGAACATGGTTCCTTACCTGCAAAACCCCCTGGTCTTTGCCGTGGGTGGGTCCTTCGTCGCCCGGCGCAGCTGCATCCAACAGCGCGACTGGGCCGGCATCACCGAGACAGCCCGCAACGCGGCTGAAATCGCCTCCGCAGTCCGGTCCTCGGATTAAGCGCAACCCGGGCGAAGATGATGGATTCATTGCACGTTCGCCGCTGCGGCACCAGCGGCGCCCCTGTCGTCGTGCTCCATGGCGGGCCGGCCGCGGTCGGCAGTGCGGCGCCGATTGCGCGGGGGTTGGCGGAGGAGTTCCGAGTGCTGGAGCCCTGGCAGCGTGGAAGCGGCCCGGAGCCATTGACCGTTGAGCGCCACGTCGGGGACCTCCACCAGCTCATCGAGACACGCGTTGAAGGAGAATGCCCCGCCCTGGTCGGCTGGTCGTGGGGAGCTATGCTGGCCCTGGCTTACGCGGCGGCCCATCCCGATGCCGCCGGCCCGCTGCTGCTGGTGGGCTGCGGGACCTTCAATCAGGCTTCCCGGGACCGGCTGGAAGCGATACTGGAAGAGCGTACGGACGACCGATTGCGGGCCAGGCTCGACCGGCTTTCCCAGGACTTCCCCGATCCCTCCGAGCGAATGAAGGAACGGCAGAGGCTGATCCGGTGCCTCTACGCCTGGTCGCCCATGGACGAAGGGGAGGAATGCGACACGGATGCCGAAGCCCCGCCGTTCGACCTGCGGGCCCACCGGGAGACGTGGTGCGATATGGTGAGGTGTCAGCGCGAGGGCCTGTATCCGGCGGCGTTCGATGCCATCCGCTCACCGGTGCTCATGCTGCACGGTGCCTACGACCCCCATCCCGGGGCGATGATCCGCGATAGCCTGCGCCCTTACCTGCCGCAGCTCGAGTACCGGCAGTGGGAGCGCTGCGGCCACAGCCCCTGGCGTGAGGGAGGGGTGCGCGAGGAGTTCTTCACGACGCTGCGGGAATGGTTGCGCCGGCAGTTCGGGCGACAGGGCGCCGAGGATTGAGGACAACGCCTGCCATTGCCGTGCACGGACCGCCGGGATACTCCTGTGAGTTCAGGCTAAGGGCCGACCCCCACCGGATTGGGCGCGCTGAACAGTGAGACCCAGGACCCGCCGTGGCCGGCGCCCCAGTTGATCAGGTGATGCGCAAAGTGCACGGAGTTCATCCGCCGCCAGTGCCCCGTCTCCTCGTCGCGGGTCTCCATTCGGTGGCTCATGGCCAGGTGTCCCCACAGCAGGGAGGTCCCGCTGTTTCCGGCCACACGTCGGCCTTGCGCATCGTAGGATGCGGATCGCTCGGTGACGTAGAACAACGACAACGGGCCGAATCCCTCGCTTGCCGACACCATGTACCGGCGCCTGCCGCCCGGCATGATCATTGCCCGCACCTCGCCCTTCCTCCAGTAAGCCAGCAGACCGAGCGGCCACCAGTTCGTGCGCTCCAGCACCGCGGCATGGCCGGCCTGCCCCGCCTCACGGACCCGCTGCAACTCGGATCGATAGCGGTCCAGCGTGGAGGCGTCCAGGTCGGCATCCGGGTCCACCGACCGGTAAGGCGAGACCCCCGGCACGCTTCTGCAACCCGCCAGCAAGAACAAGACCACGGCTGCCACACACACCCACCTGGGCCGTTTCATCACGCTGTACCCTTCCACGGTATTGAGGAGGCCTTTCGGCGCGGTTTTCGGGCGAGGTCGCCCGCCTCTGCCATTACTCATATAGGGTTTCTATACTATACCGGGCTGAAAGTCAAGTGGCCTCCCGCGGAAACTGCTCTTCCGGCCCAGCCCTGCCCGACTCTCCGAGGGACATCTTTCGTCGCATTCTGCGCAGGCACGTGCTCCGTGGCGTCCGGCTTTCCGGCCGTTTTCCCCGACAGGGGATATGCGTGTTCCCTACCGGGCCCTGGCCCGTCTGCGGGCCTGAGTGGCCTGAACCAGGTGTGCTCCGGTTCTTGGGTCCGATGATGGCTGAGGCGAGACGCCTCAGCTACCCTCTCTCTCTGGGGGGGAGGCGCGGCGGCTGTCCCATGGGAGGCTCGGCGAAGCAGGGTCCCCGCCGGACCTCATCCTCCCGCGCCGACGCTATATATCAAGAGGGCTTTACTCTTCCATTGTCGAAAGTCAAGGCTGGTGCTCTACTGGTTCGACCGCAACGACACCCCGGAGAAACGGTCCATCCTGCAGGTCCACCCGGGGGGTCAGCATCAACCCAGGACGTCCCTGTTACGCTCCCGCTTCGCCCTTGACGGACCCTCGTTCCTGCCGCATAATCCCACAAAGCTCGCTAAGCGGCCTGAGGTAAGTTTTTTCCGGTTTTGAACTCAAGGTGCAGGACCGTTTCTGTGGGAGAACTGAGCTGCTCGCACGCTTGCTCGGTCGCCTCAAGCAGCACTTGCAGCTCTCCGAAAAAGTAGTTGTTGGTCACGTTCTCTTTCACATACAGCCACACGCGTTCTATCAGGTTCAACTCGGGGCTGTAGGACGGCAGCCAAAAGGGCGTCAGCCGGTCGGACTGGTCGGCCAGAAATTCCTTTACCTTGTTTGAACGATGATATGGGGCGTTGTCCAGCACCAGCACCCATTGCTGCCCCCCCGGACCCTCCTGCAGAATACGCTCCAGAAGCTCCAGGAACTGCCCGCTGTTTTTGCTCTCTGCTGTATGCCAGATAAGACGGTCCGCACGGTAGTCCCACGCTCCGAACACGAACACCTTCTCGTCGCGACCGGCCGCCGGCACGCGGGCCGGTTCGCCCCGCTTGGCCCATGTCTTGGTCAGGGGAGGGTTCAGGTGCACCTCGCACTCGTCGACGAACAGCAATCCGTAGTCCGGCTCCTCCGCCAGAGCCCCTTTTTTTAAGTCCTCAAGCTCCGCCTTCTTCTTCTGGTAGGTCTCCTCGTCGCGCCGATGGGATAGGTCGTGGCGGGGACGCTTGTAGACAAAGCCCATATCTATCAGCACCTCCCGCAGGTAGGACTGGTTCAGACTTACTCCCGTCTCCTTCTCCATGTGGAGGGTCAGTCTTTCCAACGTCCAACGGCTGAAGCCGTAGCCCATCTCTCTGGGAGGCGTCTGGACGGTCTCGGCCAGGCGTTCCCGGTAGCTGGGATCGGCCTTCGGCGGTCGGCTCGAACGGGGATCGGTCCTCAGGCCCTCCAGCCCTCGCTCCTCATACCAATCGAACCAGTTCCTGACCGAGCGCCTGCACACATCCAGGGCATCGGCGATCTGCGGCACCGTCCAGCCCTTCTGGGAGAGCCGCACGGCACGTGCCCTGCGCACCTCGGCCGGATCATCCCATCCTTCCAGGGCCTCCATCAGCTCAACAGTTTCCTGCTCGGACAGCTCGCGCACGAACCTCATCTCCAAGGGCCCTCCCGGCGGAATCAACCCATCTCTCGCCTGCTATGAAAGCACAAACCGGAAGGGCAAAATCAAACGAGAAATCACTTTCCCCAAATCGCTTAACAGCCGCCCTCGCCGCGGCGGGCGTGGGCGGTTCGAGTTGGCCGTGGTCGGGCGCGGCCTCGACCTGTAAGCCCCGGGGATGCCGGCCACGCCCCGCTCCGGAGCCGCTGACGAGGAGCGATTCAGCCCGGCAGCCCGCACCGACGGCCCTCGGACGAAAGCAGGGGCCAAAGCCTCCGTCACGCCCCCAACCGGCCGAAAAATAACCGAGAAAACGTCGATTCAGGGATTCTCTCGGTCAATCCGGGCAACCCGGACACGCGGCCGCCGGAAGTGGGAAGTTCGAAGGACGAAGTAACGACAACGACAAACGGCATTTGGCCGCAGATTGACGCGGATTTACGCTCATTAACGGCACAACGACCCGTCCACGTGGTTGCAAGAAAGCGATCAACGACTTTCGGCAACTGGGAACTGACGTATGCCAACGACGAACGGCTTGTGGCCGTTAATCCCCGCTGATTTTCACCGATCAACTGCCTGCCGGCACTCCGATTGTTCGTTCCCGTTCAACGGCAGGTGCCTGCCGGTTCACCCGCCGGTCGGCGCCTTTTCGCAGACCTTTCACGGAAACCGAGTTGGCACCCTATTGCACGCCCTTTACGCGGTGCCCATGCTACCTGTGTAGATTCGTGGTCTATGTAATCAGTGCCCATCAGTGAGAATCTGTGGCCGCCTTTGTCGGTGACGCCGTTGCCGCGGGAAGGTCGGCCAATGGGGTTACGGCGGCGGAGGATGGTCGCGGTGCGTGTGCCGGAACAGGTGGGATGCGCGCTATTGCCACCGCCATAACGACCCTGATCATAGCGCTTGTGGCCCCGATGTCAAGGCTGTTTTTCGCGCGGAAACGGGGCGAAAAGCCACCAAAAGCCGCGGATTTGGAGATTTTCTCGGTCAACGCGGTCAAGACGGACACGCGGATTTCCAGGAACGACTATAATGGCCGGCGGCGGGCCGCCGGAAGTGGGAAGTGCGAAGGACGAAGGGCGAAGTAACGACAACGACAAACAGCATTTGGCCGCAGATTTACGCGGATTTACGCGGATCAACGGCAGAACGACTGAACGGAAATGTTCCCACGAACGACGAACGCCAACGAAGGCCCGATGAACGCAGATCAACGCAGATGGAAGGCGCGACTACGGAGGGGAAAGGTTCTGCGCAAAACGCCGACCGGTAACTGGTAACTGGCAGTGCGCCGTGAAAA
>CAZNGS010000081.1:0-18848 GCA_964572825.1 uncultured candidatus Brocadiaceae bacterium
GGGGGACGCCGGGGCTACCCTGTGGTGCTTGAAGGGATACGGACCTCGAAAAAACTCGGATTGCGAAACGAACCGAAATTGACAGAACCGTTTGCTGATAAAAAGGATAAAGCCAGGCAACGATCTACCGGGGTGGGGTGTCCGGTGACGGGCGGACGGTGCCGCCCGCCGTACGTTACGGGCCGGTCGGCTTGATTTCAGGGGTCGGCTCCGATACAAGGTGTGATGGCTGAATGGACATCCGGAAAACAGGCAGGATTCAGGCTCTAACAGGAGGCTGGCATCGTGAGCGATGGAGTGGTGAACGTAGGGATGATCGGGCGCGGGTTCATGGGCAAGGTCCACAGCTTCGCCTACCGCAACGTGAACGCGATTTGGGACCCGCCCATCAAAGTGGCGATGAAATGCATCGCGGGCACCAAACCGGAGGCCATCGGAAAGGTCACGGCACAAAGCTACGGCTGGGAGGAATACGAGAGCGACTGGCGCAGGCTGGTCGAGAGGGACGACATTGACCTGGTGGATATCAGCACGCCCAATTTCGTGCACGTGGAGCAGGCCGTCGCCGCGGCGGAGGCCGGCAAGGACATCCTGTGTGAGAAGCCGCTGGCCAACGACGTGGCGGGCGCGCAGAAGATGGTCGAAGCCGTCGAGAGGGCCGGGGTGAAGGCCCTGTGCGGTTTCACCTACCGGCAGGCGCCGGCCGTGCAGCTCGCCAAACAGATGATCGAGGCGGGGGAGTTGGGCGAGATATACCACATGCGGGGGGTCTACCTGCAGGACTGGATCATGGACCCCGAATTCCCCCTGGTCTGGCGCCTGCAGAGCAAGTACGCCGGCAGCGGGGCGCTGGGCGACCTGGGCGCGCACATCACGGACATGGCGCTCTACCTGCTGGGGGATGTGGCCGAGGTGAGCGGCACGATGGAGACCTTCGTGAAAGAGCGCCCGCTGGAGAGCTCGGAGGGTGGCACCGCGCTGGCCGACCGCAAGGGCGGCGAGGAGAGGGGCGAGGTGACGGTGGACGATGCTACGCTGTGGTGTGCGCGTTTCGCCAACGGCGCCCTGGGCACCTTCGAGGCAACGCGCTTCGCCGGAGGCCGGAAGAACTACCACGGCTGGGAGATCAACGGCTCGAAGGGCTCGATCGCCTGGAACCTGGAGGACATGAATTACCTCGAGTACTGGAAAGAGGGGGAGGGATGCCGCCAGGGGTTCCGCAAGATTCTGGCGACCCATCCCGACACGCCCAACTGGGAGGCCTGGTGGCCGGACGGGCACATCATCGGCTACGGGGAGTGCTTCGTGAACGAGATGAAAGAGATGCTGACGGCGATCGCCGAGGATCGGCAGCCGGAGCCCTCCTTCCGCGATGGGCTGAAGTGCCAGGCGGTGCTGGCGGCGGTGACGGCGTCCGCCGAGAGCAGGCAATGGACGGCGGTGCAGGAGGTGTGATGCTCTACCCGGCGGCCATGTCCGCGAGGGCCGGCTCCAGGACACGGTCGTACTCGGCGGCGAGGAAGGCGTGGACCTCGTCGGGCGCGACGTCGCCGGTGGCGCCGTCCTGGGTGGCGACGATGGCACCCAGGGCGTTGCCCAGCCGGCAGCACTCCAGGAGCGGGTCGCCGCGGAGCAGTCCGTGGACGAACCCGGCGGTGAAGGCGTCCCCGGAGCCGCAGGAGTCCACCAGGTCCACCGCGTAGCCGGGGACGTAGGCGCGTTCGTCGCGGCCGTCGGTGGCGTAGGCGCCGCGTTCGCCGAAGGTTACGACGCAGTGGGTGAGCCCGAACCGCCGGATGATTGCGTCGGCGAAGTCGGTTGATGAGGCGGCGGAGAGGTCGAGCATTTGGTCCAGTCGGCGGGCCTCGTCGTCGTTGAGCTTGAGCACGTCTGCTTTTTCGAGGGATGCTCGGACGGTATTGTCGGAGAAGCAGTTTTTGCGCAGGTTGATGTCGAGGAGCTTGACGGCATTTCCGGCGCGCTGGAGCAGGGCGTAGAGCGTGCGGCGGCTGCGTTCGGCGCGCTGGATGAGGGTGCCAAAGCAGACGCAGTCGGCCTCGGACGCGGCCTTGAGCATGGCTTCGGTGGGTTCGATGCGGTCGTAGGCCACGTCGGGCAGGATGGTGAAATCCGGGTTGTTGGAGTCGGTCAGGTCGACCTCGACCGTGCCGGTGGGTGCGTCATCGTCCCACTGGACGAAGCGGGTCTCGATGCCGAGCTGGAGGATGCGGCGATGGGCCCTGCGGCCGAGCTCGTCGCGGCCCAGGCGGGTGACGATCAGCCCCCGGTCGCCGAGGCAGTTGACGCGGTAGGCGAAGTTGAACGGCGCGCCGCCGAGCACGGGGCCGGAGGGCAGCAGGTCCCAGAGCGTTTCACCGTAGGAGAGGATGGTCTTGGACATTGCTCGCCTCCAGCTTCCGGGAGAGGTGGAGTCTACTGTCCACCCATCATCGGCTGCGGGACTTTGCCATGCGTATCCAGGGTGTATTCCTGGAGGCTCCTGACGGTGATCGGGGCTTCCTTGAGCTGCGCCACGGCCTCGACGGCGGCCACGGCGCCCTGGACGGTGGTGATGATGGGCACCCGGCGCGCCCAGGAGGTGCTGCGGATGGCGATCTCGTCCTGGCGGGGATGCTTGCCGCTCGGGGTGTTGATGACCAGGTCGATCTCGCCATTGATGATGGCGTCAACGATGTGGGGTCTGCCTTCGCGCACCTTGTTTATGCGGTCGCAGGGGATATTCCCGTTGCCGAGAAAAGCGCAGGTGCCGTCGGTGGCCACCAGGTGGAAGCCCATCTGGTGGAAACGGCGGGCCACGCTCGTGGCGGTCGGCGTTTTGTCCTGGTCTCGGAGGCTGAAGAAGACGGTTCCCTCTTTGGGGAGATTCTGTCCGGCGCCGATCTGGGCCTTGGCGAAGGCCATGCCGAACTCGCCCGCCACGCCCATGACCTCCCCGGTGGATTTCATCTCCGGGCCCAGGAGGGTGTCGATACCCGGGAAACGGGCGAAGGGGAATACGGCTTCCTTGACTGCCACGTGCTCGATTTCGACCTCCTCGGTCAGGCCCAGGTCTTCAAGGGAGTGTCCCAGCATCACGAGGGTGGCCAGCTTTGCCAGCGAGACGCCGGTGGCCTTGGAGACGAACGGTATGGTGCGCGAGGCCCGCGGGTTAACCTCCAGCACGTACACCTGTGCGTTTTGCACGGCGTACTGGACGTTCATGAGTCCGACGACCTCCAGCTTCTCGCTGAGGGCCCTGGTCTGGCGGGCGATCTCGGCCTGGACCTCTTTGGAGAGGGTTTGGGGCGGGATGACGCAGGCGCTGTCGCCGCTGTGGACGCCGGCTTCCTCGATGTGCTCCATGATGGCACCGATTATGGTCACCTCGCCGTCGCTGATGGCGTCGACGTCGACCTCGATGGCCTCCTCCAGGAACTTGTCGATGAGCACGGGCCGCTCCGGGGACGCCTCGACTGCCTCGCCCATGAAATGCTGGAGCTCTTCGTCGTCATAAACGATCTCCATGGCGCGGCCGCCCAGCACGTAGCTGGGACGAACGAGCACGGGGTAGCCGATGTCCTGTGCGAGTTCGAGCGCCTCTTCGAAGGAGACCGCCGTGCCGCTGGGTGCCTGTTTGAGCCCCAGTTCGTGCAGAAGTGCGCGGAAATGCTTGCGATCCTCGGCCAGGTCGATGCTGCGCGAGCTGGTGCCCAGCAGGGGAACGCCGTTTTCCTCCAGCTCCCCCGAAATGTTCAGCGGTGTCTGCCCGCCGAACTGCAGAATGACGCCGTGGGGCTTCTCGGCCTCGACGATGTTCAGCACGTCCTCCGCCGTCATGGGTTCGAAGTAGAGCCGGTCGGAGGTGTCGTAGTCCGTGCTGACCGTCTCCGGGTTGCAGTTGACCATAATGGCCTCATAGCCCTCCTCCCGGACGGCCAGCGCGGCGTGGACGCAGCAGTAGTCGAACTCGATGCCCTGTCCGATGCGGTTGGGTCCGCCGCCCAGGATCATGACCTTTTTCGCGTCGGCCGCCCGGCACTCGTCGATCTGCTCGTAGGTGGAGTAGAAGTACGGCCGCTCCGAGTCCACCTCGCCGGCGCAGGTGTCGACCAGCTTGTAGACGGGCACCACGCCCAGTTCCTTGCGGCGCTGACGGACGGACCATTCGTCCGTTCCGAGCATGTGGGCCAGTTGCCGGTCGCTGAACCCCCACTCTTTGGCGATGGTGAGCAGTTCCACATCGAGTTTCTCCAGGCTGCCGATCGCTTCGATTTCCGTCTCCAGGTTCACGATGGCTTCGAAGTTGGACAGGAACCAGCGGTCTATGTGGGTCAACTCGTGGACTCGCTCCACGTCGAAGCCGGCCTGGAAGGCATGGCGGATGGCGAAATACCGCTCGTCATTGGGCACGGAGAGCTTCCGGACGATCTCCTCCTCGTCCGGCAACCGGGCGGGGTCTCGTCCGTCCGCCCCGAACCCGTATCGGCCGATCTCGAGGGACCGGAGGCCCTTCTGAAACGCCTCCTTGAACGTGCGCCCGATCGACATGGACTCGCCGACGGCCTTCATGCTGGTGTTGATCACGCGCTCGGCCTGGGGGAATTTCTCGAACGTGAACCGCGCGGTCTTGTAAACGCAGTAATCAACCGTGGGTTCCTGGAGCGTGTAGGTGTTGCCGGTCACGTTGTTGAGCACTTCGTCCAGGGTGTATCCGACCGCCAGCTTGGTGGCCACGCGCGCGATGGGGAAGCCCGTGGCCTTGCTGGCCAGCGCCGAGGAGCGGGAGAGCCGGGGGTTGACCTCGATGACCACGACGTCGTCACTTTGGGGGTCGCCGGCGTACTGGATGTTGACCCCGCCTCCCTTGACCCCGACGCGGCGGATGATGCGTTTGCAGTAATGGACGTATTTTGCGTATTCCTCGGCCGTCAGGGTCTGCGCGGGCGCCACCACGGCGCTGTCACCGGTGTGGACGCCCATGGCGTCCACGTTCTCCATGCTGGTGACCATGATGACGTTGTCGGCGCAGTCCCGCATGACCTCGTATTCGATCTCTTTCCAGCCGAGGACGCTCTCCTCCACCAGCACCTGGTGGACGGGGCTGGCGTTGAGCCCCGCGGCCAGCAGGTCGGGCGCCTCGTCGGTGTTGTAGGCGGTGCTGCCCCCGGTTCCGCCGAGTGTGAATGCCGGCCGTATGATCACCGGCAGCCCGATCTGCCGGATGATCTCCATACCCTCTTCCGCGGTATGCGCGATGCCGCTGTCGGGGACGCGCAGGCCGATCTCTGTCATGGCACTTTTGAAGGATTCGCGGTCCTCGGCGGTGCTGATGGCATCCGGGTCGCAGCCGAGCACCTCCACGCCGTAGCGGTCGTAAACGCCCTCCCGGGCCAGGAAAACGGCCACGTTCAGCCCGGTCTGTCCGCCCAGCGTGGGCAGGACGGCGTCCGGCCTTTCGCGGGCGATTATCTTCTCGATGACCTCCGCCGTGATGGGCTCCAGGTAGGTGCGGTGGGCCATGACCGGGTCGGTCATGATGGTGGCCGGGTTGCTGTTGATCAGCACGACCTCGTAGCCTTCCTCCAGCAGGGCTTTGCACGCCTGGCTGCCGCTGTAGTCGAACTCGCAGGCCTGCCCGATAATCACCGGGCCGCTGCCGATCATCAGTATCTTTTTCAGGTCTGTGCGTTTTGGCATGTGTGGATGCGGTCTCTGTCTGGAGTAAAGCTTCGGCTGCTTCAGTCGGAGATGATGTCCACGAAACGTTCTATGTGCGGGCTGACGGCTCCGGGGCAGGGTCCGGGCAACATGTCCTGCAGGCCCGTGGCGTTCAGTTCTGCGGCCCGAATCCCTTCCACGGTGCCGTCGTTGATGTTCTCCCAGAGGAGTTCGACGCGATCCGATTCCTCGACGCTCTGGCGGTCCAGCACCACGCTGTGCCTCTGGTGTGTGACGCTGACTTCATCGGTGAGGAGGTTCCGCACGGGGCAGTTGGCGCCGTGGTGTCCGCGCCGCAGGAAAGTCGCCCGGCATCCCAGGGCCAACCCCAGGGCCACGTTCCCCAGGCCGCAGGCCATTATGGGTAGCTCGCCAGCCAGGCTGCGCACCGTCTCGACCGCTCCTTGCGGCGGCAGACACGTGGCCGGGCCGTCGGATATGAACAGGCCCGCCGGGTCGGTCTCCGTCACCTGTTCCGGCGACGCGTCGTGGGGCAATGCCACCGGCGCGCAGCACCGGGAGAGCTGTTTAAGCTGGGAGGCCCGCATCCCCAGGTCCAGCACGGCCACCCTCGGACCACTGCCTCCGCGCGGCGGCTCGGGGAGTTCCGAGGCCCGGAAAGCAGGTCGCTCAAAGCCCTTCAACTGCTCGCGCACTTTGTCGAGATCCGCCTCCTCCGAAACCACGGCGGCCGCCATCTCCCCGTGCTCCCGCAGGTGCACGGCGACCCCTCTGGTATCGACTCCGCAGAGGCAGGGGACTTCAGCGGCCCTGAGCATCGCCTCGAAATCGTCCTCGGCCAGGTAGTGGCTGCGGAACTCGCTGAGCACCTTGACCAGCACGGCTGCCACCTGGACGCTGGCCGACTCGGCGAAGCGCTCGGCCACGCCCACGGCGCCCACCTCGGGGTAGGTGAAGCCGAGTATGGTTCCCTTGTAGGCCGGGTCGGTCGCCATCTCCTGGAATCCCACCACCGAGGTGTTGGCGACCAGCCACCCGAAGGCTGTTTGTGGCGCTCCCCGGAGCGTTCCCTCCAGCCGCAATCCGTCTGCCAGCAGCAGATGCCCTTGCATGTATCTCCTCGCACAGTGGTGTTCGTCAGATCGAAAGGTCCTCTACAGCGAGTCCTGGTGCGCCCTCAAACGTATTCTATGGTGGCCGGCGGTTTGGGCGTCAAATCGTACAGGCAGCGGTTGACCTCCGGCAAACCCGTTATGCGTTCGCAGATGCGGTCCAGTTTCTCCCAGGGCAGATGCAGGGCGGTGGCGGTGCGGGCGTCCACGCTGTCAACGCACCGGATCACCACGATCTGCCCGAATTCGCGCTGTCCATCACGGATACCGGTGGCCCGGTCGTTCAGCAGGACCGCCATGTACTGGAAGGCGCCCGTGTCGCCCAGCTCATCCTCGACGATCGCCGTTGCCCGGCGCACCAGTTCGAGCCGCTCCTCGTTCACTTCGCCGACGATGCGCGTTGCCAGGGCCGGTCCGGGGAAGGGGATTCTCTCCGCGATTTCCTCGGGCAGCCCGACCACCCTGGCCACTTCCCGCACATCGTCCTTGCGCAACTCTTCCAGGGGTTCCAGCACGGCGTATCCATACTCTTGCTCCGGGTCGATGCCCATCTGTGCCAGGATGTTGTGCTGCCGCTTGATGCCCGCGACGGTTTCCTCGATGTCCGTCAGAATCGTACCGTGCAGGAGGTATCGGGCGCCGGTTTGGCGCACCAGCTCGGCGAATACGTCGCCGTAGAAGGTATCGGTAACCGCCTGGCGCTTCTCCTCCGGGTCGGTAACTCCCTTCAGTGCATCCAGGAACTTGTGGCGGGCGTCGACCAGTTCCACCGGGATGCCCATGTCGGCGAAGGTCTGCACGACCCCCTCGGGCTCGCCCTGGCGCATGAGGGCGCTGTCGATGAAAAAGGTCTTCAGGTTGTCGCCCAGGGCACGGTGTCCCAGCACGGTGACCACCGAACTGTCCACGCCCCCGCTGAGCGCGTTGATGGCGATCTCGGCCCCGACGGTCTCTCGCAGCTCTTCGGTCTTGCGTTCCACGAATGCCTGGTAGTCCATCTCCGCTCCTGGCGCAGAGAAAAGAGTGGGACTGAATAGGCCGGCAACCCAGTGGGTGAAGCGATCAGGTCCCCTCGTACAGTCGCCCGCCGGGTTCAGCAGATGTTAAGCGTTCGACTCCGGCCGCGCAAGTGGAGCCTCCTGCGCGGTCAATCCTCGCTGCCTGACCCCGGGCCCAGAAACGTCAGTGCTGCTCCCAGGAAAGCTCCTCCGAGCGCATAGCTGATCACCAGCCCCAGCAGAATACCCGGCGTGCCCAGCGCATCCGCCCCGGCGATGGGCCCGCCGACGGCCCCACCCAGCGCGAACGCCGTTGCGCCCGCCGCGCATGCGCGCCATCCGAACCTCATCGCCCCCAGAGCGCCCGCGGTGCCCAGTCCCGCCGCGAAGACCGCCGCCTGGTACAGAGGACGGGCCAGGGGACCTTCGTGCCCGAGAAGAGCGACGGGCAGAACAGCTCCCGCCAGAAGGAACCCGATGCCGAATCCCAACGCGGCATTGCTTCTGCCCGGCTTGCCGGCCAGGCCGCCTGCGAGCACCGCGCCCCCCACCGCCCCGCTCAAAGGGTAGGCCACCAGCAGGCGGAGAAACTGCCCCAGGCCGCCCGCCGAGGGTATATAGACCGTGGCGAAAGCCAGAAGACTGCCCAGGCCGAAGCCCAGCGCCCCCCGCAGTGCCATTGCGCCGGCCGGAATCGAGGTCGGCGTGGGGTCGGCTTCCGGGGTGGTCATTTCGGGATATCCTCCCGTGTGCGTTATGTTCAGGCGTGGTTGCGGAGCTTCAGCTCGTCCGGGTGGGGGTGGAGGAAAGTCTGGTCTTCCAGGTAGGGCTGGTTGTACTTGCGCACATAGTGGCGCAGCAACGTCACCGGCACGACCAGCGGGACCTCCTCGCGACCGTACTGCCCGATGATTTCCAGCAGTTCCTGCTTCTCGTCCCCCGACAGGACGTCCCGGAAATAACCCATCATGTGCAGCATGACGTTGGTATTCCTCCCGGGGGTGGCGCGTTCGTGGAGGGCATCCATCAAGAGCGCTTCGTAGCGGGTGAAGAGCTCTTCCTCGTGCACGGAGTCCCGGCGCGCGACCAGCCGGCCCATGGTCTTGAGAGTGTCGGGATCTTGGGCCAGTAGCTGCATCTTCTGCGCCGCGTGGAACTCCACCAGTGCTCCCACACCACCGTCAGCCTTGACCTGATCGCGGTATCGCTGCAGGCAGAAAACCCTTTCGATCAAGTTCTCCCGCAGACCGGGATCGTGCAGGCGCCCGTCGTCCTCCACCGGAAGCAGGGGAAAATGCTCCATGAAGACGCGTGCGAACAGGCCCACGCCGGTCCTGCGCGGGACGCCGTTCTCGTCGTACACTTTGATGCGCGCCATGCCCGAGCTGGGCGAGCCGCTTTTGAAGACGAAGCCGCACAGGTTTTCGCCTTCCAGTTGCCGCACCCGACGCTGCGCGAACTCCAGCATCCTGTCGGTCAGGTCTTTTTGGGTCCGGATCGTGACGAGACGAGGTGCTTCGGGATCACCCACGAGGCGCATGGGCTCCCGCGGCACCCCCAGGCCGCACTCGACCTCGGGGCAGACGGGCACCCATTGCACGTACCGGCCCAGGGTGTCCCGCAGAAAATGGTCCAGCTTGTGCTGGCCGTCGTAGCGGACCTCCTCTCCCAGCAGGCACGTGCTGATGCCCAATCTGGGTCGGGCCCTTTGCGCACCGTCTCCGTTTTCTGCGAGTTTACGGGTCATATTCTCCGTCGTTCCCTGGTGGCGCGTGGACTCTGGTCGTATGCTCTGGCACCGCGCAACGCCCAGACTGCCGCGGGGCCCCGACGTGGGGGGCTTCCATTATACGACCCCGGTCGGGTGGTGAAAACGCCGACTTCCCGCCGAAGCCGAGATTTCCGCCCGCGCACTTGCGTGCGCCGACACAGCGATTAGGATTGCTGTTTCGGGCCGCCGCAGAACGGTCGGCCGTAAACAGCCACGGTTTCCCGCAAAGGCCAAAACGATGGATGGGCCGAACATCCTGTACCTGCACTCGCACGACACCGGACGCTACATCGAGCCGTACGGCTACAAGGTCCCTGCGCCCAACCTGCAGCGCCTGGCGGAGCAGGGGGTGCTTTTCCGGCAGGCCTGCTGCGCCAACCCGACTTGTTCGCCCAGCCGCGCCAGTCTGCTGACGGGCCGCTGGCCCCACAATAACGGGATGACGGGCCTGTCGCACCGGGGAGAATGGCGCCTCAACGATTACAGCCGGCACCTGGCTGCGTTCCTGGGGCGGCACGGTTATTACGGAGCGCTCTGCGGCGTCACACACATCGGTCTGTGGGAGGTCCGGGAGAAGGGAGTCGAGGTCTATGACGACATCCTCGGCAAGACGACCGATCACGAAGGACCCATTGAAGATGTCGCCGCGGATTTCTTGGCCGACGCGCCGCCGGAGCCCTTCTTTTTGTCCGTGGGCTTCGGGGACACCCATCGGGACTTCCGCAAGCCCGGACCGCAGGAGGCCCCCCGGTACTGTCGCCCCCCCGAACCCATACCGGACACGCCCGAGACGCGCCGGGACATGGCGGGCTTCATGGCCGAGGCGCGGGTGCTGGACCGGAAGATGGGCCGGGTGCTGGACGCGCTGGCGGAGACCGGGCATGCCGACCACACGCTGGTGGTATGCACCACCGATCACGGGATCGCCTTCCCCCGCATGAAATGCAACCTCTACGAGGGCGGCATCGGCGTCATGCTCATCATGCGCGGCCCGGGAGGCTTCGAGGGCGGCCGCGTCGTGGATTCGCTCGTCTCGCAGGTGGACATCTACCCCACGTTGTGTGATCTGCTGGGCCTTCCCGCGCCTGAGTGGCTCCAGGGGGTCTCGTTCATGCCCCTGATCCGCGGGGACGCCGAGGAAGTGCGGGACCAGCTTTTCACGGAGGTGAACTATCATGCCAGCTACGAGCCGATGCGATGCGTGAGGACAAAGCGCTGGAAATACATCCGGCGCTCCGACGGGCGCTCCGGACCCGTGCTGCCCAATTGCGACGACAGTCCCAGCAAGGACCTGTGGCTGCGGCACGGCTGGCGGGCCATGCCGCCACCGCAGGAGGCCCTCTACGACCTTATCTTCGATCCCTGTGAGGCCGGGAACCTGGTCGGCCAACCCTCCGCGCGTGAGGCTCTCGAGGACATGCGGGGCCGCCTGAAGCGCTGGATGGAGGAGACCGATGATCCGCTCCTGTCGGGCGACGTTCCCGCTCCCTCCGGTGCCCGGGTCAACGACCCCGATGGACTCAGTCCCAGGGAAGACTGCATCGTCCTGGATTGACAAAGGCAGCGGCGGGTTGAACCGTACGGGGCGGGACGTTAGGCTGGTTCGGGGGCGCAACTGTTCTTCCTCAACCTTGCCTCTCCCCATCCCGGCAGAGGGGCCATCATGTGGCAGATACTGAAAAGATTCGGTGCCGCTTACATCCGGCCGCGCAGATGGAAGTTCGGCGTTGTGCAGGCTATGCATGCGGTTGCCGTGGGGCTGATGCTGCTTATCCCGTACCTGATTCGCAACGTCATAGACGAAGCCATACCGAACGAGAACTACCCGGGCCTGGTGTGGCTGGCGGGAGGCATCCTCGGTGTCACCATTCTGTGGGCGGTGGTGCAGGCCCTGAAGGAGTACTGGGGCCACGAGGTGGCCCAGAGCATCACTGCACGATTGCGGAACGACCTGTACGGCCACCTGCAGAAGCTCTCCATGTCCTTCCACGAGGAGAAGAAGGCCGGGGAGCTGCTGTCGCGACTCGTTGACGACATCAATGTCATCCAGGAGTTTGTCCATCACGGTCCGGAGACGGTGATCATCGGCGTGACCACGCTGCTGGGCACCGGGATCATTCTGTTCGTGTGGGACTGGCGACTGGCGGCGGTGGGACTTTCCGTGACGCCGCTGCTGGCCCTCTACGGCCACCTGCGCATCGGCAACATGCTCCACAGGTTCCGCAAAGTGCGCCGGCAGAAGGCCTGGCTCTCCGACGTGCTGGAGGAGAACCTGGCCGGCATGAAGGTCATACAGGCCTTCGTGGGGGAGGACCGGGAGGCGGACTCCGTCGAACGGGCCAACCAGCAGCACTACGCCGCCCGGATGGGGGCCATTCGCTACATCGCCACGCTTTTCCCCGGAGCGTTGGTGCTGAACAACCTGGGCATCGCGGCGCTGGTGCTCTACGGAGGCCACCTGACCATAAGCGGTGAGATGCAAGCGGGGGAGTTCATCGCTTTCATCATGTACGTGCTCCGTTTCTACCGCCCCATCCTGCGAATGATCATGATGATCGAGCGGGCGGGGCGTTTCTTTGCCGGTATCGAGCGTTTCTTTCAATACGTGGACATCGAGCCGGATATCAGCGACCGCCCGCAGGCGGTGGTGCCCGACGAGGTAGAGGGAGAGGTACGGTTCGAGGACATCCACTTCGCTTACGAACGGGAGCCCGTGCTGAAGGGAATCTCGCTCGTCGCGCGCCCCGGTCAGATGGTTGCGCTGGTGGGACCGAGCGGCGCGGGAAAGACCACCATCACGCGGCTGATACCCCGCTTCTACGATCCGCAGCAGGGCGCCGTTCTGCTGGACGGACGCGACGTGCGGGACATACGACTCCGTGCGTTGCGGTCCCACATCGGCATCGTGATGCAGGACGACTTCCTGTTCAGCGGCACCGTGGCGGAGAACATTGCCTACGCCCGCCCCGACGCCTCCGAGGAGGAGATAATCGAAGCCGCCCTGCACGCCAACGCGGCACCCTTCATCCGGGAGCTGACGGACGGCTACGACACGGAGATCGGCAAACGGGGCGTGAAGCTCTCCGAGGGCCAGCGGCAGCGCATCTCCATCGCCAGGGCCCTTTTGAAGAATCCGCAGATACTCATCCTGGACGAAGCCACATCCTCGGTCGATTCCGAGACCGAACTTCTGATACAGGAGGCCATCGAGAATCTGCGCGCCGGGCGCACCACCTTCGCCATAGCCCACCGGCTGTCCACCATTCTGGAGGCCGACCAGATACTGTTCATCCAGAACGGCCGCATAATGGAGAGGGGCACGCACGAGGAGCTGATGGGGCTGGACGGGGAGTATGCCCGCTTCTACCGGATCCAGTTCGGTGAAATAACGGCCGCTTCCGGATAGGGCCACCGGGGCCGGCCGGTTCTGATCGCTGGCAGGCAAAGGGAAGGGACAATGCAGATGCAGGCAGTCTTCAAGGAAGCAGAAGTAACGCCGCGCGAGATACTGGCGGGAGACAGCGTGGAGATAGCTTTCCGGCTCGTCGTGGGGCCTGACGGAACGGCCCGGGAATCCAGAATCGTGGTGGACTGCCCCGCCTACCTGGGCTATGACCGGCCCAGCCGCTGGGACCAGGAGACCGGGGGTTACGTCTCGCTGTTCTGCTCCAACCCCGACGTGAACTACACTGAACGCGTCTGGGACATGGAGGTGCGGGACTTCCCCACGCGCGAGAAGACCTCCTTCAAGGGCATGGCCGCCCGGATGATCGTCATCGACCTGAACGGCCGGCTGCAGGAGGACGACGAGCTGGTCATCAAGTGGGGCTGGGTGCGCAACGGCCACGCCGTCGGCACCAGGGTGGCCACCGTGGTGCCGGTGCCGGAGTTCACGAACGTGGCGCACGTACGGTACTTCAGCGACCCCGAGGCCGCCCTGCCGGACCTGGGGCGCAGCTTCGAGGGCTACGACCGGCCCCAACCCGACGTCGAGATACCGCTCCAATACATCATCCGCCCCCGGGAGCCGGCCCGGCTGCGCGTTTTCCGGGGCATGGAGAAGGCAAGCCTCGTCGTCTACGACCGGTTCTACAACGTGGCCGACGTGGCCGACCCGGCCGAGATGGTGCGGCTTCCGGCGCAGACGGAATGGAAGCGCAACTCCCACGGCGTGTTTGAGATCGCTGACCCGCACGTCCGAGTGCGCAGCCGGGAGCTGCCCCTCGACGTCACCCCGCAGAGGACCGGGGTCGTGGATGGCTACAATCTGTACTTCGGCGATCTGCATACCCATTCGCAGTATTCGAACGACTGCATCGAGCGAGAGAAACTATTGCGCACCCCGGCGGACCTCCACGCCTACGCGCGGGAGGTGGCCTGCATTGACTTCCACTGCGTGGCCGACCATCACCAGCCCTGGGATGTGCCGCGCAACCGGATCGGCGCCGACCTGTGGGAGAAGACCCTGGAGGCGGCGCGCGAGCACAACCGGCCGGGCGAGTTCGCGGCCTTCGTCGGTTTCGAGTTCCGCTGCAAACGCGGCGACACGGCCGTCGTGCTGGGCGAGCAGCTGGACTACGACCAGATCGACCGCGCCGAGTTCGAGCGCATCGACCGGCTGTGGGAGGGCATGGCCCACCACGACGTGCTGACCATTCCCCATTTCCACAATTCCGGTGGGCTGCCGCCGGGCGAGTGGATTGCCGCGGACTCGCTCCAGACCGAGCCCGTCCTCGAAATCTACTCCTGTCACGGGTCCTACGAGGGCCCCGACGTCAACGAGCGACACATCCCCCAGATCAAGAGCTGGCGGGACGACCGGAACGGGCGCTATTTCCTGAGGCAGGGCTACCGCTACGGTTTCGTCTGCAACTCCGATGGCCACAAGGGAGTGGTCGGCAATAACGGGCTGACCGCCGTGCTGGCCGGGAGCCTGGATCGCCAGTCGATCCTCGAGGCCATCCGGGCCCGTCGGTGCTATGGCACCACCAACGCCCGCATCCGCCTGGTCTTCACGGTAAACGGAGCCCTCATGGGCTCGGAGGTGCCCGCCGCTGCTGAAAGCGAAATCCTGATCGACGTTGCGGGCGAAGAGGCGTTCAAGGCCGTGGACCTGTTCAAGAACGGCGACCTCCACCACCGGTGGAGGCCCGGTGAGGATGCCTTCCGGGTGACGCTCACCGAGGACGCCCAGCCCCCCGTAAACTGGTACGTCCGGGCCATCCAGGTGGACAACCACATTGCCTACTCGAGCCCGATCTGGGTGGGCTGACCGCCGGTCAGTGGCTCCCTTCCTGCCCCCGGATGCCCGGAGGTTTGGTTTTCCAGGTTCATACCTTTTTCCTCAGCTCCGCTCCCTGCTGGGTCAGGGTCTTCTGCAGGAGCTCCACGTCCAGCTCCCGGGGCGGGGCCCCGGTCCGGCAGCAGAGGGCCGCCGCGGTGCCCGCCGCCTGTCCGATGGCCATAATGGGAGCCATGGCGCGGTGCGACTCGTAGGGCCGCTGCTCGCTCGAAATGCAGCGCCCGGCCACCAGCAGGCCGTCAACCACCTTCGGCACCAGGCACCGATAAGGGATGTCGTAGCCCTCGTGCTCCAGGTAGCGGCGGTATCCGTAGTAGTGGATGATGGGGCAGGAGCTTATGGCCACCACGTCGTCGAACCTGCGTCCTTCGAGCGCGTCGGCGGCGGTCAGTTTGTATTCCCCCCCGATGAAGCGGGTCTGACGGATGCCGAGCATGGGCGGCGTCTCCGCCACCCGGCCATCGCTCATCGCGTCGCTTGCTTCCTGCTTCGCGCCGAGGTCCTCGAATACCCTCAGCCGGGCATCCACCTCCGCCGCCGAAAGCTGCCGCGCATCCGTGCCGTCGATCGGCCCCACTCCGGGTCCCCATACAACCGCGTTCCGGCCGAAGTCGCAGCCGTAGGGGCCTTCCGGCCGCTCCCGGCCGAATTGGACGCGGTACATCAGGCTGTCGTTGAGCCGCGGCGCTTCGTCGCTGCGCGTCTGCCAGTAGGGCACACCCGCCCGTGCCGCCACGTCTCCGTCCCCGGTTGCGTCCACGGTGACGTGGGACATGATGGCCTCTCGCCCGGACTTATTCTCCACGATGACCCCGCGCACTCCCCCGTCCTCAACGATGGGTCGGCAGAACCACGTGTGCAACAGGAGATCAACTCCGGCCTCGCGGCACATCCCGAGCGTGACGTATTTGAACTTCTCGGTGTCGATGGCGTAGCTGTAGGCGAGCTCTCCCGGCTCGGTGGGATATTCCTTCTGGTCATAGGGGCTTGTGCCGAGGCCGTCCACGTCTTTCAGGCGCAGTATAATCTCCTCCGCGATTCCGCGGACGGTCTGGGTGGCGTCCGGCTCGACCTGGTTGCGGAAGCCGTTGATGCAGGCCATCAGGGAGGCCGTGGCGGTGCCGCCCGGGTAGCCGAAGCGCTCGATGAGCATGGTCCGCGCATCGTTGCGCGCGGACGCGATGCCGGCCGCAAGACCGGCGGGCCCTCCGCCGACGATCACCACGTCGCAGCGGCCGCAAACCGGGATATCCCGGGCGGGTTCTCGGTACGATTCGGACTCTCCATCCATTGCTCACATCTCCAGCTGGGTCCGGAATTCGTCCGAGCCTATACGGCCCCGGAAGTAGCCGTCGGCTGCAAATGCATACAGCACGCCCCTCCGAAGGGCGCCGGCGTAATGGCTTCCGTCCGCCGCGGCATCGAGCGCTTCGTCGAGGTCTGTCTCCTCCGCCGGCTCCCCTCTCTGTATGGAACGGGCCAGCCGGATCAGGCCCTCATCCGGATCGTAGAAGTTCACCTCCTCAATGAACCGCTTCACGCAGCCCGGATCGGGATCGGTGAGGGCCTGCGTATAACGCTCCACGTTCACCCGGTAGCGCTGCCGGAGGTCGATCAGCCGCTCCAGCCACCCCTCGATGTCCTGGTGGTCGGGAATCAACGTGTGCAGGCCGATCAGAGCCCGCTGCAGCAGCGCCCGCACGAGATCTTCCAGGCTGTCCACGCCCTCACACTCGGGCTTGACGATCGTCTCTCGGGAATACGGGTCCGCCTCCCCGCCCCCATATACCTCGCGGAAAACGTGAACGTCGTGATACACGCTGCAGTCCGTGGGCGAGCGGGGGCAGTCCGGGTCGGCGGCCCGCAAGACGGGTTTCATCTGCAGGTCTGCTGCCCGGTGAAAGAGCCAGCCGAGCACGAAGGCGAGTTTCTGCTCCACCAGCTCCCCGTCGTCCCCTTCGGGCCGGGCGGTTCGAAAGTGATCGAGCAGTTGCTCCACGAACCGGGCCCCGTGCCGCGTGACGCCGCCCAGCCGCACGATTTCGTGGTGGGACTGCAGGGCCTCCGTGAACGCCTCGCAGATGCGCCCGTCGTGCAGAAGAAGCCGCCGGCAGTCGTCCGTTACGCCCGTGTGCGTGATGTTCTCCGACATCCTGCTTGTTCCTCCTCGTTGTGCAGTGTATGCGCCCTAAAGCCTCCGCGTCCTGTCGGCAGCGGCTCACTACCGGGGCCGCGCCGGGCCGTAGCGGTGCCGCCATTCGTTCAGCCGGTCCAGCAGTTCATCCCGCACACTTTCCACCGCGGGGGCGTGGTAGAGGTTGTTTTTCTCCCACGGGTCTTCCGCCAGGTCGTAGAGCTCGCCGTCGGAGTCGCAGTCCCACCACGCCAGTTTCCAGCGTTCACCCCGGATGCAGAATCCGTAATCGTCCCACTGGATGAAGGCGTGTTCGCGCACCGTTTCCCTCTTTCCCTCCAGCATCGGCAGCAGGCTGTGGCCGTGGACGTGGTCCGGCACTGCAATACCCAGCATCTCCAGCACGGTGGGCATGAAATCCACGCCGGCGGCCAGGGACTCGATTCGCGTGCCCGGCTCCAGGTGCCCGGGCCAACGGATGAAGGTCGGCACCCGGGCCGTGCCCTCGTAGCAAAAAGGCCCCTTGTGACACATACCGTGCTCGCCGATCATGTGGCCGTGGTCGCTGTTGATGATCACGATGGTGTTGTCCGCCACATCGAGTTCGTCCAGGTAGTCGATGATCCGCCCCATCTGGACGTCCAGGTGGGAGACCAGCCCCAGGTAGCGGGCGGCGTGCATCCGGTGGTCCTGCTCGGCGATCCTGTCCATGCCGCTGAAGGAACGGAATGCCCGCACGGTGTGCGGCTTGGACGCCAGACTTCCCTCGTAGCCCTTCAGAAGCTCGGGCCTTACGTCCTCCGGTCCGTACATGCCCGCGAAGGGCTCGGGCGGCACCACCGGCGGGTGCGGATCGTCGAAGGACACCCGCAGGAAGAACGGGCGCGGCTCGTCGTGCCAGTAGAGCCACTTCATGGCCTGTGTGGCCAGGATATAGCTCTTGGTCGTCTGGACCGGGCCCGGATAGCGCCCGTAGAGCACCCGGTCGCTGTTGTCGCAGACCTCGTCCGCGATGAATTTCAGCTCGGGGTAAACCTCCGGGTCGAAGGGCACCCTGGACGGCTTGGTGGCGCCGAACACATCTTCGACCCATTCGCTGTATTCCCAGATCTCCCGGGAGTTTCGGCCGCAGTGGCTCTTGCCGATATTGGCGGTGCGCCAGCCGGCCTTGTTGACCAGGGTGGGAAAGACCACCTCCGAATCCCCCATGCGGATACCATTCTGCAGCACGCCGTGGGTGGCCGGGTAATGCCCGGTCAGGAAGGTGGCCCGGCTGGGCATGCAGACCGGTTCGGCAGCGAAGTAGTTGGTCAGCACCACCCCCTCCTCCGCTACCCGGTCGATGTTGGGCGTCTGAATGCTCGGATGGCCCATGCAGCCGAATGTATCGGCCCGTAGCTGGTCGGCCATCAGCCAGAGGACGTTGGGCCGCTCCGTGCGGTGGCGTTGGGGCGCGGTTGACCGGCGCCTCGTTCTCTGCCGCGGCCGAACACGACCCTCCGCCGCCAGTTGGGCGCGAAATTCGCGGAATCCCCGGCGGGGGCCGGTGCGATCTCTCCCCGGTTCGTCGGCCATCTGGTACCTGCTCCCGCAGAGTCCTCGGTGGTTCATGCGGTGTCGATTCGCTTCGGGGCAGTCTGCCGGCCGGACGGGAGTCTGTCAAGTGGGCCGCGCGAAAAGCAGGCCTCCCGGCCCGTGTCCCGCCGCGGTGACTGCCCGATTCCATGGGTCTGTTTCTCGCTGTAACTTTAGCATCTGTGGATTCTTGTGTCAATTTCGGTTCGTTTCGTAATCCGCGTTTTTTCGAGGTCCGTATCCCTTCAAGCACCACAGGGTAGCCCCGGCGTCCCCC
>CAZNGS010000082.1:0-18777 GCA_964572825.1 uncultured candidatus Brocadiaceae bacterium
GGGGGCGCAACTCCGGCGGTACGGGGGACTTTCGCAGGCCGCACACGACTACATAGACCGTCTCTCCCGTCGTCTCCAGGCGGGATTGGACGACCCTGCTCCAGTCTACCTCCCGCCACCAAGCAGGTCGCTCATGCATCCGGTCCCGGTTTCAGGAATGCCCTGCTTCCGGCGGGGAGGAGGGGATCAACTCGCAGATTCGTTGTTTCAGTTCGTCGCGCATGAGCCGATAGGCCTCCAGCCGGCGCTCCTCCGGGCCGGATTCCGCCGCGGGGTCGGGAAAGGCCCACGTTTCCCGCCGCTTTATGCCGGGCAGGTTCACGCACACCTCTTCGGAACATAGGGTGATTACCGTGTCAATCTCGCCGAGGGGCACGTCGGTGATGCGCTTCGGGCTCTGGGACGAGATATCGATGCCGACCTCGCGCATTGCTTCAACGGCCAAGGGATCAATGCACTCGGCCGGGGCGCTGCCGGCGCTCCAGACGCTCGTTCCCTTCGGCAGCAACTCTCGCGCCCAACCCTCGGCCATCTGACTGCGAGCGGCGTTGTGAACGCACAGAAACAGGACGCCACGCGGCCTTGCGGCGTCCTGAGCGAGGTTTCTGGCATGCCGAACGTCTCTCCCCTGCACCATGAAAATCGTCATTTCAGCCACGTTCTTCGCGTGGTCGCCCATGCGCTCAAGGGCATTCGCCATGGCCTGCAGGCCGGTTGCCTGCTGGGTTCGCCCCGGCTCGTCTTGCATGAGTCGGGTGGTCTCTTGAAGCACTTGCGCATGGAACGCGTCCACCTTGCGATCATCCACGATGACGCGTTCGGCCGAATTGCCGTCTCTGGTCTCAAAGGCACAGAGGGCCGCTTTCATCAGGTTGCTCACGGCGTCGCCCATTTCCAACATGCTGCGGGGGAGCAGCGAGCTGACCGGGCCGATTTCGACGGTTCGCTCTGCGATGTTGACGCACAGGTCTCCCGCCCGTTCCAGGTCCGTAACCACTTTAAGGGCTGTGGCGATCAGCCGCAGGTCGCTGGCGACCGGCTGGCGCCTGGCCAGGATGCGCAGGCAGCGCTCGTCCACGCCCACCTCGAGCCGGTCGAGCTCCGAGTCGGCGTCGATCACGTCCCGCGCTGCCGCGGTGTCACCGCGCATGGCGTCCAGAGCACGACTGAGCATGCCAAGGACGTCGCCGCCCATCTCATGAAGTCGCCCCTGCAGGTCGGCCAGTTCTTCCTCGAACTCATGGTCCGTGTGTGTGTGCGGCTGCATCCGTGTCGCTCCAGTTTACCCAAACCGTCCAGTGATGTAGTCCTCGGTGCGCGGATCACTGGGATTCTGGAAGATCGTGTCCGTCTCATCGTACTCGATGAGTGTGCCCAGGTAGAAGAATGCCGTGTAGTCAGCAACGCGCGCGGCCTGCTGCATATTGTGGGTAACGATCACTACCGTGTAGCGCTGGCGCAAGTCGTGGATCAGGTCCTCGATGCGGGCGGTGGCGATGGGGTCCACTGCGGAGCATGGTTCGTCCATCAGCAGCACGTCCGGCTGCAGGGCCAGCGCCCGGGCGATGCACAGCCGCTGCTGCTGCCCGCCGGAGAGTTCTGAGCCTGGTTGATTCAGGGAGTCCTTCACCTCCTTCCACAGGGCCGACTGTCGAAGGGCGCGCTCCACAAGGCCGTCGGCATCTGAGGGGCGAATGCGTTGCAAGCGCAGCCCGGCCAGTACGTTCTCGCGGATGCTCATCGTGGGAAAAGGATTGGGCTTCTGGAACACCATGCCGACCCGCCGGCGCACGCGAACGGGATTAACCTTCGGTGCGTAGATGTCGCGGTCGTCGAGCCATACGTGCCCGGCAACCCGCGCCTGGCGCAAAACCTCGTGCATCCGGTTGAGACAACGAAGGAAGGTGGACTTGCCGCAGCCCGACGGGCCGATGATGGCCGTCACGCGCCGTTCGAGCAGCGGAAGGTCAATGCCCTTGAGCGCCTCCACTGAGCCGTACCAGGCGCGAAGCCCCTCCGTGCGCATCTTCACGCGGGTCTCATCCATCATATCTTTGGTGGAGTCTTCCATGTGTTGAACGGTCTCTGCGCCGGCAGTCACTACGGCGCGCTCCTTTCATTTTACCAGTTGATCCGGCGCTGCAGCCGAATGCGCAGCCAGATGGCGGTGGCGTTGAGCAGGAGCATGAGCGCCAACAGCACAACGATGCCAGCGGCGGCGTTTATGTGAAATCCAGCCTGCGGACGCGAGACCCAGTTGAAAATCTGGATCGGCAAAGCCGTGAATGGGCTTCGCAGCGAGTCCGGCAAGAAGGCGACATACGTCAGCGCCCCAATGGTGATCAGCGGGGCCGTTTCGCCAATGGCGCGCGCCAGCGAGAGGATGACGCCGGTCAGAATGCCCGGCAGGCTCATGGGCAGCACGATGCGGCGAATGGTTTGCCAGCGATCGCCCCCCAAAGCCAGCCCGGCCTCTCGCATGGAGCCAGGCACGGTGCGCAGCGCTTCCCGCGAGGCCATGATGACCATGGGCAGCAGCATCAACGCCAGAGTGCCGGCGCCGGCAAGCAGGCTGCGGTCCAGGCGCATGGTACGGACAAAGACCTGCAGGCCCAGCAGACCGTAGATGATTGAAGGCACGCCGGCGAGGTTGCGGATATTGACTTCTATGATGTCCGTCAGCCGGCTTGGGCGGGCGTATTCTTCAAGATACAACGCCGCGCCAACACCCAACGGCAGAGCCAGCACGGCCGTCAGGCCCATCAGGCAGGCGCTGCCGACCAGCGCGGGCAGGATGCCAGCCTGTTCCGGCTTACGCGAGGGATAGCTTGTCAGGAAATCCCAACTCAGACGCGGCCATCCGTCGCGCACGGCGTCCACGAAAAGGACGACCAACAGCAGCAAGGGAAGGGCCAGCGCCAGCAAACAGATGGCGTGGAAGACCCTCTCCGCGGCATGGTCTTTGCCGGATGTTTCCATGTCTTCTCGGCCGTTGCGAGCGCGCATCGGATTGCCCTGCCCTGCTTTCATTTCGCCAGCCCCTTCAACATTCTGCGGCGCAAGTATTGCGCCACGCTGTTGAGAACGAAGGTAAAGAGAAACAGCGTCATGCCGACGGCGAAGATTGTGCGGTACTCGAGCGTGCCCGTAGGCGTATCTCCCAGGCTGACCTGAACGATATAGGCGGTCATGGTCTCCACCGGCACGCGCGGATCCAGCGTGAATCTCGGCTGCTGCCCGGCGGCGATGGCCACGATCATGGTTTCTCCCACGGCGCGGGACATGGCCAGCACCACCGACGCGCCGATGCCCGAAAAGGCCGAAGGCAGCACCACGCGGAAGACGGTGGCAAGTCGCCCCGCCCCGAGAGCATACGCCCCCTCGCGCAGGCTCTGCGGCACCGCATAGATTGCGTCTTCACTCAGAGACGCCACGATGGGCAGGATCATAATGCCCATGACGATGCCCGGGCTGAGGGCGTTGAACCCTGCAAGCCCGGGCACGACCTTCTGCAGAATCGGCGTGACAAACGTGAGAGCGAAATAGCCGTACACGACCGTCGGCACGCCGGCCAATATCTCCATGACGGGTTTCAGTACGCGACGCACCCTTTCGGAGGCAAACTCGCTCAGATAGATCGCGGCGAGGATGCCCAGCGGCACGGCCGTGGCAATGGCAATTCCACTGGTCAGGGCCGTCCCCGACACCAGGGCCCAGATGCCGAAGTGCTTCTGCGCGAAGAGCGGCGTCCACTGGGTGTCCCCCAAGAACTGGCGGAAAGACACTTCCCGGAAGAACCCGACCGTTTCGGCGAAGAGGGTCAGGATGATCCCGGCCGTAGTCGCAATAGAGACCAGCGCGCAGGCCAGCAACACGTACCGAACTATGCGGTCCGAGAAGGCCGGGGCCGCTTCGAGAGACGCCATTTTCTCGTTCTTTGTACCCTTCACCGGGTCTTGTCGCCCTCTTGGCTCAGAAGATCCTCGATCTTGACGCCCACCTTCGATCCCTTCCCAGCGAAGAGCGAACCCGTTATCCGCTTGTCCACGCGCTGCTGCGCAAGTTGATAGGCGCGATCGGGCAAGGGGATGTAACCGACTTCCCGGACCAGCGCCGGCGCGTTGGCCAGGTAAAACCTGACGAAAGCCGCGACCTCGGGCCGGTCCACGGCCGCCTTGTTGACGTAGATGAAGATGGGACGCGACAGGGGCTGATAGGTGCCGTCCGCCACGGTTTCCGGCGAAGGGGCTATGGCGCCCTTGCCGTTGTCATCGTCGCCGTCGTCTATCGCCACGAGCTTCAGCTTGTCCTTGTTCGCCTCGTAGTACGCGTAGCCGAAAAAGCCCAGTGCCAGCGGGTCCGTTGCGATGCCCTGCACCAGCACGTTGTCGTCCTCGCTGGAAGTGAAATCCCCTCGACTCGCGCCCTCTTCGCCGACAATCGCCTCGGTGAAGTAGTCGTACGTGCCGCTGTCCACGCCGGCGCCGAACAGATGAATCTCCTTGTTCGGCCAGTCTGCCCGCACCTGGTTCCAGCGCATGATCTTGCCCTGAGCTTCGGGCTCATACAGCTTTTTCAACTCGGCCACGGTCATCGAATCGGCCCATGTGTTCTCGGGGTTGACCATCACCGCCAGGCCATCGTAAGCAACGGGAAGCTCGATGTACTCGATCCCGTTCTGTGCGCACAGCTCCACTTCGCTCGGCTTGATCGGCCGCGAAGCGTTGGAGATGTCCGTCTCCCCCCTGCCGAACTTCTTCATACCGCCACCCGTGCCGGAAATGCCGACGGTGACACGCACGCCCCGATTGACCTTTTGGAACTCCTCGGCCACGGCCTCCGTGATGGGGAACACCGTGCTCGAACCGTCAATGCGGACCATTCCCGATAAGGATTGGCCCGACTCCGAGCCGCCAGTCTGGCCCTGCGGGGAATTCTGCCCATCGCATCCGGCCAGCATCAACGCCAACAACATCCACGCCACAAAAGCGATCCTCTTCATCTGTCCGCTCCTTACAGAGGTCCGATGAACAAATCCCGGCGCGCGACGCCGCGCACCCGGATTACGCGACCAACCATTGCACGGCTAAGAACAGCGCCAGCGTTACCACTGAACCCGCCGAAACATAAAGCCGAATCAGCCCATCACGGTGGATTACGGGGTAGTTTTCCTTCTCCTTCAGGCGAACGACGCGCCGCCGTATCAACGCGATCACGCCAAGCCACATCAACCACGCCAGCCCGGCTACCAGCACTACGATGACCACGTTGATCGCTGTTTGCCCCATGATGTCACCCGCCGCCCTCTCCGTCTCCGGCAAGCCATTGGGCAATGCGCCGGTCCAACTCGTCCCGGGCGGCCCGCAACGCGGCCAGACGTCGCGCCTTGCTGCCGGACTCTCGGGCCGGGTCCTCAACAGGCCAGTAGTGGCGATGGCTTACGCCGGGAAACACGGGGCAGCGGTCCTCCGCATTCGCGCACACCGCGATGAGATGGTGGAAGTGCGCTCGACCGATGAAATCCATGACGCTCTTCGGCTGCTGCCCTCTGATATCGACGCCTATCTCGTCCATCGCCTCGAAGGCCAGTTCGGGAATCTCGCGAGGCTCTAAACCGGCGCTGAAGACCTCGAATCGGTCGCCCGCGCGTTTGCGCAAAATGCCCTCGGCCATCTGGCTACGACAGGAATTGCCCGTGCACAGGAAGAGCACCCGCTCCTTTTCCCGGTGCGGCGTGGGCGCGGGGCACGTGTTCAACGCGACGGCCCGGCGGGCTGCGTCATCCAGTGCCGTGGGGTCGTCGCTGAGGAAGTCGCGCACCCACTCGAGGGCACGCCAAGCACGGGGGTTGCCGTCGCGTCCCACCCAGCGATAGAAACGCCACTTGCCCTCCTGCCATCCAGTGATCAGGCCGGCCTCGGCCAGCGTGTGGAGGTGCTTCGACACGGTCGACGGGGCCAGGCCGAGGATCTCGGTGAGATGACACAGGCAAAGCGTGCTGCCGTCGAGGCACTTGAGAATGCGCAATCGGCTCTCGTCGGCAAGTGCTTGTGTAATGCCCAGAAGCTGTTTCATGAGTCTCTCTCCAGCGCAAGCTTAATTTGTTCGTTATTATAGTTGCCGAAACGTCGAAGTCAAATAAAAAACGGGCGCACGCACATCTTCAGTGTCCGGATCGTCCTCGCCGGGCGCCTGCACACCAACTTGGCCAGGTTTTCCCCCGAATATTTTCCCCACCAGCGCGACCATTCCCGCAACTCGCCACGGGCGTCGTGCTGCTCTGCGACGTGATCGACTGCATCATAAAACCGCAGGCCAACGCGCAGGCGTTCGCGCTCGTCTCCCAGCGCTCCTACAGCAACCGCGACGGCGCGGTCATCTCCGACCCGGCGCCCTGCAACGAAGCGGGCAGCGTCTACGTAGCCGTGGTCGGCTCGCCCTCGAGCTACCCGCTCTACGTGGACTGGCTCAACTGGCACGTCGTCCAGGACGTCGACGTACAGGCCGTGAGCACCGGGCCCATGCCCTGGGGGCGCAACTACGCCGGACAGCGCTTCTACCTGCCCACGAAGATGATCATCCACCTGAGCAACTGCGGCAGCTTGAGCGGCACGCACGAGGTGCCCTGGCAGGAATGCTCCGGCGGCTGGACCTACTACTGGGTCACCTACCCCGACGACAGCTACGTGGCCTGCTCCTATTCCTACAGCGACCAGGTGATGGGCGGCGCCGACTATTGGATGGGCCAGATGCGCACCGCCGAGCAGATAGAGGCCGGCCAGCAGCGCTGGTGCTGGCGGAAAACCAGCGCGATCTGCGACCCCGGCGGCGCGTTCGATGTCTTCAACCACACGTGGTGCGGAAGCGCGCCCGATTCGGCCGATTTCAGCGTGGAGCCCTGGGAGGAGTACGACTGGTATGAGACGGGTGCCTGATGGATTCGTGCAGTATTCGCCGTCGCCGAAAGCGAGCGGCATCTACCCGGGCCGGGACGCCTGCCCGCACATCGTGGTCATGCCGGCGCAGGGCTGCTGCGACCCGGAGTTCTACTGCCGCCGGAGTGGAGAAAACGTGCCGGTAACTTCCGAACAATGCATGAGATGCAAGGAGGCCGAAGATGGGCAAGTACGTGAATGATGCCGTGCTCGACGCGGCGCTGGACAAGATCGCGACCGCCGACCAGCTCGTGATCTGCGAGGACGCGCCGACCACCTACGCCGAGGCGACCACCGACAAGGGCTCCGACGGGGTGGCACTGGGGGAGATCGCCGTGGACGCCGGCGACTTCACCAAGTCGGACGGGGACGCGAGTGGCCGGAAGGTCACCGTGGCCCAGCAGGCGAGCATCCCCGTCGACGTGAGCGGCGCGTGGGACCATGTGGCGCTGGTGGACGACGCCGACCTCCTGTTGCTCCTGGTCACCATGCTGGCCAACAGCGACATCACGGCCGTCGATCAGACCGGGGACGTCTTCACCATCGAGGCGGTATTTGTGCTGCGTCGCCTCTTGGCAGGGCAGGGCGTCAGGCGCGTCTTGCTGCTGCTGCCGAAGAACCTGGTGGTGCAATGGCAGGAGGAGCTGCGCGAGAAGCGCGGACTGGTGGCACCCCGGTTTGACGGGGCCCGAGCCCCGCTGGGTCGAGGCCCGCGCCATCGAGGACGGCAAGATGGAGCTCGAATGGCTCTACGACCCCCGGTACGAGCAGTACGGCCCCGGCGCCGGCTTCCGGTGCGCAGGGCGCAGCGGCCGAAGCGCGCATCTACTGGGACGCGGGCACCGGCGAGGTGGACTTCTCAGCCCCCCACGCCACCGTCGAGATGAGCCACCCGACCGAGCCCTCCCGCTACACCTATCAGTCCGCCCCCCTCACCGACGGCCAGACCTACCGTTTCACCATCCGCATCGCCACCGCCCCCTGGCCCGCCGGCCTCGAAACCGTCAACACCGACGCCCACCCCGCCACGGCAGATTCATCCGTCCCCACAGCGCCGTGTTTGTCAGCGCAGTTGGTGTAGGGTGCCGCGCTGCTGATCCGGACCTCCCACCGGTATCCATCGGTCAGGTCGCCGTCCGCCCCTCCTGAAGGCCGCGCCTCGGGGTTGACAAATACGGACAATGGGCGATAATACGTGCCCTTAGATGGGGTCGTATCGTGCTTCCTCACAAGAACCCGGGAGCACCCGATGACGGAGAACACCAGCGATATCATGCGCCTGGACGAGCTGGCGGACTACCTGAAGGTCTCCAGATCGACGCTTTACAAGCTTGTCCGGCAAGGGGACATCCCTGGCCAGAAGGTCGGTAAGCAATGGCGCTTCCACAAGGACGCCGTGGATGACTGGCTGAAGCAGCATCCGGAACATGCCAGCAAGAAGGGGACCGCCAATGGCTAACTTCAGCGAGAAGGTGAGCTTCATCTGGTCGGTGGCCGATCTCCTTCGCGGCCCTTACCGCCCCAACCAGTACAAGGACGTCATGCTCCCCATGACGGTCCTGCGCCGCCTCGACTGCGTCCTCGAGCCCACGAAGGAGCAGGTCCTGGCCCGGCAGAAGAAGCTTGAGGGTGGCAAGGTCAAGAACCCCGAACCCATCCTCTGCCGCGTGTCAGGGGTTCCGTTCTACAACACCAGCCTCTTCACGTTCGAGAAGCTCAAGGGCGAGCCGGACAACATCGCCGCCAACCTGGTCAACTACATCAAAGGCTTCTCCACGCGCGCGCGGCAGATCATCGAGCATTTTGGCTTCGAGCAGCACATCGCCAAGCTTGAGCGGGCGGACCGCCTCTTCCTGGTCGTCTCCCGGTTCTGCGAGATCGACCTGCACCCCGACGCCGTGCCCAACATCGAGATGGGCTACATCTTCGAGGAGCTCATCCGGCGGTTCAACGAGGCCTCGAACGAGGAGGCCGGCGACCACTTCACCCCGCGCGAGGTCATCCGCCTCATGGTCGACCTCCTGTTCCTGCCCGACGACGACGTCCTGCGCACGCCCGGCATCGTGAAGACCCTCTATGACCCCGCCTGCGGCACCGGCGGCATGCTCTCGGTGGCAGAGGAGTACATCCGGGAACTGAACCCCGATGCACGGCTGGAGGTCTTCGGCCAGGACTACAATGCCCAGGCCTACGCCGTCTGCGGCTCCGACATGATGATCAAGGGCCAGGACATTGAGCACATTGCCTTCGGCGACAGCTTCACGGACGATCACTTCCCCGGCCACAGCTTCGACTACATGCTGGCCAATCCCCCCTTCGGCGTGGAATGGAAGCCGGAGGCCGACACCATCAAGCGCGAACACGAGGAGCAGGGATTCGGCGGGCGGTTCGGGGCCGGATTGCCGCGCATCAACGACGGCTCTCTCCTGTTCCTGCAGCACATGATCAGCAAGATGAAGGACCCCTCGGAAGGCGGCACGCGCCTCGGCATCGTCTTCAACGGGTCGCCGCTGTTCACCGGCTCCGCGGGCTCGGGCGAGAGTGAGATTCGCCGGTGGATCATCGAGAACGACTGGCTGGAAGCCATCGTCGCTCTGCCGGATCAGCTCTTCTACAACACCGGCATCTACACGTACCTCTGGATCGTGACCAACCGGAAAGCTCCGAGCCGCCGAGGCAAGATTCAACTTGTGGATGCCACGACGTTCTTCAAGAAGATGCGCAAGAGCCTCGGCAACAAACGGAACGAGGTCTGCGAGGACCAGCGTGAGGTCATTGCCCGTCTCTACGGCGAGATCGAGGGTACAGAGCACGTCCGCGTCTTCGACAACGAGGACTTCGGCTATCGGCGCATCACCGTCGAGCGGGCCCTGCGGCTCAACTTCCAGGCGACGCCGGAGCGCATAGAACGCCTGCGAGAGGAGACCGCCTTCCAGAACCTGGCGAAGAGCCGCAAGAAGAAGGGAGAGGCCCGCGAGAAGGAGATCGAGAAGGGCCGCAAGAAGCAGGAGAGAATCCTGAACATCCTGCGCGGCATGGACTCCACGAAGCTGTACAAGAACCGCGACGAGCTCGAGGAGCTGTTGAAGCGGGCCTTTGACGAGGCCGGCGTGAAGGTGCTCGCCCCTCTCAGACGCGCCGTCCTTTCTGCGCTCTCAGAGCGGGATGAGACGGCGGACGTCTGCACCGACAGCAAGGGCAACCCCGAGCCCGACACCGACCTGCGCGACTACGAGAACGTGCCGCTTAAGCAGGACGTGGAGGAGTACTTCAGGCGCGAGGTACTGCCCCACGTGCCCGACGCCTGGATCGACCACGATAGGACAAAGGTCGGTTACGAGATCAACTTCAACCGCTACTTCTATGAGTACGAACCCCCGCGCCCGCTGGAGGAGATCGAGGCCGACCTGAAGGAGATCGAACAGGAAATCGCCGACATGCTGGCGGAGGTGACGGAATGAACGATGATACCGGCCCCATTCGGCCCGAAGGCGATATCGTCCTTTATCACCCCCCGGAGGGCCGCGGCGAGATCCGGGTATTGCTCGAAGGGGAAACCGTTTGGCTCACTCAGGCGATGATCGCCGAGCTGTTCCAGACCTCTATCCCGAACGTAAACATCCATCTGAAAAACATTTACGAGGAGGACGAGCTCGACGAGGCGGCAACTGTTAAGGAATACTTAATAGTTCGCCAGGAAGGCACGCGGCACGTGTCCCGCAGGATGCTGCACTATAACCTCGATGCCATCCTCGCCGTCGGCTACCGCGTGAGGTCCCCCGTCGCCACCCGCTTCCGCCAGTGGGCCACGGCCCGCCTGCGTGAATATCTCGTCAAGGGCTTTGCGCTGGATGACGAGCGGCTCAAGGGTGGCGGCGGTCTGGCTGACTACTTCGACGAGTTGCTTGCGCGTATCCGCGAGATTCGCGCCAGCGAAGCCCGCGTCTACCAGCGTATCCGCGAGATCTTTTCCCTCGCCTGCGACTACCGGGAGGGTGAGGAAGAAACGCAGCGCTTCTTCGCTACCGTCCAGAACAAGATGCACCACGCCGCCACGGGCATGACGGCGGCCGAGATCATCCGTCGCCGAGCCTATGCCGGTCAGCCCAACATGGGCTTGACCGCCTGGAAAGGCGGCCGCGTGCTCAAGCGCGACGTGGGCACCGCCAAGAACTACCTCGACGCCAAGGAAATCGACACGCTCAACCGAATCACCGTGATGTTCCTCGACCAGGCCGAGTTCCGCGCGCAGCGGCGGCAAGATATCCACATGAGCGACTGGGAGGGGTTCCTCGACAAGTTTCTGCGCGACACCGAACTGCCCGTGCTGGCAGACGCCGGATCCGTCAGCCGCGACGACGCCCTGGGCTGGGCGCACGAGCAATACGACGCCTTCGCCGAGCGCCGCCGCCTCGAAGCCGAAGCGCAGGCCGAATCCCGCTACATCGAGGACCTGCGCACCTCTGCCAAGGCGCTGGAGACGGAGCGCAAGAAGCCCACCGCCAAGAAGAAGGCGAAGAAGAAGACCGGCAAGAAGTCCAAGCGCAAGCCCCACAAGGAGGGCGGCGCATGAGCGACAACGGATGCGTATTCCAAACGCTCAAGGAGCATCGCGGCTCCTATTTTGTGCAGTATACGCCTGCGCGTTCCGGTGATTACTTCGCGTCGTTGGCCCTTGTGTTTACGGAGAAGCCAGCACGCGAGGACATTCCGGCGATTATGGAGCGGGAGTGCAAAGCATGGATGCAGCGTTACCCCGTTCCACTGATGGCAACAGCTTTTGACGATAATGATAGCGCGATTTCTCTGCAAAACGAAAATGGGTGCGACCACCTGATTGCCCTGCCTGAAAAGGATGCCGTCGCGTTTCATTGGAAGATGCTTAAGAACGATGAGTTCACTTCAGGTGCGTGGGAGGAGAGCCGACTGTTGGAAATCTATCGCGACATTCCCCGTACCACGCAAGCAGAACGCGCGCGGAACGCCGTTTCATCTGCGAAAGCTATTCGACTGGGTTTGATCATTATAGCCCTGTGGGGCGTTGTGGTTCCGGTGGCCGTTGCGCTTATCGGCTTTGCCAGTCCCATCCTCGGCGGGCTTATCATCGCTTATTCGATCGGCAAGGCGGTCTGGCAGGCCATGAAGATGCTCGGTTATGTCGGCCGTAGCGAACGCGAGAAACAAAACGATGCGGAAGAACTGCGTAGGCGGCATCACCATTATCACTGTGATCGCAATCCGGAAGGTTTCATGCGGCTGAAAGCCGAGAACTTCGAACGCGATGCGAGGGAGCAAACACACCGCGAAGCAGATGAGCTCAAGCGCCTCCAGAGCAAATCGGAGGACGGCGAATGAGCGTGTCCGCCAAACAAGAAAGCAAACGAAGGACCTACCCGGCCTACAAGCCGTCGGGAACCGAGTGGCTCGGTGACATACCTGCCCACTGGGATGTCCGGAAGCTGAAGTACATATCCTCGGTGGAACTCAGCAACGTCGATAAGAAGACCGCTGACGAGGAAGAGCCCGTTCGCCTCTGCAATTACACGGATGTCTACTACAACGAGTTCATCACTGCCCATCTTGATCTCATGAAGGCCACGGCAACCGCTGACGAGATTGCCAAGTTCAGACTCCGGGAAGGCGATGTTCTCGTCACGAAGGATTCAGAAGCGTGGGACGACATCGCCGTGCCAGCGTACGTGCCCTCCGACCTTGACGGAGTTCTTTGCGGTTACCACCTCGCTCAGGTGCGGCCGGACAGAACCGTGGTCGATGGCGAGTACCTTTTCAGATCGTTCGCCTCACGTGGGATCAACGACCAGTTCCGGGTGGCCGCAACCGGGATCACCCGGTTCGGCCTCGGCAAGTACTGGATCGAGAACGGTCTGTTTCTGCTTCCGCCGCTGGACGAGCAGCGGGCGATTGCGGCCTTTTTGGAGCGGGAGACGGGGCGGATCGACGCGCTGATTGAGAAGAAGCAGCGGCACATCGAGCTCCTGCAGGAGAAGCGTACCGCCCTCATCAGCCACGCCGTCACCAAGGGCCTCGACCCCAACGCTCCGATGAAAGACTCCGGCATCGAATGGCTGGGCAGAATCCCCGTGCATTGGCAGACTCCGCCTCTTTACGCGAGGTTCAGTGTCGAGCTGGGCAAGATGCTTGACACGAAGCGAATCACGGGAGAGCACCTCTTGCCCTACGTCCGGAACGTCGACGTCCAATGGGATCACGTGAACGCCACGGAGCTACCCGAGATGGACATCACGCCGGATGAATACCTGCGTTATACGCTCCACAAAGGAGACCTGCTGGTCTGCGAGGGCGGAGAGGTCGGGCGCACCGCGATGTGGCGTGGGGAACTTCCGATATGTGCCTTCCAGAAGGCGATCCACCGCCTGCGGCCACTCAGCGGGCGGGATCTGCCACGGTTCTTCTACTACGTGATGCGCGCGACAGCTTCCACCGGGGTGTTCGTTGCCCACGGGAATCCCAACACGATTCCGCACCTGACCGCAGAGAAGCTGCGGGTATACCGCTTCGCCTTCCCGTCAACTGAAGAGCAACGCGCCATCGTCGAGTTTCTGGATATTGAGACGGCAAAGATCGACGCCCTTGTCGAGAAGATTGACCTGAGCATGAACAGCCTTCGCGAGTACCGCACGGCGCTGATCTCGACGGCGGTAACGGGTAAGATAGATGTCCGGGAGGAGGCGCCATGAGGAACCGCGTGAAAATCAGGCCGGAAATGTTTCCCTGGGCCTTGGATCGGGCCGGGCGCAGCCCGCGGGAACTGACGCACCGCTTCCCTCGCCTGCACGAATGGGCGCGGGGCGAGGTCTTGCCCACCCTCAAGCAGTTGGAGGACTTCGCTCGGGCGACCCACGTCCCCTTCGGGTACCTCTTTCTGCCCGAGCCGCCGGAAGAGCGCATACCGATTCCCGACCTGCGGACCATTCGTAATGAGGAGATCAGCCACCCGAGCCCCGATCTGCTGGACACGCTCCACGCCATGCAGCGCCGGCAGGCGTGGCTTCGCGAGGAACTGATGGAATGCGAGGTCGAGCCGCTGGACTTCGTGGGAAGCGCGCGCCTGACGGACGATCCGGAAGGGGTCGGGCGCGAAATGCGGCGGATCGTCGGCCTGGACGACGGCTGGGCTGCCAATGTTCGCACATGGCGCGAGGCGGTTGGGGAACTGCGCCGGGCTATCGAAGAATTGGGCGTCATGGCGGTGATCAACGGCGTCGTCGGGAACAACACCCATCGCAAACTGGACGTTGAGGAGTTTCGAGGTTTTACCCTGAGCGACGAATACGCCCCCCTTGTTTTCGTCAATGGGGCTGACGCGAAATCCGCGCATATGTTCACGCTGATCCACGAACTGGCGCACGTCTGGCTGGGAGAAAGCGCCCTGACGGATGCCGGTCCGGCGTCTCAACCATCGCAGAATATCGAGTCGTGGTGTGATCGGGCGGCAGCGGAGTTTCTTGTCCCGGCGCGGGAACTCAGGGCTTGCTGGCGCGATGTCCGGCACGAGGAAGCGCCGTTCGAAACAATCGCTCGGCGTTTCAAGGTCAGCCCCATCGTAGCAGGCCGACGCACGATGGATCTTCACTTGGTGGACCGGGAGACGTTCTTCGCCTTCTATGAGGAATACGTTGCAATAGAACGCAGGCGACGCCCTGGTGCGGGTGGAGGTGATTTCTACAACAATCAGAACACGCGCGTGGGCGAAATGTTTGCCACGCAGATCATCCGCGCTGCGAAGGAAGGCCGCCTGAGTTTCAAGGAAGCCTACGACCTGACCGGGCTGCATGGCGGTGCTTTTCAGGAATACGCCAGCCGCCTGGGGGTCTATCTGCCATGAGCACAAAGCGGCCCTTTCTTCTGGACTCGGACGTGTTCATAGCCGCGAAGAACAGCTATTACGCCTTCGCGATATGCCCGGGTTTCTGGGACAGCGTGATCTACCATCACAGCGAAGGAAACGTTTGCAGCATCGACAGGGTGAAAGGCGAACTGCTTGCCGGGCGGAAGACCGAAGACCTTGTGCAATGGGTCAAGGGCCAATTGCCGACCGCATTCTTCATGGATACCGATGAGGAAGCCGTGTTGAACGCCTATGGGCAAGTGATGCTCTGGGTGCAGCGCAACGCGCAATACTTCGATCAGGCCAAGGCGAAATTTGCAACCGAAGCCGACGGCTGGCTCGTGGCGTATGCGATGGTTCATGGCGTCACGGTAATCACGAATGAGCAACCGCGCCCCCAATCACAAAACCGGATTCTTCTTCCCGACGTTTGTGCGCAGTTCAACGTAACTTACAAGGACACCTTCTTCATGCTCAATGACTTGGCTGTCCGGTTTGAATGGAGAGGAGCGCCTTAATGCCGGGACGGCACACCGAACAGGCGTTCGAGGCCGCCATTGAGGAGCACCTCGTTACGGCGGGCGGCTATGGGAAGGGCGACCGGGACGCGTTCGCCCCCGAGCGCGCCTTGTTCCCTTCTGACGTGATCGCGTTCATCCAGAAGACACAGCCCGACGAGTGGGAGTACCTTGCCGGCATCCAGAAGGGGAAAGCGGAGGAGACGCTGCTGGACGACCTGTGCCGGGCGCTCGACTCGGAACACGAAGGGTGCCTCTCAGTGCTGCGGCACGGGTTCAAGTGCTTCGGCAAGCTCTTCCACATCGCCTACTTCGCACCGGCCACGGGGCTCAACCCCGAAACGCAGAAGCTGTACGTTGCCAACCGGCTGACGATCACGCGACAGCTTCGCTACTCGAACCGACATGGCAAAACGCTGGACGTCACGCTGGCGCTGAACGGCATACCCGTGGCGACGGTCGAGCTCAAGAACCCAATGACCGGCCAGACCTGGGGGCACGCGGTCACGCAGTACAAGAATGACCGGGATCCGGCGGACCTCATCTTCCAGTTCACGCACCGCGCCCTGGTCCATTTCGCCGTGGACACGGACGAGGTCTACATGACCACGCGCCTTTCGGGCCGCAACACCCACTTCCTGCCCTTCAACAAAGGGTGCGGCACGGGGGCCGGAAACCCCGAGAATCCCGGCGGCTACAAGACCGCCTACCTGTGGGAGGAGGTGCTGGAGCGGCACAGCTTCCTGGACATCCTGGCGCGGTTTGTTCACCTCCAGGTCGAGGAGAAGAAGCTCGGCGAAAGGAAGGTCAGGAAAGAGACGATGATCTTCCCGCGCTACCACCAACTCGACTGCGTGCGCGAGCTGGTCGCGGCCGCTCGCGAGACGGGCGCGGGTACCAACTACCTGGTGCAGCACTCGGCCGGCAGCGGGAAGTCGAACTCCATCGCCTGGGTTGCGCATCGGCTCGCCAGCCTCCACGACGACGAGGACGAGAAGGTCTTCGACTCGATCATCATCGTCACCGACCGGGTGGTTCTCGATCAGCAGCTTCAGAACACCGTCTACCAGTTCGAGCACAAACAGGGCGTGGTGCAGAAGATCGACGTAGATTCCACGCAGCTCGCCGAGGCGCTTACGCGGGGCGTGCCGATCGTGGTCACGACGCTTCAGAAGTTCCCCTTCGTGACCGAGAAGATGGGTGACCTGCCGAAGCGGCGGTACGCCGTCATCATCGATGAAGCCCACAGCTCCCAGGGCGGCGAAACAGCGACGGAGATGAAGGGCGTCCTGGCGGCACCCCAGATCAAGGAAGAGGCCGCCGCGTACGCCGCCGAACAGGGCATGCCGGACTATGAGGAAGAGATACTGAAGACGATGGCGAAGCGCGGCAGGCAGCCGAACATCGCGTTCTTTGCCTTCACCGCCACGCCCAAGTACAAGACGCTCGAGGTGTTCGGGCAGCCGGGGCCCGAGGGCAAGCCGCAGCCCTTCCACCTCTACAGCATGCGGCAGGCCATCGAAGAAGGGTTCATCCTCGACGTCCTTCAGAACTACACGACGTACAAGACCTACTACCGGCTGATCAAGTCCATCGAGGATGACCCGAAGGTAGATAAGCGGAAGGCGGCCCGCGCGCTGGCGCGGTTCATGAGCTTGCACCCGCACAACATCGCGCAGAAGACGGAGGTCATGGTCGAGCACTTCCGTCACTTCACGATGCACAAGATCGGCGGCAGGGCGAAAGCGATGGTGGTCACCCGAAGCCGCCTGCACGCCGTTCGGTATAAGCAGGCATTCGACAAATACATCGCCGAGAAGGGCTACAAGGGCATCAAGACGCTCGTGGCGTTCTCAGGAACCGTGGTCGACCCGGATGCGCCTGGCGTGGAATACACCGAGGTCGGGATGAACCAGGGCATCCGCGAGAAACAGCTTCCCGAGCGCTTCGCCAGCGAGGAGTACCAGGTGCTACTCGTGGCCGAGAAATATCAGACCGGCTTCGACCAGCCCCTTTTGCACACGATGTACGTCGACAAGCGCCTCGCGGGGATTCAGGTCGTGCAGACGCTCTCGCGCCTTAATCGGACTCACGCGGGCAAAGAGGACACCTTCGTTCTGGACTTCGTGAATGAGCCCGAGGAGATACTTGCCGCCTTCCAGCCCTACTATGAGCGGACACTCATCGGCGAGCGGGCGGACGCCAAGCAGCTCTACGAGCTCCAGGCGAAGCTGGACGCTCAGCAGGTCTACTATAAAGCCGAGGTCGAGGAGTTCTGCAGGGTGTTCTACAAGCCGAGACGCACTCAGACCGCGGCCGACCATGCGCGAATGAACGCGTGCATCGACCCGGCGGTGGAGCGGTACAATCAGCTCGATGAGGATGACCGGGAGGAGTTCCGGAAGTCGCTTGTCGCGTATCGCAATCTGTACGCGTTTCTGGCGCAGATCATTCCGTTCCAGGATACCGATCTGGAGAAGCTCTACTCCTACGTGCGCTTCCTGCTCACCAAGTTGCCGAGAGGCGACCGGGGGCCGGTCTATGACTTCGACGACGAGGTGGCGCTGAAGTTCTACCGCCTGCAGAAGATCAGCGAAGGCTCAATCCCGCTGGAGGCAGGGAAGCCGGAGCCGGTGTCCGGACCGACGTCCGTGGGCACTGGGGTTGCGCATCCGGAGGACATCGAGCTCTCCAAGCTGATCGACATCCTGAACGAACGGTTCGGGACGGAGTTCAAGCCGGGCGACCAGCTCTTCTTCGAGTCGATCCGCGAGGACGCCGTGGCCGATACGAACCTGCGCCAGGCCGCCGTGGCTAACACGATGGAGAACTTCGGCTACGTCTTCCGCAGGGCACTGGAAGACCTCTTCATCGACCGCATGGACCAGAACGAGGACATCACCGCGAAGTTCATGAACGAGGACCGTTTCCGCGAGATTGTGAGCGCGCATCTGCTCAAAGAGGTGTATGAGCAGATCAGGGCTGAGGAGGCCGCAGTGTGAGCAAGCACGTTTCGGGCAAAGCAGGTTCTAAAGGTGTCAAGTGACCGTCCTGAGAACCGACATCGAAAGGGCCCTCGATGAGCTCGCCTCGCAAGAGGAGGGGATGCGTTTCCAGGGGTTGGCGGTTGTACTCGGCAAGAAGCGCTGGCCCGAACTCATCGCCTGCGAGCGCAAGAAGGACCTCGGCCTCGATGCCTACGCGCCCGCAAGCCTGACGCCAGAGGGGATCGGCAAGGGACTCGCCGCCTCGATCACGCCAACGCTGACGAAGATGCCTGACGACGCGAAGACCGCCAAGGAGAACTTCCCTGACCTAAAGACGCTCCTCTTCGTGACGTCCGGCAAAGTGGGCAATGCCAAGCGAAAGGGGTGGGACGAGGAAATCCAGAAAGCCCACGGCGTCGAGCAACCGCAAGGGCCGCTACGTCTACATGACCTGCGGCAACCGCGCG
>CAZNGS010000083.1:0-18648 GCA_964572825.1 uncultured candidatus Brocadiaceae bacterium
AGTTAATCTACCCAAAACGGGAGCCGGCTTTCCTCTTTTTGTCGAAAGTCGAGTTGAAACGACGTGGAGCGCAAGGCGCATCCCCACTGAAAGGAGGATCGGACACGGATGAAAGTACCCCTGGCAGCAAGAGGTTTCGGCGGCAGAACCGGCGACGTTCCCGAAGCACTGGCCTGGCTGGCCGAACTGGGATACGGCGCCATCGAGGTGGGCAAGGGCACGTTCCGCAACGGCCTGCAGCCCGGTGAACTCAAGGAGATGCCCGACGAGGCCGGGCTCCGGGTCGCCTCGTTTATGGGCTCGAAGGAAGTGCTCCGTGAAGAGCTGCCGGCGATCGCACAGGTCTGTCACACGCTGGACTGTGCCTACGTCGTCCAGTCCTACGGACCCGTCGAGAACGTGGACCAGCTTCTGGAAGAGGCACGAGAGTTCGAGGCTTTCGGCGCCAGATGCCGCGACCATGGCCTGCAGTTCTGCTATCACAACCACGATCGGGAGCTGTTCCGGCAGTTCGACGACCGCTGCGCGCTGGACATTCTGCTGGAAAACACCCGGCCGCAGAATTTCAGGCTGGAACTGGACCTGGGCTGGGTGAAGTACGGAGGCCAGGAACCCGCCGACTTCCTACGGGCCCACCCCGGAATGGCGCCCCTGACTCACCTCCGTGACGTGGCCGACCTGAGCGAACGCGGGACGTGGGCACCGATCGGCGACGGCATTCTGGAGATGGAGGCCATCGTCCGGGCCGGCCTGGAGAGCGGCGTGGAATGATTCATCCTGGAGCAGGGGGAACTGGGCGAACTCACGGTCGAGGAGGGTGTGGAACTGACGGCCCGTTACATGCGCGGAATCGACCTGTAGCCGCCCCTCGTTGGTCCATCTGGCCGTATTTCCCGAGGGAGGTAACGGTTGGCACTGCTGGCGCTGTTCGTCTCGGCGTTCGTCACGGCCCTTTCCGGGGCCCTGATGCCTGGACCGGTACTTTTTGTCACGGTGCGGCATAGCGCGGCGGCCGGACGAAAAGTCGGGCCGCTGGTGGTGGTGGGACACGCCGTTGTCGAAATCCCGCTGATGGCGGCGGTCATTCTGGGACTTCGCGCGCTGCTGCAGAGCGACGCCTTCGTCGGCGGAGTGGGAATTGCCGGCGGCGTGCTCCTGCTGCTCATGAGCGCCTCCATGCTGCGCTCCCTGCCCGACCTGGCACTGCCCCAAACCCGGGACGACAGTGCGTCCGAGGCCCCGGGCCCGATCGGCGTCATCGGAGCCGGGGCCGCCACTTCGCTGACCAATCCCTATTTCACCATCTGGTGGGCCACCATCGGCATGCGGTTCCTGGCGGAGGCCGCCCGGTTCGCCCTGGCGGGCTATGCCGTCTTCTACGCCGGCCACGTGCTGGCCGACCTGGCCTGGTACGGCGCCGTCTCGGAGGCGATCCACCGAGGCCGTCACGTCCTGTCGGATAATGCATACCGCTGGCTGGTGGGTATATGCGCGGGGTTGCTGGCGCTCTTCGCCGTCCTCTTCCTCGCAGACGGCACGGGGCGGTTGTTTTCTCCGTCCTGAGGCCAGCACATCCTCACGAAAACCAAATCCAGCGGGGTTGTCCAGTTCTCATTGTGATGTTATGCCCCCATTCTATGTACAAGTTCCTGTGAGGCGGGTTCTGCTGTTTTCCGCGCGCGTGATCCGCAATGGCGAAGAACCAAGCCCTGGCGGAACACGCGCTTCGGCAAAAATCGGTCTTCTCGGAGTTTCCCCTGGTGACGCGTGCGTTGAAAAACGCCTGCGGCCTGCGGACGCACCGCAACCGGCAGGATCAGAAGCCGACATCGGCGAAGAGAAAAAAATGATCGCTGGGATAGCGGCCTGCGCGGCTGTCGCACACCACCTCGTACGACCGGGCCTCGCAATCACCGCGCAGGAATATCCAGTCGATCTCCTGCCCCCAGGATTCCCCCATGACCGACTCGTCAAAGCCGCGGAATCCGTGGCAGGTGTAACCCGGGCTGTCCCGCTCGGGAGCCTCCTCGGAAGCGGACCGCCAGCCGGGGGCCTTAAATTCCGCGATCACTGCGTTATCCGGCCCGGCGTTCATATCGCCGGTGAGGATGCGGGGGTAGGCTTCCGGGAAGGCGCCCGCCCATTGGTTGATCAGGCGCGCTCCTTGCTCCCGCGCCAACTGGCTGACGTGGTCCAGATGGGTGTTGATGACGGCGAATTCCTCCGCCGTCTCAGCCTCCAGAATGACCCATGGGGCCAAACGCACGCAACCGGTGTCCCACGATCGCAATCCAGGGACATGCGGCGTTTCCGACAGCCAGAAAACGCCGGCGCCGATACGGCGGAATCGGTCGCGCCGGAAAAGGATCACGTTCATCGGATGTTGACTGCCCGGCTCTTCCGGCGCGCTGAATGGCTCGTAATCGGTGAACTCCTCCAGCAGATCGCGCCACTGGTCTTCCCGGGCCTCCTGGCAGCAGATGATGTCGGGCTCACGCGACCGTATGACCCGGCAGCACAGGGACTTGCGGTGCGGCCAGGCGTTCTCCTCGTCCCAGGCCGCGCTGGTTCGGATGTTGCAGCTCATCACGCGCATGTGTCTCTACTCCCCGCTATCGGTCGGTCGAGTTCCCGGATGAGAAGCCCATCCGACTCCCCTTTCGGCCCGAAGCGCCCCGCCCGTTCGGCGAACGGGTTCTTCATACACTTCAAGGCCGCTCAGAACGGCTGCGTTTGTCTCCCCCGGGCCATGGCCCTGCGGGATGAATTCCAACAACAGAGTCTTATCGGCAGCAACGCCTTTCAACTCCCTTACGAGCGCCCTATTCTTTCCGCCCGTTTCGCGAACGATATCCAGGTCGTCGAGGGCCAATTTGTCCTGGACCCTCACATCAAAGATGCGCCGGCCAACCTTCACCCTATCGGGCTCACAGAAGTGGAGGCGCACCCTGTAGCGCCTGATTGGCGGCACCGTTTCCTCCAGGACCAGGCGGCGGCCAACATGTGCGAAAGGCCGCTCCTGCCACGGATGTCGGGGCACCGCATCGAGAGCCCCTTCCCCCGTCAGGTCGACACCCATGTTCCGCCTGCCAATCCCCAGTTCGTCGAGCATCCTCCAGGGAATCGAAAGTTCAGCGACAAAGGCGTCATCCGTGACACGGCACCGGCTCGACCAGTCACCGTCCCAGGAGGGATCTTCGGATTTCGTCAGATAGGCCAGGCCGGGCCATTGTCCGTCGATGCTGAATCTGAGCCGCGTGGGCGGGTCCGCCTGCGAGGCCAGGCGCAGCCGGGTTATGGTCGGCCACGTGCGTTCGTTGAGGAAGCTCGCGCGCAACCGTTCATCTTGCTGCCGTGAGAACTCGCTCTTGTCCGCGCAGAACCACATGGGCAACCCGACCTCGGCACCGACCTCGGCAGCCAGACCCAGATCCTCAAGCGGGATGAGGGCCTCGGCGAAGTATCGATCCTCCCGAGTGTCTTCCGCCAGCGTCACGGGCCGGCGAGGCTTTTCATCCTTTAGACGGTAGCTCGGCTGCGCATCGAGGCCGTCCAGATCGATACCCAGTTCCAGATAATCGGTGGATCCGGGATTTGCGATCATGAAGGCGAGATCGCTGACCGGCAATTCCTCGTCTCTCTCAACGGCCTTTTCCGGCAGGGACACCAGCAGCCAGATACCGCGCTCGTCCCACGCCAGACGTCCATAAGCACCCGGCCCACACGTGAACTGGAGTCCGTCCGAACCCCAATCCGTGACTCCGGCGTCCAGGGCCAGGTCCTGCACTCGCGGCACGTCGAAAACGGGGTCCCACCTGCTATCGTAGCGGGCGCCCGAAGCCGACAGACCCAGCCGGATCAGGTCGCCCCGGGGTCCGTGCGGGGCGCCGAAACGCATTTCCAGGCAGTCGTCGTCCCAGAGCGGCGCGTCTCCGCCCTGCGCGGCCATCCTCCAGGGGCGCCGCTCGCCGCGGCGATTCTGCTCTGCCGGCTGCCGATAGGCGACGTAGAGGTGCTGGTCATCATGGCGCATGTAAAGTGTGGCATCGTTCCGATCAGAGAGTATGATGCGTCTGCTGCCACCCCAGACGGGATCATCCAGCCGGCCGTCCAGCACGGGTGGCTCCGCACAGGGCAGGGAGGGACAGGAGTATTCGGTGTCGTAGAAAGCGAGGTCCAGCACGGCACGGCGCAGACCCTTGATTCCCGACGCATAGATCCACGGCCGGTCCGTGCCACGGACCGCGGTGCGGTCCGAGTCGAAGCGGTACGGGCCCGGACGTCCGTCCGTCTCGACATGCAATGGCAGAGCAACTGCCTTTTGCGCTTCGACGCCAAGGCGTCGGGGGAAGCCGAGCCACAGGCGACCGTCCCCGTCCCGGCGGTCTCCGGGCGCCCCGAGGTTAACGGCCAACCGGTCGATTGGTTCTCCCAATGGTACCGGTTCACGGTACGTGGCCCAGTCTTCGCTCCGCTGTCGGTTCGTGGGAGCCAGCGCGAAGGAACACTGGAAGTTGTAACTGCATATACAGCCGCTGCTTCCCTCGTTGGAGATCAGGAGCCCCATCGCCGGCACCATGGTCAGGGCGCAGCCCGGGCGGATAGCGCCGAAGTTCTTCAATCCGCTGTCTTCGGTCAGGTCGTAGTATCCGAGCGTTCCCGACCGGAAGAAGTCCATATTGGCCGAGGGAATCACGCCCCCACAGCCGTAGGCGCGGGTATAATAGTCTCCGCTACGATCCCCAAACAGATCCTCACCCTCACCCGTGAAGGCTCCCAGCCGCACCCCCAGGGGGCTGTCCTGGCGCCCCCGGCTCGGCATCCGGCCCCATCGCAATGCCCTGTCCGGCAACGAGGCCAGGCTTTTGACCGGTGCCGAGACCTCCGGCGCGTCCGCAGTGCCCCGCCGCTCATCCAGAACGAAAACAGGCCAGCCACTGTTGCAGATGCCCGACCACCTGTCGCCGAGCAAATGCTTGCGAACGTGTACCTCGCCGGATAGGCCGTCAAACGAAACAAGCGTCGTGGCAAAGCCAAACTCGTGTGGGCGGCGCCCCGCGAACTCTTCGATCGCCTCCCAGCTCATGCGCAGGAGCACGGAAGTTCCGGCCTCCGCCGGGGCCTTCTCGACAGTGACTTCCGGATGGCTGCCCGGGTCGTCGCCCGGCCAGACCTGCTCCGCGTAGAACATGCGGGGGCGGAGCTCTCCGGTCCCCGTCTGCACGTAAACCTGACACACGCCGGGGTTGTAAAGGTTGAAGCGGCGCGCGGGCGCTCGAAAATCGAAGAAAAGTTCCCAGGAATCCAATTCGGTGAGGCGGGGGTCCCGCGTGGTCAGTTCCAGCTCAAGTCCCGCAGCGGTCTGCCGCAGTGTCACGGCTCCCGAGTGCTCCCGATCGATGGCCGCCTCGAAGCGCCGGGGCCGATTGAGCCGGTAGCGCTCCGGTTCCTCAAAGCTGCCGTAGACGCCCTTTTGCTTGCCGGTCTGCGCGTCCAGTTGGTAGCAAACCGGCCCCAGATTCAGGTAAACGCAACTGTCATCGGCTGCCACGCTCCGCACCGTTCGACAGTAGCGTCCCTGAGCGTAGGGGACGAAGCGGGACCACAGTTCGGTGCCGTTGTAGGCATCCACCGCGAAGATGTGATGTGTTCCGGTGACGACGTACCGCCCGTTGGCCATTCTCGGCGACGGCGGCCCCCAATGGCGGTCCTTCATTCTGGCAGGTCCCGGGCCCCCGAACCACGTCAGTTCCAGCGGAGTGTGAAGGCGCCGGTCACACGTGGTCTCCGAATCCCAGTCGAAAGCACCACGAAGCTTACCCCGCACAACGCGGAGCCCCCGCTCGGAGGTGTAAATCTCCCCAGAAGGCACGCCAGCGCCGCGTTGCAGGACCCGCACCAGTGCCGCGCTCCCGCCGGGCAGGAACATCGTCCCGCCGCAGGGCCGCAGCACGCGGTAAAGCTCCCCAGCAAGCTCAGGGCCGGGGACATCCGCCGACACGATGACGTTTGCGAAGAACGCAGGGAAGGGCAATTGGTGCGGCTCCTCGACCCCTTGCACGGAGATGCGGGACCCGTAGAGGCCTGTCTCGTCCAACAGACGCCCTCGCTCCCGCCGCGCCGCATCCTCTGTCGGCAGCACATTAACCACGTGAAGCCGGGTATGTCGCGCCAGCGCCTCCGTCAGGTTATCCTCCGGCCGGCCGATCACAAGGGCATAGCCCTTGGTGATGTTCCTCCGCGCCAGCTCTCCCAACACGTCGGCGGCTATGGAGCCGGGCTCCGCACCCCCGGATGCCGGTTTTGGCTCGAGGGGGCTTCGGGAGGCCGGCGTAGTTCCACTCTCCGGGGCGAAGCAATAGATTCTGCCCGTGTCCGTGGCCGCGAACAGGGACCCGTTGGCGACGGCCAGATGCCGGGCCAGCCCGTCGACGGGTGCCCGCCACAGCTCCTGGCCGTTTCCTGTATCCGTGGCCGTGACGACACCTTGCCCGCCACCGACCAGCACTCGCCCGGCCTGGACGTGATGTGGGGGGACGTAATTGCTTTCCGGGTTCTGGAAAGCCTTGTTGTCGATTAGCCTACCGGAGGAAAGCCTGTAAGCGTGCACCCCCCAGTTGGTCGTGTTGTAGAGAACATCCAGTTCCTCATCCAGCGCCACCCACGACCCGCCCTGGATCTTGTTCTGGGCCTGCTTGTAATGCAGGAGCTTTCCGGTACCGCGCTCGAAGACCGCGGGGACGGCCCTGCCGGTGGGTACGACCAGCAGGTGTTCTGTGGCAGCAAGGTGTCCCTGCGGGGCCACGCCGGTCAAAGCGTACGCTCCTGTGTGCGGCTGGGCCATGTAGAGGGTATCGCACGTGTCGTTGCACCACCGGAGGTCGCCCGTTCCGGCATCCAGCGCGTATACGAACACCCCCTCCGCCGGCCACATGCCGGCCGTGATGTAGGCCATCCCGGCGTCAACCTGAACGCCGCTCCGCAGCGGCCAGCGAGAAATCATGCGTCCGTTCCCAAGCACCATACGGTCGCTGAGGCCGGCACGAAACTTCCAGAGCAAGCCCCCCGTGTCGGCCCGAAGGCAGTAGAGAAAGCCGTCGTCCGAGGCGACGTACAGTCGCCCGTCCCAGAACTGCGGGGCGAAGCGGACGGGTCCCCCAGCGGTGAAGCGCCACCTGGCGTCTCCACTCGTCACTTCGAGGGCGCGGACCGTGTCGTCTGCAGACGAGCCGAAAAACACGAGCCCGTCAGCCACAACAGGGGCCGGCGCATAGTCGAAGGGCATCCGGTGTGGTTCCTTCACCGGATCCGGCCATGCCGGACAGGGAGGCTGGGCCGGTACGTAGACCCAGCGCAGGGCCAGCGGCAAGTCGAGTCGCTCGTCAGTGCGCGCACTTCGTGCGAGGTCCCCGCGATGGCAGGGCCAGTCGGCCGCAGACGCACAAACAGTGGCCAAACCGAGAACGGCCACACAGAGCTTCAGAGCAAAGATAACATGGTTGTCAGCAGCCTTTCGCATCATTTCGCACCTCCCGGCTCGCGTGCACTCTGCGCGAACCGCCTATCACACTCAACGGGAGTCTGCCATCTGCCGTAGCACAGCTCCAACTCCGCCACCTCCGTCTCATTACACCGAGGGCGGCGGGAGATGTCAAACCAGTACTCGACCTACTTCGCGGGCCTCCGTAGCCCACTACGAAGGGCGAAGAAGACTTGACCGAACTGTCAAAACCAACCCTCAAAGGCGCGTGATTTTGCTTTTCACGCATCGTTTGACCTTCTCCCCAACGGCCGAAACGCCTCGCACCCATCCTCCGAGGGCCCTGTTATAGGGCCTCCTCAGTCTGGGTACCAGCCCATATAGCGATACGGAATCCAGAAGTGGTAGGAGTTCCAAGCCTATGGCGGCAAATCGTCCACGAGCGACCACAACTTGACAATGCTCTCAGATGTAAGATAATTGTGTCCGGGAAATGTCCGGCAAAGTCAACATGGCGGTGATAAAACCGGGATATGGTGAACGGTAAACATTCCATGCGGGCAGAGGGTGCGCTTCGGTCCGTGCGCAACGGGCTGCCGGGCACGTCCAGCCGATGGCGCACGGTTCTGCAAATCATCGGTGGCGTGGCGCTGCTGGCCGGGCTTTACGTCATCAGCAGGCAGAACTACCTGCTTTTCCACAGCCTGGCCGAGTTGTTCAGCATTGTGATAGCCTTCGGCATTTTTGCGCTGTGCTGGAATTCTCGGCTCCTGCTGCAGGACAATTACCTTGTGTTCCTCGCCATCGCCTATCTCTCGGTGGCTTTACTCGACACGCTGCACACACTGGCGTACTCGGGAATGGGCGTTTTTGCCGGGGCGACGGAGAATCTGTCCACCCAGCTCTGGATCTCCGCCCGCTATGTGGAGAGCGTCTCCCTGCTGGCGACGGCGCTGCTGATCGGACGCAAGATCCGCCCCCTGTTCACGTTCGGCCTCTACGGGGTGCTCACCGTCCTGCTGGTGGGTTCCATCTTCTGGTGGGGGGGATTCCCGGCGTGTTACGTTCCCGGCGACCTTCACCCGCTGACGGGCTTCAAGATAGGCTCCGAGTATGTGATCTGCGGCATACTGGCCGCATCCGCCCTGATCATGATCCGGAAGGAAAGTGCGTTCGACCGGAGGGTTCTCCTCCTGCTGGTCGGCTCCATTCTGGTGACGATGGCCTCCGAAGTCGCCTTCACGCAGTACAGAACAGTGACGGGGCCGGCGAACCTGATCGGCCACTTCCTGAAGATCGTCTCCTTCTACCTGATCTACAAGGCCATCATCGAGACGGGCATCGTGCGGCCCTACAGTCTGCTGTTCCGGGACCTGAGCCTGAGCGAGCGGAACCTGCGCAACGAGCGGGCCCGCCTGGCGGCCGTGCTCGACCAGATGCCGGCGGGAGTGGTCATTGCAGAGGCTCCCTCGGGGCACATCATTCTGAGCAACGAGCAGGTCCAGAGCATCTGGCGCCGCCCCTTCCAAACCTGTGCGGCCTTCGGGGAGTCGCAGGAATGTCCTGCCGCCCACCCGGACGGCGTGCCTTACGGCACCGACGACTGCCCCCTGCGTCGCGCCCTTCTCCACGGCGAAACGGTCACCGGCGAGGAGGTGGAATTCGTACGCGGGGACGGCGCTCGGGGAAGCATGCTGGTAAGCGCCGGCCCCATCCGCGACGAAAACGGACACGTGATGGCCGCCGTCATGACCTTCCATGATGTCACGGCGCGCAAGCGCGCTCTGGATGCGCTGCACAAGGCCCGCGAGCAACTGGAAACCCGGGTGGAGGAGCGCACGGCGGAGTTGAAGAACGCCAATAAAGCTCTCCGCACCGAGATAGCCGAGCGCAGAGAGGCCGAAGCGAAGCTGCAGGAATACCAGAAGGAGCTGCGTTCGCTCGCCTCCGAGCTGTCCCTGGCGGAGGAACGGGAGCGGCGGCGCATCGCCCGGCTTGCCCACGACGAGGTAGGGCAATCCCTGGCCCTGTGCAGGATACAGCTCAGCGAACTGTGCTCCACGGCTTCCTCTGCGCAGCTCGCCGAGCAACTGAGATGCATCCGATCCGTCCTGGACAAATGCATCGAGCAGACCAGGTCGCTCACGCTGCAGCTCGGCTCGCCCATCCTTTACGAACTGGGCCTGGAGGCCGCATTGGAGAATCTGGTCCAGCGCGCCCAACAGCAACACGGCCTCAAAGCGAACTTCCACGATGACGGACAGGCGAAACCGCTGGAGCACGATACCCGCGTGGTCCTTTTCCAGGCCGCCAAGGAACTGGTCACCAACGTGGTCAAACACGCCCGGGCCGACAGGCTGAGAATCGGCGTGCAGCGACAGAACGGCATGGTCGAAGTCAGCATTGAAGACGACGGAGTGGGATTCGACGTATCCGATCTGAAACCGGGCCGGGAAGGCCCGGGCTTCGGCCTGTTCAGCATACGGGAGCGGCTCAGGCATCTGGGTGGGCGGTTCGAGGTCCGTTCGAAGCCGGGCAGCGGAACCCTGGCGCGCATGGCGGCCCCATTGAGTGCAGAGCAGGACTCTGGCAGGCAACCCGAGACAAAGGAAGGCTGAACGCCGCGTAGCCGGCGTCGGAGGCGCCCGTGCAAGAATCCGATACGATGATCCGCATCCTGCTGGCCGACGACCACAAGATCGTCCGGGACGGCCTGCGCTCCCTGATCGAGGACCAGTCCCACATGACAGTGGTCGGCGAAGCGGAAAACGGCCGGGCGGCGATCGAGCTGACCGCCGAACTGCTGCCCGACATAATCCTGATGGACGTCGGCATGCCGGACCTCAACGGCGTGGAGGCTACACGCCGGATAAAGGCGGAGCATCCGGCCATCCACGTCATCGCCCTGTCCATGCACTCGGACACTCAGTTCGTGGCGCGCATGCTGGAGGCGGGGGCGGCCGGCTACCTGCTGAAGGACTGTGCCTTTGAAGAGCTGACCGACGCCCTCGAAGAAGTCGGCCAGGGTCGCACCTACCTGAGCCCCACAATCGCGGGGCCCCTGGTGGAGGACTACATTCGCCGTGTCTCCGAGGACGACTCCGACAATGCCACCCCCCTGTCGCCCCGGGAACGGGAGGTGCTGCAACTTCTCGCCGAGGGCCTGATCAGTAAGCAGATCGCCCGCCGCCTGGGAGTCAGCGAGAAGACCATCGAAACCCACCGAAGCCGGCTGATGAACAAACTCGGCATCCGCAGCGTGGCAGAGCTGACCAAATACGCCATCCGCCATGGCCTGACCGGGCTGGAAGACTGACCTTCTCCCCCTATTCCGGTCCCTTGATCCACCGTGTGGGTACTTTTCCTACCTCGATGTGGGGAATTTCCCGACTACACGGCCCGGCCTGCGTACGATACACTCCTTTTGTTGCCATAGGGCAATCGCCGGCCTGAGGCTCTCTGACAAAACGCGAGGGATCGAAATCGAATCAGCGGTGGGAGCAGAGGGGGCAAAGGAAGTGAGCTGCGCCGGTTCGGGGGCCGCTGGCAGAACCTGGCACAGGGGTGGCCGACGCCGGGCAAGCCCTACGCCAAAGGGATGGCGCACGGGGCAAGGGGTAAGGCGAACGGCCGGCCAGGAAGCGAGTTTCCAGCGCGAACCGGCAAGGCTTTCTTCCGTCTTTGCCAGTTGCTTCGCCACAGGTCGGGGCGCGTGCCCATCGCGCAGATGCAAGGGTCCGTGGTGCACCAACAGCCGTGCGTTCAACCGTAGAGCTCGGACAGGTCGGACCGGGGCAACGAAAAGCAAAGGAGACTGTGGCATGCTGAATGTAATCATCTATTGCACGAACTGCGGCAGGAAACTGCGTAAGACAATCGACGATACCTGCCCGCCATCGCAGTTGCACTGTGAGTGCGGCGCACGCTTCCCACTGCACGTGGACACGGAAGAGCCGAGCATGGCCGGCCTGGGCGCCGCAACATCCGATGGCGAGGAAGCGGACCTGCTCACCGGGCGGTCCACGGCCCCCTCATGGTAAACCTGCGCCGCTTGCCCAGTCGCCGGTGCCGGGCCAGGTGTCGTCACGGCTGACTTGTGCGCCCACGCCCGGCGGAGGACGCGCCAGGCGATAACCACATAGAGCGGGTTACGGTCCGAAAGGTCCGTAGCCCGCACTTTTTTTGCCGCCCGCCGACGCGCCCAGCCCCGGATTCCTCCCGCGACCTTGACAGCAGGTCGCAGTCCGGACTACAGTGCCGCAGTCGGCAAGGCCAGGGAACACGCCAACCGGAGAGTGCGGGCATGGGCAGGGAGGATGCGCGGTACGTCTGGTGCGATGCGTCGGGCAAAGGATTCAACCGGTACGTCATGTTCCGCAGAACCTTCGTGCTGGGGCCCGGAGAGCCCGAAGGGAAACTTCATCTCTTTGCCGACACCCGCTACCGGCTGACCGTGAACGGGGTGGTGCTCGGCCACGGCCCGGCCCGCTTCAAGGCCCGCGCGCCCGAGTACGACACGTACGACCTCTCGCCCTTCCTGCGCGAGGGCCCCAATGCGATCGCCGTGCTGGTCAACAGCTACGGCTGCGGCTCCTTCCATACGGACGTGGGCCCGGGAGCGCTGATCGCCTGGGGCGAGGCCGGCGACGGCGCCGGCCGGGCCGTCAGCCTCGCCACGGACGGCTCCTGGCGGGCCCGAGAGTGTCCCGGCCACCATCGGGAAACCATCAAGCTCTCCTTTGCCCTCAACCCCGGGGAGCTGCTGGACGCCCGCCGCGTTGACCCGGGCTGGACCCTGCCGGCATATGACGACAGCGATTGGACGGAAGCCACGCCCCTGGCGAACCAGGGCCATTGGGGCGAGTTGCGCCCCCGGTCCATCCCGCCGCTGGACGAACGCTGCGTTCGCCCCCTCCGGCTCGCCCGCACCTCCGTGGGTCGCCTCCCCCGGGCGGAGAACCTCTACTCCGTAACGATCGCCCTGCAGAACCCCGAAACCAGCACGGCAGACATGAAGGCCACCGCCTTCACGTGGGTGCATTCGCCCCGGGAGCAGGAGGTGATACTGGCGCTCTCCGAGGAGACCTGCCGGGTCAACGGCAAAGCGCCGGAGCCGCGCGAGCACGCCGCAACCTGGCTGCGCAGCGAATTCCGGGCGCACCTGCGCGAAGGCTGGAACGCCCTGCAGGTCATGGGCGATCTCTACCAGGATACGTGGCAGCTCTTGCTCGGCCTGCCACAGAAAGCACAACTGCAGATAAGTGCCGACAGGGACACCGATTCGGAGGACATGTTGCTGACCGCCGGCCCCTGGCCGAGGGACGTGTCCGAAAAGGCCGGCACGGAAGCCGGGGGGCTGGAATCGCCGGACGCCCTGCCCGGGTATTTCGGGAACTGGACGCGGTGGCCTCGGCAGGATAAAGCCCGTGCCCCCTACATGGAGCGGGCCTGGCAGGCCGTCACCCCGCTGGACGATGAGCCGACCTCCCTCGCCGTCGACGGGGCGGAGTATGCGCCGCAGGTGGGCGACGGTGCCCTGGTCCTCCTGTACGACTTCGGGGTGGAGCGGCTCGGGCGGCCCGTGCTCGACATGTCGGCGGGCGCCGGGACGCGGGTCGATCTGGCCTACTCCGAGAAGCTGCGGGACGGACAGCCGGCCGATCTGAACACGATGCACATCCGCATGGCGGAGGGCTACATAACCCGGGAGGGTCGCCAGACCTGGCGCACTTTCCATCCCCGGGGCATGCGCTACCTGGAAGTGCGCGTCCAGGGAGACCTGGGGGAGTTCCGGCTCCACGAGGTGCGCATGGAGCGGGCCAATTACCCCGTCCGCCGCGTGGGCCGGTTCGAGTGCTCTGACCCCGTCTTGAACCGGATATGGGAGGCGGGAGTCGATACCCAGCACGCCTGCATGGAGGACGCCTTCCTGGATTGCCCCTGGCGGGAGCGCGGCCTGTACGCCGGCGACCTGCTGGTGCAGTTCTACACCAACCTCGCCGCGTTCGGTGACATCCGGCTGATGAAGCGATGCATCAGGCTGTTCTTCCAGGGACAGGCGGAAAGCGGGTTCCTGCATGGCTGCTCGCACGGCTTTGCCAGTCCACATCACTCCGACTACTCGGTAATCGTCGCCATGGCGGCGTGGGCCTATTACGAACGCACGGGGGACGCGGACTTCCTGCGCGAACTCCGCGAGGGCGTCCGCCGCCTGATGCAGGCCGTGATGTCCCTCCGGGAGGAAGGCACCGACCTGCTGGGCGGGGAAGAGCTGAGGCCCTACATCGACCGGCAGGTCATGGACCGGGGCGGAATCAACTGCGCGGTCAACTGCTTCTACCAGCACGGTTTCTCCATCGCCGCGCACATCATGCGGGCCACCGGGGACGCCGGGGACGCCGCCGAATACGCCCAACACGCCGAGACCCTGGCCCGGGCCACCCGCACCGAATTCTGGGACCCCGAGCGCCGGGTATTCACCGACCGCCGGCCGGGGGACGTGGCGCAGCCCACCCCCTCGGTGGCGTCCAACACATTGCCGCTCCTTTTCGACATCGCGTCGGACGAGCAGATCGACGGACCCCTCGATTACATCACGGAGGCCATGCTCGATAACATTGGCCCGGAGGACGAGCGCGGGCGTTCACAGATAAAAGTGATGCCCTACTTCTCCTTCTACTCCCTGGAAGTGCTCTACCGCCACGGCAGGACGGAGGCGGCCGAGCAATTCATGCGCCGCTACTGGAACATGATGCTGGAGGCCGGCGCAAAGACGTGGTGGGAGTTCTTCTCGCCGCAGGCGAGCTGGTGCCACGCCTGGTCCAGCGCGCCCACGCATTACCTGTCCTGCCGCGTCCTTGGCGTGCGGTTCCCCGAGCCGGGCAACCCGGATGTCGTCGCCATTGACCCCCATCCCGGAACGCTCGAGTGGGCTTCCGGCGTCTACCCCCATCCCCGAGGCCAGATACAGGTTGACTGGCAGTTGAAAGGCGACCATCTGTTCCTCGAGGTAGGCGCTCCCGAGGGGGTCGAAGTGCGCGTGCCCAACCAGGTCTGAACAGTGATCCCTCCGCAGATCGCAAGGAGCCGAGAAATGGCCGGTCCGGGTCTGAAGCTGGTGACGCGGGGAGACGACAGCGGCTGCTGCCACAGCGCCAACCTGGCCATCCGCGATGCGTGCACCGACGGCATACTGCGCAACACATCCCTCATCGTGCCGGGACCCGCCTTCGAGGAAGCCGCAGAGATGTACCGTAAGATGGACGGCCTTTGCGTCGGGCTCCACGCCACCCTCACCGCCGAGTGGGACGCCGTCCGGTGGGGGCCGGTGCTGGGACCGGACCGGGTCCCCACCCTGATGGACGAGCATGGGTATTTCCCGCCAACCACCCGCGAGCTGCACGAAATGGGCGCGGACCCGGACGAGATGATGCGCGAGATCGAGCCCCAGCTCCAACTGGCCCGCTCCCGAGGCCTCGACGTCGCCTACATCGACACCCACATGGGATTCGGCTGGATACGCGACGTGGGCGAAAAAGTGAAGCAGTTCGCCCGCCAGCAGGGACTGCTCACCTGGGACCGCGTGGACCGGTTGCCGCGGCCGGAAGGCGAATTCGACAACCCGGTCCGGGCATTCCTCGCTGCCATCGAGAGCGCCCGGCCAGGCACGTACCTGATCGTCGGGCATCCCGTATACCCCGCCGAAGACGTGGTCGCGCTGGTGCACGATCCGGCTCGGGGGAAGCAGATAGCCGAGGACCGGGACTGGCAGCGGCGCATCTTCATGGACCCGCAAGTCCTTGACTTCTGTGCGGCGAACGGAGTGGAGCCTGTGCGATTCACGGACGTTGCTTCCCCGTGAGACGGCGATCACCGCCCGCCCGACAGCGCCCGGCTCAAGGTGCCCAGACGGGTCATCCAGAGCTTCAGGATGAAGTAGACCAGCACGATGGCCATGAGCACCCAGACCAGCTTGGCCATCGCCCCCGCCAGCAGCCGCAGCCTGTGCTGCGCCCGCTCCGAGTGATGGGAAGCCAGCCAGGCGAAACGCTCCGAGAGTTTGCCCGACTCCTCCGCAGCGGCCACCACCTCCATGTACTCGTCCGGGAAGATGCCCGTCTCCGACATCGCCCCCGTCAGGTCCGCACCTCCGTCGATGGCCTTCGCGATCGCCCCGCCCCGCGCGGCGAACGCCTGGTTGCCCGTGGACTCCGCCGCCTGTCGGACGGCTTCCGTCACCTGGACGCCCGCTTCCAGGGTCAACTGCATCACCAGGCTGAACCGGTGCAGGGCCAGAGACCGGGCGATGCCGCCCGCCACGGGGACCATCAGCAACAGTTCATGCGCCACGCGCGTGGCACCCAGGGGCCTCACAATGAGGAAGTACGATCCGATCGCCGCCGCCGGTATGCCGTACCCCGCCACCAGAACCACCCACGGGTTCCCCAGCGGCATCTCGAGGCCCCGCAGGATGAACAACACCAGCGTCATCACCGCGATCGCCAGCACGTACTCGAACACGGGCAGCGTGACCTGCGTCAGGAAACCCCGCCACAGCCGGCGCTGCAACTCGTAGTACTCCGCCAGCTCCTCGAAGATGCGTTCCAGGTTGCCGCTCTCCTCGCCGGCTTTCGCCAGGCGCAGGAACAGATCGGGGAACGCCCCCGTGTCCTCCAGCGCTTCGTACAGCGTAGCGCCGCCGTCCACGCGGTCTCGAACGCGCTCGAGCACGCGCCGAACCGGGCCCTTCGAACGGGACTTCAGGGACTCCAGCGCGCGCGCTATCGGCAGACCGGCGTCCAGCATCGTGCCCAGCGTCTGGCAGAACCAGGTGAGCTGTTTTTTCGACAAACCCGCCAACAGCCCCTCCTCTGAGCAGCCTGAAGACGAACCGGGCCGCGCGCACCGTCGCCCCTATCTCAGCAGCTCACCGGCGTAACGCGCCACGGGCCCCAGCTCCTCCTCCATGCGCAGGAGCTGGTTGTACTTGCAGATGCGGTCGGTGCGGCAGGCCGAACCCGTCTTGATCTGTCCGGCGTTCGTGGCCACCACGATGTCCGCGATGGTGGTGTCCTCCGTCTCGCCGGACCGGTGGCTGACCACCGCCGTGTAGCCGGCCTTGTGGGCGGTCTCTATGGCGTCCAGCGACTCGCTGAGCGTGCCGATCTGGTTGACCTTCACCAGGATGGAGTTGGCCACGCCGCCCTCGATGCCGCGGCGCAGGCGCTCGACGTTGGTGACGAACAGATCGTCCCCAACGATCTGCACCCGGTCACCGAGCCGATCGGTGAGCGCCTTCCAGCCGTCCCAGTCGTCCTCGGCCAGCCCGTCCTCGATGGAGATGATGGGGAACCGGTCGCACAGGGATGCGTAGAAATCCACCATCTCGGCGGCGGACTTGATGCGGTCGGCCTCGGGCTCTGCCGCCAGCACGTAGCTGCCTTCGGCGTCGATGCCCTTTCCCTTGCAGTCCCGGCCGTAGAACTCGCTGGAGGCGGGGTCCAGTGCGATCGCCACCTGCTCTCCGGCCGCATAACCCGCCGCTTCGACGGCCTTCATGATCATCTCCAGCGCTTCCACGTTGGAGCCGAGGTCCGGCGCAAAGCCCCCCTCGTCCCCGACCGCCGTGCTCTTGCCGGCCTCGCCGAGAACCGCCTTCAGTGCGTGGAATACCTCCGCCCCCATGCGCAGCCCCTCGGCGAAACTGTCCGCGCCGACGGGCATGATCATGAACTCCTGCAGGTCCACGTTGTTGTCGGCGTGCTTGCCGCCGTTCAGGATGTTCATCATGGGCACCGGCAGCAGGCGGGCGTTCGTGCCGCCGATGTAGCGGTAGAGGGGCATCTCCAGGGTCATCGCCACCGCCCTGGCCGCGGCCAGCGAGACGCCCAGTATGGCGTTGGCGCCCAGCTTGCCCTTGTTGTCGGTGCCGTCGAGTTCGATCAGGTATTCGTCCAGCGCCCGCTGGCTCGCCGCGTCGAAACCGTAGATGGCCTCAGCGATCACCTCGTTCACGTTCTCGACCGCCCGGCGGACGCCTTTGCCGCCGTAGCGGGACTGCTCTCCGTCCCGCAGCTCGACCGCCTCGTGGGCGCCGGTGGAGGCGCCGCTCGGGACAGCCGCCCGGCCCACGACGCCGGAGGCAAGCCGCACCTCCACCTCAACGGTGGGGTTGCCGCGTGAGTCCAGTATCTCGCGTCCGGTCACATCGATGATCTCAGTCACACCCATCTCCTGTCCTTGAGCAAGTACGGTGGAATTCGACGTTCGTTTACCGCCTTTGGCCCGCCCGGACATGTGTAACCCAACGCGCTCGGGAAGTCAAACGCAGGCGCCTTCGCCTGCGGCCGTCGCCGTCGCCGTCGCCGTTCCTTCGCCCTTCGAACTTCCTCCTTCGCCCCTCGCCCGCCCTCGCCTGCGGCCGTCGCCGCTGTTGGAGGGACGCGCTCCGTCGCGTCCCGCCGTGATTCTCGGAATGCGGCCGGTGTTGGAGGGACGCGCTCCGTCGCGTCCGGCCGTTGCTCCCGTTTTTCGTTGTATCTGATGCGCCCATAGCATCTTCCGGCAAATTCGGTTCGTTTCGTAATCGGGCCGATTGGCGGGCTTCTCTTCCCTGTCCGGTACCCGGACAGGCGGGGGACAGGTCGCGCCACCGGGCGGACACACCCCGCCATCCGCCGGCCAAGGTAGGTCATTTTGCGGCCATCGGTGGGACATCTGTTGTCCGTTTGTCGTTCCGGGTGTGCGCGGCCCATCACGGTCCGTTCTTGTCTGCCCGTACGCAGTTTTGGCATCAACCCGTTATTCGTTAATTGTTACTTGTTACTTGTTACTCGTTACTCGCTATCGGTCCTTCGTTCCTCGCCTTCCGTCAACCAATAACCGATAACCGGTAACCAATAACCGGTACATGGCAACTGCCGCCATGGGTAGCCACTATACCCGTTAATAGCCTGCAAGTCAAGGCCAATCCGGCGTTGCTCATGTGGTGCAGACGTAGTTGCCGGTGTAGCGCAGCCGCCCCCGGCTGCGGCCGTTGCCGTTGCCGTTGCCGTCGCCGTTGCCGTTGCCGTCGCCGTTGCCGTTGCCGTTGCCGTCGCCGTTGCCGTTGCCGTCGCCGTTGCCGTCGCCGTTGCCGTTGCCGTCGCCGTTGCCGTCGCCGTTGCCGT
>CAZNGS010000084.1:0-17502 GCA_964572825.1 uncultured candidatus Brocadiaceae bacterium
TATTGACCGGCTGGGCCAACTACTTCTGTCTCGGCCCGGTGAGCAAGGCCTACCGTGCCGCCGACGCGCACGTGCGCGAGCGGCTCCGCCACTGGCTGCGCAGGAAACACAAGGTGCGTGCCGGGGCCAAACGCCGGTGGCCCGACAGCTATCTGGAGGGCCGCCTGGGGCTGGTCCGCCTCACCAGGCGCACGCGCAGCTTTCCGTGGGCGAAAGGCGTGAGAGCTTGACCGAGAGCCGGATGCGGGAAATCCGCACGTCCGGTTCGACGAGCGGAGGCTGGAGACGTGGCATGGTTGAGATATTGTGGCACCCGCAGACGAAAGGGCGGGAAACGGAGAACACAAACATCAACCTAAACCGACGCGCCAGTCTTCGACTCTACACTGACAGCGACGTATGGCCACTGATCTGCACTGATAACGGCCGATGAACGGCACGACAACAACACACGGGCTCGACAAACGGCGAAACGGCAACGGCCAGGGGCTGGTCTCACACGGAGATACCAAGACACAGAGGACGACCACGGAGAACAGGGAGGTGACACCGGCGCTACAGCACACCGAAAGATGCCAACGAATGGACTGATCCGCGTGCCTCTGGCAACTGGCAACTGGCAACTGGCAACTGGCAACTCACAACGGCATGTAGCCACAGATTAACGCTCATTTACACGGATTAGCTCAACGGCGATGGAAACGCAAGCCCAACGAGCGGCGAATGACAAAAGGCCAACCGCCAGCGGCTGGCCGCACACGAAGACACCGAGGCCCAAAGCATGACCGACGGACGAAAACGGCATCGAACGAATTCCTGGAGTGCGCCACCCCGGCGTCGCTCTGGATTCCGCCGGCTTGCGGGCGGGCGGGCAACGGTCGGGATACGCCCTGCCAACGGCAAAGCGACGGCAGGTCACGGGCACTGCACACAAGAAAGCGCCAACGGCGGACGTGGAATGTCCGCCGTACGGCGCGCTTTGTCCGGCCCCTGTCGGGCGGGTGTCCTGTGGGGGCCGCAGAGCGTCCGTGTTCGTCCACCTGTGTCCACGCACTCTACAACAGGAGCCGTGCCGGGCCGCCCAGAAGGGGCAGACATCCCGAAAAAGCTCCGATTACAAAACGAACCGAATTTGACAGAAGTCCCCTGAAAATAAGAGCATATGGCCAAAAAACGAACGCCGCATGGGGCCCGGCTCCCGGCCTTGCGGCCGAATCTGCGGGCCGCAGGTGCATCGGGTGCCGGACGCCGGTAAACTGACGGATCGCCGGGTTCACAGCAGGAGAGCAGGCATGCTGCCCAGAGAACGCGTCATCGAGGTAATCGAGCACCGCACGCCGGACCGCATGCCCATCTACGGCTGGGTCAGGGCGAACCTGGAGGAGGAGATCACCGAGGCATTCGGGTCCGTGGAGGCTTTCGAAGACAAATACGAGTTCGACTACGCCCACCTGTTCGGCGGGCCGTATCCCTTCTGGGGTGAGTTCCTGGACGAACTGCGGGAGGAGAAGGACGCCATCGAGCCGGCCGACATGCTGGAGTATCCGTATCCGGACGTGGACGAGGAGGGGGCCTACCAGAAGTTGGTGGACGCGGTGCGGCACCACAAGGAGGAGCGAGGCCGGTTCGTTTACGTCCAGACGCCGGGCATCTTCGAGGCACTCAACGGCGTGTTCGGCATCGAGAACCACCTGATGTACCTGGCGCTCTACCCGGAGGACCTGTCCGAGGTGTACCGCCGACAGGCGGAGTGGAACCGGCGGTTCGCCCTGAACTGCCTGGAGCTGGGGGTGGATATGATCCACGTCTCGGACGACTGGGGCGCCCAGCGGGGCCCCATGTTCAACCCGCAGACGTGGCGGCGGCTGATCAAGCCCCACCACGCGGGGACCGCCGCCGCGGTGCGAAAGGCGGGGGGATACCTGAGCCTGCATTCGGACGGCAACATCATGCCGCTGCTCGACGAGGTGATCGAACTGGGCTACCAGGTGGTGCATCCCTGGCAGGAATCGGCCGGCATGGACCTGGGGCTGTTCAAGGAGGAATACTCCGACCGGCTTACGGTGATGGGCGGGCTGGACGTGCAGACGACGGTCGGCTTCGGCGACCTGGAGCGGCTGGAGGCGGAGATCGAGCGCGTGGTGCGGATGTTCGCGGACGGGGGGCTGCTTTTCTGCACCACGCACTTCGTGCAGGACCACTGCAGCATCGAAGAGCTGACGTTCGCGTTCGACACGATGTATCGGCTGGTGCGGGAGGTGTCCGGGTGACGGCCGGTTTTCTTGCAGCCGGAGGAGGTCCATGTTATCGTGCCGGTTGTCATGGAGATTCCGGCGGGGGCAGAGCGCCGAAAGATCATGGCAACCATTCATTTCATCTACGGGAGGTCCCTGACCATGGGGGATACACAGCAGAACCTGAAGGCAGCTTTTGCGGGGGAAAGCCAGGCGAACCAGCGCTACCTGGGGTTCGCCCGGAAGGCCGGCGAGGAGGGACATCCGATGGTGGCCCGGCTGTTCCGGGGCGCGGCCGCCGCGGAGACGGTGCACGCGCAGAACCACCTGGACGTCTCCGACGAGGTGGGCGACACGCTGGGCAACCTGAAGGCTGCCCGGGCCGGTGAGGCCGAGGAATTCAAGAGCATGTACCCGGAGTTTGTGGACACCGCCCGCGAGGAAGGGCACGGCGAGGGAGAGGAGACCTTCGACCTGGCCATGCAGGTGGAGAAGATACACCACGAGCTCTACGGGCGCGCCATCGAGGCCCTGGAGCAGGGCGAGGAGCTGGCGGAGGAGCCGGTGTTCGTATGCCGGGGCTGCGGCAACACGGTGCTGCGCGAGGCGCCGGAGCAGTGCCCCATCTGCGGGGCGCCGAAGTCCTGGTTCATGAACATCGAGTAGCGCCCGCTCAGGGCTCGGCGCTGACCGGTTCCGAGGGCGCGACCTGGCGGTCCAACACCTCGCGGAGTCCGCCGAACAGGTCGGTGATCATGCGGTCGAAGCTGCGGCGGTAGAAGTTGACGTTCGCGGCCGAGTCGGCCGGCCGGGTGAGGGCGTCGTAACGGGCGCGTTCGACCGGATCGCTGAGGACCTCGTAAGCGCGCCGCACGCGCTGGAAGGACGTCGAGCTGCCCCGGGCATCAGGATGGGTGCGATGGACCATGCGGCGGTAGGCGCGTTTGATCTGGTCGCGCGTGGCGTCGCGGCGGATGCCGAGGACGTGGTAGTGGTTCTGCGGCGATGTCCGATCATCCATAGGCGCTCTCCGCTGCGGGCGAACACGGACAGTATAAGATATGCCGAGGGCGAATGCGCAGAAAAGGCGTAAGAGTTTTGCGAAAAAGAGCTTAAGGGTGTTCAAAAAGGAGAGGCGCGTTATGCAGAGGCAGGTAGCTGGCGCTGCGCTGCAGCTTGTGCAGGGTGACATAACGGAGCAGAAGGTGGACGCGATAGTGAACGCGGCGAACAGCGGTCTGCGCGGAGGCGGGGGCGTGGACGGTGCCATTCACCGGGCCGGAGGGCCGAGCATCATGCGGGAATGCCGCAAGATCGGCCACTGTCCCACGGGCCAGGCGGTCATCACCACGGCCGGCGAGTTGCCGGCAGACCGTGTGATCCACGCCGTGGGACCGGTGTGGCGCGGGGGTGAGCGGGGCGAAGCGGGCCTTCTGGCCAGCGCCTATCAGTCCAGCCTGGAGCTGGCCGCCTCGAACGGTCTGACCACGGTGGCCTTTCCGTCGATCAGCACGGGGGCCTACGGCTACCCGATCGATCGGGCGGCACGGGTGGCGTTGCGCGCCGTCGTCGAGTATCTGCGCGAGAACCCGGACACGCTGGAGGCGGTCCGTTTCGTGCTGTTCACCGAGGACGCCCTGGGCGTTTACGAAGGCGCGCTCAAGGAGATTCTGCGCGAGTGAGGAGAAGAGGCGCCGGGGCCGGCAGCACCGGCGCCTCCTGCCCTGTTCCGGTCAGCCGAGGATGGTCTCCAGGTCCTCTTCAGGAGTGGAGATGGGCATGATGTTGAACTTGTCGGCCAGCACTTCCAGCACGGGCTCGGTGACAAACGCCGGGAGGGTGGGGCCGAGACGGATGTTCTGCACTCCGAGGTGGAGCAGCGTGAGCAGGATGGCCACGGCCTTCTGCTCATACCAGGACAGGATCAGCGAGAGCGGCAGGTCGTTCACGCCGCAGTCGAACGCGTCGGCGAGCGCCAGCGCAATCTGGATGGCGGAGTAGGAGTCGTTGCACTGGCCGACGTCGAGCAGGCGCGGGATGCCGCCGATGTCGCCGAACTCGAGCTTGTTGAAGCGGTACTTGCCGCACGCGAGGGTGAGGATCACGCAGTCGTCCGGGACCTGCCGGGCGAAGCGGGTGTAGTAGTTACGCCCGGGTTTGGCCCCATCGCAGCCGCCGACCAGGAAGAAGTGGCGCACGGCGCCGCTCTTGACCGCGTCGATCACCTGGTCCGCGAGGCCCAGCACTGCGTTGTGCCCGAAGCCCACGGTGATGCTGCGGTCGGGTCCGTCCTCGGCGAAGCCTTCGGCCCGCTGCGCCGCCTCGATGACCGGGCTGAAATCATCGTCGCCGATGTGCCGCACGCCCGGCCAGGCGACTACGCCGCTGGTGAACAGGCGGTCCTTGTAGGTGTCCTTGGGCTTCATCAGGCAGTTGGTGGTCATGAGGATGGCACCGGGGAAGTCATCGAATTCCCGGCGCTGATCCTGCCAGGCGCCGCCATAGTTGCCCGCGAGGTGGCGGTAGCGCCTGAGCTCGGGATAGCCGTGGGCCGGCAGCATCTCGCCGTGGGTGTAGACATCGATGCCGGTGTCCCGGGTCTGTTCCAGCAGCTCCTTGAGGTCCTTGAGGTCGTGGCCGGAGACGACGATGGCCTTGCCGGCACGCGGCTCGATCCGGACCCGGGTCGGCTCCGGGTGCCCGTACGCACGGGTGTTGGCGGCGTCGAGCAGCTCCATCGCCTGCAGGTTGATCTTGCCGGTCTCGAGGGCCTTGCCCAGGAGTTCCTGCACGTCGGTCGGCTCGGTGACGATGTAATCCAGTATCTCGTGGAGAGAGGCGTAGAACGACGGATCCTCCGTGCCCAGTATCTGGGCATGGTCGGCGTAGGCCGCCGCTCCCTTGAGCCCGTAAACGATCAGCTCGTGCAGGCCGGTGACGGTGTCCCCGAGCGCCTGCCGTCGGTTCTCGATCGAGACGTCCTCGCCCTGGGCGATCAGGCCGTTCAGGTCGTCGGCGGGCTGCCACGCCGCCGGGCCGTGGAGCGACTCGGGCGTGAGGCCCTGTTCTTCGCACGCCTGGCGGTAGAGGTCTCGGACGCGGTCGCGGTGTTCGGCCCCTTCCAGCAGGAACTGCTGCAGGCGTTCCGGGTCGAAGTCCACGTTCGTCAAGGTTGTGAACAGGGCCTTTACGGCGAACACGTCCGCATCTTCGTCGCGTTCGCCGAACTGTGCCGCCCGGTGGGCGTACACGGAGATGCCCTTTACGGCGTGGATCAGCAGGTCCTGCAGCGCCGCCGTCTCGGGGTCTTTACCGCAGACGCCGTGGACGCTGCAGCCCGTTTCCTTCGCCGTCTGTTCGCACTGGTAGCAGAACATATCCTACCTCCTCGCACTGTGAAAACTATCCGTCGGTGAGCCGGCTGGCCGATTCACCGCAGCATAACCAGCAGCATTTTGAAGCGCTCCGGGGCCTGCACGGCGTGGGGCACGTGTGCCGGCATCAGAACCACCTCGCCGCCGGAGACGTTGACGGCTCGCCCGCCGATGGTCAGCCGGGCTTTTCCCTCCAGCACGTGCACCAACGCATCGAAGGGCGTGGTATGCTCGCTGAGGGATTGGCCCTTGTCGAACGCAAAGGCCGTCACCGTCGCACCCCTGGTTTCGGCCAGCGTGCGGCTGACCACCGAGTCGTCGGCGTATTCCACGAGTTCCGCCAGCCCGAGCGCCTCGCCGGCCGGCAGGCGTATCTCCCTTTCGGACTCACCCATCTTGTCCTCCCGCGCGTCGGGTGTTCAGCTCTCCGCGGTGGCCCGGGCCAGTTCGGCGCCGAATTGCCTGCAGGCCACCAGATCGTCCTCGCCCGGCTGCCACTGGCACTTGATGCCGTCCCTGACCAGCGGAATGCCGCACTTGTCCATGTGGTCTTCAATCAGGTTGACCGATTCACCGCTCCATCCGTATGAGCCGAAAGCGGCCCCCAGCTTGTTGCGGAATTTCAGCCCCCGCAGGTCTTCCAGCAGGGGAGTGATGGTCGGCAGCACGCCGTTGTTCACGGTGGGGCTTCCGATCACCACCGTCCGGGCCTTGAACACCTCCACCAGCGCGTCGTTGCGGTCGGTGACGGCCATGTGCAGCACCTTGTTGTCCACTCCCTCTGCGGCCAGACCCTCGCTGATGGCCTCCGCCATCCGGCGGGTGGCCTGCCACATGGTGTCGTACAGGATCACGGCGCGCGGCTCGGGTTCCTGCGCGGCCCATTTGCGGTACTTCTCCACTATCTGCATGGGGTCGTCACGCCAGATCACTCCGTGACTGGGCGCGATGATCTCGACCGGCAGCTCCAGCCCCAGCAACTGGTCGATCTTCTTTGCGACCAGTGCGCTGAAGGGCGTCAGGATGTTGACGTAGTACTTCAGCGCCTCTTCGTAGAGCTCCTTCTGGTTCACCTGGTCGTTGAAGCGATAGGCCGTCGCGTAGTGCTGGCCGAAGGCGTCGTTGGGCATCAGGATGTTCTTGCCGGTCAGGTAGGTGAACATACTGTCCGGCCAGTGCAGCATGGGCGCCTCGACGAAGATCAGTTCGTTCTCACCGATGTCGATCCGGTCGCCCGTCTCCACGGTGCGGAAATTCCAGGGCCTGTGGTAATGGCCTTCAATGCTCTCCCTTCCCCGCTTCGAGACCACAAGTTCGGCGTCGGGCGCCGCCTCCATCACCGTCGGCAGTCCGCCCGAATGGTCCGATTCCGCGTGGTTCGCCACCACGACGTCGATCTGGCGGGGATCGACGAACTCGCTTATTTGGGGTAACAGTTCCTCGGCAAATGGCCCCCACACGGTGTCCACCAGCACGGTCTTTTCGTCCAAGATCAGGTAGGCGTTGTAGGTGGACCCTCGGTGCGTGGAAAGCTCGTGCCCGTGGAAGTGGCGCAGTCCCCAGTCCACGATGCCGACCCAGTAGACTCCGTCCTTCAGCTGCTCGACCATGTCTGCACCTCCAGTGCTCTCATGACAGCATCGACCTCGGACGCAGGGCTCTTCGGCGCGCGCCCTGCCGTCCCCCATTCGCCCGCAGTCAACCCGGGTGTTGTAGCACAGGCTCCCTGGCCTGTGGGCTGTCAGCCCGGGTTGTTCAAGAAGCGGCGTGCAGCCCGGCCGGTTGCTCGTCTTTGACCGTGCCGCGGATGCTAATCACCACCTGCCGGACGGGCACATCGCTGCCGCTTTCCACCATCGCCCTTCGGACGAGCTCCATCAAACCGTAGCAGCACGGCACCTCCATGTGAACGACCGTGAGCGAGCTCAGCTCGTGCCCCCGAAGGATTTGTGTCAGCTTCTGCGCGTAGCGCCCGGCGTCGTCCAGTTTGGGACACCCGATCAGAAGCTTCCTGCCCCTCAAAAAGCGAGCATGAAAACCGTCCATGGCGAACGGCACGCAGTCTGCGGCCAGCAGCAGGTCTACCCCGTCCAGGAATTCAGCCCCCGCCGGCACCAGTTCCATCTGAACCGGCCACTGTGTCAGAGCGCTCTCAGCCTCACGCTCCCGCGCATCCCCGGAAGGTGCGGCCGAAGTGGACCGGTCGAAATCCTGCAACGCCACCCCGGGACAGCCCGAAACCGGTACTCTGTCGCGGTGGAGGTGTTCTTCCACGGCCTCGGCGTCGAACTCGTCCGCCTCCCGCTCAACCACCGAGATGGCCCCCTGCGGGCACGTGCCAAGGCAATCCCCCAGGCCGTCGCAGTACCGCTCATCAACCAGCCGGGCCTTGCCGTCCACGATCTGCAACGCCCCTTCGGAACAGCCCGGCAGGCACTCGCCGCACCCGTTGCACTTCTCTTCATCTATCTTAACGATCTTTCGGACAACCATCGAAAGGAAACCCTCCGGCTTTTGCACACGCAGCACTCATGTGCGGCGTCCTCCGTCGCGCACTCACCGCACCCCCTCGACCTCGCCGAACGCGGTGTGCAGCTTGATCCGGTCCAGCATAGCTTCCAGTTCTGCCTGCAGCTTGCGCAGGCGCTTCCGCAGGTTGCAGTGAGCAGTTCGAGAGCAAATATCTTCGCTGGCAAAACACTCGTTCATGACCAGCGGTCCCTGGACTGTCTCCAACACGTCGAGCACCGAAAGCTCCTGCGCTGGCACGGCCAGGGCGTAGCCGCCGAACGGCCCCTGCTCGCTGCGGACGAAGCCGGCCCGGTGAAGCGTCTGCATGATCTTGCGCAGGAAACTCTCCGGCACGGCCTCGGTTTGCGCGATCGCGCTGACCGGCAGGCAACCGTCCGCCCGCGCAAGACAGGCCAGCGCACGGAGCGCGTAATCCATTTCTCGCATTACGATTGCCATGTCCGTTTATGAGACTGATTAAATCCTATTAAAGGGGAGTATAACAGTCCTGTTTGCCTCTGTCAAGTCCCCTTTCACTTTCGGCTGCACAAACGGGCGGCGAGCACGGACCGGACGCGTACGTACGGGCTGGCAGCGCCGCCGAGACAGCCGGGGAACGGCCTGTCCGCCAGTTAGCGGGCCGACTTGCCGATCAAGGAGTATCCCCTCAGAATGTCCGCGATTCGGTCACGGCCTTTCAGCAACGCCCGTTCCACCGTCCCCCGCCCGCTGGCGTCGAGCAGTTCGACTTCGGCGCCGACCACCAGGAGGCGCTCGACGGCCTCGGCTCTGCCCAGGATCACGACCCAGTGCAGGGGGGTCAGTCCCGCCTCGTCTCGGGCGTTCACCCTGACGCCGCGTTCGATCAGAAGTTCGATCATCTCCGGGCTGCCCGCGCCCACGGCCTCGTGCAGGGGAGTGACTGCCCCTGTTGCGAAAAGAGCGCTGATCCGATTGCGGTCTTCATCGTTTAGTTCCTCCAGCCAGGGCGTCGTCTTCAGGCTGCCTCTTGCAGCCGCGTTTACCGGGGCGCCCTGCTCTACCAGGGCCCTCGCGATCCGGTCGTGGCCGAATCTCAGGGCCATGTGCAGCGGCGTGTACCCGGCGGGCCCGGGATGGGGCGGGAGCCCTTCCTCCTCCAGCAGTTCCAGAACCGCCTCCCGGTCTCCGATGGCTGTCGCGCTGAGCAGATCCGCCTCGGCGCCGGCTTTGCGCAGAACATCGGCAGCTTCCGCGTGTCCCAGAATAGCTGCCCAGTCCAGCGGCGTCAGTCCCGCGTCGTCCGGCGCGTCGATCACTGTCCCCTTCACGATCAGGGCCTTGATGAGGCGCACGTTCCCGCCCGCGGCGGCCGCGCGAAGAACAGTTGCGTCGCGGTAACTGCGACGCTGCAGGGCCTCCGGTTTGCGCTCAAGAAAGCCCAGCACGGCCTCTTCCTGCCCCGAAACAGCCAGCCTGTGAAACGCACTGAGCTCCCGGGCGAGCCCATACTGCCGGCGCCGCAGTTTCCCCCAGGCGTACGCCCCGACCAGGAGGATGGTGGGGACCGTCAGGAGGACGACAACCCGGAAGGACCCCGCTGGGAACAGCGCCCGTCGCCAGGACGTATCCCTATGGCGATGTACCAGTTGCCTCACGTCGGCGACCATCTGATAGCCGACGAGGCCCCCGAGTATGACCAATTCAGCCAGCCCCACCCATGCGGGCCAGTCCATGCTTTCGCCTATCAGGCTGGTGACGGTCCCCGAGATCCTGAGGGCAAGCCATGCCGTAGCGGTGCCAAGGCGCGGTAGGCGCATCGGTCCCTGGAACAGGAATAGCGCGCCCAGCAGGACACCGAGACCGAAACTCGAAAGTGCCATCTGCGTCCAGCCGCCCCTTGGGTGCAGCAGGGGAAAGCCTGCCAGGCCGACGCCGATTATACCCACTATAACGAGAAGATGGGACACAAGGAGTACGGCGGCGGTGCCCAGTCGCAGCCAGCGCGCCACGTTGCTTTCGGGGGGCCAGGCCGGCTCTCTTGCGCCTTCAACCGTTTCGGTCATATTTGCCTCCCTCGTGGTCCCCGACCTTCGTCTACCGGGGTCGTCACAATTACGGCGAGATTGCTTCTCCCACCGGGGCGGGATCGCAAGGACCTACGACCAAACCACGAGGTAATCGCGAGGCGGGTGAAGCCCCGCGGCAATCTCGTCGTTCGCAGAACGTAAATGTTAGAGGTCCTTAGAATCGGAAGTCACGCAGCAGCCGCCCCCGTGTCGCGCTGCCTGCTCTAGTTGAGCGATACGAGATAAATCTTTTCCGGTTTGCGAAACCCGACGCGCTGAGGGCACGCTGGCTCAACTACCTGGACAGAAGGCAAGGCCCGGCTCCCCAGATCGTACGAACTCCGGTCCGGCGAGACGCCGGACCTACCCCAAGAGGTAGGCGCGGCGTTCGCGCCGCGCCGGCTGTTTGGCAGCCAAAAGGCATTTACCTCAATTCACTTAACCGCTGCCCCTTCCTGGAGCGCGTATCCTGTGGCGAAAAGGGAAACTGCCGAAGCGGCCAGGACCTGATTGCCCCACTCAACTGCGGAGTATCCGAAATTGCACAAAGCCACAGCTATAAGCATTGGGACCAGTGCCAGCGCCTGCAGCAGGGCTCCCGGATCCGGCCCACGCCTGACCCGCATGATCGCCCCCACCGGTATCGCCAGTAAGAATATTGACAGAGCGCCTGCGCCGAGACCGGCGACCCAGCGCCTGCCCTTCGGCCAGCGGGCCCGGAAAGCTCTGAATGCGTAGACCGCGCCAAAAACGAGCAGACCGACACCCGCGACACGAACCATCGCCAGGCCAATGTCCATGGAAAACAGCCGGTCACGTATAGACCTGTGCGCACACCACAGCACAAAGTCGAGAAACGGACCGGGCACCAGGATCAGCAGCAGACCGGCCGCTTCCAGAGCCCAGAGCGGCGAGCCGTCCCGCCGCGCGCACACATGCCCGGCAAGGCTATGATCCAGAGGAGACGGCACAGTCCGTAGAGGTAGCGCATCACGCATCTGCCGCTCTGGCAGAAGGCAACGAGACTCATAAGGGCGGCCATCATACCGGCCGCTGGACGTGCTGGCAAGGAGGATGTGACACGGCAATCCGCCGGGAGTCTGTCGGACAGGATGCGGAAGGAGCTTGTGAAGGGTGTGTCGGGGCAGGCCGCGGGCACTCCAGAGAAGAAAGACGACCTCCGCCGATCCCAGGTCAGGAGCGCAAATGCACCTCAGAAGGGCCGGGCACTGTCCGTGCAGGTTCGTGTTCGTCCGTGTCCGTCGACCTGTGCCCGCCCGGTCCACCTTTGTGCAACCATAGCGGCTGCTCGACGAGAGCTTTAGCCGGGCGTCCGGCTAAACGCGGAAAGGTGCTGCGGTAAACCTGGCGCCCATGTGCTTCCGGGTCTTGACCGCGCTACAATGGGCCATCCGGGCGCCGGGTTCGCCCGACGGGCTGGACCAGGTGCAACTTTGCCTTGCTGGCTGAGCAGGAGAACGGAGCCGATGAACGTCATTGTCGTTATGTCGGACAGCTTTCGCCGCGACCACGTGGGTGCGTTCGGGAACGGGTGGATCAAGACTGCCGCGCTGGACGGGTTTGCACGGGAGGCCTGGGACTTCCCGAACTTCCGCATGGGTTCTTGCGCCACCATTCCGCAGCGCACGGACATGTTCACGGGACGCTTTTCATTCGCCGAGCGCCCCTGGCAGCCGCTGGAGCCCGAGGACGTGGTTCTGACGGAACTGCTGTCCGAGGCGGGGATCTCCACCTATTGCTCGGCCGACACGCCGCACCTGTTCCGCTCCGCGCAGTTGACCTTCATGCGCGGCTTCGACGGCTTTCACTGGTCCCGCGGATCGGAAGGCGACATCTGGTGGACCGACTACTACGACGAGCAGGCCTACAGGCCGCCCACTGGAAAGGGCAGGATTCGTTTCAGCGCCAGGGACGGGGGCGAGCAGTTCCGCAAGATCTGCAGCCAGGGCCGGCGACGCGTCCGGGAGATGGACTGGACGACGCCCCAAACCTTCAGCACCGCCATCGAGTGGCTCACGCGCAATTACCACCGAGACGGGTTCTTCCTCTACATCGACACCTTCGATCCCCACGAGCCGTGGGACCCGCCCGTGTGGCTGACCGACCTCTACGATCCGGATTACGAGGGCATCCCCTACGCCTGGGCCGAGTACGGTTCGGCGGACCGGTACGGCCAGCGCGAACTGGAGCACCTGAGGGCGCTCTACGCCGGCGAGTGCACCATGGTGGACCGGTGGTTCGGACGGCTCATGGATACCGTGGCCCTGCTGGGGCTGACCGAGAACACGATGGTGGTCTTCCTGAGCGATCACGGCCATTACCTGGGCTACCCGTCGGACGGGGGCCAGGTGGGCAAGGGACTGGGCTACCGGGAGAGCAGGGAAGGCGCGGCGAGGGGGGAGTCCCGCGTATTCGTCCCGCTGCTGGACCCCATCGCCAATCCCATTATGATGGTCCGGATGCCGGGGCAGCATGAGCCCGGTTCGATCGAAGAACTGGTCCAGCCGGCCGACCTGATGCCGACCATCCTGGAGTTTCTGGACGTCGACGTGCCGGAAACCGTGCTCTCAGAGTCCTTCCTGCCGCTGACGGAAGGGCGGGGAATCAAGTGGCGAAGCCGCGCGATCACTGCTTCGTTCAGAAACTTCGCCGAAATATCGGATCACCGCTGGCTCTACGGCGCATGGGCGCGCGAGAACCCGCCCAAGCTCTTCGACCGGGAATCGGACCCCGAGATGAGCGAGGATCGGCTGAAGCAGCATCCGGAAGTGGCGCGTGAGCTGCATGAGTCCATGATCGCCGAGTTGCGGGCCCTGGAGGCGCCGGAAGATTGGGTGACGAATCTGGATTCAAAAGCCGATATGGCCGGCATACGGTAGAGTATCCGTTCATCATTCCGGGAATGGAGCGCAGAATGAGACGAGCAGGCAGGGCGGATACGGGGTGGAAGATGGCGAGGTGGTTTCTGGGCGGGATCGGGAGCCTGTTCCTGCTCGGGCTGTTTGCCTGCCTGGCCGCCGGGCAGCGCCCCGACCGCGTGCCGCTGACGGGAGCGATCGGGCCGGACGGCATGAGCGTCGATCCGTTGGCCGCCGCACGACCCAAGAAGGTGTGGGAACCCGGTGCGCCACCGGCCGATGCGCCCACACGTCCCTACCCCTGCCGCATCGTCAGCTATGCGGACAAGTGGACCCGGCACGGTCTGAGCACGTACATGAGCTGGCGTCATCCCGACGGTCCCGTGGCGGCCGCCCGCGCGGAGTTGGTGCAGGACCCGCTCACGGTCCGCCGGGACTTCGACGTGGACGGCGACGGGGAGGCGCAGGACGATTACGTCGCCTCCCTGCCGTTCAGCCTGACCACGCCGCTGAGCAACCCTCAATGGCCCATGCACATGGCCTTCCCGCAGCGCTGGAACAGTCGCTTCTACGGCGGCGCGAGCTGGTACATCGGCAACTCTGAGCCCGGCGAACATCGCGTATGGGTCGAGCAGGGCTACAACCCCGACCATTCCGGGCCCTTCTATGACCCCCGGGCCGAGGACCACCCGCTACAGGGCCAGGCCAACGAGCACCGGGCGGACAGCGTGCTGCGCTGCTACTTCACCATCCTGTGGAAGAAGCAGGATTTCCTCAACGGGGGCGACCGCTACCGGGTGAGCTTCGACGACGCCAGCCGCCTGGCGTCGCATTGCACGCGCCGCTACTGGCTGGGCTGGGACGACGTGCGCATGGTCGTGATGGACGGGGAGGAGCTTTACATCTCCGACACCGACCAGCTGGACATTCCGGAGGAGGGCTACGCGCCCAACAGTGGGCGTGTCTTCACCGTCCATCCCACCAGGGCCACGTGGGCCCGATACGAGCCGCAGGGGCACCTGATCCACTTCGACCCGGAGGGGGCGGACTTCCGGCCGCACCGGTTCGAGGACGTTCGGGCCGTGGGCTGGTACCTGGCGAAGAACAGCCTGAAAGGGACCCAGGCGCACCTGAAGTGGTACGGGTTCGAGGCGGACGCCGTCGTGCATCGGCCGGAGCGGGGCAGCCTGAACCTGGACATGGTCGAGGTCCCCTCCCGCCGGGATGTTCCCGCGTTCTGGAGCGCCACCTGTGAGTGGCCCTACGCGAAGTGGAAGGACGTTCACGACTGGGGAGACGCCCCGTTCTGGACCCTGGAGGGCCGCTACGTCTATCGGAAGTTCGGCGACATGGGCAGCATGCTCTTCGGCAATGTGCCGCACAGCGCCGACGAGCCGGCCACCAATTTCACCTTCTACGACGCGCTCGCCATGTGCAACACCCTCAGCCATCTCGAGGGCAAAACGCCCTGTTACTACACCGATCCAGAGTTCCAGACGGTGTTCCGCAACCAGCACCTCTGGACCCGCGCCGAGCGCAGGGCCGCCACGGAGCCGGGAAAACACGGTCGGCCGAATCCCGTCTATCACACCGTACCCGATCCGGCAATCTACGTCCGGTGGGAGGCGGACGGGCACCGGCTGCCCACGGTTGCAGAATGGGTGGCCGCCTTCAACTCCGGTGAGGCCGGTGGCTCTCCCGCCGAAGCGGTCGTGGGGGCCAACAGTCGGGGCTCGACCGCGCCGGTGGGCAGCCGGCGGCCCAACGCGCTGGGCATCTACGATATGATCGGCAACGTGTGGGAGCTCGTCTGGACCTATGGGGACGTATACCCCCCTCTGAGCACGAGCGGATCACCGTGATGGGCGGGGACTTCAACTACCCCGCCGACCCCGGGGACGCCGAGAATGCCGCCAGCCCCTACGGCGACCGGCCCTGGGATGGAAACGGCAACATCGGCCTGCGGCCCGTGTGCCGGCGAGCGGGACTGCCCGGGCCGCGCCTGATGGTCTCGACCGGTGACGCGAAGGGCAGGCCGCCCGTGTGGACCTTCTCCCGGAACCGGCGCACCGCCGCGCGCGCAGAGGCGGAGCCTGCGCACGAACCGGTGCTGACGATGGCGGAGCTGGACGGCGGGACGTTCCCCTTCAAGGCAGACGACCATACGAACCGCATCGAAGTGACCGTCTCCCCCTTCCGGATCGGGAAGCACGAAGTGACGTACGCGGTCTGGAAGCGGGTGCTTCAGTGGGCCGAGGCCAACGGCTACGAGTTCAGCCTCACCGGCGACATGGGCAGCATGTACTGGTATTGCTTCATTCACAGCCCCGAGGAACCGGTCACGCACCTGCACTGGCACGATCTGCTGGTCTGGTGCAACGCGCTCTCGGAGATGGAAGGCAGGACGCCGTGCTATTACACCGACCCGGAGAGGACGAAGGTCTACCGGAAGGCGTTCACGTACCGACCGATCAAGGTTTCCGGCCCACAGATGGCGGCCGCGGGCCAGAAGTGGTACAGCGACTACGATCCCAATGCCATCTACAATCAGCCGTGGCTGTTCTGCCGGTGGGATGCCGACGGCTACCGTCTGCCCACATTGGCCGAGTTCCACTACGCCGCGTCCGGCGGCACGGGCAACCTGCATTTCTGGGCCGGTGAAGCTCCCGCCGGGCAGTATCGCTGGGGACCGCTGAACTCGGGCGGGCGCAGCCACCGCGTGGGCGCCAGAGAACCCAATCCGTTCGGCCTTTACGATGTCATGGGCAACGTCCAGGAGTGGCTCTGGAGCACCGAACCGGGCCGCGTGAAAACTCGTCCTTATGAGCTGGATAAAAACAATCCCAAGCACAGTCCCTTCTGGGCCTGGGACTACGAGAAAGCTTTTGCCCCCATCTGCAACCCCTGCTACGCGGGAGGATCGTTCCTGTCCGGCCGCTGGGACTCTGCCCCCATGACCACTTACTATCCCGATTTCGGGTTCCGCGTGGTGCGTTGCACGGCGGGCACGCACCCGAGGGATGGGAAAGAGCCGCTGGCCGAATGGCCGAAGGCGATCGACATCGATCCGAACGACTACGACCTGCTGCAGGCCACGGATGGACCCGGCGGACCCGGGACCGTCTGGCGGGGCAATCTGCACCGGACGGGCAGCTATGATTCTCGGGGCGTGGCCGAACTGGACGGCGTCAAGTGGCGGTTCGATACCGGCGGGCCCGTCAGGTCTTCACCGGTTGTCTTCGACGGCGCGGTTTACGTCGGTTCGAGCGGCGGTCACTTCCATGCCCTTGACGCGGAGGCCGGCCGGGAGAAATGGCGCGTGCCCGTCGAGGGCGGCGTTGTTTCCTCCGCCTGCGTTGTGGATGGAGTCGTTTACTTTGGAGCCAACGACCGTCGGCTCTACGCCGTGGACGCCGCCGACGGATCGGTGCTCTGGCGGGCCCAGGGGTCCGGGCCGATCAGCACTTCCCCGGCCGTCGCGCACGGCCTGGTGTTCATGGAAGGGCCGGTCGGCTTCGACGCCGCGAACGGCGAAGAGGTGTGGAGGCAGAAGGGAGTTCGCTTCCGGGGATACGGAGACGAGCGGCTCAGCTCGGTGGCGCTCCTGCCGCGACTGCTCATTCAGAACGGCGACGTCTGCCTGATCGAAGAGGCCCGTTTCATCGTCGGGAACGGAGGGGCGTGGTCGGCCCACAACGTGGACGCCGTCGCCGAGGGCCTCATACTCGAGGCCACCAGCAACGTGGGCGGCGGCATCGGGGCCGGAGGGGCATCCCTCATCGCGCGGGACCTGGAGACCGGCCAGCAGCGCTGGCAGAAGGTCACCTCCCTGTCCGGGGATGTTGCCACGGTGCGGGAGGTGCTGCTGTGTTCGCCCGCCGTCTGGGAGCGGAAGGCCTACATCGGCTCGGACCACGGGGAGATGTACTGCCTGGACCTGGACAGCGGTGAGGAGCTCTGGTCTTTCCAGGCCGGCGGGGCCATCCGTTCCGCCCCTTCGGTGTCGGCCCGGGACGGGGTCCTCTACTTCGGCTGCGACGACGGCCATCTCTACGCCCTGGACGCGCGGACCGGAAAACCGGGGTGGCAATTCCGCACCGGAGGCAAGATCGGTTGCTCGCCCTGTCCGGCCGACGGCGCCGTTTACGTGGGCAGCGACGACGGGAACGTCTATGCCCTGCACTGATCCGAGTGGCGTTCTCGGTGCAGGAGACCGGGCGTGCGCCCATGATCGGAGGCATGAAAAAACGGCGTGCCCGGAGCCCGAACACGCCGCCGAACTTATGGTAGCCCCAAGGGGATTCGAACCCCTGTTACCGGAATGAGAGTCCGGCGTCCTGGACCGGGCTAGACGATGGGGCCAGGGATGTACAGTGTGGCTGAGGAACCAGGATTCGAACCTGGAATGCCTGATCCAGAGTCAGGTGTGTTACCGTTACACCATTCCTCAGCGAGT
>CAZNGS010000085.1:0-17439 GCA_964572825.1 uncultured candidatus Brocadiaceae bacterium
CATCAGGTTGGGCGGAGGACTTGCACCTCCAGGCTCTCGAACATGCTCGGCACACGAGGGACTGCCGGCGCCCATGCAGGATGGGGGCCGGCAGTCGATACGTAGACTCGGACGGCCCGGAGGTGACACGATCCGATGCAGGCACCGGGTCACATAAGCCGGGAGACCGCTTGTTTGTTCATCTCGCTCTTGGCCGCAAAGTCCGCCAGCTTCTGGCAGTCGGCCTTGCCGGCGCACTCGCCGCAGTTGGCCAGTTGCTTCTCCATGCAGCAACTGCGAACGGCGCATTCCGCCTTGCCCTCCACCTGGCAACCCGCGCACTTGCCGCAGGCTTCGCAGTCCTTACCGCAGCAGCCCAGACGGGCCATTGCCTCCGTTTCCGGCTCAGCAGTCTCTTCCTCTTTCTTGCCGCACCCGAGCAAGAGCGACGCTGCTCCAAGAGCCGTGGCCCCGATGACCGTGTTTGTCAAAAACTTCCGCCTATCCAACTCCCGCTTAGGGCTACTCATGCCGTCCTCCCATCCTGAGTCAAGATTGACCCACACGCAGCAGTGCGCCACCGGCGCAGCCGCAGACGGGCGGGGCAGGGGCCGTTGTCGCTGCTGAACATGACCAGGGTGCGACCGTCGATGCCCAGATCCTGCAGGAGGTCCAGGATGCGTCCCACGTCCTGGTCCATGCGGCTGATCATACCGGCGCGGGCGGCGTTGGGGGTGGGCTGGTCCACATAGTAGCCGCTGTCGGTTTGGTGCGGATCCTCGGGGAATTCGCCCAGGTACTCGCGCAGGAAGTCCTCCGGCACCGTCACGTCGGCGTGCGGGATGGTGTAGGGCAGATACCAGAAGAAGGGCTCGTCCCGGTGGCGCCGGATGAACTCCAGTGTTTCCTCGGTGAAAAGGTCATGGACGTAGGTGTCGCCGGTCTTGCCGTGATTGCCGGGCAGGGGGACTTTCTGGTCGTTGCGCCACACGTATTCGGGGTAGTAGCGGTGCGCCCGTGTCTGGCTGAGGAAGCCGAAGAAGTAATCGAAGCCCTGCTGGTTGGGATCGCCGGGGGAGCCGGTCTTACCAAGACCCCACTTGCCCGCGGCGCCGGTGACGTAGCCGGCCTCCTTCATCACCTCGGCGACCGTCACCTCGCGGGCGGGCAGGGGGCCGGCGCCGTTGCTGCGAATGGCCGCGTGGCCCATATGCTTGCCCGTCATGAGGGAGCAGCGCGAGGGGGCGCACACGGTGCTGCCGGCGTAATGCCGGGTGAACCGCATGCCTTCGGCGGCCATGCGGTCCAGGCTCGGCGTGCGTATCCTCTGCTGGCCGTAGGGGCCGACGTCGCCGTAACCGAGGTCGTCCGCCAAGATGTAGATCACGTTGGGCTGCTGTACGTCTGTCTCCGCGGGGGTGAAGAAACGAGTCAAGGCCAGCGCGCCGGGGGCGGCGGCCAGGGACTTGAGAACCTCTCGTCGGTTCAGGGGGCTGTGATCCTCAGCACGGCGCGTGTTTCTCGAAGGCGTCACGTCCATGAAACGACCTCCCGGTGTTCCACCTTGTCTTCGTCCAGCTCGATGCCCAGGCCGGCTCGGGCGGGTAACTCCACGAATCCGTCCTTCGGCACCAGCGGGTCCTTGTGGAACCACTGCTGGCGAGGAGCCCAGCGGATCAGGTACTCCAGCAGGGGACAGAGCGATTCGGGCTGCGAGGCGATCACGTGCGCTGCGGCGTTCACCGTGTGTCCGTGCGGGCAGACCTTCACCCCGTGGCTCTCGGCCAGGGCGCAGATGCGGGTCAGCTCCGTGATGCCGCCGGTCCAGTCCGGGTCGGCCTGCACGAAGTCGAGCAGTCCCCGCTCCAGGTAGGCCCGCACGTCCCACCGGGTATAGAGATGCTCCCCGGCCGCCAGGGGGATGCCCGTTTCCCGCTTGATGCGGGCGAAGCCGTCCGGCTGGCAGGCGTGGACGGGTTCCTCCAGCCACTTCGGGTTGACCTCTTCCAGCGCCCGCGCCATCTTCAGGGCGAACTCCAGGTCCCAGGCCATGACGGCGTCGAACATCAGCTCCACCTCGTCGCCGACGGCGCCGCGGACCGTCCGCGCACACTCCATGTTACGCGCCCTCTCACGGGGCACGGACGCCGTGCGTGCGGGGAAGAACCACTTCTGGGCACGGTAACCCGCTTCCACGGCACGCCGCGCGTTGTCCGCAGCCCCTTCCGGCTTCCCGGCCAGGCCCAGCATGCTGGCGTAGACACGTATCCGTGGCCGGGTGGGACCGCCCAGCAGCCGGTAGACGGGGACGCCGAAATGCTTGCCGCGCAGGTCCCACAGGGCATTGTCCACGGCGCTGGTCGCCATCATCAAGAGGCCGGTGCGGCCGTGGCGGCGGAACCGGCCTGTCAGCTCCGCCCACACGTGCGTGCCGGCCAGGGGGTCCAGCCCGATCAGTGCCGGTCGGAGCCCGGTGACGACGTAGAAGGCCTGGTCCTGGCGGATGGGCCCGTAGAGGCCGTCGGAGCCGTCGCCCGTGACGATCCGCAGGTAGTAGTGCTCCAGCGGCTGCGGATCGTCCGATTCGAGCGGCTCCCCCGGCAGTCCCACGGCGCTGGAGGGAATCCTGCCCGTAACTTTGAGTATCACCACGTCTTTTATCTGCATCATGCGTCCCTTCGTGGGGGCTTTACGGTTTCCGGACGTAAAGCTTGAAATCCGAGTATCTCACCTTCCGGTTGTTCATGTTGCGCAGGCCGATACGACCGGGCGCTATGGCCGGCTGCTCGGCCAGCGTCGCCTCGAAGCTCTTGCGCACGCCCGAGTGCCGGTTGGTGACGGTGAACCGCATCTGCCGCCCCACCTTCTCTGCCACGATGTGGTGGAGCTGGCCGGGCTGGAACATGTTCGCGTTCTCGTGCCGCGCGATGACCTGGAAGCCCGGGCACTGGCGCAACCGCACCTCGTTCTGCGGGTTGCTGTAGCTGACGCTCACGTAGTTCATCTCGCCCTTGTACAGGGAGTACCGGCCGGAACTGCGGGCCTCGGACCACTGCAGGATGTCCTCGGGATACTGGCCGCCATCTTTCCCGGAGGCCTCGATGAACAGGATGGTGGTGCCGCCCCGCGTGGGGAAGTTCAGGTAGTCGTACTCCACCCTTATGTCGCCCTCGATGACGGGCCTGAACCAGAGCACGTCGTGGTGGCCCTTGTCGGCGTAGAAGGTCATCCCCTCCGAACCGGTTACGACGCTGGAGTCGCCGTCCAGCGACCAGTTCTCGCGCCAGTCGCCGGTGCAGGGGTCCGAGTAAGCCAGCTTCCAGTCCACATGCCGGTGGGGAGTCCTGGTGGGATTCTCGTACCAGACAACCTGCCTGTTACCCTCGATGGTGGTGAACAGGTCCAGGTCGCCGTCCCCGTCGACGTCGTAGAGTCGCACCAGGTCCTGCTTGCCGCCGTGGCCGCTGAGGGGCACCTCCCGCCAGGGGCCTTCGGTGGGGCTGTTCTCGTATTCGAGCCGGACGGGACCGCGCCCCTCGAAGGTGAGCACGATGTCCTTCTTGCCGTCCAGATTCACGTCTCCCACGCCGGCGCCTTTCAGGCCTCCGGCCGGGTCGTACGGAATCCGGTGTACCTCCCATTGCTGGCCGCCCGGAGCGGCCATCCGGAAGAACATCACGTCGCGCTGGCGTATGGGCACGACCACGTCCGGCAGGCCGTCCCCGTCCAGGTCCGCCACGTCGCCGAACATGTAGTCGGCCGGCTCCGGGCTGAGCGTGTGCATCGTCCAGGGAGCCGCCTGGCGCGGGCCGGGGCCGGGATTCTCCATCCACCGCACGCCCCCGTGTTCGCCTTTCCGGGTCGTCCACACGATGTCCGGATCGCCGTCGTCGTCCATGTCTTCGGCGTAGATACCCATCGTCCAGCCGTCGTCACACTCGGAGCTGATGACGTGTTTCTTCCACGCGGCCAGGACGCGGGGGTTCTCCGGCGCCTCGAACCAGACGAGGTCGTTGCGCTTTCCGCCGCAGACCAGGTCCGGACCGTTCCTGCCATCGAGCTGCAGCGGAACGCAGAACATCCACCCCCTCCGGTCTGTCCCGGGAAAAGACCTCGTCTCCCACGCCGAGGCGTCCATGTAATCCCCGGGGTCCTGGGGAGCCCAGTGGAAGGCGACGCCGGGCCCCACTCCCTCGGTGGAGCTGATCACGTCCACCGCTCCGTCTCCGTCGAGGTCGCAGAAGACGGCATCCTCCGGCCTTTTCGGCGTACCGACCACCACTTTGGGCCATTCCTCCCGGACCTTGTCTTGGCCGGGGTGGAGGTAGACGCGCGTCTCGCCCTGTTCTTCCCAACCGCTGGCGATGTCCAGCAGCCCGTCGCCGTTGACGTCCATCATCCGCACCCCGTCGGCCCCGCGCCCTTCATCATCGATGCTGTGGAGTGTCCATGCCGCGTCACTTAGCCCTGCGCCCACGACCGTGGACAAAAGGGCGAGGAAAAGGACATATCGCATTTCGATCACTCCCTCGGAAGTATGACGGCTACGCGATTCCGCCTATTGTGCATCAGCGGGACGGAAATGGCGCGGGGCTGAGTGCCAGCATTCCCCGCACGAAAACAGAACCAGCGCCCGCGAGCCCCTCCATGGCTTCTCAGCAGAGGGCCGGTCGACAGCCCCGGATGCAGCCTATTATCCCACGCCGAAACATGCCTCTCAAGCGAGGTGGGTCAGCCAGCGGACCTTTGTCCCGCCTCAAAAAACGTCCATGCCAAACCACAGGGCGTGGCCTCGCACGGAGGAGTTGATTCTGACGGATGGAAATGCCTCCGAACGGCCAGCAGAAACATCAAGACAGCGAGTGCAGAAAAGTCCGGACGCTTGAGTTAATGCTGCCTTTCCGGTTGACGAGAAGTTGAGTTCCCGGCAGACTGTCATCCAACTGGTTCCTCACACCCGCTCGGTCGCGCGGTGGCTGCGCTGCCGGGCTGAACTTCATTGCTGCAGCAAGGAAGCGTGCCATGAACTACAAGCTGGGACTGATCGGTGGACTCGGCGACCAGGAGGACTGCTGGGAAGCCTTGGATAGAATCGCCGCGCTGGGCTATCGCGCCGTCGAGGGCGGCGCGTTCGTCAGCGGACCCGAGGAGGAGATTCGCGAGAAGAAGCAGCGCCTGGCCGACCTGGGCCTGGAGTGCTGCACCACCAGCATCGGGCGCGGCGACCTGGAAGAGCCCGACCAGGTCATAGAGAAGGCCGGGATTGCCGGGGTCAAGCACATCACGAGTTGGTGGGGGCCCGCCGAGGGCGAAGACCAGCTCAAGGCCGAGGCGGAGCGCTACAACCGGGTCGGCGAGAAGGTCGCCGCGGCCGGGATGAAGTTCTGCTATCACAACCACGACCATGAGTTTTTGCGGCTGGTACACCGCACGCCGGCCATCCAGATACTGATGCAGGAAACCGACCCGGACAAGGTGTTCTTCGAGCCAGATCTGGGGTGGATCGCCGCCGCCGGTAGCGATCCCGTGCACTTCCTGCTGGAGAACGAGGGGCGAATTCCCGTGGCGCATCTGCGGGACCTGGCCGCGGAGGGCCTGCCGGTCACCTGGACGACCCCCGGCACGGGGGTGCTCGATATGCGTGCCATCATCACTGCCGCCGTGGCCACGGGCGTGGACTACGTGGTGTATGAACCAGCCCGGACCCACAACCTGACCAGCTTTGAAAGCGTGACCGCCGCCGCACTGAACCTGCGAGATATGGACCTGCTGTAGGAACCGGTCGTCAAAAGGGTGAATCGGGACGTTGCGCGACATCTGTGCTCTATGGGTGTAAAGTCTCTGAGGCCGGCACGATCCCAACAGCAACGCGGAATCAGCGGCTCCCATTGTTTCCATCACTCCGCGTCAGGGCGGCGCTTCCCCTGCGGCGCGTTCGCGGATGGTGGGCTCTGCTCGCCTTGACGCTCGGCCGCGCCTTGCCATTCGCAGATGAAACCGGTGGGCATCCAGAAGTCGCGACCCTCCGTGGCCACGTCCACCCACAGGCCCTCGTCGTAGGTGGCCAGGTAATGCTCCTCGCTCCCGTAGTTATTCGGCTGCCCGCTCATCCAGGCCGTATAGTCGAAGGGGGCGCCGTTTATCCACTTCCATTCGCCCTCTGCTTCCTTGTCCGTTGCCCCCAGACTCAGGTAGCGCCCGTCGGCCAGGCCGGCGATGAACTCCTGCTCTTCGGCGGTCTCGACACAGCACAGATAGCCGCCCAGGGAGTTGCAGATCTGCCTCTTCTCCTCCCAGGAGGGGCCCTCCACCTCTATGACCTTGTACCAGTGCCCGTTGAACTCTATGGCATCTACCAGGTGTGGTCGCTGACCTTCGCGGGGCGCAACGGCGCCCGCCCCGGCGACATCCTCCTGCGGCTGGAAACCATCGCGGATGTATTGGATCACAGCGGCCGCGCTGTATTCCGGCCGCCAGTTGAACTTGCTCTGTTTGCAGGCCTCGGCCAGGAAGGCTTCGCGCGTGGGCTCGCGGCCCAGCGTGCCGTGGTAAGCGGCCACGGTGCGACCCGGATCTAGGAAGGCAATGGGCCGTTCACGGGCCGGCCGAGCCATTCCGGCGCTGCCGGAGGGCGAATAGCAGACGTTGCCGCGATACGCTATGCCCGCCTCGCCGCGGCTCTCCTGCAGGAGGTCCTGGGTGTAATCGGCGGCTCCCACAAAGATATTGTCCCGCACTTCGATACCCGAGGTCTTTCCCCCGGCCAGTTCCCGCCCGGCGTTGGCAAAGCACTGGAACGCCGGCGCCCATCGATAAACCGTGTTGTTCTTGATGACGATGTTGTGGGCCCCGACGCCGTGCCCTCCGATTCTGAAGGCGGCGTCGCCGGTGTGGGGGTCACCGATGACGATGTTTTTCTCCACGACGGCCCCGCCGTAGTTGACGTTGGCCAGCTCGATGGCCGGTCCGGCGCTGAGTCCTTCAATCTGGCGCAGGTCCCGCACGCCGGCCCCGATGACGACGTTGCCCGCTATCCGACCGGTCACGCCGCCGGGTCGAAACTTGTTGATGCGGCCCGGGTTCAGCGATGGGGAGTTGTCGATGCACAGGTTGTTCTCCAGCACCCCGTTGGTCCGGCAGTAGATGCCGGTCGTGGACCCGCGAGCCACGATGTTACCCTGCGCCGCCACGTTGTCGCACTCGATGGTGATGTACACGTTGTGATTGAACCACGTTGGCCGGTCCCCCGTCTCCAGGTTGTAGCCGTTATGGTCCAGGACGTTCTCCTCCAGAATTAGCCCGTCTATCTTGCTGAAGAAGAATCCCTGGCAGTGCCCACTGGTACTCCAGGCGTGCTCGGCAACGCAGCGGCGGACCTGCACGTTCTTGAACACCTCTTCCGTAGTACCCTTCCAGGGCGAGCGGCCCTGAATGGCCCCGCCGGTCAGGTACTGGAAGCGGCAGTCCTCGATGAGCAGATTCTCGCCGGGGGCCAGCCAGGAAATGCCCACGCCCCTTTTACTGCGATCCTGGACGAACTCGGGCGAGCCGGGATCACCCTTCTGGTCGTAGAAATGGATGCCCACGACGGCCAGATTCTTGACCTTGTGGGGGCGGTTCACGGCTGCACTCAGGCCGGCCCGGTGGTCGCCCAGTTTCAGCAGGGGTCTGGCGCCCCCCTCGCCGTAGGAACCTATCACCGTCGGGCGGAGCGCGCTTCGGCCGCTTTTCGGACTGCCGGCGGTGATGCGACCGATCGGCTCGTACCACACGTCGCCGCGCTTGAGCAGCAGCCAGTCGGAATGATCGTCCCTGAGGAGGCCGAAACCCTTCTCTATGGTCTTGATGGGGTGCTCGGACGTAAGACCGTCATTGGAGTCGTCCCCCTCGGAACTGGACACATAGATCACCCGGGTGTCGGACGATTTGTCAAGGACGGTCCAGCCATCTGGACCGACGCCACCAGCAATTTGCTCGACCCCAACCACGGTGGAGCTCGATGCCGCCGCACATAGAATCGCCACGACAAGGCCAAAAGGCGTGCGTTCCATACGCATTCCCCCGCAGTAATCTCTCGGTTGGGTTCACGCCACCGGCCGGCAAACCTAACCGTCCGATTCGTCGCTGTCAAATACGGCGCACCCGGGACGGGTCAGTACGCCGCGCCAACCACGCGCTCTTGCCGGCGGGGCCGGTGAACCCCGGGCCTCAGAACCGGACCGCCTTTCAGTGTTTGCTTTGACCTTCACGGTTGTGCAATCATGCCCGTATGGCTGAGCCAGAGGGTACCGGTATCGGGACGCTGAACGAGGGCCCGCTCCATGCGGAGTTGAAGCAGTGGTACGCCCGCCCGGGGGACGAGTTGGAAGTGCGGCTCGACGGATACGTCATAGACATCGTGCGCGATGACCTGCTGATCGAAGTCCAGACCGGAAACTTCTACCCCGTGAGGGACAAGCTGCGGGAACTGATCGACCAGCATCCGGTTCGGCTCGTTTACCCGCTGGCCCGGCAGAAGTGGCTCCTCAAACTGCCGGAGAACGGTGAGGGCGAACCCTCCAGGCGTAGATCTCCGAAGCACTGCACCGAACTGGATGCCTCCGTGGAACTGGTACATATGCCCCGGTTGCTGGCGCATCCGAACTTCTCACTCCATATCGTCCTGATTCACATGGAGGAGGTGCGGCGCCGCGAGCCGGGACGTGCCTGGCGACGCCGCGGCTGGGTGATTCAGAAGAGTCGCCTCCTTGACGTGGTCAAAACTCGCCTGCTGGAGACCCCGGCCCAGATGGCTGATCTGCTGCCCCACGAGATGGAAGAGCCTTTCGGCACTGCCGACCTGGCCGAACATGGCAACATCAGCCGGTCTGTGGCCCAAAAAGCCTGCTATTGCCTGCGAAAGATGGGCTCAATCGAACGGGTCGGCAGACGTGGAAACGCCTACCTATACCGCATCTGCAAATCATAGTGGAGTAATGACGTATCCGGAGAAGGAAAATCCGCTCGTGCCCAAACTCGGTGCGCAGGGAACTGCCGAGAACACCCTCCCTCAAGTGCCCGTCGACGAAGTGCCTGTGCTGACACCTCGCAGCCGGAAGCCTCGAAGCCTCTCAGCCTTCCCGCGCCCCATCTCGTCAATGCTCCTGATGCCCCAGAGAACCTCCTGTGAGAACTGTACATTGTACGAGCCCTTGGGTAGCTCGTACCAATGCACAGTTCGACGCAGGATGGTCGCCGTCTTGTGGGTGTGAGTTCTCACGCCCACAAGGTCCGCCCCTGGGGTGGCAGGCAACCTGCCGTCGCATAAGTCCAGCGGTTTTCCTATCTGGGTAAGCGCTGTGCCGCACAACCGGCTGAGGGAAGCGGCTTTCGCGGCGCGGCGATCCCAAGGTTCCCGCCACAGCCTTATCTTCCGACTGGTTGGGCCATGGCTTCATCGAGTGCACTTAAGCCCGTTGCGCCGTCCCGAGCTGTTTATTTGGCGGCGATGCCGGGCAGCGGGCAGGCCGGCGCTTGCAACCACAGTCCGTTTGCCCGAGTTCAACCTTGACTTTTTCGATGGGGTTCACTACAGTGGTCTGTCGTAGGGGGGGATACCGGGCAGCGCCGGTGACAGGCGCACTATGCCATGCCGGCGTAACCCCCACAAGGACGATAGGATGGATTCTGTCGTCCAGCCGACGCATCCAAGGCGGCGTAGCCAAGTGGACCAAGGCAACGGTTTGCAAAACCGTCATTCATGGGTTCGAATCCCATCGCCGCCTCCATCTTTTTCTTTCCCCGGCGGGAACGGTCTTCTTCACAGCCCTTTCGCGCGCCACATCTTGTGGAACCGGCAGGCGCCCCAGAAAAGCACGGCCGTGAACGCCGCCAGCATGGCCAGGCTGAGGCCCGTGCCGAAGTAAGCGTCCTGACCGAAAGCCGATCGAATCACGTCCGCGGCGTAGGACAGGGGCGAGATGGGCGATATCCATCGCGCCCACGATGGCATCTGCGCGATGGGCATGAAGACGCCGCTGACGAACAGCATCGGCAGGCGCACCAGGTTGGACAGCAGCATGATGTTGGACGGGCTGCTGGCGGGCGGGGCGGCCAGCATGACACCCAGGGAAGCAAAGCTCAGCGCGCCCAGGACTATCCCGCCCACCAGCAGCGGCACGTTCGTCACCTCCGCGTCCGTGAGTATCAGCCCCAGCAGAATGGGAACCACCGAGAGGCATGCGCCGAAGACCAGCCCGCTCACGACGTCGCCCGCCAGGATGGCGCGCAGCGATACCGGTGAGCTGATCAGCCGCTCGTAGGTCCTGGCCCGCCGCTCCCAGGGCGTGACCAGCGGCCCCACGGCGCTGGCCGTGAACCAGAGCGCCATCGCCACCATGCCGGGCACAATGTTCTCCGGCGCAATCGGCCTCCCCATCTTGAAGGTCAGAAAGAAGAACACCGGGAAGAGCACGCCGAAGATCAGCACGGGCGGTTTGAGGTAATAGAGCAGAGCGTTCTTTTTGGCAATGACGAAAACCCCGTGTGCTTGCCTGCGCCATGTGTGTATTGCAGCACTCATTGTCCCTCCTCCGCCGGTTTCGCGCCGGTCAGGTGCAGGAAAACGTCCTCGAGGCTGGGCTTGCAGGTGGCCAGTTCCGCGATGGCCACTCCCGCGCCGTCGGCGAGCTTCGCCACCTCCGTCGCCACCCGGCCGGGATTCTCCGAGTAGAGCCGGTAGCCGCCCGGCCCATCCGTGACCCGCTCCACGCCCGGCAGTGCCGCCAGATCACCTTTGGGAGGACCGTCCGCCTCGAAGCTGACCGTCACGTACTGGTTGGACTTCATGGCGGCGCGGAGCTGATCGGGGGTGTCGATGGCGGCGATGCGCCCTTTGTCGATGATGGCCACGCGGTCGCACATCTCCTCGGCCTCGGCCATGTTGTGCGTGGTCAGGAAGACGGTCAGCCCCTGCTCGTTCATGTCCCGCACAATGCTGCGGATCAGCCGGGAACTGTGCACGTCCAGGCCGCTGGTGGGTTCGTCCAGGAACAGTATCTCGGGACCGCTGACAAGGGCGGAGCAGAGCATGAGGCGCTGGCGGAGGCCCTTGGAGAGGGCACGGGCCTTCTGCCTCTTGCGGTCGGCCAGTCCCAGCAGGTCCAGCAGTCGCTCGCCCTCCTTCAAGCGCCTCGCGCGCGGCACCGCGTGGAGCTCCGCCATGAGCATCACGTTGCGCCAGACGCTCAGGTCCAGGTAGACGTTGGCCTCCTCCGGCACGATGCCCAGATGCTCGCGCGCGGCCAGGGACTCCTCGCGGATGTCATGATCCTGAATGGTCGCCGTGCCCTCGGTGGGGTCGAGCACGCCGGTGAGCATGCGGACGGTGGTGGTCTTGCCGGCCCCGTTGGGGCCGAGGAAGCCGAAAATCTCTGCTTCTTCGACTTCGAAACTCACATGGTCCACGGCCACCAGGTCGCCGAAGCGGCGCGCGAACTCCTTCACTTCAATTACCGAAGCCATCTCAGTCGCTCTCTTTCTGAAACAGCAGCCAGATGCCCAGACCGGTATCGGGGTCGGTGGGGGGCAGTCCTCCCTCGCCCACCACGCGGAAATCGTCCAGCCCCGCTTCCGCCGCCCATCGCCGGAACGTCTCCGCCCTCCGCACCTCGCGGAACTTCCGCATCGCCTCCGGGCCTTTCGTACGTTGTGATTCACGTCGGCGCCGTATGAATTCCCGACGGGCCCACGAGGGATAGCTGCTGCCGAGCCCGCCGCCCAACATGGCCCGGCCGCCGGGGCGCAGCACACGATGCACCTCGCGGATACCGGCCGGCCGGTCCTCCCAGAAGAAGATCGAGCCGCGGCTGACCACGAAGTCTACCGAGCTGTCGGTGAGCGGCAGGTTCTCCGCCCGGCCGACAACGGTCACCGTCCGCTGCGTGATTCCCAGTTCCTCGGACTTCTGCAGGGCCTGCCACAGCGCCTCGCGGTTCGGATCGGCCAGCACCAGCACGCTACCGGAGAGTTCCGCCAGCGCAAAAGCCACGAGCCCGCTGCCGCAGCCCAGGTCCACCCAGACCCCTTCGCAGGGGCGGCACATCTCCATCACGTCGCGCGCCACGCAGGGGTAATAATCGGGCAGCTCTTCGTCGGGCGCCGGCATGGGCGGTTACCCCTGCACGCAGGGGTGACCCTCGACGTCGCCATGGCACTCGCGTATCTGCTCGGGCGAGCAGTCGCCCGGCTTCCGGCCCTGCAGCTTCTCCGGATGCTCGCAGTCCGTGGACTCCTCGCACGGGTGGCCTTCCACGTCGCCGTGGCACTCCCTGATCTGCTCGGGCGAGCAGTCCTCGGGCCTGCCCTCCAGATTCTCCGGTTTCTGACATCCTTTCGTTCCACCGCACATAACTGACCTCCTGGACCTGGGGAAAAGAGACTTATGTAAGCGTGTGCTTAAATGCTAATCGGCGTCGGTGCCGCTGTCAAGGGGAAGCGTGCACAGGCGGGCAATTCGTTCTACTTTTCGGCGAGCAGCACGGCATAATCGCTCCGGCCAGGCTGCCAGTAGCGTTCGATCAGTTGCGCTTCTTCCAGTCGATGCAGCGCCCGGGCGACTTCACGAGGCTCGCCATTGAGTTGCCTGCATAAGCCGCCCTGCGATACCGGGCCGCCCTTCTGCCGCAGCAGGGCCAGCACCTGTCCCTGGAGAGGCACTGGATCAGCCGAAGCACCCTCGTCGGTCGCTCCTCTGTCGCGCGGCCGACCTGCCCTCGAAAAGAGCAGCACAGCCAGAACGATCAGTGCACCCGCTGCGACGATTGCAGCGATGATGAGAACTGCCTGCCCGCCGTGCAAACCCATGTTGTGTCGCATTGTTCATTACCTTTCCGGAAGCATGCTCGTATGCCCACCACGACCGGCGTCCGCTTCACGCCCGTCCCGCGTAAAGAAAACGTACAGACAGGGCATCAGGAACAGCGCCACGGCCATCTCCATGCCCAACCCGCCGATGGCGCTGACAGCCATCGGCTGGAGCATGGCGCCCCCTTCGCCGAGGTTCAGCGCCAGCGGCAGGAAGCCCATCATGGTCGTCAGGGTGGTCATCAGGCGCGGGCGGAGGCGGATCTTCGCCGCCCGCACCACCGATTCCAATTTTCCGAGCCCTTGCTGCTCCTGGAGTTCGCCCGCGAAGGTTAGAAGCAGCACACCGTCGTTGACCGTGGCCGCAATGACCACGAGCACGCCGATGATAACCGTGGCGCCGAGAAAAGCGCCCGTCAGGTAGAGCAGATATATCGCACCGGCCAGGCAGACCGGCACGCTGCCCAGGATCAGCGCCGGGAGCTTCACGCTGTTGAACTGGACCGTCAGGATGATGAAGGAGAAGAACAGGGCGAAAGCCAGAACAGCCAGCACGGTGTTTTTCATATCGGACATCATCTCGGCCCGCCCGCTGAAGGCGAATTCGTAGCCGGCGGGGCGCTCGACCTCCGCCAGTGCGCTCCGCACCCGGCTGACTGCGCCGGCCAGGTCTCCGCCGGTCATGTCGGCCTCCACGGTGACCTGTTTGGCCTGGTTCTCCCGGATGATCTCCACCGGCCCCACCGCCGGCAGCACCTTCGCCACGTCGCGCAGGCGAAGCGTCTCCCCCTGACCACATTTCAACGGCAGGTTGGCCACCGCCTCGCGGCTATCGAGCTTCACCTCCGGCACCAGGACCCGGATGTCGAAATATTCCGACTCCTCCCGGTAGCGGGTCGCCACCGTGCCGGTAATCAGAGTTCGGAGGGAGTTGGCCACCTCGGCGACTGAAATGCCCAGTTCGGCGGCTTTCGTTCGGTCGATGTGCACCTGGTATTCCGGCCTCGATAAATCCATCGAGACGTAGACGTTGGTAAGCCCCTCGGTCCCGCGCATAACCTCGGCGGTGCGGTCGGCGAGTTTGGACAGTGTGTCGGGATCCTGCCCCCGTATCTCCACCACGATATCCGATGCCCGGCCTCCTTTGATGCCCTTGATGGGATTCTGTTTGGCCATGGCTTTGACCCCGGGCAGAGGTGTTTTGCTTACCTCTTTTCGCAGGTTCTGCACGTATTTGGAAGTGCTCACGTCGCGCCGGGACTTGGGAACGAGCTGGATGTCGAGCTGGCCCTCGTTCGATATCTCGTAGGTGTAGAGCCCGCGGACCTGCCCCCCGGCCAGGCTGAAAATACTCTCTATCGTTGGGTCGTCGCTGATTCGTTTTTCGATCTTCCGGAGCGCGCGGTCGGTCTGCTCCACCGAAGCGCCGACCGGCAGTTTGACCTTGACCATCAGCCGCCCGTCGTCCATCAGCGGCAGGAACTCCGTTCCGACCCGCCCGAACAGCAGCGCTGCGCCGACGAGGATTCCCAAAAAGAACACGATGGCAATCCACCGGGCCCACAGGACCCTGCGAAGAATCCATCCGTATCCCTCCGTGACCGCTTCGAAGAATCGTTCAAAACGAGTCTTCTCGCGCCGGGCATGGTGCTCATCCAGCAGGGTGGCCGCCAGCATGGGGGTGACGGTGACGGCGACGGTGAGGCTGATCACCACGATGCCGGCCACCACCAGGATGAGTTCCCGGAACAGCAGGCTGGTCAGGCCCGGCACGATGAGGAAGGGCACGAAGAGGGCCAGAAACGACAGCGTCGCCGCCACGATGGCCGGCCCCACCTCGTCGGTTGCCCCCACCGCCTGCCGGGCGACATCGTCCTCCGGGTGCTGGTGGTGCAGGCGGCTGATGTTCTCCAGCACCACGATGGAGTTGTCCAGCACCACGCCTATGGCCACGACGAGCCCGCCGAGGGAGAAGATATTGAGCGAGAAGCCGGCCACTTTCATCAGGCCGAAGTTCAGCACGAGGGTCAGCGGGAGGGCCACGGCCATCACGATGACCTGGCGGAGGCTGCCCAGGAACAGGTAAACCACGATGATGAGCAGAACGGCGGCCCCGATGGCGGCGTTCCGCACGCCGTTGAGGGATTGGCGCACGTAGGTGGCCTGATTCTCCACGTAACTGATGTGCAGCCCTTCGGAAAAGGCCGATTTCAACTCCGCCATTCTCTTTTCGACCGCCGATGCCACCTCCACTGTGTTCGCCTCGGCCTCCTTCAGGACCGACAATTTTACGCAATCCTCCCCCTGGAACCGGGTGATCACCCGCACGTCCTCGTGCGCGTCTCGGACCTCGGCGATATCCCCCAGAAGTATCTTATTCTGTCCTCTGCGGGCAATCAGAACCGAGCGGATATCATCCAGCGACTTGAACTCACCGGTCGTTCTGGCGATGATCTCCCGGCGCCCGACGGTGACGCGTCCTCCTGTTTTTTCGACGTTCTCCTCGCTGAGCTTCTGGAGGATGGTGGTCAGGCCGAGTTTGTGTTTCTCCACGACGGCGGCGTCGAGCCGGATGCGTATTTCCCTCTCCAGTCCGCCGACGATCTCCGTTCCCGCCACGCCTTCGACCGCCAGGACGCGGTCCTGCAGCCAGTTATCGGTCCACTCCCGCAGCCTGACGGGCCCCCAGCGCTCGGAGTTTATCGCCACCTGCATCACCGGCAACTGCGAGGGGTCGGCCTTGAACACGAACGGCTCTTCCGCGTTTTCCGGCAGATTCTGCTTGGCCCGCGTCAGAGCGGCCAGCACGTCCTGAAACGCGACGTCGATATCCGTTCCGTAGTCGAAGTACACGTTGAGCGAGTACAGACCTGTGCGTGACGTTGATTCCAGGTAATCCAGGTTGTCGACGGTGGCCATCAGGCGCTCGACCGGGTCGGCGATATCTTTGTCGACTTCGTCGGGCGCGGCACCAGCCCACTGAATGTGAACCTTCACAAGGGGATAAGTAATGTCCGGCAGAAAGTCCACGGGCAGGCGCCACAGGCCGTACAGGCCGAGCACGACGAGGGCCACAACGATGGCACTGGTGGCCAGGCGGCGCCGGACGGAGTGCTGAGTTATCCTCATCGGCCGCCCTCCGGAGGGACGCCAGTTCTGCCGCCAGATACGCCGCGGCTTTCACCTGCACCGGCGACACGGACGGCAGTGCCGTTTTTCAGGCCTTCGTGACCGGCGACGACCACCTGCTCGCCCGGCTCCAGCCCCTTGAGCACCTGAACGCTCTGCTCCGCCTCAATACCGAGCTGAACCCTGCGCCGCACCGCCTTGCCGTTTTCGACCACAAAAACTGCCCTCCCCTCATCAGGCGTTTCAAGAACGGCCTCGGCCGGAACCACCGTCGCGTCCTGAACCGACCGCAGTTGCAGCGTCAGCCGGGCGAACTGGTGCGGCATGAGTTCGAAGTCCGCCTCCAGCGCCGCCTCAACTGTCCGCGTGCGCATGGCCGGGTCGAGCTGAGGATAGACGCGCACCACCTCGGCCGGCAGCTTCCGACCGGGAAAGGCATCGAGCGTGGCCGCCAGCCGAAGGCCGGGCCGCACAGCGGCGGCGTGTGCCTCCGGAACGCTGAACCGCACCACGAGCGAAGCGGGCGCGTACATCTCCACCAATGGGCTGCGCGGCTGCGCCAGGTCCCCCGGCCGGACGTGCACCTGCGTGATGACGCCATCGAATGGAGCCTCGATCACGCACTCGGCCAGGTGTGCCTCGGCCAGTGCGAGCTTCGCCGACGCCTCCTTCACCGCGGCCTCCTGCACAGCGATCTCGGTGGCCGTTGGACCGGCCCTGAGCATGCGCAGCGTCTCCCGCGCGGCCGCCAGCTCGGCCTCGGCAACTTCCATCTTCTCCCGCGCCTGGTCCACGCTCTGCCGGGAGGTGAAGTCCTGCGCGATTAACTCCGTCTGCCGCTCGTAGGCGCGGCGTGCCTCCGCGAGCGTCGCTTGCCATTTTCTCGCGCTTGCTTCGGCCTTTTCGATCTCTTCAGCACGCGTGCCGGCTCTCAAGTCGGCCAGTTTGGCCCTGGCCACTTCGAGCGCAGCCCGCGCTGCCCGGACCTCCGCCCGATGCACTTCGCGGTCGATCTCGACCAACTTCTCGCCGGCACGGACCTGGTCGCCCTCGCGCCAGGGGCAATAGGTGATCGGCCCCTCCTTCGTGGCCGCGATGACCACGGAATCGGTGGCCACCACCTCGCCGGTGAGTTCGAGCGTCCGGGCAATGGGCGCGGTTTGCACCGGCGCCACTTCAACCACCGGCGGTCTTTTCTGCCGGTCCTGCCCGGGCGACGGTGCGGCGGCCGGCTTCTCGCCGGCGGCGATCCACAGCCCTGCCCCCGCGGTGGCGCCCACAAGGAGGATGGCAACCATGACTGTCCGTTTGCGTTTCATTGTGATGGCCCTACCTCGCTCTCGAATGCGGATTCACGCAGCTCCGCCAGGGACCTGCCAACGGCTCGCTCGAACTGCGCCATTGCTGTGTGCCAGTCCAGGCGGGCCTGGATGAGCCCGTTGCGCGCGGCCGTGCTCGCCGTCTGCGCCACGACCAGGTCGACAATCG
>CAZNGS010000086.1:0-17301 GCA_964572825.1 uncultured candidatus Brocadiaceae bacterium
GTGGTCCTGATCGACCTGTCTATTGCCCTTCACCTGGTCCATCTCCTGGTGCATCGGTTGTCGTGGAGTTTCCTCGATCCCTTTGACCGGGCGGGCCGGCCGCTGACTGACCACACTGTCGACTACCTGCGCCAACCACTGGAGGGGCTGTTCAATCGCACCCTTTCACGCCAGGCAGTGGTCGCAGTAGGCATGCTGTTAATGCTGACAGCAAGAACGGTGTTGGTCATTCTGTTCAACAGATTATTCGTTCGCTGAGGGGAGAGAAGCATGCACATTCCGAAACGCAGCTATCTCTACGAAGCAAGCCTTGGGGAACGGGAACGCATTCGTACGTCTCCCGGAATGACTACCGAAGGGAAGGCTTTTGACCACTATGTTGAGCGCCAGGTGGAGCAGGGAAAACTGAGGTTGGAATGCATCAAGCCGGACGTGTTGGGTCTGGACCGTCCGCTGGAAGTGTTCCGTGCTGAGAGAAAGGGCAGCTTTATCACGCCCTGGGACCGGACCGACGACGAAAACGTGTACTGCCCGGCCCACTGGGCAGATCTGCGAATCGGACGCGGCGCCTGTGGACTGCGCTGTCGGGCCTGCTTTCTGATCATGAGGCACCGGACTATGTGCGATCCCTCCCACCTGCCGGAGAAGGAGCGAATCGAGATCTACCGATTCCTAAAGGAATCCATTCGTGAGGCGTGGCGACCGACCGGCCAGACCCCGATAGTGGCCATGTGCAAGGAACCGAAGCCGATAAGGAAGGCCGCGGGAATGGACCACGAGAAGTGCAACTGCGGATGAAGGAGGCAGATCCCATGGGCAAAGAAGAGAAGTACATTGAGGCGGACGAACCCGAAGTGGCCCCGCCTGCGGGAGGCACGGGGTCGGAAGAACAGTATGACCCGCGGGAGGACTGGATCAACCAGCGAGATCTTGCCGATCTCCTCGGAATTGCGGCGGAGACCGCCAGCCGCTGGGCGAGCAAGGGCAAGCTCGAGATATTCGAACACGGCATGATCGGTTCCGGCAAACGGAAGTATTCCCGTTGCCTGGTAGAGGAGTATCAGGAGATCAAATTCCGCCAGGCACGTCAGCGGTTGCGGGACAGACTGGCTCGGGCCGAGGCTGAGCAATAGGCTTCAGCGCTTGAAGCCCTGGAACTCCTCTACGAAATGAGAGTAGCAGAGATGGGTGTAGCGCCGCTGGGTGTGGAGCTCTTTATGGCCGACCAACCAGCCTACGACGATCGGGTTGAAACCCTCGGTCAGCATGTCGGTGATGAAGGTATGCCGGAAGTCGTGGAAGCTGATAGGCCGGGCGTTGGAGTCTTCGACTTCGGCAGCCTCCTGCAATGTCCCGAAGACTTCCCGTTCCTCCCTGGCGAAGTCATTCAGAAAGGGCGTCCATATCTTGCTGTACAGGTTCGAATAGTCCCAGGTGTTTCCGTTGGGATTCGGCAGAACGGGTGTCTTCTGCAGGCTTGCCGACCCGCTCCTCTGTTCGGCTTCCCTCCGCGCGAATCGGAAAAACAGTCGCAGTTGCCGGCTGACCATGTAGGGGTTTCGATCCCCGCCCTTCTGCGGGGAAGCGGTTACGTGCATCGTGTAGCCGTCGAGGTCAATATCCCGCCACCGGAGTCGCAGAAGCTCGCCGATTCGCATTCCGGTATGATAAAGAATGAAAATGACGTAACGGACGGGGGGATGATCTCGCGCCGCCTTGGAGTGGACCAGGGCGTCGAAAGCTTCCGGCGGGATGTAGACAGGGTCAGAAAGCTCCTCTTTGTCTTCCGGATCGAGACTGAAAGACTCGACTATCCGGGCCGGGTTTTTCTCCACGTACTCGTGCCGCTGCGCAAAATAGAAGACGCTACGAAGCGTGATCAGATACTTGTTAGCGGTTTTCTTGTGAATCTCCTCCTCTTCAATACGGGTTTTGAGGAACTCCCGGATGTCCTCCGGCCTCACGTTAGAAGCAGGCCGATCGCACTCCATCAGCCTTCGTATCTGCCGGATGTGACTTCGGTAATGGTCTCGCGTCCGTTTAGCCTTGCTCTGCTTCGAGGCAAGGAATTCCTCCAGAACCTGGTCGAAAGTCTTCTCCAGGTAGTCCGATCTGGCGGCCGTCGCACTCTGGCGCTCTCGTCCCCGAATCTTGTCTTCGACGAATTGCCCGAAGACCTCCTCGATCTTCCCGGGGTCCTCCTCGAAGTCCTCTTCGCACTCTCTCCACAGCAACTGAGCTTCGGCCTCGATCGCTTCTGACCGGTCACGCTTCTCCTCGGGCAGACGGAGAGATCGATGAACCGGGTAGTTCTTCTCCGGGTCGGGGTTGGGGTAGTAGAGGTGCCAGTAGCCTTTGTGCAGGCGGATATAAGGTCGGCCGTCGCGGTCGGATTTTTTCGATTCAGCCGCCATCGGAAGCCCCGGGATCAATGTAGAATATCGCCAGTCACCACGGATTATTATACAAGAAACGAGATCAATAGCAAGGCTTTTCTGTCCCCTTAACTGTCCCCTGGCCTATACGAGGCGTACCGGTGTCGGCGACGGGACAATTGTAAACAATTCTATAATAAGAAGATAAGATGGCGAGCCGGGAAGGATTCGAACCCTCGACCTGCGGATTAGAAGTCCGCTGCTCTGTCCGCTGAGCTACCGGCCCACCTACTGCGGAGTTTAGCACAATCGGCCGAATGGCTCAACGAGCCGGCGTCTGGACGCTGCCGCGGTGCACTGGACATCTCACGCCCTGAGGTTAAACTGATCCCGAAGGTGCACCGTGGAGCTGTGATCGAGGCGGGAGACAACAGATGCGTTGGATTCTGATGGCGAGTTTCGGCGGCGCGTTCCTGCTGAGCGTGGTTTTGGTGCTCCTGGTCAGGATGCTGGCCGCACGGTGGGGTTTCGTGGACCGCCCCGGGGGGCGCAAGCAGCATGGCCGGGGCATCCCGCTGGGCGGCGGAGTTGCGCTGTTGTTGGCCTGGGGGCTCCCCGTTCTGGCAGCGGCGGGGCTGAGTCGCGTCTGGACGGGGCACCCCTCGATCCTGCCCATCTCGGCGCGGCTGGCGGACGATGTGGCGAGGGCGGCGTCGCGGCTCCCGACGGTGGGGGCGCTGATTCTGGGGGGGGTGGCCATCACGCTGCTGGGGCTGTGGGACGACCGTAGCGACCTGGGGGCTGTGCCGAAGCTGCTGGGGCAGTTCGCGATCGCTTTCGCCGTGGCGATGGTCCCCTCGGCGCGGGTGACGATATTCATCGGCATCGCCTGGCTGGAGGTGGCCGTGACGGTGCTGTGGATCGTGGCCCTGGTTAACTGCTTCAATATGCTGGACAACATGGACGGCCAGAGCGGAACGGTGGCGCTGCTGACCGGCGGCGCGCTGCTGGTGCTGGCGCTTCAGACATCCCAGTATTTCATCGCCGGCCTGCTGCTGGCCCTGCTGGGCGCACTTCTTGGCTTCCTGCTCTACAACCTGCCACCGGCGTCCATCTTCATGGGCGACGCGGGCAGCATGCTGATCGGTTACGTGCTGGCGGTCAGCACCAGCCTGACCACGTTCATCAGCCGCGGCGCGGCCAATCCCCTCTTCCCGGTTCTGGTGCCGCTGGTGATCTTTGCGGTGCCGCTCTACGACATGGTGAGCGTGCTGACCATTCGGGTGGGGCAGGGCAGGCCCCTGATGGTGGGGGACCGGAACCACTTCGCCCACCGGCTGGTGCGGCTGGGGATGAACGAGCGGATGGTGTTGCTGACGATGGGGCTGCTGGTGTTGGCCACGGCTCCGGCGGCGACCATTCCCTACGGATCGCCCGCGTGGCGGGTGCTCGTGCCGGCACTGCAGGCGTTGGCGGTGATCTGCGTCATCGCGCTGCTGGAGATGGCGAGCTCCCGACTCCACGAGGGAAAGGTCGGCTCCTGACGGGCCTGTTCACTCCTCTTCTTCCAGCAGATCGGGTAGGACGCTCTGGGCCTCTTCCTGCATCCGTTTGCCGACCTTGAAGGAGACGACGGCCTTGGCAGGGACCTGGACGACTTCGTCGGTGCGGGGGTTTCGGGCCTTGCGCGGCTTCTGTAGCCGGGTGTCAAAGACGCCGAAATTGCGGAATTCCATCCGGTTGCCGTTGGCCAGTTCGGCGATGATGGCGTCCAGGAATTGCTGGACGATCTCCTTGGCGACAACCTGCGAATACCCGGTTTCCCTGGCAATCTTTTCGCACAACTCGCGCTTGGTAACGGTACGTTCGACCACTTTTGAAACCCCTTTCCCTTTCCGGGGGGCGAGGAACTCGTGGGAAATTGTTGGCAAAGCAGCACTTCTGACAAGCACCGCGAGATTCTACGCGAATTCAGTCGGGTTGTCAAGGGAAATCCCGCGACTTTGCACCTGCCGACAGCCCGGACTGGCGAGGGTGGGCTGGAGAGCTTGCAGAAGCGCGGAATCGCGGGTAGGCTAATTGCCTGTTGACCTTTACTTCTGCCGGCGTCGGCTCCTGCGAGGCATGGATCATGAGTCTGATGGGCCTCGACATCGGAACCACCGGAACGAAAGCCACCGTGTTCGACGAAGGGGGCAGGGCCCTGGCCGCGGCCTATCGGGAGTATCCCATGCTCCATCCCCGGCCCGGCTGGCTGGAACTGGACCCACGCCGGGTCTGGCAGAAAGTCGAACAGGCCGTCGCAGAAGCCGCCGCCGGCGTGTCCACAGACCCCGTGGAAGCCCTGGCGATCAGCACCCTGGGCGAGGCCGCCGTGCCGGTGGACGGACAGGGCAAGATTCTCGACAACAGCATCCTCGGATTCGACAACCGGGCCGCCCATCTGTTCGAGCGCTGGCTGGGGGGGCAGGACCCGGCCGAGATCATGCGCATCTCGGGCCACCCTCCGAGCCAGATGTACACCCTCGCCAAGCTGATGTGGATACGGGAACATCGGCCCGAGCTCTACGATGCCATGGACCGGTTTGTCTGCTTCGGCGACTTCGCCCACCTCATGATGGGGCTGGAGCCGCGGATCGACTACTCGATGGCGGCCCGGACCCTGGCGTTCGACATCCACCGGGAGAAATTCAGCGAGCGGCTGTGCGCCAGCGCCGGGGTGCGCCGGGACGTGTTCAGCGCACCGGTGCCGACGGGCACCGTGGTCGGAGAGCTGGGCCGGACGGCGGCGGGAAAGCTCCGCCTGCCCCCCGGCTGCCTTGTGGTGGCCGGCAGCCACGACCAGCCGGCCGGAGCGCTGGGAACCGGGGTCACCCGCCCCGGCGTGAGCATGGATGCCACCGGAACGGTGGAGTGCTTTGCGGTGGCGATCGCGGAGCCGGTGGTCAACGAGCACATGCTGCGGAACAACCTGGCGTGCTACCCCCACGCGGCCCCGGGGCGTTACATCTCGCTGGCGTTCAACTTCACCGGCGGGGCGCTGTTCAGGTGGGTGCGGGACAGCTTCGCCCGGGCCGAGAGAGCGGCGACCGAGCGGTCCGGCGAAGACGTGTACGACCTGCTGGTCGAGCAGATGAGCGAAGAGCCCACGGACCTGTTCGTGGTGCCGCATTTCACCATGTCGGGCACCCCCCACATGGACCCCGATCCGGTGGGGGCGGTGATCGGGCTGACCCTCTCGACGACCCGCTCCGAGGTGCTGCGCGCGGTGCTGGAAGGGATTTCGTACGAAATGAAGCTCAACGTCAGCCTGCTGCAGAAGGCGGGCGTCACGGTGGGTGAGTTCCGCGCCGTGGGCGGCGGCGCGCGCAGCGACTTCTGGCTGCAGTTGAAGGCGGACATGTTCAACCGCCCGGTGGTGCGGCTGCAGGTGGCGGAGGGCGCCTCGCTGGGGATGGCCATCGCCGCCGGGGTCGGCGCCGGAGTCTACGAGAGTGCCGTCGAGGCCGCTGAAGGGCTGATCTCGACCGGCGACGTTTTTACGCCCGATCCCGAAAGGGCCGCCTACTACGAGGGCATGCTTGCCGCCTACCGGGAACTCTACCCTGCGCTTTGCCGGTGGAAGCAGAGCGTCGGCTATCGGGGGGACACCTCGCCGTAGGAGGGACGAATGGAGGGCATCCTGGTCCGAGGGGCGCGGCTGATCGATCCCGCCGCCGGCGTGGACGCGGTCCGCGATCTTCTGACGGCCGGCGAGCGCGTGCTGGCGGTTGCCGACGGGATCGGGCCGGCCGCCGCGAAGAAGATGCTGCCCGAACCGGGGTCCCTGCGGGTCGTGGACGCGTCCGGCCTGTGGGTGCTGCCGGGCCTGGTGGACCTGCACGTCCACCTGCGGGAACCGGGATTCACGCAGAAGGAGACGCTGGCCACCGGCGCCCGTGCCGCCGCGGCGGGCGGGTTCACCACGGTGGTCTGCGAGCCCAATACCGACCCGCCGATCGACTGCGTGGAGCTGGTGCGTGAGCTGGCCGACAGGGCGGACCGCGAAGGGGACGCCCGCGTCTACTTCAAGGCCGCCATGACGCGCGGCCGACTGGGGCGGGAGCCGACGGACATCCGCGCGCTGGCGGACCAGGAACGCGTGGTGGCGCTCAGCGACGACGGCGATCCCCTGGTGGACCCCGAGGTCATGGAGCACGTCTGCCGACTGGCGGCGGCGACCGGCATGCCGCTCGCGCCCCATTGCGAGGACTCACCGCGCTCGCTGGAGATGACGGACGGGGGGATGGATCCGGGGTTTCAGCCCGACGCGGCGTATGAGAATGAAGCCAACTGGATCGAGCGGGACCTGCGCATCGCCGGCCGCTTCGGCTGTCGCATCCACTTCTCCCACGTCAGCCTTGCCCGCAGCGCCGCCCTCATTGCGGCGTCTCAGCCGAGGCTGAGTGTCACGTGCGAGGCCACGCCGCATCACCTGCTGCTGTGCCGGGAGGACTACGCCGGCCGGGAACCACCGCGCGTCAACCCGCCCATCCGGCCGGCGGCGGACCGCAATGCGCTACGGGAGGCCCTGCTGCGGGGAACCGTGGACGCCATCGCGAGCGACCATGCACCGCACACAGCCGAGGACAAAGCGGCGGGAGCGTGCGGTCTGATCGGCCTGGAGACCACGCTGGCCCTGGTGCTGACGCACCTGGTGGGGGAGGGCGGGCTCTCGGCGCTGGAGGCGGTGCGGCTGATGAGCACGTCCCCCGCCCGCGTGTTCGGTCTGCCGCGGGGCAGCCTGGCGGCGGGTGCGCCGGCCGACATGGTGATCGTCGATCCGGCCCTGGAATGGACCGTGGACCCGGAAGATTTCCGTTCGCGCTCGCGCAACACCCCTTACGCCGGCTGGGAGTTGCGGGGGAAAGTGGTGGCCACCTTCGTGGCCGGCCGGCAGGTCTACACCGCCCCGGCGTTCGACTAAGCCGGTGCCGCACCCGAGCGGGGCGAGCAACTCTGCACATCAAGAGTAAGCTGTTGCGATTTTTTCTTGACTCGAAGCTGCCGGTCGCATATAAGTATCGCTGGTGCCGGGCGAATTGACCTTTTCTTCTGTGTGGGGAGGTGCTTTATGAGCAGGACCGGGTTGTTAATTGCCGGATTGGGCGTCGGATTGCTGATGACCGGGTGTGCCCCCTACAGCACTCCCGTGGTTCCGCCCACCGCTTTGGTCTTTTCGGACGTGAGTGCCCCCCTTGGGACAGAGTACCAAAGGGCCGCGGCTACTCCACCCAGAATGGGAGAAGCTTCCACGCACAGTGTCCTGGGTCTGTTTGCGTGGGGAGATGCAAGTATGCACGCCGCAGCAGAGAACGGAGATCTTACCACCATTGAGTACGGTGACTACAAGTACCTGAGCGTTCTGTGGGGTCTCTATGCGCGCTTCACGGTGATGGCCTGGGGTCAGTGAGGGGGCCGTATGAATTCTCACAGATTTGGCGCAGCGATCATGGGTGTAATTGTGCCACTGTCTGCATGCATTCTGATTTCGGGATGCGGAGCAGCGGCCTCTTGGAGAGTGCCGGCCAGCCCTCCGCGAGGGCTTTTGTTCACTGCATACAGGGCCCCTCTCACAACTGAGTTTCAGAAGACGCCGGCAGAGGGTCGGGTCGGAACCGCCTCAACTTTGTATGTCCGCGATCCCATTGTTTCGGGGTTCGACGTTGCCTGGGAGGATGCGAGCATCAATACTGCTGCCCACGAAGGCGAGATCTCGCATATTTACTATGCGGACTACGACGTGTTGCAGATACTTGGGATTTTCGGCAAATTCACCACCAGGGTGTACGGCGAATAGAGGTTGGGCCAGACTGGGTTGTTCAAGGGACGGGGAGGGCATGAGCAGTGCCCAGCCGCACGCGGCTTGCTTCTGCCTCACCGCGTGGGTTACCGGTCTTTACGAGCAACAGGTGCCGCCAGAGTCTTCCCCGCAGTCAGAGCACGGCTCCGTTCCGCTCAGTACGCCGTTGATGACCGCCTGCGCGCAACCCACGCCCGAGTGCACCTCGACTGCGCCCACCGGACAGTTGCGGGCGCAGGCCCCGCACTCCATGCACGCGTCCCGGTCGGTGATCCGCGCCCTGTCTGTTTCGAGGGCGAAGACTCCGTGGGGGCAAACCTCAACGCACCGGCCACAGCCCGTGCATTTCTCGGGCACGAGCGTCAGGGTGACGACATCGGTGAGATATCTGAGAGGCATTGTTGCGCGTCCTTTCGGGTCAAATGAAACGGCTGGCGGTCCAGAGGCCCAGACCAAGGGCGACGGCTGCTATCTGGGCGGGCACGGCGAAGCGCATCTCGCGTTTCACCCCGGAGAGGGAAGTGTAGGTCGATGCCCCCGTGAAGTTCATGGCGAAGAAGGACGACGCCGCGGGGGCGATCAGCAGCCAGGCGGCGCGTTCCACGTGAGATAACGGGCCGGCCCGCAGAAGTACGTAGCCCGCGGCGATCACCAGTCCCACCGCCGCGCCTTTGACCGAGAAGGCGCGGCCCGGCAGCCACGGCAGCAGGGCGGGGGCCACCGCCGCGCCGCCCAGGAAGGCGGCCGCACAAAGCAGCGCGGGCCAGGTTCCCTCGGCTACCGCCGAGTTGAGGGAATACCCTCCGTCGCCGAAGCCGGCGAGCAGAAAGACCGCCGCTGCCAGCAGGGCGGCGTACTTCAGCCCGGGCCGAACCTCCATGGGGATGAGTGCCAGCCTGTGGCCGAGTCCAAAGGTCACCTGTCGCATATGCGGCGTCGCGCTCATTCCGGCGTCCATGAACGCGGGCAGATCCTCGGCTCGGACCGGGCCGTAAACGACGCGGAATCCAGTGCGCCGCGTGATTTCGTGGCCGGCGACCCCCGGGGCGCCAAGCTGCGGCAGAACGAGGGTGCGGTGGGAGACCAGTTGCGGCAGGGCGGTCGCCTCGACCTTTGCCGCCAGTTCATCGGTGCCGAAAGTGCCCTTGCCCGCCGCGCACCACACGTTGATACCGCGGGTGTCCAGGACCAGTATCCAGCCGTCCCGTCCGTGCAAGGCCGCCCGGAGGCGGTCAAAGCTCATCTTGTAGTTGGCCGTTACGAAGACGGGAGATTCCGCCGAGGGTTCCCCCACGCCGTATATGCCCGGCGGCACGGTGTAGTGCATGCGGTTTGTCCCCAGCCGCGCCAGCAGCGTGCCCAGGTGGTCGCCAATGTGCAGGACGGTGGAGACGCGGAGCAGTGGCCCGGCGGGTGTGTCCAACCGGCCCGCGATCCAGTGCCGGGCAGTGCGCCGCTCGGTTGCCGTCGCGCAGCAATCGCCTGGAGCGTTGCCGCCGCATCCCGATTCTCCCCCCTCTCGTCGTTTGAGCCAGATGCCTCCCAGAACAACCGAGCAGAGGGTGAAACCGAAGACCAAAGGGCCTGTGAAGCCCAGAAAACGCGGCCCGAGCAGCCCCGCATAGACCGTCAGCATGGGTGATCCGCAGCAGCCCAACAGAAAGCATCCGGCGGCGTAGAGGAAAACGCCCATGCCCAGCCCGCCCGCGGCTCCGGCCATGGCGCGTTGCCTGCGGGCGTGGAACCGCGACAGGCAGAAGGCGGCAAAGCCGGCCGCCGTCGCGTAGGAGAGTCCCAGCCACATCTCCGGGCTGCCGACGTAGTGGTGGCCGGCTTCGCCGTCTTCGGGGCCGACCGTGGCCCACGGGCCCGAATCGTCGGTGCAGACGTGCCAGGCCGCGTGTGCCCCCAGAACCACGGCGAAAGCCAGGACTGCCAGGATGATGCTCCGTCTCACGGCCGTTGGACCTCCGAAGCAACGAACATCAGGCCTTCCCCGGTCCGGCGCACCTCGCCCATGACCGAGACGGTCTCTCCGGGGGCTGGCAACTCGCCGGTCCACTCTACCGGGAGCACGAACTCGGGACAGTGGATGGTGCCGCACTCCTGCACCTCCCGGGCGTCGATCAGCCCGAACAGGCCGCGGTCGGGGTTCGCGCTGCCCACGACGCCCGACACCTCGGCCGTCCTGCCGAGAAAGCGCTTGGGTCCGGCGCGCAGGTCGTCCACCATCAGGGTGGAGTCGTCGTAAGCTCGTGCGGACGCGGGCCGCGAAGACCAGTAGACGAAGCCAACCGCAGCGAGCAGGAGGCCAAACCCCAGCGCGGCTAAAAGCTTCATTACGTTCCCCCCTCAGTTGCCGGTTCAACGGCAGGAAAGGCGCAGGCCAGGGCGGAGAGCGTTCGTTCATCGGCCAGCCGGTAGAAAGCCATCCTGCCCTCGCTGCGGAAGGTCACCAGTCCCACCAGCCGCAGGTGGCGGAGCTGGTGGGAGACGGTGGACAGGTTCATCTCCAGCGCGTTGGCGATGTCGCAGACACAGAGCTCGTCCGCTTGGGAGAGGCAGTAAAGGATGAGCAGGCGGGTGCGGTTGCCGAGTGCGGCGAAAAGCTCTTCCGCCCGGGCGACCTCTGCCTCCTCCGGCAGGCATTCGCGCAGGCCATTCACGAGCTCTTCGTTGAAGCAGAACAACTCGCACGTGTCCGGACCGTTCGGTCCCTCCGCGTTCGTGTCGGCCACTGTATCTCCCCGCTCAGAAATCCACTTGGTCACTTTACCAAATGGAATGGTAGCACAGTGCCCGTCGGCTGTCAATTGCTGAGAGCTCCGGGCAGGGCGATTCAAGAGTCTTACGCAACGCGTGGCCAACCCCGGTTTCTAACCGGCGCCGGTGTGGCGCAGGCGCCCTCGCCTGCGGGGCCGTTCACGTTGCCGTTTCGCCCGGAGGGCGTATGCAAACCAGCCCCCCCGCCGGGGCGTAACCCCGGGGTTGGATCGCCGTGGGCGATCTACCCCGGCAGGAAAGTGGCCCGCAAGAAACCACGCGCTTCCCTGCACGGGATGCGCCGGCCGCCCCGCGCCCTGCGCCCCCCACATCGCGGTGCCGGGACGGCACGGACAGATTGACTTCCGCGCGACGGTGCTCTACATTGTCGCGGGATGGGGTGGACGCTTTTTCACCCATTCTCTCCGCAGGTCAGGAGGACCAGTTGGGACATGGTTGAGATGGACGAGCGGGGGCTGGAGTCGAAAGCATCAGTCGTCGTCATTCTGGTGGTTGCGGCGGCAGTGATCGTCGGGGGCGTCTGCCTGTTTTCTTTCGCCGGCACCAGCGCTGGCACGCTCTCCTCCTGGCTCCTGAGGCCCTTGCAGGCCGTCGTGAGCTCCCACACGCAGTATGAGCACTGCGAGAAGTGCGGTTCGTGCCGGGAGCTTCCGTCGCTGGACCTTTTCGGCTGCATACCTCTGAAGCGTCGCAGTGACGTCTTCTACAAGTCGAAGGGATTCGCGAGCTGCAGCCACGAGTGGGACCGGGGAATCAGTTCGGCCCATCCGGATCGCGTCCCCGGTGGCAGGATAGTGTTGCTGCGGAAGGAGGGGAAATACGGCGCATTCATCCTGCGGAATCAGACCCGCATGCCTGGCCCGGGGCAACTCCACATCCCCAGAGCACGTTCATGTGCGTGACGGACCTGCGTTCGGTGGCGGGCATAGACGCGGCCGACCCGAAGTGGAAGTATCAAGCTTCCCCCACGCCCTGAATTTCGGTGCGGCCTTACCGGTTGGGTTCAAGCTCCAGCTTCTGTCATCCGGACGGGTCCCCTTCGGCGCGGCGATGCGCTGCTGCCCCGGATGGATGGTGTTTGTAGGGGGAGTCGTTGTAGATCGATTGGAAGTAGCGCTGGTCCACGGCGAAGGGATCGAAGGGGTCCGTCTCGAGGTCAAAGTCCTCCGGCAGCACGCCATAGCGCTTCATCTCGCGGATGTAGTGTTCGTTGGGATGCCAGTCTTCGGTGCCGTACCACCCGTAATCGGCCAGCGTGCTGATGCACCCGATGACGGCTCCGCGCAGTGCCTGATAGTCGGGGTCGTCCTTGCTTTTGAAGACGATGACGTGATTCCGTCGGGAGCTCTCGCCGCCGGCCGGCACGGTGGCCAGCCCGCCCGCCTCCTCTGCCAGGGGCCGGCGCAGCAGCTCCGAGCGGTCCGGATTGGTGATGTTGAACAGGTCGCCGTCCCGGCGCCCGCCGGGCCACTTGAACTTGCTCATGTCTTTCGCGTCTTCAGCGTGGCAGGAATAGCACCGCCTCTCCACCACGGCCCGGTCCATCGGCAGCTCCTTGATCGAGTCATAACCCATCGCCGCATAGGTGCCCACGTAGAGGCCGCCGGTGGTCACCCACATGCGGAAGGTCTGTAATTCGCGTTCGGTCAGTTTCACGTCGTTGTGGCCGTTCTCCAGGATGTCGATCACTTTGCTCGTGGCCGTGCCGGTGGAGTAGGGCGGCATGTTCGTCTCGCCCATGCTCACGTACCGGGGTTTCTTGAGGTTGCGGTAGCTGTCGGAGAAGGTCAGGTACCGCTCGCCGGTGAGGGGCATCGTCTCCTCTTTCTCGCGGTTGTGACAGCGCACGCAGTGCCTGTCCAGGATGGGCTGGATGTCCCGGTTGAAGTCGATGCGATCCGGCACACCCACGATGGGTTGCGGGGAATCCGGCGGCTGCTGCATGGCTGTGGGCATGGGGCGGTCCAGCGGGGGAGGGGCCATGGTCCGCCGTTCGTGGCACCCCACGCAACCGGTCTTCTCGCCGGGCATGAGGTTGACGAAGCTGTTCATGCGTTTGACCTCATGACCTTTCTCGTCGCGCGCGATAAACACCAGCGCCCTCCGCGCCGGTACCCGGAAGTGGGCCGACCCGTCTTGTTCCACGGGCACCGTGCCGATAACGCGCCGGATGTTGTGGCCCCCGGAGAGGATGCCCGTCACGGGGCCGAAATGAACCGGCGTCGGCAGCACCTCCAGGATCAGCAGGTCCTTCACTTCGCCGGGTCCCACGCCCTTCATATTGCGTCCCGTGTGAACCTCGTTCAGCGTCAGTGTCGCGGTCTGCTGGCTCCAGTCGCTGCGAGGAGCAACGACCGGTTTGGGAAGACGCGCCCGCAGTGCGCGCGGCTCGTGAATCCAGGTGTTCTTCCCGGTGCCCTCCGGCAGGGCGTGCAGCAGCTCGAACCGCCCCTGCCCGTCCATCACGTAAATGCCCTGATGGGAGGCGATCAGAAAGCAGTCCTCGCTGATGGGATAGGGGTCGCGCCAGGCCTCGATGGGGATGTCGTAGCCCGGATCGGGGTGGCCGGGAAAGCTGTTCACGAGGCGCCGGGAGTTCTCCACCTTATCCGGTCCTTCGTCCGGGTCCACGATCACGGGGTAGCCGCGGTACTCGCTTCGACCGTGTTTGTCGCAGAATATCGCTACGATCTTACCGGTTCCCGGAATGGGTCGGGGATTGGTCATCAGTACGTTCTCGCGCATGCCGGCGTAGCCTTCCACCTGCATGTTGCCGTAAAGGACCATCTGCCCGGTGCCGTCGGGGTTGATGGTCCATAGGTGGTGGTAGGCCATGACGCCGCGGTGCACGTATTCCCACCGCATGTAGACAATCCGTCCGTCCGGCATGACGGCGGGGGTGTTCTCGGTCTCGACGTTGGCGGATATGCGGCGGATGTTGGAGCCGTCGGCGTCACATTTGTAGAGGATGGCCACCTGGCTGTTCAGGCAGGGCACGTAGCGGCGACAGCGGGAGGAGCAGAACAGTATCTCGCCGCCGGGGAGATAGATTGGCTCCATGTCGTCCCAAGGACCGAAGGTCAACTGCTTCAATCCCGTGCCGTCGGTGTTGATCTCGTAGAGGTGGTAGTGCTGCTCTCGACCCCGGCGATAGGAAAACAGGATTTTCTGCCCGCTGTAGTGCACGTCGGGGTCGCGCACCGAGCCGCCCCGGTCCTCCAGCAACGGCGTCACCTGGCCGGTGCGGATGTTGAGCCTGTTCAGGCTCCCCGGACCGCCCCCGTACAGCCAGTTGTTCGGGGTCTGGCACTTGTAGCCGAAGTTGCCGTAGAAATGCCACTCCCGCCCCGGACCCCGCACGGCGTAGACGATCTCCTCGACATCGCCGAGGGGGCCATTGAGGGCCTTTTCAACAACTCCGGGCGTCCCGCCGGAGGGCGTCTCCGCCTCCTGGCCGGCCAGCGCCACCGCGCTGGATGCTGCCAGAAGTATTAGAACCGCCAGGCATTTTTTCATTTGCTGCCGCTTCCTTCTCTTTGGAATTGTCTTCGCCGTTCCCCGAGCAGGACTATCTATGCAGCATCGAGGGTATTCACAACCCGGGCAACTGTAACGGGACTCGGTCCCCGTCCGCCCGTGGTTGCGGCAGGAAACCTTCCCGGGGGGTGGCTTGACTCAATCTGCCCTCTGCCAGAAGTGCGCCGTGTGCCGCACCCGGAAGCCGATCGCCGGACGGCCGATAGCTCCGGACGAGGCATATTCTCCGACGTGCCCCGACGCGCTGCCACCTGAGCATCCCTCCGCCGGGAACTCCCCTCGCGTTCGCACCTCACGGCAGTCTATGCACTCCGAATGACAGTCGCCTTTGCTACCGTTTGCGTCCCCACCGGCCGATCTCGATGTGCCCGACCCGTCCATCCGCGAGAACGTCGACGATAACGGTCGTCTGGTCACTGCGGGTCAATTCCACGCATCGGCCCGGTTCCCAGTCGGTCGATGCAGAGTCAACGAAGTAGGGATCGCCGCAGCCACAACGGCATTCCCCCACTTTCTGCGTGCACTCTTGAAGCGCCTTGAGGAGCTGGTGGTCGGCCGGATGCTGCCGTCGGGCCAGTTCTACCACCCAGGCCGGATCATAGGGCTCGCGATTCTCTATCACTTGAGCTCCTTTCTCTCGGTGCCGTATCGACCCGGCCCGGCATCGAACCTGGGATACGTGCGGCCCGTGACCGTGCGTTGACTCTCCAACGTGCGCACACGGGGAACCCCGGCGGCAGCCGCAATTATAGATTCACATACCCCCCCCGTCAACCGCCCGGGAACGTTGCCATCCGGCGTGTCACTGGTTCTATAACCCGCCCGGCGCGTCAACTGTCCGCAACGCCGGACGGCTCAATTACTCAACGTCAGGGCACGGGGCTCAGTCGGTCCCGCCTTCCCAGCGCGGCCCGCAGTTCGGCCTCAAGCCGGGACAGATGTCGCTCCGGCAAAAGAGTCGGCCAGGCGCCTGAGGACTCGCCGGTTGTGCACGCGCCACGCACAGATGGGCACGAAGCGGAGTTGCCAGGTGTCGGGGTCCAGGTAGGCGTGCGCGTTGGGGCAGCGCTGGATGCGTTCGGTCTCCAGCGTCTGGTCGTCTTCGAACGGCAGGATGACCACCTGCAGGGCGCTCTCCACGTTCGTGTGGCGGCGCATGGCCTGTGTGCGGGAACGTCCCATCGCCACAGAAGCCAGCAGCGCGAGTGCATGCCAGAACTTGCCCGGACCCCTTCCCTTGAACAGTTCACCCGCGCGGATCTCGCGCCGAAGGAATGCGAGCAGTCTCATGGCACCGGCGGCCTTCAGGATCGGTCCGGCCAGCCGCAGGGCGTGCAGCACGTGGCCGGGCAGCGTGCGCTTCCAGCGTTCCTCTCGCGCGGCGATGTCCTGCTGCAACTGCCGCAAGGCCCATGCCACCTCGGGAAGCGGGCGCTTCAAGAAACGGGACAGCGGATGGTACTGCTCGCCGTCGGAGACCAGGAGGTAGATGCTCTCGCAGTTGGGGTGTGCGTCCGGGAAGGGGAGTTCTCGCATGCCGGCGTATCCGCCGGCCTTCGCCAGGCCGGCGACGAACCCCGCCGGCAGGAAGTCAACCCGGTCCCCCGGGTACAGCTCGTCCACAAGCTGCTCGATGTCCTCCATGGTTATGCGGTCGGGTTTGAACTCGGAGTCGGAGAAATCCCACGTGTGGGCCAGGGGCATCAGGTGAACGCGGGCCACTATGTCGCGGTTCTCGTGGCAGAATTGCAGGTAGTCGCCTATCTCGCCGGCATTCACGCCCCTGGCCATACACATGATGAGAATGACCTTGTGACGTCTGACCATCTCGAGCTGCCGCAGGTTCTCGATCGCCTGCAGCTTCTTCTCCAGGGCCGATTCCCGGCCCCGCAGGAGTCTGTAGGTTTCGGGGTTGCGCCCGTCATAAGACATCAGGATGCGCGCCCGGCTTTCAACCAGGCCGCGGCAGAAATCCATGTCGGCCATGCGCAGACCGTTGGTCAGGCAGCGCACGTCGTGCTGGTGGGAGCGCGCCAGCTTGATGATGTCGAACAGATCCTCGCGCACGGTCGGCTCACCCCCGAAAAGGGCGACGGTCGGCACGGGATCGCACTCGGCCAGGCGCGCGAAAAGTCTGTCGAAGTACTCCATCGGCGGCTCGAACGTGAACCCCAGGCCGGGCACGTTGTCGATGCAGATGGGGCAGTTCAGGTTGCACCGGTTCGTCACGTTGACGAAGACGAAACAGGGCGACCGGCTGTGGTCGCAGGTGGTGCAGTTCAGATTGCACGGCCGGTAGCTGTAGTCTTCGTCGAGGCTTCGTTTGGTGTAGTAACGCTCGGCGTCCGCAGCAATCAGGGTCTCGGTCATGCCGCAATCGGGGCAGTCTTTGACCAGATACACCCGCCCGCTACGTTCCTGCTGATCAGCGGGGACGAGCTCTTTGCACTTGTTGCAGAACGCCTTGTTGTACGTTTCGCTTCCAATAGTCAATGCCGGATCGCTCCTCTGGTTGCACCTCCGTCTCCCCCGTACCAGGTAACCGGCACTATACCGTTCGCTCGTGTTTGCCGCAAGGGGTCAGCGTCGACAATCTGGTCCAGTTCCCGCCGGGGTCATTCAAAAGTGCCACGCGCCGTAAAGCCGGCGGGGTAACGACCACAGGCGAGGGCGCCTGTGCTACACGCGGCTCATGCACTTGCGCGGTGGATGTGTGGCGCAGCCGCCCCCGGCTGCGGCCGTTCTCCTCAGGCGGGGGCGCCT
>CAZNGS010000087.1:0-17264 GCA_964572825.1 uncultured candidatus Brocadiaceae bacterium
CGAAAACTGCTCAACATTCTACACCGGAGCTGGCAGCCTTTCATTTCATTACACGACGGCTGCTCGTGCGTCAGAGCAGATGCTGCAGGCTGTCGCGGAGTTTGCGTCGTGCGCGCACCAGGAGGCTGTCCACCGCGCCCGCTGTGCAGTCGAGTGCCTCGGCGATCTCCTCGTAGCTGAGTCCCTGGTAGTGCTGCAGGACCAACGCCATGCGCTGGCGCGCGGGCAACCGGTCGATGGCCCGACGGACCTCGCTGCTCGTCTCCCGGCGCAGAGCGGCGCGCTCCGGCCCGTCTTCGGAGTCGGCCCTCCGGGGTGCTGCGGGCAACCGCTGCGGCTCGGCCTTCCGGTAGATGTCCACACACAGATGCCAGACGACGTTGTAGAGGTAGGTCTTGAATCTGGCCGTGGGCTGGTAACGGTGCGCGCCGGCCAGTATCTTGAGGAACGCCTCCTGGGCCACGTCCTCGGCGCGGATGGCGTCCCCCAGGAAGTGGTAAGCTGTATTGATCGCGCTTTCCTGGTGGCGCCGTACCAGCTCCCCGAAAGCGTCCCTGTCGCCGTCTGCGGAGCGCATCATGAGCTGCTCGTCGGTGCTCACGGAGCCCTCCCCTCCGGGCCAAGGGCCTTCGCAACACGGCCGGCATAGCGCAGCAGTTCGGCGGCCCGGCGGTGGACTGTTCGGGAGGCCGGATCGGACTCCAGGTAGGCAGCCACCCAGCCTTCGCTCAGCTCGACCACCGGGTGGGGCTTCTCCCGCCAGCTCCGGATCGCCCGCCGAACGGACGCTCTGAGGACGGACCGGGCACGCAGATGACTTGTCCCCCCAACGAGATAGTCCCGGCCGAAGGCGGGATCCTGGTCCAGGTCCAGCCGGAACAGGTCCGGCACGCCGGGCGGACCGCCGAGCCAGTTGCTGGCGTACACGCACATTCTCGGCACTGCGGGCCGATCGTGGCGGGCCATTGCCACCAGGTACAGATCGGGCAGGAGGCCGAGGCCGGCGGTGTTCCGCTCCGAGTGCAGCTCGCAGTCGAAGACGAACCGTCGCCCCCGCCGGTCGGTCACCAAATTGCGCACCGTCTTGTCCATGCCTTTATCCAGAATGGAGCAAGGGGGCAGACTCGGCAGGTCCTTGCCTTCCAGGCGGGGAACGTAACGCATGTCGAGCTCGGCCGCGAGGCGGAGCATGAGGTCTGCCCGATCGGCCCGTGCGAGCCCCTTGAACAGCAAGAACAGGAGGGCCGCTCCGGCGGTCAGCACGAGGGGTATCAGAAACACCAGCCAGGGTGTATGTGCGTTCATCGCCTCGACGCTTGCGAAAACGGCCCACCTCGAGGTGGGATGGGGGCCTGTTTATTCCCGTGGTGGCACATGCCCGGTCCCTCTCAGACGGCATTGCACAACCCCATCCTGGCTTCGGCCGGCTGCGAGCGCCGATGGCTTCGTCGGCCTGCATCGACGATACTTAGCCCCTGTATCGCCTGCTTTGCCCTCCTTGCCCTCGGCGCTTTCGCGCGGCCTCGGGCCGACGGAGCGGGTTCTGCAACAGCGCCTTAACTATAGCAGGCGGGGTGCGGAATGCACAATGCCGGATTGAAACTCCCGCCCGCTGCACTATAATGGTACATCTGCCCGAGGCCGGGGAGGGAACTTTTCGAACGCGTGTGTGCTCAACGGATATTGCTCAGCGCCGGGGACGATTCCGGGGACCTCCATGCCGCGAATCTCATGCGCGCCATGAGGCGCCTTCACGCGGACGTCGAGTTTGTTGGCTTCGGAATGGAGCGGATGGAGGAGGTCGGTCTGCACCCGCTCGACGAGCACCGGCACAGCGCGCTGTGGTTTGCCAACCTGCTGCACGTGGGCCGCTTCCGACGGAGGCTGAGCCTGTGCAGGCAGGCCCTGCGGGCGGGAGAGATCGACCTGGTGGTGCCGGTGGACTACGGGGGCTTCAACATGTACCTGTGCCGCGCGGCGAAACGTTACGGGATTCCCGTCTTCTACTTCATACCGCCGCAGGTCTGGGCGCACGGCCGCTATCGGCTGAAGAAGCTGCGGAAATGGACCGACCGGGTGGCCCTGATCTACCCCTTCGAGGTGCCGCTTTACGAGCGGTACGGTGTCGAGGCCCGGTACGTGGGGCATCCCCTTTTCGACGAGATCGAGGAGCAGCCGCCGTCTCCCCAGGTCGTGTCCGCCCTGCGGGACAGGTTCGGCAGAAGGCTGATCGGGGTCTTCCCCGGCAGCCGGGAGCAGGAGATCGAGGCTCATCTGCCGCTGATCGTCGAGTGCTGCCGCCGGGTGGGGGCCAGGATCAGGGGAGTGCAGTTTGCGCTGCTGTGTCCCCGCAAGCTGCGCCCTCAACTGGCCAGCATGCTGACCGAGACGGGCATCGGCGTGGCCATGCTGGAGGAGGTGCGGCCCATCGAGCTGGCGCGCGCCGCTTACGCCTGCATCACAAAATCCGGCACCGTCACGCTGGAGATCGCCAGCCAGGGCACGCCGATGGTGATCTTCTACAGGCCCTCGCCCATCGTCTACTTTCTGGCCTGCGGTCTGTCGGATACCCCTTACTTCGGAGTTGTGAACGCACTGGCGGGTCGAGAGATTTGCGCCGAGAAGGCCATCCTGAAGGAGGATGCCGACTGGCTCACCGAGCAGGCGCTGTCTCTGCTGGGCAACCCGGACGTCTATTCCGCGTGCCGCCGGGCAATCCAGCAGACGCTGGAGGGATTCGCCCGGCCCGGGGCGTGCGACCGGGCCGCCCGGTACGCGCTGGAACTGCTGTGAGCGGGTCTCATGAGGGTTCGGTTCTTCATTCCAATCAGACAACATGCCAGGTAAAAAAATGGCGAAGAAAAACAATGTGTGGCCCCGGCGTATCCGGCGCATCGTGCAGGCCGGCGCCTTTGTGCTGTTTCTGCTCTACATCATTTTTGCGCCGGCAATGGCCGTGGGTGGGGCGCGCGGGGACTGGCTGATGCGGTTCAGTCCCTTCGCCGGCCTGGGAGCATCCATCTCCGCCTGGCAGGTCATCGGGGCCTTCTGGCCCGCCCTCGTTCTGCTGATCCTGGCCATACCCCTGGGGCGGTTCTTCTGCGGGTGGCTCTGCCCGCTGGGCGCCACGCTGGATGCCGTAGACCGCATGCGAGGCGGCGCCGGCACGGCTCCCCGGCTGACGGAAGAAGCGCGCTACGAACACCTGCCGGGCCGACGGGTGAAGTACTATCTGCTGGTAGCCTCCCTGGTGGCGGCTTTCCTGGGCGTGGGGGTCTTCGGGCTTTTCGACCCGCTGTCCATCGCCGTGCGCAGCTACGTGCTGGCCGTCCACGCCTACGTGTCCCGGGCGGTCATCGCCGCTTTGCAGGCGGTGGGGCTTTCGGGGGTGGCGGACGGTGTAGGATCCGCGCTGGCGGCCAAACCCCGGCCGGTGTTCGCCCTGCACCTTGTCGCCTTTCTGGTCTTCCTGGCCGTGGTCGGGCTCGAGCTGGTCCGGCGTCGATGCTGGTGCCGTTACCTGTGCCCGCTGGGTGCCATGTATGCGCTGGCGGGCAAGGCGGCGCTGACGAAGCGCAGCGTCAGCGACGCCTGCATCGAGTGCGGACGCTGCGTGCAGGCGTGTCCCACGTCCTGTATCTCCCCGGACGGACACGGGACGCTCAACGACGAGTGCATCCTGTGCCTTCACTGCCAGGCCGTCTGCCCCACCCGTGCCATCACTTTTTTCGCCTCCGCCCCGGCGGCGCAGAAGGAGGAGGTGGACCTGACCCGGAGAGGCGCGCTCGCCGCCGTGGCCGCCGGCGCTGCGGTCTACCCGGCGCTGCGGATCAAGCCGTTCGAGAAGCGGGCAAAAGACGACCCGCTGATCCGGCCGCCCCTGGCCGGACGGGACGTGGACGAGTTTCTGCGCAAGTGCCTGCGTTGCGGGCAGTGTATGCGGGCCTGTCCCACGCACGTGATCCAGCCGGCCGGCCTGGAGGCGGGCGTGGAAGGGCTGTGGACACCCAGGCTGGTTCCGCGGCTGGGCTACTGCGTCTACGAGTGCGACGCGTGCGGCCGGGCGTGTCCGTCAGGTGCGATCCCGCCGTTCACGCTGGAGGACAAGCACGCCACCGCCATGGGCCTGGCCTACCTGGACACCACGCGCTGTATTCCCTGGCGTGGGTGGCAGCGGCGGGATGAGGAGGACCTCCTGGCCGACGATCACAACTGCGGAGTCTGTGAGGAGGTCTGCCCCGTGCCCGGCAAGGCCATCCACTTCCGCAGGGTCTACCCGGGTGCGCCGGGTCAGGGCAGCGGAGAACAGCCGCGAGGCGCTGAGTTGCGCCTCCCCTACGTGCGAGAGGGGGCCTGCGTGGGATGCGGTTTCTGCGAATCGGCCTGCCCCCTGGTCGGCAAGGCGGCCATACGCGTCACGGGCGGTTTTCGGGAGTTGCCCGCGCCGGAGGAGGCCGTCGTGGAGCCCCAGACGGCTCGCGCCCTGCCTGCGCGAAGCGGTACACTCCGGCTCTCCGGACCCAAGACCACCTACACCGGTCCGGACGAGCTCTACGATTACATCAACGGCGCGGGAGAGGCATACCTCAAGCTGAACTTCATCCGGGTGACGACGGCGCAGTACATCGACGACGAGAGCAAAGTGCAGGTGGACCTCTGGCGGTTCGAGACTACGGATGACGCCTACGGCGCATACGCCAACGACCGCCAGGGGGAGCCCCTGGATGTGGGTGACGAAGGTTCCATGACGGGGGCTTCCCTGTGGGCACGGCGCGGACGGTTCATGATCAGCGTGCTGGACCTGACCGCAACGAGTTCGCCGGAGCAGTCCCGGTTGCTCGCTTCCACGGCATTGGAGGCTCTGGACGAAGAGGGTGCGCCTCGACCGGAAATCTGCCGCCGCCTGCCGCGGGAAGGGCTCGACCCCCAGAGCGTGCTTTTCCTGCGTGATGACGCCCCTCTATTCGACGTGCAACTGGCGGACAACTTCATCCCGGACGGCACCTTCGACATCGGAGAAGGTGACGTGGCAGCTTACGGCGCCTATGACCTGCGCCAGGACGACCGCCCCGCCGGGCTCCTGCTGGTGCATTACGGCACAGAACAGGAAGCCGGCAGGGCGGTGGACGAACTGGCAAGAGTGCGCCGCAACTGGGGCGAGGAGCAGGTTGCCCGTGAGCCGTACGTGGTCTTTAAGCCCGGCGAGGGCAACTACTGCGTGTTCGGCGCGGTCGGCGGCCGCTTTGCCGCGGCCTTCTATATGCCCACCCAGGAGAAAGGCCGGCAGATGGTGCGGGCGGTGCTTTCCGAGTAAGCGGCCTCAGAAACCCAGCCGGCGCAGGCCGTTCTCGGCTTCGCGGGCCTGTGGCGCTTCGGGGAAATCCTCCAGGACCTTATCGTAGTAGGCCCGGGCCTGATCGGCCAGCCCCAGTTCGGCGCATGCCTCTCCGGCGCCCGCGAGAAGAGCGGGCAGGAAGTTCGGGTCCCGCCCGAAACTCAGGTAGATGTCCGCCCGGCGCCTGGCCTCCTCCACATCTCCTTTCAGCAGCAGCGCGCGCACCCTGAGCAGGGCGGGGCGCCCCTCCAGGCGCAGTGTGGGGTAATGCCAGAGGAGCTCCTCCAGCTCCAGCAGCGCCTGCTCGGCTTCCCCGGCGCGGAGGTAGGCTTCAATCCGGTGATAAGCGGCGCCCTTCACCAGGGCCGCCGGCTGCTCCGGGGCGAAGGCCGGGGCCCCCTCCGCCCGGCGGTAGGTCTCCAGGGACTTCTCGAGGTCCTCCCTGTCGGCGCGTTCGTCTTCGCCCACAACGAGCGCCCCTTCGGGCGATTCACGGCGTAACCGGGCATAGGCCTCGTTCCTGTAGCTATCCCCGATCAGGATCAGGGCGCGCCGAAGCTCGGGGGCGTCTGCGCGGGGGAAGTCGGCCCGCAGCTCCACGCATTCCTCCCGGGCCCGCTGCGGCTCGTGGGTGTAGTTCAGGTACAGGTCGGCCAGCGCGAGGCGGGCCGCCAGCCGGTGATTCCGGTCGCTCCGGGGCACGCCGTCGCGCGCCAGTTCGAAGTATTTCTCCGCCACGTCGTGCCGCCGCGTCTGATCCCGGTGGTAGCCTCCCAGGAACATGGCCACGTCGTGAAACGCCGCCGGTTCCAGGTCGTCGCGATTCGCCGCCAGCCGTTCCGCGGCCGCCACGGCCTCGCGTTCGTGTTCAGTCTCCCTGAACAGGTCCCAGGCGCCCAGCAGAGACCGGGTGGGAAGCCGGTCCAGGCGGTAGCCCCGGATGAACTCGTAGAACCTGTTCAATTTGGCCGCGGTGAAATCCAGATCGTTCCGGATCGGCTCGGCCAGGACCTTCTTGCTGACCGCCGTCCTTCGGCCTGCGGAGGAGGCGATCTTCAGCGTGACGCTGTAGATCCCCGGCGCCAGGTAAACGTGCCGGGGCCGGGACTCCGTCGAGGTCTGGCCGTCCCCGAAGTCCCATTCGTAACGCTGGATGAGCTGCCCGGCGGCGACCCCGCTGCGGGAGGTAAACTGGAGGGTCACCATGCGCGCCTCGCCGGCCTCGCAGTAATGGAGGGGCTCGAAGGTGAAGTCCGCGCAGAGAAACTGCCCGTACTGCTGGCACTCGACCGCCAGCCCCTCGGCAACGGCCGGGAAGGCGGCCCCCGGGATCACCCGGTAGCGCCTCTCTCCGGGGGGCATCCAGGCGGCTTCGGCCCGGCGCCGCCCGCCGATGACGAAATGGACGTACGTGAACTTGTGCGTCCCCTGCTGCAGATCAACGGAGCCGCTGTGCTCGCCGTGGCGCCCCTGCCAGATGTTGTGGCGGCCAAGCCACTGCGTGACAAGGCGCTCGTCCACCAGAAGAAACGAAGGGCCTTCGCTGACCGTCGCGAAGCGATACTCGCCGGACCGGGAGCAGTTCAGGTAGCCCCGATAGATCGCCAGGTACTCGTCCTGCGGGCCGAACGGGTTGTAGGCATCGAACACCCGGGGCCAGAAATCGGCGCCGTAGGCCGCTTCGGCCTCCTGGATGGCCTGCTGCGCCTTCTGCCAGGAGTCGGGGTTGCGCCGCCGGGGCAGGGGCCGGGTCTCGTAGATCAGCCCTCGGGCCGGCAGGCTTTGGGGCACGGCCTCCGCGTTGGGATTGTCGTAGTAAACCGCGTGACGGCCCGCCGCCCGGCTGGTCTGGAACGCCACCAGGTAACGGCCGTCGGGCGTTCCGTGAACCACGGCGAAGGGCAGCACGGCACCATCGGGACCTACCACGCGGATGTCCCTGCCCCCGTGGTCCGCCTCGGGTCGGACGTGCACCCAGACCCTGGCGGCGGGCTGACCCGGACGAGGGCGACCGTCGAACTGCAGGAGTTTGCGGAACCGCCACCGCGCATCCCACCAGCCGGGCTGCTCCTGGGCGAAAGTCCGGCCCGCCCAGCTCACCACCACAAGCACCAGAACCAGAACAGCGCCGGTTGGTGGGCGGTGCTTCAGCGGGGTGGGCATTGCTGGCTCTGTCTCAGGGGTCAAAGACGGGAAAGCCGTCCTCGGTCATGGGCGGTCGTTTCGGAGATTCGGCCCCTTTCTCTTCGGGCGCTTTCTGCGCGGACGATCGGGGTTCTTCCCGGGGCTCTTCGGTGCCGACTACCTCCAGGCGCACGTTGTCGAAGTAGTAGTTGCCGGGGCGCCAGTAGGCGTATATCTGCACCTGCAGGAATTGGGCCTCCAACGGCTCGCCTCCCAGCGTGCTTTTTGAGCGCGAGGGGTGGAACAGCCGCGCGTAGCGCCGCCACTGGCGGTCGCACGGGTCCAGCGTGATCGGCGCCCGATAGGCGTTCCGCCGCACGGTGCGGACGCCGTCGGCGGTCTCGATCTTCTGGTCAAAGAAGCCCTTGATGAACACCTTGGGTTCGCCCTGCGTTTCCTGGTCGGTGCGCGCGTCGATACTGAACCGGTAGATTGCCCCCGGCGTCACGGGCACGTAGCGGCTGCGGTAGTGCACGCCGTGCAGGCCGGCGACGGTGTCGTAGTAGGGAGGCGTGGTGGGAATGCGCTCCGGCGGCTTCGGGACCGGGCTGCTGGGAAGGGTCTGCGGGTCAATTCGGCCGCCCTTCGTCGCCTTCTCTACGGCGGCCCTGACCTCTTCCTGTCGGCCCCTCCACTGGGCGTCCAGCACGTTGGTGAATATGCGCAGGCACCGCTTGCCGTGGGTGCCCCCGGGGTGCCAGAAGGTGGTCAGTCCGTCGGTTGCCTGCCACCCCGCCGGCCACCACCTGCCGGCTTCGAAGCTGCCATTGCCCAGCAGGTTGCCGCCGGTCGGGTCCATCTGCATCACGTCGCGGGCGTTTTCGCTGGCATAGGGCACGCCGTCCGGCGCCAGCATCTGGTCGGCGGCCTCTTCCTGCTCGGTGCCGGCGGCGGCCAGCAGGACCGCCGTGCACACGACGACGGAGGTGGCAAGGATCGCTTTCATGGACCCTCCGGCTGGTGGACTTCCGTTTCGGAGAGGGCCCGGAAGTAATTGCGCACCATCTCCCGGTACTCGTCCGGCACGCTCTCGCTCCGGGCGGCGGATATCTCGTCGCGCAGTCTCTTCGGCAGCAGCGCGCTGCGGTCCCGGGTGAGCTGCTTCTGCTTGTCGGTCAGCTCTTTCACCTCCCGCAGGTTGCTGAGCACGACCTTCTGGTAGTGGCCGAAGGTGCTGACCTCCCCCTGCGCCAGGCTTCGTTTCTGGGCCTCCATCAGCTCGATGGTCTCGGGCAGGCGGCCGCGTGGATGGCGGTATTTCTTCAGCCCGTAGTCCAGGTGCCGGGCGGCGTCGATGAGCTGCTGCTGCTGGAGGGCCATGCGTTTCAGCTTCTGCTGGAGGGGCGGCGGGACGGGTCCCTGGAAGCCCTCCTCGCCCATGCCGCTGAGCTTGCCGCCGCCGGTGGCGCCCGTGGCGGCCTCGCCGCTCTGATCGTCCACCGATCCGGCCTCGAACGGGTCGGGAGTGAGCCGGCTGGGCGTCTGGCGCCCGCCTTTGCCGGTGGCGACCTCCTCCACGAACTGTCCGGACGATTTGCCGGTGCGCCCTTCGCCGCTCCGGCCGCCCACCTCCTGGGTGTTGGGCAGGCGGTTGCCCGTCACGCCCTTGGCGGACATGTTGCTGATGGGTCCATCCATGGTGCCCCAGCCGGCGCCCATGTCCAGGCTGTCCATCCAGCCGCTGGTGATGTCGTCGAACTGCTCCAGCATGTCCTCCTCGCTCTCCACCAGGTCGCCGATCAGGTCCTGCAGTTCGTCGGGCAGCTCGGTGATGGGCGTCTCGTAGTCCTCCAGCGGGTCCTCCATGGACCAGAGCTGGTCGTCCTTCGTCTCCATCAGCCACTTTTCGATGTTGGTCTCGATCTCTTCAGCCAGCTCCAGTCCCGCCTGCTCGTGGGGGACGGCCATCTCGATGGCCTCCCGTTCGCCGGCTTCGATGGCCTGCTGGATCTCGCTGAAGACCTCCAGGAACTCCTTCGCCTGGGTGGACAGGGAGAAGTCCTGCGGAGGCAGCTTGCTCAGGTCCGTGGCCGCTTCCTGGAAGAACTCGGTCCACTTCCTCTCGGTCTCCAGGATCTCGTTGAGCTTCTTCTCGTCCTCCTCGGTGAAATCGTCCACCGGAGTTTCGGCGAGCTGGTTGCTCAACTCGATGACGCGCCGCTGGTCGTTCTGGAAGTCCTTGATGGCCTCCAGCAGCCTCTCGGCCAGTTGCTCCCCCCCGGTCAGATCTTCGGGGCGTTCCTCGATCTGCTCGCTCTGGCCCTGCTTTTGCAGGATGGCGCCCAGCGCAGCGGCGGGATCGTCCAGCAGTTGCCTCAGCAGGGAGAGGACCTCTTCTTCCTTTCCTGCAGCGGCCTCGCTGCGCGGCGCGACCTCATCGGATTCGCGTGTGGCCTGCAGGTCTTTCAGCAGTTCGACGGCCTCGCTGACGGGGCCGGCGGCAATGCGGGCCAGCGCTTCGGTCAGGTTCGAGCTTTCCATGGCCGAGTAGGTGGTCACGGCGTCGCTGGCCTGCGTGTAGATGCTCTCCTCGGCCTGCACGAGGCCCTGTGCCGCACGCTGGAATGCATCCCAGTCAGGCCTCTCCCCGGCGGGTGCCCGCAGTGCACGGGTGGAGGTCAGGTTGGATTCCTGGACCTCGATGAGGCGCCGGATCACGTCCCGGAGGGCCTCGCGCGCCTCTGCGGCGTCGGGCGCCGTCGGGCCTCCCTCCGTGACCCGGACATGGTAGATTCGGCTTCTGCCGGCCTCCTCCTCGGTGCGGCGCAGGCCGTCGTTGGCCTGCATGTAATAGGCCAGCGTGCCGCCCACGGGAATGCCCAGGTCCTGCACCCGCAGCACGGCGCCCTCCCGCGCGAGGGCCGTGCCGGGATCGTAGTTCCAGGAGCGCAGCTTCTCCCAATCGGCCCCGGCCTCCGGCTGGACCAGGAGGTGAAGCTGGCGCAGCGAGAAATCGTCCTCGGCGGCGGCCAGCAGCGTGACGGCCCCCTCGGGTCCCACGGACACATCGCGGGCCGGCTTGACGAAGTTCACCCGCGGCGGCAGGTCCGGCACGGCCTCGACGTGCCGGGGGCGAGGCAGGTTGGCGATGCCGGCCACGTCCTCCAGGTGGATGGTGTAGCGCCCGCTTCTTTCCACACGCAGCCTGCCCTCGAGGATGTTCTCCGCCGTTTCCAGCAGGGGCAGCGTCTCCGCGGCGTCCATCGCGCCCTGTCGGTCGAGCGTCTCGAACAGGATGTGGGCCTTCCGGACGGGACGGCTTAACGTGGCCGCCAGGGCGATCTCCGTCCCCACCGGCGCCTGGACGTCGCCGGTGGCGTCCTCCACGGTCTTTGGGGCCAGGCCCGTGTAGTCCGGGTAGTTGTAGGTGAGGGTCAGGGAGGCGATCTCCGGGCGGGTCCTGACCTCTATCGTGTACCATGGGGTGAGCGCATCGCCCGCGCTTATGCGGTAGGAGAACCCCTTCTGGACGTTGGCGAACCGGTAGAAGAACGCGTTCCCCCGGAAGACCATGGCGTCGGACCGGCGCTCGGTCCCCCCGCCGCGCAGTTGGATGTCGCCGGCGGGGGGCAGCACTCCCCGGACGAGGGCCTTCACCGTGACGGAATCGCCCTGCAGCACCTCGGCGTCCCCCGGGCTTACCTCGAGTCGCGTATCCGTGATGGGCGGTATGTCCCGCGTGGGGAAGATGAGGCGGCGGAAAGCGTTGCCGAAGTAGGTGGAGAACAGGGCTCCGTAGAGCACCAGGGCGGCCAGCAGGGCGATGGCCCACCTGCCCGGTCTCCACAGCCCGCTTACTTCCGGCGGCCGGGGCAGCCGGCGACCGCTCACCCACCGGGCAGCGCTGGAAAGCTGAGAATCAACCATCCGGCGGGCCAGCCGGTCCGGAAAGCGCTCCCGGTAGAGCAGCACCGCGTTGATGATGCGGTTGTCCAGGTCCGGCAGGCTGCGCTCCAGGTGGGCGGCCACCATCTCGTCGTTCAGGCGACGGAACAGCGGATAGAACACCAGCCGGCCCAGCAGGCCCAGAACGGCCGCCAGCAGGAGAGCCACGTAAGCCAGCCGCACGGCGGAAGGCAGATGCAGAAGATTGTCCACCACCAGACCGACGATGAGCGCCCCGCCGCCCACGATGAACGTCCTGATCAGTCCGTCCACGGCCTCCACCGTGCGCCAGGTCAGCCGGGCGCGGTCTATCGTCCGATAGACCTGCGCCATGGCCTCTTCGCGCGCTTCAGTCTCGCTGGCCATCTGCTTCCTCTTCCCCTTCGGGTGGAGGCGGGGGCGGAACCAGGGGCTCGTCGGTGCGCCGCAGCTCTGTGTCCACGACCGCTTCGGTATGGTCCTCCGAGATGCGATAGCCGCCCAGCGCGGGCAGCACGACGAATTCGAGGGGTTTCAAATCCGCCTTCTCGCTCGGGGCACGCCACAGGAAGAACCGCTTCTCGATCTGCCACTGCTCCTTGGGCCGGTGCATGGCCCAGACGTCGTAGCGGTGCAGCCGCTCCAGCCCGCGCAGCGTGGTGCCGCCGCGCCGTTCCTTGAATATCAGCACGAAGGCGCGCTCCGGGTTGCCCGCGCCGTAGGTGATGCGCTGAGAGTGGAAGAAATCCCGCAGCTTGTCCACCCAGACCTGCATTTCGCGCACCTGCTCGGTGTGCAGGCGGGCCGCCTCCTTGTCCTTCTCGCGGCTGAAATACGTGTAGATGGCCCTGTTCGTGACGACGACGATGTCATACCGTCCTTCGGTGCAGCCCCCGGCCCGGAAATGCCCGGACTGCGCGTTGAACGGCGCGCTGACGCTGAAGAGGCTGTCGCGGTTGATCAGCAGGACGCGCCTCAACGTCTCGCCCTCCGGCGCGTGGAGCACGCCTTCCACCGTCCCCCGGACGCCGCCCCCCTCGCCGAAGTGGATGGAGCGCACGTAAACCAGGTCCGACAGGTGCTCGCCCACCTTGCCCTCGTGCTTCCGGCGCAGGATGAAGCGGTGTTTCTTGCCGCCGGCCTGGACGTAGAGGGTTTTGGCGATCATGTGGCCGCTGAGCTTGCGACCGTCCTGGAAGGTGACGCGGGTGCGATAGTGCCGCACGGGGTAGTAGCGTCCCAGGCGGACCTTGTCGTCCAGTCCGCTCTCCCGGAAGATCCACTTTTCTTCCATGCTCTGCTTTTCGATGAGGTTTTCCAGCGACTTGATCTGGGTGATGCTGATGCTGTAGCGGCGTCCGGCGTCGTCGTCGAACAGGTAGAACCGATCGCCGGGGACGTAGGCAATACCGTTCACGGAGGTCCCGTCGCTCAGCTCGACCGTGACGGACACTTTCTCCAGCGCCGCCACACCGTGGACCACGCCAAGCAGGCAGACCAGAAACCACCATATCGGTTTTCGCTTCATCACAGTGTCATTCTATCACGCCGCGCGGCCGGTCCCAAGGCCATTTTTGCGTCAAGCGGGTTGCTGCACAAGTGCAGCGGGCACAGGCGAAAGCCTCTTCGGGGGGGCCGCGCCGGGGCCGCCCGGAAGTGCGTGGCTTCCCTCGCTTGCGGGGACTCGGTGGGGCATCGCACCGCTGGAGGGACGCACTTTGTCGCGTCCAAGGCCTTAGGCGTCCGACAACCGACCACGACGCCTGCCTGTGCGTCGCCCGCAGACAGGGAGCGTGGCCCTCCACGGGGCCACGGGCAGGGGGATGCGGTCACGCAATCTGTCTGGTTCCCTACTCCACGTCCTCGCCCCAGGGCTGGAGCTCGTCCACTTCGACGTCGATCCGGGCAGCGCCGACGCGGACCTGGGCTCGTCCGCGGCGCTCGTCCACGCGCTGCACGGTTCCCCACTTGTGGAGCCTGGTCACGTAAACCTCATCGCCCTCCTGGAGTGGCCTTTTCAGGTCGTGGCCCTCCAGCAGCTTGCCGATGTCGTCCAGGCACTCCCGCAGGCCGTCCCGCAGCTTCCCGGCGCGCCCGGCCAGGGAGGAGTGCACGTGCCGGCTGTCCTCGCAGAGGACCTCTGCCTGCCGGTGCAGCTCTTCGAGGGCATCGCGCAACTGCATGCCGATGCTGGCGCCGCGCCTTTCGTCCTCCGCCTTCAACCGCGCCACCACCTCTTCGTATTCGTTCTTCAGCTTTTGCGCCTGCTCTTCCAGGTACTGCATGCGTTCGCGGCGTTGCTCGGCGTCGGCGCGGGCCAGCTCCACCTCCTCCAACATGGAGCTGTACTCCCCCTTCGACTCGGTGTCCAGCAGATCACGCGCCCTGCGGAGGATATCCGGCTGGAGGCCCAGCCGTTCGGCGATCTCCAGGGCGTTGGAGCTGCCGGCGGAGCCGATGCGCAGGTGGTAGGTGGGGCGGAGCGTGCGGGTGTCGAAGTCCACGGAGGCGTTCTCCACGCGCGGTCGGGCGGTGGCAAAGGTCTTCAGCCGGCCCAGGTGAGTTACCACGGCGGCGGAGCAGCCCAGGCGCACCAGCCGATCCAGGATGCCCTCCCCCAGGGCCGCGCCCTCCGCGGGGTCGGTGCCCGCCCCCATTTCGTCCAGCAGCACCAGACTCTCGTCGGTGGCCTCGCGCAGGATGCGGATGATGCGGGACATGTGGGAGCTGAAAGTGCTGAGGCTCTGCTCCAGGCTCTGCTCGTCCCCGATGTCCACGTAGATGTCGTCGTAGAGCGGGATGGCAGCCGTCTCCGCCGGCACGTGCATGCCGGCGCGGGCCATCAGGCATACCAGGCCGACGGTTTTCAGCACCACGGTCTTGCCGCCCGTGTTGGGGCCGGTGATGATCAGCACGTCGAAGTCGTCGCCCAGCCGGATGTCCAGCGGCACCACGGAGTCGAAGTCCAGCTCGTCGGTCTCCGGCAGACGGTCTTCGGCGGGCCGGGTCAGCCACAGCAGCAGGGGATGGCGCGCTCCCCGCAGTTCCAGGACCCGACCCTGCGTGAGTTCCGGTGCGCACATATCCAGTGCGTTGCTCATGCGGGCCTTCGCGCGCACCAGGTCCACCCGGCCCAGGTGGTCGCAGACGGCGATGACGGCCTCGGACTCGCGTCCCACCGCGGCGGTCAGCTCCCACAGGATGCGCTGGACCTCCTCTTCCTCCTCCCCCATGGCCTCCCCGAGTTCGTTGCCCTGGCTGACCACCTCCATCGGCTCGACGTAGAGCGTGGCGCCGCTGTCAGAGGAGCCGTGCACCAGGCCGGGAACGGCGTTCTTGTGGTAGGCATTGACGGGCAGCACGTAGCGGTCCCGGCACATGGTGGGATTGGGATACTGCAGGTGGGGGCTGACGTCGCTGTCTTCGATCATGCTCCGCAGCGTCTTCTCTATGGACTTGCGCAGGCCGGTGATGCGGCGGCGGACGGTCTTCAGCTCCAGGCTGGCATCGTCTTTGACCTTGCCTGCCGGGTCGATGGCCCCCCGGATGCGGTCCAGCAGGTCCGGACAGACGGGCATGGCCTGCCCCAGGGCCCGGAGGGCGGGGAAGCCGCCCCCCCGCCGGACGAGCCAGTTGGCCACCCTCCGGGCCGTTTCCAGGGACACTGCGACCTGCCAGAGCGCCGCCGGCTCGAGCGGGCCGCCGCCGGCCGCCGCCCGCCGTGCGTGGCGCGAGACGTCCTCGGTGCCCCCCAGGGGCAGGGAAGTCCCCCCCTCCAGCACCCGGGCCATCTCGGAGGTCTGCTGCAGCGCGGTGCGGGGGTTGAGCCCCCCCCGGTTGGGGCGCAATTCGGCAGCCCTGTCCCTGCCCATGGCCGTGGCCGTGTAGAGGGACAGAATCTCCGTGATCTTGCCGAACTCCAGCAGGCGCTGTGCGTCTTCATCCATGGGAAACCACCTTCGGGACGCATCCACGGACACGGTGCTTATTGTATGCGAAGTTACCGGACCGCGGCAAAAGCAGCCGGGGGCGGCTTGAGAGGCGCGCGGCTCCGGGCTATACTGGCAGCCAAGAGTGGCTCAAGCCTTTTCTATACCATTGATCGGATGGACTGCCCATGAGGATTGAATGCGAGTGCGGCGAGACCGTTGACCTTCCCACCGGGCAGCCGGAGGTCGAGTGTCCCAACTGCGGTCGCACCCTGCGATCCGGTGAAGACTGGCTGGAATCGCTGGACGTGGAAGACCTGGCGATAGAACAGGAGGCGGCGGAGGCCGAGCCGGAACCGGACGCCGAGGGCCCCGGCCCGCCCCCGGAACAGCAGGAAGGACGGGGAACGGAGGTCGTGGCCTCCCAGGAGGCCGAGCGGGAAGCACTGCCGCAGGCCGAACGGGTGCCGCCGGAGGAGCCGGAAGGGCCAGAGAACCTGCTGGCCCTGGCCAGGCAGGCGCTCGGAAAGCCCGATGAAGCTTTTTCCTGGGTCCAACGGGGCGTCAAATCCCCCGCGCTCATACAGCAACTGGCCGCGGCACTGGTCATCCTGGTTCTTTTCGCCGCGCTGGCACGGAGCTACCTTTCCACGCCCGAGCATGTGCCTCACTCGATGGGTCTGGGCGAGGTCGTGCGGAATTTCGTGGCCTTCTTTATCGAAGGCGGTGTAGCCACGGGCTTTCTGTGGGCCATGTGCGTGGGGTTCCAGCACGACCCCGAGGACCGGGTCAGCCCGCTGGGGGTGGTGGAGGGCATGGTGGCCCTGCGCATCGGCGTGTTGCTCGTGATGGTGCCCATCGCCCTGCTGCTGATCCTGGGCGTGGCGGTCGCCGGTCGGGAGGGGGTCATCGGGGACGCGGCGGACCTGATACGAACCTGGTACACGCTCCTGCTGGTCATGGGGCACGGCCTGCTGGTGGTGCCCCTGTTCAAGGCCGGTTGCGGGAAGGCGCTCGTGCTGAGCGTGGTGCTGTCCTATTCCGGCTATTTGATCGCCGCGCAGATAGCCCCCTGAGATCGGCTCCGGAGTATCCTTCTGCCGGGAGAAAAGAGCCATCCGTTACACCCGAACTGCTCTGGCAGCCATAGTTTCCCTCGCCCTCGCGACCGGATGCCTGGAGTATGACGGCCAGGAAGTCCGCGTCGAGTACGACCAGGACGGCGACCGCCTGATCCTCATCGTCAACTACCTGGGCTTCTACGACTCGGATGACTGGGGCAGCGCGGAGGACGATCTGCAGGAGGTAATCGATGCGGGAACCGTGGCCTTCCGCGTGTAGATCGCGCACCGGATTCTCTGCCCGTTCACGAGTCCCTCCGGAGCCCGAAGAAGTGGTAACCGTTCCAGTGGGACCCGGTGATGGCCCTGGCCACCGCCGTCAGCGAGCTGTAGACCTGGCCGTCGTGCTCGAAGCCGTTCACGCGAACCTCGCAGGTCACCGTGCGCCCCTTGTACTCGCGCGTCAGCTCCACGCCCGGCATCGGCAGGCGGGGATCGTGCGACGCGGGCAGTTCGCCGGTGGCGACGAGGTTCGACATGACATCGCGCGAGCGCTTCGGCGCCTTCCGGCGCAGGTCGGCATCGTTGGCCAGATCTTCGGTGCGCAGGCGCAGGATGCCCGCGGCGAGGACGGCAGCGATCTCGCGGCGACGCTCGCCTGCCGTGAGCTTGTCGAACGGGTCGGGACTCAACTCGACGTCGGTCCGGTGCATGGGCACGCTCCTTTTCAGGGCTGCGCCCACGACGACCTCGGCCTTGCCGGCGGTGCGGCGTCGGGCAGGACGGTGTACTCTCTCTGCTGTTTACATACCCCGTCGGAGTTCGAAACGTCGGGTTGGGGTCCGTGCAGTGCCCATCAAGAACTGCGTGGTCGAGGGCGTTGGGCGTTCA
>CAZNGS010000088.1:0-16888 GCA_964572825.1 uncultured candidatus Brocadiaceae bacterium
CCTGTCGTCGAATAACTCGACCGATTTTCGTGTCTAAAAAACGGGGTGCAGTACACTGGCATGGGACATGTGGCGTGCCGAGAAGCTGGATGACGGACCCTGGCAGTCCTCCACGGGGATGCACTACTCGATCGACGGTCCCGGCGTGTTCAGGACCAGTGATTTCGACGTTGAGAACGGAGATGCGATCCACTATCACGGGCCCGGTCGGGCGTCGGGCGTGCCGATCATTGCCGGTCTGGCGATGCATTACGAGACTACCTCGGGACGGATCGAGCACAAGTTGTCCTTTGCTGCACGGTACAATGGGTATCAGCGCTTCACGTTCCCGGCGACATGGACCGACGGCCGTTACGTCGACGGGCTGCCGGAGGGCGCCGTGGTTCAACTCGACCCGGACCTGGATCTGGACCGGTTCGATCTGAGCGAGGCGGCCCGCGTGATCTGCCGCGCGCTGCAGGAGTACGGCATGGTCAATGTGGACGGTGCCGGAGGCACACCCATATACGTAGAAGGACTCTACGGCCATCGCGAACCCTCGTGGGATGGTGTGCTGGACGAGAAGGAACTGCAGCAGATTCCTGTGCAGTGCTTACGTGTACTGAAGATCGATTCTCTGACGCCGATGGGAGACGGGCGTAAGGGGCTGCGGCTGGAGTTGCCCTGGCTTTAGCCCGGGATGCTTCGGCACACGCTGACCCAACTGGACTGCACGGTCGCTGGAAAGCCAACCCGGTCGCTGTTGACGGCGTCCGTTCCACAGATCAGCTGAGAGCCTTTCGGTGCTGCCTGCCAGAGAGGTGTCGGTGCAGCTTTTTTCGGATCGCTGAGCGATGCAGATGGTCAGACTCGGCCGAACGGAGATTCAGGTAACTCATGTGGGTGTGGGCGGACTCTTGGTTTCATCGGTCGGCGGCCCTCCCCGCCAGGCGCGGAACGATCCCCCGGCGCTGAAGCCAACGCGATGCTGTTTCAGGCCGGAAGAGCATCGCGAAGAGCTCGTAGAGGCGCAATCGACGCCCGGTTCGGCGTCCTCGTGCATGGGCAGCTGCGTCAATCGGTCGCACAGGTGTCTCAGGAAAGGCTGGCGTGACCTGGCAAGACGACCGGGTCACTTGAGTTTCTCCCACACGGGTGCCCGTGCGGAACAGGAGTTACACAAACCCATGCCTCCCCTACGGCGCCGAAGCACTGGTGGCTGAGAACATTGCGGAAGAAACTGGTGAAGATTGGGGCCAAGCTGGTGCGGATATTTCCGAACCGTCCCTCGTGCATAGGGCTGATCGGGGCGCACTGCATGGAGGCCAATGAGGAATGGTTGGCCAGGCGATATTTACGGATTGAACTGGAGGAGGGCGAGGAGGCTATCGCAGCCTCCTTGGCCGAGGAATGTTTTTCGAGCGTGCTGGCCGCTCCGGGCTCGCCCTCCGCGCCCAGCACGCTCAACCTGGAGATGTGAAATTACACATTTTTCTGGACTTGATTACGAGTGGTGCTGCGTTTCGCAAAAAAATCTGGCTTCGCGGTTTCTCGACAGTCAAGGTGCCTCTCGATGGCCGAAAAAAACCTTTCGGGCTGCCATATCGCCCCGGACAAACGGCGGCCAGAGGCCAGTGCGGCAGGTTTCTTTCACGGATTTGTCCTTGAAGAACAGCGCGGGGGAGTACACTGTCACGATACAAGGCGAAGTCGGAACTTCGCTACTGTAAATGGGGAATCTGGGCGAATTCGAGTGACTCGTGAGGAAGGCGGGATCATGTTCAGCAAGTGGCTTGTGTCGCTTTGTGCGGTTGTGGTGATGGGTTTGGGCGGGCCGACGGCGTCGGCCCTGGAGCCGGCGGACCCGGAGCTGATTCCGGAAGGACGCCGGCTGCTGGAATACCTGGTCGGGGAACGAGGGGGAAGGATCGTCAGCGGGTGCGCGTCCAGCGGGCCGGGGTCGGGGCCGTTTGAGGCCTGGCTCCATGCCAGCGGGCGGGAGCCGGCCCTTCAGTCCTTCAACATCGCCGGTTTCCATCCGGTGGACACGGACATCTACCACCAGGTCCTCAGAGGCACGGTCAGAAAGACCCTGTTCTGGGGACAGCAGAAGGGCGGGGTCGTGGCCATGTTGTACCACTGGACCTGGGAGAATCCTGACGGGAGCGTTAGCTTCATGAAGGGCAAGCTCGATCCTGTGCCGGATCTGGAGAAGATGGTGACGCCGGGGACCGAGGAATACGAGCAGTTCCACAGAGACCTACGCCTCACCGCGGACTACCTGGAGCAACTGGCGGACGCCCGTGTGCCGCTGCTGTTCCGCCCCTTCCACGAGATAGACGGCGGCTGGTTCTGGTGGACCGACCCTAAGAAGCCCGAGAACACGGCGGCCCTCTGGCGCCAGATGTTCGACTACCTGGTCAACGAACGAGGAATCCACAACCTGATCTGGGATTTCGCCCCGGCGCATGTGACCTGGGGACCTCACCGTGCAAGAATCCAACAGGAGCATAAGAGGCAGCCGACCATCGAGGAGGAAGCGGAATACCGCCGGCGATTCTATCCCGGCGACGAGTACGTGGACCTGGTCAGCATATCCGTCTACGGCAGCAGTGGATTCTATGAATGGGGCTGGGGGGGAGCACAGGAGGAGAACTACGCCGCCGCCTACGAGCTTTTGCGGGCAATAGCCCCGAACAAGCCGCTGGCTGTGGCCGAAAGCCCCAATCTACTCAACCCGGACATGGCGCAGAAGAACGGGCCGGCCTGGGTATATGACATGTCGTGGTACGGAAACGACCGCGATTGGATGAAGTCCACGCTGAACCACCGGCATTTCATATCGCTGGACGAGCTTCCCGTTTCGAGTGACGCCAACGTGATGCCGAACGTGCGCATCGAATGGCCCACCGACGGCCTGGCCATCAAGGCAGACGAGGTCGAGCTGAGGGGTTTCGTCTCGGATCGCAACGGCAACCTGGAAAGCGTTTCCGTGTATGCGCTGAGCGAGCCACTCGGCGGCGGCGCCTGGCGGTACTGGAACGAGAGCTCGGACCGCGACGTGATCGACCAGGTGGAAAAACACGGCACTCTCCTGGGCGAAACTTCCGTAGGCGCACAGGGCCGCTGGACGTTCACGCGGGGCCATCTCCCGGTCGGCTACCATCAGTTTGTGGCCCTGGCCCGCGACACCGAGGGTGCCTTCGCCCATTCCAAACATCGCGCGCGTGACCATAGCAGCTGAGAATCTGGCCTCTGGCCGGCCCGCAAGCGCATCTTCCAAGGACAAGTGGGGCGGCCCGGCCGAGAACGCTGTAGACGGCGATCCCTGGACCTCCTGGTGGGCCGACCGCAAAGAGCGGGAAGAGCCGCAATGGCTGCAGGTGGACCTCGGCGCGCCCCGGACCGTCGGCGCCGTGGGAACGCTCTGGTGGAAGGTCTATCCCCAGGATTACAGGGTCCAGGTTTCCAACGACGGCGAGAACTGGAAGGAAGTCGCTCGGGCCGAAAACCGCGGATACAGCCCTCGCGGCGTTTCCGACGTGCTCAGGTTCGCCCCCGTGGGTGCTCGTTACGTGCGTCTGCTCTGCACCAATCCCGATCCCACGCAGCAATGGATGACGTATGCTCTCTTCCATTTCGCTGTTTACGAGAGCCTGCCCGAACAGCAATCCGGGCGATGAGTTGACACGTTGCCGATCATGGTTGCTTTTACCCAAAGGAGGTCGGTCATGTTCGTCAGTGAAGCAAAGCCGGTGAGTTGGTTGTCGTTCCGAGCGGCCTGCGTGACGCTCCTCGTGCAGGTGGTTTTCGCTGCGGGCCTGGCCCGAGCGGTCGAGCCGGCGGACCCGGACCTGATGCCGGAGGGGCGCCGTCTGCTGGATTACATGCACGGGATCAGGGGCAAGGGCATCCTGGCCGGCGGTCCTGCGAACGTGCAGGGAGGACCACGACGCGCCTTGCACCCCACGGGTCGCAAACCCGCCATCCGCCTTCTGACGGGGCAGTTTTTCCTTACACCGGGCCTGGCGGATTCGACGCTCAACGCAGCGCTCTACTGGGGCCGTCAGCAGGGCGGCATCGTGCACATCATGGTCCACTGGGGTTGGCCGAAGCCCGGCGGGGGTCGATCCTTCATGAAGGGGGATTTTGATCCCCGGCTGGACCTGGAGAGAATGCTGACGCCGGGAACGGAAGAGTACAAGCAGTTCCACGACGACATGAGCGTATATGCCGACTACTTGGGCAAGCTGGCCAAAGCCGGCGTGGCGGTGCTCTGGGCGCCGTTCCACGAGATCGACGGAGGCTGGTTCTGGTGGACGGACATGGAGACGCCGGAGAACACCGCCGCCCTGTGGCGGCAGATGTTCGACTACCTGGTGAACGAACGAGGCGTCAATAACCTGATCTGGATCTTCCAGCCGGCGCATGTGTCCAGGGGGGCAGATTTCGAAGAGCACGTGGCGTTCCGCAGCCGTTTCTACCCCGGCGACGAGTACGTGGACATCGCGGGCATCTCCACCTATGGTACCCGCAACAGGGCCGGCTTTGAAGGCTGGGGCTGGGGCGCCGCCTGGGAGGACACCCGCCCGGGCGCTTACAAGCTCCTGCAACGCATCGCACCCGGCCCCGCCGCGAGCGGGATGCTGGTTGTCTCAGAGTCCCACGGGCTGATCAATCCCGTCCTCGCCCAGCGCGACGAGACAGCCTGGCTGTACTGCCTGACGTGGGGCATGACGGACCTGGCGTGGGACCGGTTCACCTTCAACCACGACCACTACATCACCCTGGACGAGCTGCCGTTGCTCCGGGAGGGCAACGTGACGCCGAACGTGCGCATCACCTACCCCGCTGACGGCATCGAGGCGCGGGGCCGAAGACTCCACATCCTCGGAGTCGCCAACGACCGCAACGGCAATTTGGAGAGCGTGAGCGTCCATGCGCTCCAGGGCTCGTGGGTGAACTGGTGGGACATACCCAGGGCGCATCCGGTCGAATACGCCGACGGATACCAGCCGATGCGCGATGCCTTCGGAGAGGACACCTACCTGGGCGAGGCGGACCTGGAGCCGGACGGACGCTGGAGCTTCACCTGGGAGGCCCCGCCGGCGGGGTTCTACAACGTCGCCGCCTTCGCACGGGACGCGGAGGGCGCGGTGGGGGCTTCGAACGTGGTGCGGCTCTCCGCGGGCATCGCTAACCTTGCGCGCGGTAAAAAGGCGAGGGCAAGCATCCATCAGGCGCCGCACGCGCCGGAGGGGGCCGTGGACGGCGAGCCCAACACAGGCTGGTGGGCGGGCGTTCCCAAGAACTACCGCGGCGAGCCCGTTGTGGTAGGCCCGCAGTGGCTGCAGGTGGACCTGGGCGAGGAGAAAACGGTCGGCGGCGCGAGCGTTCTGTGGTGGCGCGCCCGAGCCACGCACTACACCGTGCAGGTCTCGGGGGATGGCGAAAACTGGCGCACGGTCGCCTCTGTGGAAGGCATCGACCTCAAAAGTGACGGAAGCGGATATCCGGTGGACCGCGATGGGTATGACCTACACCAGGACATCCACCGCTTCCAGCCGGTCGAGGCCCGCTACGTGCGTTTGCACTGCACCGAGCACGCCGTTAACTGGCAGACCTACTGCGTCTTCGACTTCGCGGTCTACGAGCAGTTGCCATGACTCAGCATCCGGCCTCCACGGGATGCGTTCGGAGGGCTGAGAGTCGAGTACACATGTCAGATTGACACGTTCTGATGGGTGACAGAAGATGAGAAGCGAAGCTCTTTTGGTGGTGATGGCGGTCGTGATGTTGATTTCATTGGCCGGTTCTGTGAAAGGCGCACCGGCCCCCCGGACCTGGCGCGTCGTGCCGGTGGGCCGGCTGGGACTGCAGGTGTGGCAGGGGGACGACCACCTCTTCAGCATTGACACCAGGCTGGTCGGGCCGGAGGGCTCGTACGCCGGCATGGACGCGATGCCGGCCGCAAAGGGTGAGAGGCGCGTCTACGAGGAGGAGGTCACGTTCACCCGGTCGCGCTGGGACACGACGGTCGTGGCCGGGCCGCTTTCCTTCCGTTACGAGGCGTTCGAGAGTGGTCCGAGCGCCCTCACGGTGCGCGTGCAGTGCAGCGCGGAGGACGCGGTTCGTCTGAAGGGCGTCCAGATAACGGTGCCGGCGTCCGACTACCTGCAGGGCGCCCGGGTTGCCGCCGTCATCAGCGATGGCACGAGCAGGGATGTCGCGACGCTGCCCGGCGGTGGTAGGGCGGAGCAGGTCAAGAGACTGTTGATAGGCACACCAGGCGGTGAGGAGGTCACGATTGACTTCAGCACGCCGGCTTCGGTGAACTGCGCGGGCGGGACGCTGCACCTCTGGCCGCTCAGCGGAGAGGTCCCGGCCGGGCGGGCCGTGCAGTCCCAGATGACTGTCACCTTCCCGCATGCAATCGAGTTCACGCCCGCGAACCAGATAGTGGACACGTCGGACTGGTTCCTCTACCGGGGGAAGCAGGATTTCCGCCCCGGCAGCGCCATCGGCATGGAGGACTGGCTGGACCGGCCAGCCGGCTGTCACGGTTACGCGCAGATTGACGGTAACCACCTGGTGTTCGAGGACGGCACGCGGGTGAAATTCTGGGGCACCAACATAAGCTGGGCGGACATGGCGCGGCCCGAGGACGAGGTGACGCGCTACGCCGACAAGCTGGCAAAGCACGGCGCGAGCATCGTGCGCATGGTCAAGTTCGTCCACAAGCACACGGGCCACGACGGGTTCCTGTTCGACGCCAGCGCGGTCTGGGACGGCATTATGGATCCCGACGATCCGATGGAGTTCCATGAGCCCACCATGCGGCGCTTCGATCACATGCACGCCGAACTGAAGAAACGCGGCGTCTACGTGGGCTGGTGCCCCATCGCATTCCTCGCCCTGGAAGAGGGTTACCGCGACAGGCTCATAGACTACGAAGCGCTGAAGGCCATACGGGAGGCGCACCCGTTTTGGGTGCACGGTGGGAAGACGATGTACCCGTTCTCGACCTTCGCCCCGGACGTGCAGGACCTCTACATCGAGCTGATCACGAAGCTGCTGAACCGGGTCAACCCGCACACGGGGCTGCGCTATGCCGAAGACCCCGCGATCGCCTACATCGAATTTCGCAACGAGGCGAGCACCTTCTTCTGGGCCGTGGATAACATGGCGGCGGAATCACCGGTGTATAAACGCATCCTCAGCGAACGGTTCTGCGAATGGCTGCGGGAGCGATACCCCTCGGAGCAGGCCCTGCGCGACGCCTGGACGGTGATCGGCCTGCACGAGGGGGAGAGCCTGAAGGAGGGCACCATCTTCCCCTTGCCCGGCTGGGGACGGATCAACCAGACGCCGAACTCCCGGCGCCTGCTGGACAGCTACCGGTTCCTGTTCGAGTACCAGAACGACTACCATCAGCGTTTCGTGCGGGCCGTCCGCGAAACGGGCTATCGCGGTCCGCTGGTCGGTTCCGACTGGATGGGTGCGGATTGGCTGGCGCACCTCTATAACCTGGCCAGCGATCGGCGCGTGGGCATCATTGACCGGCACCGCTACCACCGTGGCATGATGCTCGGACATCCCGGGTCGGGCCTGCTGGAGGCGGGCAGGAACGTGGTGAGCGACCGGCCCTTCACGCTCAGCGAATGGGCCGGCCAGCACGTGTACGCGGCGGAGATATCGCCGGTCGCGGGCCTCATCGGACTGGGGCTGCAGGGATGGGACAATGCCATGCAGTACGGCAGCATGTGGTGGGGCATCGCGCCGCACGTCCGCACGGGCATCCACAGCACGACCGAGGCTTTCTACCACATCGGCCAGTGGCCCTTCATCCGGCGCATCCTGGCCGGCGGCGGCCTGCGGGAGGGGGAAGTGATCGCCCGGCGACGCGTGAGCATGCGGGACCTTTACCCCCTGGAAGACAGGTCCGAGACCGACTTCGAGTTGATGGGTGGCACGAACTGGCAGGAGCTGGAGAGTGCCGTGCCCCGCGAGGCCCTGGCGATGGGCCGCGTGGAGATCGAGTTCACCGACGAGCCGGTTGTCGACAAGCTCCAGATTGCCGACCTCGATCAGTACTGGGATCGGCAGAACCGTATCATCCACGCCAGCAACGACCAGATCACGTGGGACTACAGCGGCCGGGGGTTCATCACTGTTGACACGCCCGCGGGCCAGGCCGTGATCGGCTTCGGCGGCGGCCGGCGGCACGTGCTCAGCGACGTGGAACTGAGCTACGACGTGCCGTTTGCCAACGTGTACGTCGTGCCCCGGCACCGGGGCGAGACGCTTGCCGAAGCCCGCAGCCTGCTGATCATGGTGCTGGGTCGCACTGCCGACAGGGGGGACGTGCTGGAGGAGACTGCGATGCAGCCGCTGCAGGCCGAAGAACGGCCGTACCCCGGCGGCGGGCGCCAAGGGGCCATACAGCATTGGATAGAGAACCCCGTCCTGCTGTTCGAGCCGGTTCGGCTGAGCGTGATGCTCAAGCGCGATGCTCCCTGTCGCGTCTATGCTCTGGACCACGACGGCCGCAAGCAGACCGACGCGATGGAGATCCCAGTGGAGAGGACGAAGAACGGCCTGCGCTTCGCCCTGAACGGGGCCGAAAGCAAGTCGGTGTACTACGTGGTTGAGTTCGAGCAGTGAGGAGCAAGAACAGGAGGTAGCGGAAATGAGAAGCCGCTCGATCGTTGCGTTATGTGCAGTTGTCGCGATAGCACTGGCCGCCGGCACAACAGTGTCGGCCGTGGAACCCGCTGATCCAGACCTGATCTCGGAAGGGCGCCGTCTGCTGGAGTACTTGCGCTCCATCGAAGGCAAGGGGATTGTGGTCGGATCGATAGGCACCGGGGGTGGCACAGGTCCACTCGAGGAATTCCGGCACATGACCGGACGGGAGCCTGCCCTGCGCGGCGGCGGCCCCGGGGGTGGTGTGCATGGAAGCGACGAGTTCCACAGCACGTCCAGGGCTCGCATCGACGCCCACCTTTTCTGGGGGCGCGAGAAGGGCGGCATCGTGTACATGCTGTATCATTGGACCTGGCCGCTGCCCGATGGGGGCGCCAGTTACATGAAGAACCGCCATGACCCTCCGCTGGACCTGGAGAAGATGGTAACGCCGGGCACAGAGGAGTACGAGTCGTTCCACGAACAGTTGAGCCACACCGCCGATTACCTGCAGGAGCTGGCCGATGCGCGCGTGCCGGTCCTGTGGGCTCCGTTCCATGAGATCGACGGGGGATGGTTTTGGTGGACCGACGTGGAGACGCCGGAGAACACCGGCGCCCTCTACCGTCAGATGTTCGACTACCTGGTCAACAAGCGACAGCTCCACAACCTCATCTGGGTCTACCACGCCGCACACCGGTGCGGCCCCGCTGTCGGGCGGATTATACAGAAGCGAGGGGGCTGGCATATTCGCGAGAACCAGACCCGGCCGTACAGCCCGGAGGAGTTGGAAGAGGAGATCGCGTATCGCCGCCGCTTCTACCCGGGGCCCGACTATGTGGACATCGCCGGCCTCTCCACCTACGGCAACCCCCTGATCGGCTGGGGGGCGGGCTGGGAGGACGCCCGGCAGAGAGCGTACGAGCTGATGCAGGGCGTCGCCCCCGGCAAGCCGCTGGCGATCTGTGAGACGCCGCAGCAGATCCACCCGTTGATGGCCCAGAAGCAAGGGGTGGCCTGGCTGTGGTCGATGGCGTGGTATCCGGGTGCCCCGGCTGACTGGCTGCGCTACGTGCTCAACCACGAGCACATGATCACGCTGGACGAACTGCCGCTGTTCCGCGACGCCAACGTGATGCCGGACGTGCGCATCGACTGGCCGCTGGACAGCCTGCGCGCTGAACCGGGGGAGATCCAGATATCGGGCGTCGCCACGGACCGCAACGGCAACCTGGAGACCGTAAGCGTGCATGTGCTCAGCGAGCCCTGGCTGAACTGGAGCAGGCGCGGCGATCCAGGCGCGTCCTCCTTGCGCACGCCCGGTGTGAAGGAGGAGTTTGAGCGCGGCAGGCGCCTGGGCGAGGCCCGCATCGGTTACGGCGGCCGGTGGACGTACACCTGGCGCAATGTGCCGGCCGGCTACCACCAGTTGGCGGCTTTCGCTCGGGACACAGAGGGGGCGGTCGGAACCTCGAACGTGGTGCGCATGGCCGTCGGGCTGAACGACCTGGCCCGGAGCAAGCCCGTGAGCGCGTCCTCGCAGGACAAGTGGGGCGGTCCCCCGGAGAACGCCGTGGACGGCGACCCCTGGACCTCCTGGTGGGCCGACCGCAACGAGCGTGACGAGCCCCAGTGGCTGATGGTCGACCTGGGCGCCCCCAAGCGTGTTGGCGCGGTCAGCGTCCTGTGGTGGGACCCCTACGCGGCGGACTACACGGTTCAGGTCTCGGACGACGCGGAGAGCTGGCGGGAGGTGGCGCGCCTTGAGGGACGACCGCACACGCCGCTCGGCGACTCGGATGTGCACCGCTTCGACCCCGTCCCGGCACGCTACGTGCGGCTGCACTTCACGAAGCCGGGCGTCACGTGGATGACCTACGCTGTGCACCGGTTCGCCGTATACGCTGAACTGCCCTGACGGGGCATCTGTCCGCGCCCGTCGGGTGCGCGCCGGCGGGCGCGGTACGGTCATACGGGACCGTGGGGCCTCGCGTAGCATCGGCAGAAGACTGGTTACACGAAAGGGGATAACGATGCATGCAAGGCGGTTGGCTTTGGGCGTTGCTGGCGTTCTGCTCCTCGCGGCCTATCAGGGCGCGCCCGCTACTGCAGCGCCCACGCGGGAGAGCATGTCGGCCTTCTACGTCGGCAACTGGCTGCTGGACAACTCAATGCCGCCGTTCCACGATGAGCTGGGCGAGAGCGTCGGCAAGAAGTGGAGGGCCGGCGTCATCGAGAACGCCCACCTGCGTGGATATCTTACGCCGTACATGAATCTTTATTATTTCAGACAGGGCGCCTGTTTTTACGAGCGGACGCACGCTTGGACAAGCGGCACGCCCCGGCGCTTGCTTCCGGAGATTTTCGAACGGGAAAGCTGGGATGCGCTGGTGGTTCAGCCTTTTGGCTGGAGGGGGCTTCATCGGTCCTGCTCTGAGATGGGAGACTGGGTTGACGACGCGCTGCCCCGTGAGCTGGGGTTGCAAGACTTCGGCGACGATGTATGCGGTGCTTTTCCGGCGGTCTCCTGCCGAACTCGACTGGTCGCTCTCCAACGAGGCCGGTGCCTCCGAGGGCGACTGGGGCAGCGTGGCCGGGTTTTATGTTCACGAACCGCACCTCGGAGAACACCTGCCGACAACTCCGGAGAAGGCGGGGGCCGTGAACAAGGTGACATGGGAGGTTGTGAGCGGGCATCCGTACACCGGTCTGAAAGCTGAGTGACACCTGCCGGTCGCAGGTGCAGCACGGCTGTAAGGCGCGCCGGCTGTTTCTGCCGGGTCATTGAAACACATTTCACGTTTTGTAAAGGGAGATGAAACATGGTTAAGAAGATGATATCGGCGCTGATAGCGGTGTGTTCCCTGGCGCCACATGTTTCAGGTCAGAGCGGCGGCTTTCCCGCCGGCCCCCAAGCCAACAACCGGGGCACGGGTTTCGCTGACGTGGAACTGGCCATGCCCCTGGAACTGGACTGGGTCTGGGTGGACCGGCTTCGCCCGCAGCCGGCCTGGAAGGAGCCGATGTGGGAGCCGCAGCGCATCGATTTCGACTACGCCTACGGCGTAACCGCGGATTCCGAGCGGGTGTATTACGGTTCGTCGGCGGACCACGCCATCCATGCCCTGGACTTGCGGACGGGCGCGCACCTTTGGCGCTTCTTCACCCAGGGTCCCGTTCGGGTGGCTCCGACGGTCCACGGCGGGCGGGTGTATGCGAGTTCCGATGACGGTTTCGTCTATTGCCTGGAAGCGGAGTCGGGCCGGCTGCTGTGGAAGCTGCGCCCGCCCGTTCCCGACCGGCGCATGGTCGGCAACGAGCAGGTCATCTCGCGCTGGCCCGCCCGTTCGGGGGTTCTGATCGAGGGCGACATCGCCTACACAACCTTCGGCAACATGGCCCCTGAGGGGGTGTTCGTCTACGCGTTCGATGCGGCCACGGGGAATCTGCACTGGATGAACAACTTTTCCGGCATGCAGTTCGGGGAACGGGACGATGCGGCCGTATCGCCCGGAGGATATCTGGCCGTGAGCGACGATGTGCTGTTTGTGGCGTGCGGGCGCGCCGAGCCGGCGTTTGTTGACAGAGCGACCGGACAACTGCTGTATCACAGGGCCAGGGTCGGTATAGGCGCTTTCACGGGCGGCGCCTGGATGATGACCCACGACGGCCTGACGTTCACGCCCCGCGAAACCCTTCACAAGGTATACGGACATGGCAAGACCGGACTGAGGCGCCCCGGTCCGGGGCCGGTGGAATTCTTAGAAAGAGGGAGCTTGGTTGCGCTCGATTCGCACACCGGGACGGAGGTTTTCACTTTGATCGGAGGTCGGCGGGGCGTGACAACCGACGACGGCCGCCTGACGCTGATCGGGCCGGGGGGGCTGACGTCGGTGCTCCTGGAGGATGTGCGCGCGGCCGTCGGCGAGAAGAGCCGCATCAAGGACACAACCGGGCACTTCGTGCGTGCCGATGAGCACACGCGATGGCGCAACGAGGCGGGAACGGTTTACTCTCTGCTCCAGGCGGGCGACGTGCTGGTGGCCGGCCGGGACGGTTCGGTCGTCTGTTACGACGCTACGAATGGAACGGAGCTGTGGCAGGCCGGGGTCGAGGGGCAGGTCCGGGGGCTGTCCCTTATCGAAAACGGTTTTCTGGCCTCGACGACGGAAGGGCGCATCTATGCCTTCCGCACCGGTGGCCTCGCGGCGGGCGGAGCGGCGCTCTTGGAGCCGCCGGCCGCCGATTCTTTGCGCGACGAGACGGCGGGCGAGGCGGCCGCCCGGGTGCTCTCGGGCTCCGGTGTGCAGGAGGGTTACTGCCTGGTTATGGGCGGTGCGTCGTCAGCGTTTTTAGCTGAGCTGGCGCTCCGTTCGAACCTGAGCATTTACTATCTCGACGAGACCGGCGATGCCGGCCGGATGCGTGAGGAATTGCACCGGGCCGGTCTGTACGGCGTGCATGCAACCGTCCACGAACCCGCAGACGACTGCGGGACGAGTTACGCCAGCTATCTGGCCGACCTGCTCGTGTTCGTTGCGGACGATGCGGCGGCGCTTGGTACCCTCGATGCACAGGAGCTGTACCGGATGACGCGCCCGTACGGCGGCGTGGCGATAGTCGTCCATGCTGACGGCATTGCACGGCAGGTGGAGGACTGGCTGTCGGCGGGGACCATACCACAGGAGGAACGGAGTCGCATCGTTGCTGGCACGCGGATCGAACGCGGCGAATTGACCGGTGCAGGGGAGTGGACGCATCAGTACGGTGATCCGGGCCGTTCCAATGCCAGCGCAGAAAGATTGGCCCGGCTGCCGTTCGAGGTGCTGTGGTACGGCGGGATCGGCCCTGCTAAGATGGTGAGCCGTCATATGCGAATGCCCGCTCCACTGGTCGTAGACGGGCGGTGTTTCGTCACAGGCACTGACCACCTGATCGCGATGAACATCTACAATGGTCGCATCCTCTGGGAGCGCGAATGGCCCGATGTGGCGCACTGGCCGGCCAGTCACCGGGCACCGTCCGTGGTCGTCGACCGTCGGGCCGTCTACGTGTTGGACGGCGTCGATTGTCTGATGTTGGACCCGAAGTCTGGCAAAACCATTCGCACGTACAAAGCGCCAGTGGACTCTATGGAGCCGGACGAACGCACGGAAGAGACGATCTGGGAATATGTCGCCGTTACCGACCGCTACATTGTCGGCACGTTCGGTGAGCCCCATGTGGTGAGACTTTGGTGGTCGCGCGCTTACCCGGAGAATCGGGTTCTGTTCGTGCTCGACAGGGAGACCGGAGAGCCGGTCTGGGTTCACCGGCCGCGGGAAGGCGTGGACCCCAACTCCATTGCCGTCGCCGATGGACGGCTTTTCTTTATCGACGGCCGACCGCGCTACGGCTTCCTCCTGGAGCAAAGGGAAATCAGCGAGGGGCCCAGATATCTGACGGCCATGGACATGGAATCGGGGGAAGTGCTCTGGGAAACCGAAGGGATCGCGCCCACCCAGAACAGCCTGTGGTTCCACGACGGCGTGCTTTTGGCCACCATCAATCCCGTCTCCCGTTCGCCGCAGGACGACCCGGTGACGAAAGAGGCGAACGATGACGTGACAGCCTACGACGCGGCTACCGGCGAGCGCCTCTGGCACAGGGGCCTGGAGAGATCCTGCATGCCCGTTCTCCTCGAAGGGATGGCCATTCTGGTACGGGAGTGGGTTGTCGAGATCCGTACGGGCGAACCGGTGCAAGAGAATTTCCGCCCGGGCTTTGCCTCGCAATGCGCGATATTCGTGGGTTCGCCGAGCCTGCTGATGGCGCGATCCGGCTCGCTGGCCTTTTACGACCTGGAAAAGCGCACGGGCTATTACAGATATCCCGTGGTGCGCGCGAGTTGCTGGATCAACATGATACCGGCGGGTGGATTGGTCGTGGTACCGGAAGGCTCCAGTTCATGTGTGTGCGCCTATAACTACAAGACGTCCATGGCCTTTATCCACGCCGAAAGCGATTAAAACTCCGGTGTTCATAACGCGAGAGGAGGCCCGCAAAACGGCGCTTTGCACGTGAACTTCGGCGCGTCGGGTGACGCGGCCGGACGGGCAGGTATTGTTCAGTGACCGACGAGGTTCACTGAATAGTTGCCAATTTTGGCTTTTTGAAAGGAAGGCTCAGTCATGTGTAAGCGGGTAAGTTTTGGCAGTTTTTTGACAGTATTGGCGTTGGTCTCGTTCCTGGCGGCCGCGCCGGCGGCGGTGAAGGCGTTCGAGCCGGCGGACCCGGACCTTATCCCGGAAGCGCGGCGGGTGCTGGAGTACCTGCAGGAAGTGAAAGGGACGGGCGTTCTGGCTGCCGGCCCTTCACGCGTGCAGGGCGGGCCGGGCCGGCCGCTGCACCGGACCGGGCGCGAGCCGGCCATCCGGCACCTGGCGGGGAATTTCTTCCTTGCTGACCCCAATCTGGCGGCGACGACGCGTGATGCCGCCCTGCACTGGTGGCAGGAAAGAGGCGGTCTGATTCTCGCCATGAACCACTGGCATAGCCCGATGGAAGGGACTGAGACCTTTCACGACAGGTCGGATCTGGCGAGGATGGTGACGCCCGGCACGGAGGAGTACGAGGCATTTCACCGGGACCTGGGGGTGATCGCCGATTATCTGGAGGAACTGGCCGATGCGCGGGTGCCTATCCTGTGGGCGCCTCAGCATGAGATCGACGGCGGGTGGTTCTGGTGGTCTGACGGAGAGACGCCGGAGAATACCGCGGCTCTCTGGCGCCAGACCTTCGACTACCTGGTCAACGAACGTGGAATCCACAACCTGATCTGGGTCTACCAGGGGGCCCACGTCTCGCATGCCTCGCGAAATCGGATACGACAGGAGCACGGCAGGACGCCGACCATGGAGGAGGAGGCCGAATGGCGCCGTCGGTTCTACCCTGGCGATGAATACGTCGACATTGCCAGCATCTCCACCTATGGCAACCAGAACTTTTACCCGGACTGGGGATGGCTGCCCCCCTGGCAAGATGCCCGCGCTTCCGCTTACGAACTCCTGCAAAGTATTGCCCCCGGCCCCGCGGCAAACGGAATGCTCGCCGTGGGCGAATCCCCCGGCCTGCCAAATCCCGTCGTCATGCAACGTGACGGTCCCGACTGGCTGTGGTGCATGACCTGGCATCCCACCGCCCTGGACTGGGACCGCTTCACCTATAACCATGACCACTACATCACCCTGGACGAGCTGCCCGTTCTGAGGGACGGCAATGTGACGCCGAACGTGCGCATCAGCCACCCGGCCGAGGGCGTCGAGGCACGGGGGCGGCGGCTGCACATCCTCGGCCTCGCAGGTGACCGCAACGGCGACCTGGAGAGCGTCAGCGTGCATGCGCTCTCCGAGCCGTGGCGTGTCTGGTGGGACCTGCCGGGCGCGCTGGAATACGTGGACGCACATCAGTCCATGCGCGATGCCTTCGGCGAGGAGACGCTTCTGGGTGAGGCCGAAGTGGAGCCGGACGGACGGTGGAGCTTCACCTGGGAGAACCCGCCGGCGGGCTTCCATAACGTCGTGGCCTTCGCGCGGGATGCGGAGGGTGCCGTTGGGGCTTCGAACGTGGTGCGCATCTCGGCCGGCATCACGAACCTGGCACGCGGCAAACAGGCCACGGCCTCCATCCATCAGAGACCGCACGCAGCGCCAGGGGTCGTCAGCAGTGATCTGAACCAAGGCTGGTGGGCGGGCGTTCCCCAGAATTACCGCGGCGAGACCGTTGTGGAAGGCCCGCAGTGGCTGCAGGTGGACCTGGGGGAAGAACACAGGATCGGCGCGGCGAGCGTGCATTGGTGGCGCGCCCGGGCCACGCATTACACCGTTGAGACCTCTAACGATGGCGAACGGTGGCGCGAGGTGGTGACGGTGGAGGGCAGGCGCGGCGACATGGACATCCACCGCTTCCAGCCGGTGCGCGCCCGCTACGTGCGGCTTCACTGCACCGAACACGCCGTCCAGTGGCAGACCTACTGCGTCTTCGACTTCGGCGTCTACGAAGAACTGCCGTGAGTCAGCATCCGGCCGCGCACGGCGATTGAGCGGCGCGCACTGCCCTTTCTTCTACACGGATCAAAGGGAAGCAAGCCGAGGGCGAGGAGTCGTCCACACAAGTCCGATGCATACGTCTTAAGCTCGACTTTCGACATCAGGCTGCTCGGCTCTTGGCACAGCGATGCGTCCTT
>CAZNGS010000089.1:0-15697 GCA_964572825.1 uncultured candidatus Brocadiaceae bacterium
CAGCGCCCTTTGCGGCCCCCACTGCTGCGCCCGGGACGGATCGGTGGCCCCGCCTTCCTCCGTGTAATCGGCCGGCTGCCCCAGGGCGACGGAGCGAAAGAGCTTCTCCTCGGCCGGTCTCAGTTTCCCGAACTGCCGATGGGCCAGCTCCAGCAACCTGCGGGCGCGGCCCTCTGCTCCGGGCTTGGGACTCGAGTCTTCCATGGTTCCCCCCTCAACCGCGTCGGCTTCGCCCGGCCCGGCATCAGCGCCTTTCTCGGAACGCTTCCGCAGGACCGCGCGGTGCCAGGCTGACGGTAATGTAATTGTTGATCGCCCCGTCCTCCTCCCGGTGGGCAAAGCGCCACATTCGGGCGCACATCTGCCGGACGACGTCCTCGTAGCCCGTTTGATCGATCAGGTTTCTCATCTCGTGCGGATCGCGCCGCAGGTCGTACAGCTCGTCCCCGTCGAATCCGTTGAAGACGTACTTGAACTCCTTCGTCATCACCGAGCGCTGGGTGTAGTAAAGCTCCAGGCCGTTGCACTGAGTGTGCACAGCGTCCCGCCATTCGGCCGGCGTCTCGCCCCGCAGGAACGACACCACGCTGGCGCCCGTGAAGCAGCGGTCAGTCATCACGATCAGGAGGTTGGGTCGGTCGCTCATTTCGGCTGCGGCTCCGTTCATGCAATCTGGGACGCAGGTCTGTCCCTCGCGATTCTACGGGTCCTGTCCTTTCTCGTCAGCGCTTTGCCCTTTCACGCCTCCCAAGCCCGGGGCTCACTGATATATTACCATATGATGCAATACGGTTCAATATCTAACCTGCCGAAAACACCGGCAACCTCTGCCCTCCCCCAGTAGCTTCGCTCGATTTGCTGACCGCCGTGCAAGACCGCCCGCCATCGGGCGTTTCAGCCCGGCACATTGCTCCTTTGTCAACTGGCATGCAGACACTGCGATTCGACCTTTTCGGTCCAGGCCGAGACGAGAGGCGTGGCTGCTTCGCCCGATTCACCCTTACAGTCGGGCAGCTTTGCGCCGTGTCAAGCTGCACGCCAGGGGGCACATCCAGAACTTATCGTGCAGAGAGCGGCACAGGCGGGGCAAGCCCCGCAACGGCAAAGCGGCGCCCTGCGCGAGTGCAGATTATCGGACTGCGGTGGCTTGCCACCGCTTTCGCTACCGGCGGCAGCCCGCCGCGTTGAGAGACAGGGCCGGTGCGGCGGCCGCGGTCGCGGCAACGCACAGAAGCAAGCCCCGCAGCCACCGGCTGCCAAAAAAAGAACGTCACCACTTCGCTCGCCCCCGCCAGAAGCAGCAGCGCCGGGAACAGGTTCAAAAGTGTCCGCCGGCACCACTTGATTCCACTTCCCCGCCTGAGCCATCCCGCAAAATGGCCAGAAGCGCCGGTTTCAGCATCCCTCGTTGGAGCAAGGAGGATTTTCGAATGCGTCGAGGCCATTTCTTCCTGCCAGCAGAAATAGCACTTCACGCCCCAGCGCAAGCGGGGATATTGTCGACCTCCCGGAGGCTCTTGGGCATCTTATCGTGCTCTATCGCCCAGAATCTTATATCTCGGCCGTTTGTCGTTACGAGGAAAGTCGCGCCCGCCAGGCGCGCATAGTTCTCCCCCTGCCAGAAGTGTTCAGGGGACAGAGGCGTCCCCGGGGACTTGCACTCGACCACGATAAGCGGCGGTCTGCCCTGAGTCTTGTCCGTGGGCGTTGCCCAAACGACCAGATCGGCCCGCGCGCTGCCCGACCCAGCGCCGGTAACTTCTACTTCCTCCTGCATGCATTCGGGGGAATAGCCATAATCCGTCTGCAGTGTTACGACGTACTCCTGCCGGACTTTCTCCTCGGGGGTCTCAAGGAGCCATTTGCGCCGTAAGGGGCTATAAATCATCTGCCTTCGCTGTACCTGCGGGATACTAGTCGTGTCGCCCCACTCAAGGCTGGCCTCAAGTCTATCGACTTTTCGCCTTAGCGCTTCCTGTTGCTGCGCCGATCGCTGCTTGGTTTCAAGGACCGCTTCCTTCACCCTCAGAACTAACGTTTCTCTGTCTGGCCGTGGCCCACAGAATGCGACGAAGGCGCACAGGTCTTTATAGGCCCACATACGCGCCCTCGGGATTTCCAGGGGCTCTGCGCGTTGTCGGCGCAACTCTTCCGCGGAGAGTTCACCAACAGGGGTGAAACCAACCGGCGCAGTTCCGTCCTCAGTCGCGGATTGAATAGGCGTTTCCTCCCGAAGGGCAGCGTTTCCGCCCCCAACCCATCGGTAATAACCCTGACGACCACGCTGTTCCCTTTGGACCATTCCTCCCTGAACCAACTTTCCGATTACTCGCTTTAATTGCGCAGCGTTCAGGAGGTAACTCAGGCGCCGAAGAAGCGTGGAATGTGGGATCTCTCCCTCCCGACGGATTGTGTTCATCACTTTTGCCTCATGGGCGTAGGTGACCGGCGGACTACTTGCACCTGTACCGACCTGAGGCAGAGTTATGTCGCCTGCGATGTCAGCGTTATCCTGAATGTATAGCGACCCATCCTCTTCGACATAACCAACCACCTCGACGCTAACATCCGAGAATATGGCAGGGATTCTCTGAGCGTTATCCTGATGGGGCTGGTCACTGGTCATGCCAAATACCTCATCCCGGCCTTGAGTAACGCCCAGTTGTAGCCCTTGCAGCAGCGCATCTTGAGAGCCCGACTCCTGCTTTTCGCCTACGGCGTGGCAGCGCCGTCTCATGTTCTCGAAACGGTGCGTTAGCGCAAACCCAAGAACTCGTCGATCTGCTGGTTTTTCCCCTTGTCAAGAAGCACAAACAACCGTCCACACTCCCGCCGGCAAAAACGATTTGCCTATGCCCGTTACTACGGGCTCGCGCGGGTCAGCAGCAGTATCGGGACGCCCAAACTCTATCGGCCATAGTAACACTCGCTCCGTGTAGCGTCAAGCCGCTTTCCGTGAACGAGGTCCACAAGCTCATCGCACTCATCCGTCGGTCGAGAAGACCGTGGGAAGCCCGGCGGATGTAGGGCGGCGAACGCGTTCCAGCGAAGAGCGTAACCAAAACGGTAGACTCTGGCTTTAGTCCGTGGGGGCAAGCGCGCCGGGGTACGATACCCCGTCGGCGCATCCTGCCAAACGGCGGGGTCAGCGCGCACTTTGCCGGGCCCCAGCTGTCGCCGCGGTATGAACATGAAGCCCCGGCGATTGCGATTGCCGGTTGTCCGTTGCCACAAAAACAATGAGCGGGTGCGTCGAAATCAGGCTACAGGCGGAGGGGATTAGCCCGACCCGTAAGTTCCCAAGGGTATGTGGCAACCGACCTGCTGGTGATAGCTGCGCCCGGTCGGGCGGGGAGCATCCCCCGGCAAGGCAAACCCCCAACTTGTACCCTTCGGAAAGAAAAATGAACGAAAAATAGAAAATCTCGGCATTTTCTCGGTCAACTCGGTCAACGCGGACACACGGATTTCGGAGAACGACTATAATAAGCGCACAACCGCAACGACGGGGCTACACCAAGGCGCGGAGACACAAAGATGAGGCTCAGGCGCTATTGCACAACCCCATCCTGGCTTCGGCCGGCTGCGAGCGCCGATGGCTTCGTCGGCCTGCATCGACGATACTTGGCCCCCGTATCGCCTGCTTTGCCCTCCTCGCCCTCGGCCCCCTCGCGCGGCCTCGGGCCGACGGAGCGGGTTCTGCAACAGCGCCTTAAAGACGGAAAGACGGGGAAAGCTGGAGCTCGTACAACGCGACAACGAAAAGGACAAACGGCCACGGTGGACGTCGAATGGCTCGTATTGGGCGGCGGATGGCCGACCGGTGGCGCCCTGTGTCTGCCCCGTGGCGGTCATTGTCAGTCCGGCGACGGGGCCAGCCACGGTGCAGAACCGCCGCCCGCCGGCCGGGCTGCGTCCGTGTTCGTCCGTGCCCGTCCATTCAGTCCAGAACTGGCGCCGACCCGGGCACGGTCGCGAGAAGCAGAACCCCGAAATCGACCCGATTACGAAACGAACCGAATTTGTCGGAAGCTATGCCGAACGTGAGAGATACGACGAGAAACCCTGAACGCATTCCGGCCTTGCGGCCTGCGGGCACGCGCCGGGAGCCGACTTTGACGAAACGGCGGATTTTCCCAAGAATGATCCGTGCGGAGCGATCCCTCGAAATACACCGGAGCGACTGAGTCATGGCTCACGAGCGGCCCAACGTGCTGTTCCTGTTCACGGACGACCAGCGGTTCGACATCATCGGCGCGCCGGGCAACGAGCGGATCACCACGCCCAACATGGACCGCCTTGCGCGTGCCGCTCATCATGGCCGGGCCCGGCATCCCGGCGGGCGAACGGCGCGATACCGCCTGCTACCTGCTGGACATCTACCCCACCCTGTTCGAGCTGCCGGGGCTGGACGTGCCGGGGAGCGTCGAGGGACGGAGCCTGGTGCCCGCCCTGCAGGACGCCGACGAGCGGGTGCGCCAGAGCCAGTTCTACGCCTATCGACACTTCCAGCGCGCCGTCCGGGTCGGGAGGCACAAGCTCATCGAATACAACGTCGCTGCTCAGCGCACGACGCAGCTCTTCGACTTGCAGGCGGACCCGTGGGAGGTGGAGAACCGGGCCGACGACCCGAACTTTGCGGAGGAGCTGAATGCGCTGCGGGCGGAACTGGAGCGCTGGCAGAAGGAGGTGGAGGACCCGAATGCAGAAGCGTTCCGGGGTTGAATTCAGCGGTCGATCGGAGGGCTTTGCGTGTCGCCGGTGGTTTCCCCGGCCGGTTCGCCCAGAGGCAGCATCACCTCGGCGAGCGCCATGTAATGGTCGGACAGCCGGGTGGGCACCGAGCCCGCGTAGCAGACCCTGGCCCCGGCCGGGACGAAGATCTTGTCCACCCGAATGGCAGGGAACTTTGCGGGAACCGTGCCTCCCCAGCCGAAGCCCCGGGTGGCAAAGCAGTCCTTCCAGCCGCGTGTGGCCCGGAGAAGCTCCGGATAGCGCGCAGGGAGGTTGAAATCGCCCGCAACGATGACCGTGCCCCGCCGGGCATAGTGGAGGAGAGTCTGACGGAGGTCGGAAAGCTCATGACGCGTTCTAACGATCGCTTTACGCAATCCGTCCCAGGTGAAACCGCGCACCAGTTGCGTACGAAGGTCATGCCGGGACAGGTGCACGTTGATGCAGGTCACGGGACGGTCCGCCACCTGGAGCTGCCAGACGTCGGCGCGCCATTTATGCAGGGCCACGTTGGAGAGGCGCTTCAAGGGGAATCGGCTGATCAACTTGCGCCCGCCGCTGCCCAGGTGATATTGGCGAAAGAACTCGTGCTGCATCAGGGCCGGTGTCAGGTTCTCGCCCCCGCTGCACTCCTGGAGGAAGATAATGTCCGGAGCCATCTGCGTCAGGCGCTCCACCTCGCCTGCAGCGCCCAACCCGCTGCCGGCGATGTTCCACGTCAGCAGGCGCAACGGCACCTGGTCGGCCGGGCTTGCCTCCCCGCCCTTCGCGGCGCTGGCGTAGCCCATACGTGCGGCGGCGAATTCCTCCCGGGCCCTGCTGCGGAAGGGCCGGACCACGTGCAGGGCTTCCGAGCTGGAGAGAAAGCAGACGCCGAACAGCGCAGCCCCCAGCAGGAACCATCGAAACCGCACCCCAAGGAGGCCCGGAATCAGCCCGGCGCCGACCGCTCCGAACCACACGAACGCGGGGCGCATGATGAAGTAATATGTCGGCACGGTCGTGGTGGGCCAGCGGAATATGACGACCAGGACGAGAGCGCCCACACAGGCGAGCACAAAGGGAACGGCCATCAACCGGCAGAACCACGTGCTGCGGCGCAGGAAGCCTGGCCGGCCGGAGGCGCCCGCCTCGGCCTTGTGGCGGGATTGCGTTTCACCCGGCTGCGCTGGCATCAGCCCGGTGTGGTCGCTGCTGACCATGGATTCGCCGTCTTCGATGGAGGAGATGTAGGCTGTCCTTGCGGCGACGGCGTGATCAGCAAGGCGACGGTCACCGGCGCCGCGGGCCGGCATTTCGCGCCGCACAGGGCAACCGGGACACCGTATTGGTGCCCCGGCAAAGTTGAAACGTCCGGCCGATCCGACCTATCTGGCGGGCAGGCTGTCGAACATTTTACGCAAGATCTTGCGGGCCTGCGCGGCTTTGCGAGGCGCCAGCGCATTCCCGGCCACGCCACCCAAAACGCCGCCGGCCACCCCGCCGACGACCTTTCCCGTGCTGTCGCCCCCTGCCCAGTATCCCACGCCAGCACCTACGGCCGCGCCCGCGATGGTGCTGAGCGTCTTAGCGGTGGTGCCTTCGCCCTCACCGGCCCAGACTATCCGGCCGTCCTCGACGTTGACCATCTTGGCCGTCATGCTGATGTGTTCGCCGAAGCGGGGAACGCTGACCATCACCACAACCGGTACGTTGAGGATGCGTCCGGCGCGGGCAGCCTCTTGCTTACTTGTGATTTCACTGCGCTGGAACTCCTGCTCCTCCAGGACGGTGTTGATCTGCTGGCGTTCTATCGGGCTGTAGCCATGCTTGAGAAGCTCCATCTCGGCCCAGCCAGCGACCTGCTGCCGCGCGGCCGCGCTTCGCATATCCCCCTGTCCGGTCACGGAGACAACGGCGACTTTCTGCACACGCGCGAAATCATAATTCGGGTCCGTGTATCCCGTGCCCGTCGCACAACCCGTGGCCGCCAGAATCACCACCAACGACAACGCAACCAAAGCCCGCTTCATCGTCACCACCCTCCCGCGAATGTCTCCGGTCTCCTTCATCCAGCATTATACAGCCGGTCCGGAGGGCGGTGCAACGGCTGGCGGCATCGGGCCGGGGCCGCGCCCCGTAAAAAACCCGACCTGCCAGAGGAGCTGGCCCATGAATGACCACAGGACGAGCACTCACCGGGAATGCCTAGCGGACCGGCTGTGCGGGTTCGTGCGAACTCACGCGGACCGGTTGCGCAGGGACGGAGCGGTCCTGGGCCTGAGCGGCGGACTGGACAGCGCGACGGCGGCCTGCATCTGCGCGCGGGCATTGGGGCCTTCCCGCGTGCTGGGGTTGATCATGCCCGAACGGGAAAGCGCAGAGAAAGACGCGACCGCCGCCGTGCGGGTCGCCGAGTGGTTGGGAGTGCGCACCGAGACGGTGGACATCTCTGACCAGCTCGAGGCGCTCGGAGCCTACGATTTCGCCCTCTCCAGCATCCCCGGCCCGCGGCTGAAGTCCCTCGCCATCCGGGCCGGCGAACGGTTCCTCCGGGCGTACTTCGGAGCCCACCCCTACGTGCAGAGCGGGGCCGGGCCCGCAGGACGGGTGCTGGCCGGGGCAGCGGCCCACTTCAAGGCCAAACACCGGGTGCGGATGGTGACCGCCGCCTACCAGGCGGACCGCCAGAACCTGCTGCTGGTGGGCGCGGCGAATCGCACCGAGAAAATGACCGGCCTGTTCTGCAAGTTCGGGATCGATCACTGCGCGGACATCATGCCGCTCTATTCCCTCTACCGCGACCAGGTCCTGCGGCTGGCGGAGCACCTGGGCGTGCCGGAGGATATCCGCAGCCGACCCCCGGACCCGGGCTTCCTTCCCGGCGTCGGGGACAAGTACGACTTTTTCCTGCGAGTACCCGCCGAGGCTATTGACGACGTGCTCAGGGCCCTGGAAGCCGGTGCGGAGCCTGAAGCCGTCGCCGCTCGACTCGACCTCTCCGCCCACGCCGTCCGCGAACTCAAGCGAGCGGTGGAGATGTCCTGGCATGCGCGACATCCATCGCTGGAACCGGAGCTGGAGATAGCACCATGACATGTCGAAAGAACATCTTCCTCACCGGCCGACCCGGCGTGGGCAAGACCACCGCGATCGAACGAACGGTGGGGCGGCTTGTCGAGGCGATCCGGCGGGCCGTGCAAAAGCAATGAACGGACTACAGGATGCCGGGAGGTTCGTTTTCGGCGAGCCAGTCCGCCAGTCGGGCGGTCAGCTCGTCGTCCAGGCGGCGCCGGAGGACGCGTTCGTGCCGCACGAAGAAGAGCGCCAGCTCCACGTCGCCGCTGAGCCACCCGCAGGCGCGGCCGGCCAGTTCGTAGAGGGCGAGCTGGGGCCAGTAGCGATCCGGCCTCAGTCGCCGATCGGTCTTGTAGTCCAGGAGGACGCTGCCGCCCGCTCGCTTCACGACCAGGTCCATGCTCCCCTCCACGTACCCCACCTCATCCGTGAATAGCGCCATTGCCGAAAGAGGGACCGAGAACGGCACTTCGCGGTGCACTTCCTGCGCCTCGGCCAGCAGGCCACGCAACGCCTCGTTCGCGAAGGCCGCCAGGACCAGCTCGGCCGCGTCGGCGATGTCCTGATCCGAGAGGCCCAGCCGGTCGCTCTCGGTCGCGGCCAGGCCGTACAGCAGCTCCTCCGAAGGCGTCCGGGCCATCGTGGGGAGCGCCGCCATCAGGTTGTGAAACAACGACCCGAGGCCGCGGCCGCCGGCCCCGCGGGTCCCCGTGGTGGGCGGAAGGAGAGGCTCCTCCACGGACTGCAGCGAACTGGGCAGGACGAACCGCGGTCCTTTGGAGGCCCGCTCAACGCGTCGCGCGCGCTCATCACACCACTGCTCCCGCCGCGCCAGTAGTGCTTCCACGTCTTCTTCAAGTTGCTCCCGCGCACTTTCGGCGCCTGCCCCGCCTGCGGCATCCCAGCCGCAGGTATCGAGGTAAAGGACGCCTTCAGACGTCTCTCCGAAGGGAATCTGTCCCGGTTCGGGGAAGAGACCCGTTTTCATAAGCACCCGGTGGAAACAGGGAGCTCCGCGCCCGGCCCACCAGTGCAGCGCCAGCACCAGGCAGCTCTCGGCCCGCGTGCAGGCCACGTAGAGGAGACGGCGCATCTCGGCGAGCGCGTTCGCATGCTCTCGCTCCTTCAGGGATTCGTACGCCGCCGTCTCGATTCCTGCTCGAACGCCCAGACCCACGCGGCCGGTCCCCCGGTGGAACAGGAGCGGCGAGACCCGGTGCGGCCCGGAGAAGCGCCTGCCGAGATCGGGGAGGACGACCACGGGGAACTCCAGGCCCTTCGCCCGGTGCATGGACATCAGTTGCACGAACTCGTCGCCCGGCTCGACGGCCGCCGACTCCTCTTCCGGCAGCTCTTCCTCCTGCATGGAGCTGAGGTGTCGCACCACCGCCCCGAAGGTGGGGGCGGCAGCGCCCACCGCCCGCAGGCGTCGCCGCAACTGCTCCAGTGTGGCGGCCCGCTGCTCGCCGGCCGGTTTCAGCATGTAGGCCTCAGGCCCTCGGGTGGCCTCGAATATCTCGCCGAGCAGCACGTGGGGTGGCACGCGGTTGCGCCGGCGGTGAAAGTGGGCCAGCACCTTCATGGCCTCCGCTGCCGGCCCCTCCGGCCGTTCCGCCCGCAGGTAGTTCCACTGGCCCCCCCGCTCCCGGTAGCGCAGCAGTTCCTCGTCGCTTATGCCGAAATACGAGCTGCGCAGCGCGGCCACCACCGCGACCGAGTTCAGGGGGTCGTCCACGGCGCGCAGCAGCGCCAGGGTCTCGGTGGTCTGGCTGCGCCGATAGAAATGCTTGCCGCCGACCACCCGGTAGGGTATCCCGTGGGCTTCCAGGGCTTCTTCGTAAAGGTCCACGTCCGTGAGCGCGCGGAACAGCATGGCGAAGCCGCCGTAGTCGATCCCACCCTCCGCGCCCGGCAGGTTCAGCTCTCCGCGCACGGCCAGCTCGATCATGTGCGCCAGGTGGTGAGCCTCCGCTGCCCGTGCCCGCGCGGCATTCCACTCGTCTCTCGCCATGTCTGGACCGGGACAGACAGCGACCACGCCGGGGCCGCCCGTCTTCTGCTTCTCAAGTCCCGGCTCCAGCGGCACGTGCTCCGCCTGGTAGACCCCTTCGTCTGCGGGAGGTCGAAACACGCGCTCGAACAGCTCATTGAACCGCTCCAGCAGCGGGGAACGGGAGCGGAAGTTGCAGTAGATGCGCTCCACGCCGCCCCGCCCGAACAGACCCTTGAACTGATCGTAGACCTCCACGTCCGCGCGGCGGAAGCGGTAGATCGATTGCTTGGGATCGCCGACGACCGTCAACATGCCCTGCCTCAGCGAGACCTCTCCCAGCCTGCGGGCGGGGGGCCCGTCCGGATCTTCGCACAGGTATCCGATGAGCTCGGCCTGGAGCGGGTCGGTGTCCTGGAACTCGTCCACGAAGACCGCCCCAAAGTGCCTCTGGAAGTATCGGCGCACCGGCACGTTGCTGCGCAGCATTCGGGCGGAGAGGAGCAGCAGGTCCTGGAAGTCCAGGGCCGACCGTTCTCCCTTGACCTGCCGGTACCGCTCCAGAAAACCCCGTGCCCAGTGGAAGATCCGCATGGCCAGATGCCGGCCGAGCCTCTGCGACGCCTCCACGAGGTTGGCCAGGGGCTGCCGGGCGGCGTCTCCATCGGCTTTCTTGAAGCTCTTGAGGGCATTGACAGGGTCCAGCCCCGCAGCGGCGTATCCGAGCCGCCGCACCGTGTTAGCCTCTTCTGCCAGCGCGATATCCGCAGAGAGCCTGCGCAGACCCCGGTAATCCGAGTTGGTCCGCGCGGGCATGGGATGCTGGAAAATGCGCGCAGCGGCGCGGGCTGCATCCCGCAGGCCAGCGGTCATCTGCTCGATGCTGCCCTCCGGTTTTGGGAGGTCGAACTGCTCCATTTCCAGGATTTCCGGGGCGTCGGTCAGGGCGAAGGCGATCTTCCGCAGGTCGGCGCCCCCGATTCCGGCCCGGAGCGCCTCCACCAGGACCGGGTTGCCTTCGGCCACCTGGAGGTCCATCCAGTCGCGCCAGCACCGCTCCCTCAGCAGGCTGGCGGCGGTCTCCTCCATGACCTCGAATTCGGGGTCGACGCCCGCCTCGGCCGGTTTCTCCCGCAGCAGACGCGCGCAGAAGGAATGGATGGTGGAGATGTGGGCGCGGTCGATCTCGCGGACCGCCTGTCGAAGGCGCCGGCGCTCCCGGGCCGCCGCTTCGTGCGCGTGGAGCCGCGCGGTCAGTTCACGGCGCAGCCGCTCCTCCAGTTCGCCGGCCGCCTTTTCGGTGAAGGTAATCGCCACGGTGTCGGCCAGCCGGACGTGTCCGCTGCAGACGCCCTCGAGGATGCGTTGGATGATGAGGGTGGTCTTGCCCGTTCCGGCGGCGGCCTCCACCAGCAGGGAGCGACGGGTGGCTTTCTGAATCCGGCGCCGGGTCTCCGCATCGCGCATGGTGCCTGCTCGTAACTACGGTCCGTGCTCGTCGTACCATTGTTCAAGGTCGAGGATAAGCGCCACTTCGTCGCAGTCGGGGAATTTGGGACAGTTCAGGCAATCCGCCCATACCTTGTGAGGCAGCTCCTCCTTGGGAATGCGCACGAACCCGAACCGCTGGAAGAACTCCGGCACGTAGGTGAGAACGAATAGGCGGTCCATACCCAGGTGCCTCGCCTCCCGCAGGCAGCTCTCCACAAGCGCGGTCCCGAATCCTGCGTGCTGCGTATCCTCGATCACCACCAGGCTGCGGATCTCCCCCAGTCCCCGCCAGCTCACGTGAAGCGCCGCGCAACCGACGATCTCGCCATCCTCGCGCAATATGAAAAAATCCCGCAGCTTGTCGTACACGTCGTTCAACGATCGGGGCAGCACGACTTCCTGAGACGCGAAGTGGTTGATCAGGGCGACGATGGCGGGTGCATCATCCACGCAGGCTTTCTCGATGGGAGTCATTTCTGCATCCGAAGGCGCATGAGTGTGGCCAGACCGCGTAGTGCCGCGTCCACGGTCTGGAGCTTGATGAGATTGGAGCCGGGCTGCTCGCGGAACGCGCCGCGCGCCTGCTCCGGGTCCCGGAGATAGTAGCTGTTCTGGGGCACAAACTGGAGTCTGCCCACGTAACCGGCGGCCCGTTCCGCTGCGGACAGGTTCTCCTCCTCCAGGCCCATTATACAGGCCGCAGCCAGCGCCGTCAGGTCATCCGCCGTGGCACAGGTCGAGGGCGGGTAGCCCTCCAGCGTGCCGCCCACCAGGCCGGGAGCCGGAGCTTCTTCGGGCAGTATCTGGCTCTTCCGGCGGTGTTCAGCCACCTTCGCGGCGTATTGCGCGTAGGCCTGCGAGGGCCTCAGGGCATGCAACTCCAGCAGCGCACACATGGCGTTGCGGGCCTCGCCGGCGGTCAGCGAAGGGGATTCGTCCAGCAGGGGCGCCACGGCTGCCTCCGCGCCCTGCAGGAAGCGCTGCACGCCCAGTTCCCGGTAAGCAAGGGCCAGGGCGAGTGCGCCGCGCGCCTGCGCGACGGTCCGGTTGAATCCCTCTGCTGGTGTGCTCGCCTTACCCGTCTCCGGGTCGTAGCGCAGCTCAAACAGGCCGTCATCGCGCTGCATGAACAGCAGGAAGTTGGCCGTGGCCTCGATCCACGCTTCGGGCTGGCTCTGCCCGCTGGCCCGCGCGTATCGGCACAGCCCCTCGAGAACCTGCGCCGTCTCTTCAAGCTCCCAGGCGCCGTGGCAGACCTCCTCGCTCGTGGTGAACGCCATCCGCGGATCGTGCGCGTCCATTTGCGTGAATTGCATGGCATAGGAAAGTCCCCGGTGACAGGCATTCAGGGCCTCCTCGCCCGGCCAGACTTCGCATTGCATGGCCAGTGCGGCAGTGGCAGAGGCGTCCAGCACCAGGCTCCTGCAGCCGCCACGCAAACCCGTGATCGGGTCCCGATACATCAGGAAGGAACCGTTTTCCTCCTGTGATCGGGCCAGATAGAGACCCCCCTCCCGCGAGGCCCGAGCCAGCCTCGACACCCTTACCTCCCCGAGGGGAACCAGGCCATTAGGGCTCTCGAGCACCCGCTGACTGCCGGGCATGTCGTTGACGTATCCCACGGTCTTGAGCCACCACATCTTCAGACCCTCCCGACGCCAGATCTGCGCGTTCAGGCCCGCCCGGCGGCAGAGTGTGCGCAGCATGTCCCTGTTGTCGCCGGCGCTGCGGGTGGCCATATCCGGGGGCAGGAAAAACTGCATATCGTCGCGCACCTGCACAGCCGCTCCGACCGCCTCCCCCAACCCCCGGGCCGCGAAAAACTCCCGCCGGGCCACCGGGAAGGGACGGGCCTCGACCAGCACATCGAGCCTCACCCGCAGAGACTCGGTTTCGACGTGCCCTTCCGAGGCATCGAAAAACTCCCGTGCCGCTTTACGGACGCTCCCGGTCAGCGTTCCCTCCCGCGCGCGGAACCGCGCTTCGTCTCCGCCGGGCCGGTAAACGGTGACGAACAACGGTGCGCAGGCCCCATGCCCGGAGGTGAGGGGCGGCGGACGCTCGTCCCCTGCCGCCGGCGTCTGCAGTGATTCGAAGAAAAGCGTCATGAGGGAACGGGCGTCGTCCGGGGTGAGGCGAACCGACCACTCCCCGCCCGCTGCCGGAAGGAAGGTCGGCGACTCGCCCGGCCGCGCCGCCGTTTCGGGCTCCCCTGCCGCTCCTGCAGGCCCACCAATCCGACCCCAGCCCAGAAGCAAAAGCGCTGCGCCGCCCGTCAGCATCAGCAGAAAAAGCGCCGCCAGCTCCGCCTGGAGCGTAGTTTGAGTTTGCGTCTTCATCGGGGCAAGCTCACGAGAAGTTGGCCGGTCGGCCGGCCGGGCGGGCGATCATCCCTCCGACCGGCCGCGATACCACTCCACGGTGCGGCGCAGTCCCTCTTCAAACCCGACGGAAGGCTCGTAGTTCAGATTCCGCCGGGCCTCCTCGATATCGGCCAGTGAGTGGCGCACGTCGCCCGGGCGTTCGGCCAGATAGTCAGCGCCAATGTTGGAACCCAAGAGCCCCCGCAGTCGGTCCAGAAGCTCGTTGAGCGTGTACCGTTCGCCGCATCCCACGTTGCAGACCGTCCCTCCCGCGCCCTCCGCGCGGGCGGCCAGCAGGTTGGCCTGCACCACGTTGTCCACGTAGGTGAAATCCCGGGATTGCTCGCCGTCTCCGAAGACCTGGGGCTTCTCACCCGCCAGCAGCCGGCCCACAAAGATGGGGATCACGGCGGCGTACTGGCTGTTCGGGTCCTGCCGGGGCCCGAAGACGTTGAAGTAACGCAGGGACACGACCTCGATGTCGAAAAGGTCATTGAACACCCGGCAATAATGCTCGCCCGCCAGCTTGCTGACGGCATAAGGGCTCAGGGGCTCCGGCTTCATGGCCTCATGTTTGGGCAGTTCGGGAGCGTCGCCGTAAACGGAACTGCTGGAAGCGTATACGACGCGTTTCACTCCCGCATTGCGCGCCGTGGTCAGTACTTTCAGCGTGCCCTCCACATTGACCCGGTTGGTCGTCAGAGGATCCTCCACAGACCTCTGCACGCTGGGCACCGCCGCCTGATGCAGGATGTAGTCGGCATCTTTGAAGGCCACGGCCAGCAGCTCTTCATCGCAAACGCTCCCTTCGAGAAGCCGGACATCCTCCAGGACATCCGGCAGGTTCTCCGGACGGCCCGTGGAGAAGTCGTCCACCACCCGGACCTCCTCCCCGTCACTGACCAGCCGGGCAACGATGTTCGAACCGATGAAACCCGCTCCACCCGTGACCACGTAAGCAGCCAATTTCTATCTCCCATGCGGTTAGGTCGGGGGGACCAATGCGCAGCGTCGCAGCCGAGAAGTGTATCCGAACACCCGACCGCGGGCAACCAAAACCAGCCGGCGGCCCTTCGCCCCTATCCCGCCAGCAGCTCCTCCAGCTTCGCTTTGACGCCACGAATCTGCCGCTCAGGACCGCCTTGGATGTCCGGCAGGTACTCCACGGAATAGTGCCCGGCGTATCCGCTTTCGGCAAGCGTCCGGACGACCCACTCGAAGTCAACGGTCCCCTCCCCCAGCGGCACCTGCATCTTATCCGGGCCGGCGTCGCGGAGGTGCACGTGCGCGGTCCGCTCCAGCACCGGCCCGGTGTCCCTCAAATCGATCTCCTGCATGACGAAATGGCTGGGATCGTAAGCCACCCCGAGTTCGGGCACCGCCTCAAGCAGACCGTTCGCCTGCTGGAGGGTCTGGAAAGGCGTGTCGTAATGCAGCTCGACGGCGAACGTTACCCCGTGTTCGTCGGCCACGGCCACCAGTTCCCGCCACGTGGCTGCCGAGTCAGCCAGAATCCGGTCCCACGGTCTGTCTTCGGTCCTGTAACCGGGATAGAACGACGCGACCCCGACGTTGAGACGCTCCATGAGCCGTGCGATCGCCTCCGCCTGCCGCAACCGCTCGGCCACGGTATCTGCATCCCGTTCGTAGAGCGTCGGCAGGGCGCAGTTCATTGCCACCGGCCTCAGGCCGTGCCGATCGAGCATACCGGTTACGTCGTCGCTTACGCCCTGCCAATCGTCGGCCAGCTCCGCCGGAACGACGTGCCCCCAGGATGGGATGGCAATGAGGTCCACAAACCCAAAGCCCAGTTCGGCCACCCTCCCCAGCGCTTCATCCAGCGGCATCTTGAACGCACTGGTCGAACAAGCAACAGCCATCAGCCTGCCTCCTCAATGGCGAAAGTAACCTGCGGCACAGCCGATCGGTTCGTGCGGCGGCAACCGCACCGTGCGCCGAAGAGTGTATGCTACGGCCGCGCCGGCGAATATCAAGACGCCGCGGAGGCAGGGTCATTCAATTATCCCGTGGCGGACAATGTGGATCAGTTTTTGCTTGTGCG
>CAZNGS010000090.1:0-15495 GCA_964572825.1 uncultured candidatus Brocadiaceae bacterium
CCTTCAACCGCGAGTGGTGCAAGAACGAGATGGCCGAGACCCGGAAGGTGCTCGATGAACTCGAGAAGGCCACCGAGGGCATCCCCCTGCCGCCGAAGCCCGAGCGCGTGGCGCCCACCGGGCACACCTACGGCTACGACTTCACCGACAAGGACCCCGAGGACATCCCCAACCTGAACAACTACGAGCTCCAGCACGCCGTCTTCTACGCCAACAGCATGATAGACAGCGGCGAGCCGGAGTACGTGGAGAAGGGAAAGACCCTGATGCGACGCATCTTCGACGAGTTCGACCGCCGTGGGGCCAGGGGCATCCGCCACCCGGCCATCCGGGATGAGGATTAGCGCTGCCGGGCGCCTGTGGTAGGCCCTCGCCCGCGTCCGTCCGTGTAAGTCCGTGTGAAACCCAAAGGAGACCAGATGCCGCAAACAGACACAGCACAGCCGCGAGAGCGCCCCAACATCGTTGTGATTATCGCCGATGACATGGGCTGGGGCGACGTGGGATATCACGGAGCGCCGGTCGAAACCCCGAACATAGACCGCCTGGCGCAGGAGGGGCTGGAGCTGGACCGTTTCTACGTCTGCCCCGTCTGCAGTCCGACGCGCACCGGGGTCATGACCGGGCGCTACCCCAACCGGATGGGCATGCACGGTCACCCCACGCAGTATGCCGAGAATAAGGGGCTTCCCCCGGACGAGGTCACCCTGGCGGACGTGCTGGCGGAGGCCGGATACCTCCACCGCCACGCCATTGGCAAGTGGCATCTGGGCACCGCGGCCACCTGCTTCCACCCCGTGAACGGCGGCTTCACGGGATTCTATGGCCACTACTGCGGAATGATAGATTACTGGACGCACGAGCGCGGCGGGGAACTCGATTGGCACCGCGGGTATGACTCCAGTTACGACGAGGGTTATTCGACACACCTGATGACCCGCGAGGCGGTCCGGTTCATCAACTCCGTGCCCTCGGACGATCCGTTTTTCCTCTACCTCGCCTACAACGCGGTACATACCCCGGTACAGGCACCCGAGGAAGAGGTGGCTCGTTACCAGGGCGCGGACCTGCCGGAGGAGCAGTGCCCGACCTACGCCGCTATGGCCACGGTCATGGACCGGGGCATCGGCGAGGTGCTGGATGCGCTGGAGCGTAAGGGTGTCGCGGACAATACCCTGGTGTGGTTCTTTTCGGACAACGGGGCGGTCGGCCGCGGCGGGCTGGGGCACAACCGCCCTCTGCGCGGTCGCAAGGGCACCCCTTTTGAGGGAGGTGTGCGCGTGCCGGCGGCAGTACGGTGGCCGACCCGAATCGAGGGCGGCAGGAAGGTGGACGCGGTGATGGGATACGTTGACCTGCTGCCCACACTGGCGGCCGCTGCGGGGCTCGACTACGGATCGCCCCGGCCCCTCGACGGCATGGATGTTCTGGGCGTGCTGACCGGAGAAGATTCGCCCACCGACCGGGCCTTCTACCCCGACCGAGGGGCGGTGGTGACGCGGCGATGGAAGCTGGCAGAGGACGCGCTCTACGACCTGGAAAGCGACCCGGCGGAGACCACGGACGTCGCCGACCGGTTCCCCGAGGTCCACGCCCGTATGTGCGAGCACCGTGACTACTTCCTGTCCCTTGCAGGCGATCCCTACGTGCCGCCCGGCATGCCCGAGGAGAAGGACGCACCGCCCGAGGAATGGAAGATGCCCGAGACAGGAACAAGGTGAATATGACGGACGACGGCCAAGCCGTCCGTGTCCGTCCGTGTTGGTCCGTGTAAGTGCACCCGGCCAAAAGGGTCACAGCAGAGATAGACGCAGCCACAAGCCCACAGGAGAAAGTACCGATGACTGAGAGGAGGCGCCTGTTCAGCGGGGACAGTTTCTGGAATGCGCCCATCCCTCCGGACCCGGAGTTGGACGCGCGCAGCGAGCACTACATCTCCTGCTGGGAGAAGGAACCCACCGGGGGGCTGCACATCAACGCCAACAGCTTCACCGTGCCCGTCTACGACGTGGACGCCACGACGCCCCTGCGGACGGTGGCGCAGAGGCCCACCTCCCCGGAAGCGCAGGCCCGATCCGTGACTCGGCACCGGCAGTTCAGGCATGGCAAAGATTTCCCCGAGCAGGTCCCCGTCCCGGACCGCGCGGTTCCGGACCCCGCCGGCGACAACCACATCGGCCTGGTGGACTGGGAGCGCCGCCTTGCGTGGGACATGTGGGGGGCGCTGAAGCTGGAAGACGGCTCGTGGCAGTCCTACACCGGAATGCATTACTCCATTGACGGGCCGGGCGTGTTCAAGACGAGCGATTTCGACGTCGAGAACGGCGACTCCATCCATTATCACGGTCCCGGGCGGGCCTCCGGCGTGCCCGTCATCGCCGGGCTGGCCATGCGGCACGAGATCGCGTCGGGACGCATAGAGTACAAGCTGTCCTTCGCCGCCCGTTACAACGGTTATCAGCGCTTCACCTTTCCGGCCGCGTGGACGGACGGGCGCTATGTGGACGGCCTGCCCGAGGGGGCGGTGGTGCAGCTTGACCCGGCCCTCGATCTGGACCAGTTTGAGCTGACCGAGGCGGCGGGGGTGATCTGCCGGGCCCTCCAGGAGTACGGAATGGTCAATGTCGACGGCGCAGCGGGCACCCTCGTGTACGTGGAGGGGCTGTACGGAGACCCCGAGCACTCGTGGGAAGGCCTGCTTGACGAGGACGAACCCAAGCAGATACCGGTCCGCCATTTCCGGGTGCTCAAGATGGATTCCATCACGCCGATGGGAGACGGACGTAAAGGACTTCGGCTCGAATTGCCTTCAGATTGAGGAGTGAACAGGTGAAATGCGATATCGGCGGGTTGATCGGCTTGTGTTCGGTGTGTCTGGTGGCGCCCGCTCTGTGGTCGACCACGGTTTTCGGCGCCGGGGAGCACCGCTTGACCGTGGTTGGTTGCGACCGGATGGGCGTGGCCGTACTGCGGGATGACGCCGTGCTGTTCAAGCTGAAGAGCACCTTCCACGGCTGGGGGTGGAAACAGCCGCGCCTGGAGGAGTTGCCCCGCGTGAGGAACGGCGTGCGGGAGTTCGCCCAGGAACTTGCTTTCTACGAACGGTGGTTTGATAGCGAACCGCTCGACGGGCGGATCGACCTGAGATATACGCTGAGGCAGACCGGGGACAGCACGTTCCTCATGACCTTTGCGTGCCGCCCGGACAGGGACATGCGATTCGCCATGCCCGGCCGGATGGAGGAACCGAAGGCGACGGTCGGCCCCGTGGTACCGCCCTGCCCCTACCTGGACGGCGGCACATGCCGGCTCGTTCACGAGGACGGTACGGTCGAGGAGATGCCATTCCCGACACCGCGCGGCAGCAGCGACGGTGTTCAGGCGGCGATCTTCCGGACAGCCGAAGGGGAGACCATCCGTTTCTCTTTCGATCCTGCCCTTCAGGTCCACCGCGACACGAACGAAACGCGCTTCTGGGCGCAGTCCGACGGGACGGTTCAGGCCGGCGAGACCTATACCCAGAAGATCACGATGGAACTGCCCCGTGCTGCGGAATTCGAGCCCGAAAACCGCTGGGTGGATACCTCCAACTGGATTGGACTCGATATCGACAACGATTTTACCTCGCCGAGCCCCATCGCCATGGATAGCTGGCAGGACCGGCCCGCCGGCGAGCACGGCTTCCTGCAGATGAAGGGCGACCGCTTCGAGTTCGAGGACGGCACACCCGGGCGCTTCTGGGGCGTCAACCTCATCAACCACCAGGTGGATCGGGAACTGTTCGACCGGTGGGCACAGGCGCTCTCGAAGTACGGCGTCAACCTGGTGCGCATGGTGGCCTTCGGGGTGCCGAACAACGACAAATGGGCCCATTACATTAAGTTGCAGGACGTGAACGATGGCCTGAAGTTCGACCCCGAGAGCATAGACCTGTTCGATTACGGCTTCGCCCGCATGAAGGAGAAAGGCATCTACGTCGGCTTCTCGCCCTTCTACGGCTGGTATCCGACCCCGGCCGATAAAGGGCGCCTCATTGACTACGACGAGCTGACGAAGATCCTGCGCAAGGGCTTCCCACGCGCCGGCAGCTTCTACGGCGTCACCTGCATCGCGCCCGACGTCCAGAAGCTGCAGATCGAGTTCCACAGGCGACTTCTCGACCATCGGAATCCATATACGGGCCTGCGCTACGCCGACGACCCTGCGCTGGCTTACGTGGAACTGCAGAACGAGGAGAACGTCTTCCTGCAACTATTCCGGCTGGAAGGCCAACTGGCACAATGCCCCACGTACAGGAAGCTGTTCTACGGGCGCTTCGCCGACTGGTTGGAGGACAAATACGGCTCGCGGGAGAAGCTGGCCGAAGCGTGGGGCAGTGAGCTGCAAGAATCCGAAAGCCTCGAAGATGCCAACATCTCACCCTTCCCCGGCTGGTTCCAGGGCAACACCTCCTCGCCCCGCATCGCGGACCAGATGACGTTCATCTACAGCACTCAGCGGGACTATTACCGGCGCTTCGCCCAGGCCGTCCGCGAGACCGGTTACCGGGGAGCGATCGATGGCTCGTGCTGGCAGGCGTCCAACTGGCTGGGTCACCTCTACAACGTGCTTTCGGACCGGGACATCGGCTTCATCGACCGCCACAACTACGCCACGGCCGACCTGAAGAATCCGGGTGTGGGCCTGCTCAGCGCCGGCCTGCAGGCTGTGCTGGACCGGCCGTTCAGCTTCTCCGAATGGCACGGCGGCTACCGGGTGGGCATGGCGCTGGACGTGCCGATGATTGCGGTGTACGGCATGGGCCTGCAGGGCTGGGACATGTCCATGGAGTTCGCGTGGACGCACGCCGGCGCCCTTCCCTACGATCACCTGGGCATAAACGACGTCTGCAATGATTACGGCGTTCTCTGCCAGTATCCCGCCCTGGCCCGCATGGTGCGCCGCGGTGACGTGCGGCAGGGCAAGGTGGTGGGCAACCGCCGGGTCAGCATCCCGGCGCTCAAAGAGCGCGGGGATGTCGGATTCGAGGAGCAGTTCAGCCTGCTGGGCGGGGCCAACAACAAGCGCTTCAACGCCGCCGTGCCGCAGGCCGCGCTGGCGGCCGGGCGTGTGGTGCTCGAATACGTGGACGGCCCGGTTCAAGACCCCGTCATCGACAGGAGTGGCCCCCATATCGACGAAAAGGCGCGGACCGCGCGTTCCACAACCGGCCAGTTGCTGTGGGACACCTCGGAGCGGGGGTTCTTCACGGTAAACACCCCCGGTACCAAGGCGGTTATCGGCTATGGCAGCGGCAGGCCCCACGAACTGGGAGAGATCACGATTGAGCAGCAATCACCCTACGCGCACATTTACGTGACGGCAACGGGTAAGGAGCGCGAGATCGCCGGCGCCGATCGGCTGCTGGTGACGGCGTTAGCCCGCATGGTGGACCGTGGGACTCGATTCGACCAGTTCAGCAAGGCGCCTCTCGTGCGGCCGGAGCCGAAGGTCGGCCCGCTGCTGATGGAGCCGGTAAAAGCGACCATCACGCTGCGGGGGAGGAAGTCTGCCCGGGTCTACGCCCTCGACCACGACGGCCGCAAACCCGACGACGCGGTCGAGATCCCGGTGGAGCGGACCCGTGATGGCCTGCGCCTCACCGTGGACGGACGCCGGACCGAGACGGTTTACTACATGGTCGAACTCGCCCGATAGTGATAATGGCCTGGCCATGCGAACTGTACGCTCGGGACCCAGTTTCCAACGACTTCAGGTAATGAACCGCATGGGAGGACAGATGAAAGGAAGAAGCATTCGAATCTTGACCGTGGCGCTGGCGCTGGGCGCTACGCTGGCCGTCGGCGCCGCGCAAGAATCCCTGTCGGACATTCCCGACCAGGCCGTCACCAGGGAGAGCCTGGACCCGGAGGCTTACCGGGCGTTCAAGGCGCCGGTCGTGGCCCGTGTGACCCTGGACGCCATTCATGCAGAGCCTTCGCCGAAGCAGAGCTTCGTCTCCGGCACAAACGGCTTTCACGAGATCAACGCCATCAACCACTACCACGGTGGATTTGAGCCGATGGGCTTTCGCCCGAAATTCCGCGCCGCAGAGACCGCTTCGGACCGGGTGGTCCTGGACGCCGAGCACGCCCAGGCGATGGCGGAGGGGTTCTATGACGGGGCCCGCATCCGGGTTTACCATCCGATTAACGGCAAGCTGGTGAAGGTGCGCGATGGCATCGTGCCACCGGGCGGGCACCGCGCCAGCGGTTGGATGTCCACCCGCGGCCAGATTTCAACCCTGAAGGGCAAGACCGACTTCAAGATGAAGCTCGACTCCAGCTTCCGGCCCGATCACGACTACTGGTTCTGCGTCAAGGCGGTGGACCAGTTCTACCAGTTCTCGGAAGCCTCCAATGCCGTCCACGTTCGCACCGGGGATAAGACCGCTGGGCAGGAGAATCCCGAGCCGTATCCCGGCTGGCAGCGTTTCGACGTTCAGGCCGCCGACAAGCCGGCGCCCCCGCCTGCCCCGGAGAACTTTCGCGTCCGGCGGGACGGCGACATCCTGGAGTTCACCTGGGACCCGGTCGAGGCCGAACACCTGCGCGGGTACAAGATATTTGCGACCGGCTATGCGCCCGGGCAGCATAAGGGTTTCGAACTGGTTCTGGCAGGCCGGGAGCCGCGTCCCGACCAACTCGTCCAGAAGCACGACATCGTCTTCGTGGACCATTACAAGACCGCCCTCACCCCCGAGGACCGGTCGCCTTACGTCAACTGGCCCGCCCTCCGGGGGGCGATTGCCAGCCCGTTCAAGAAGGCGCACTTCCAGGAGCCCTATGGCCTCTGGTCGGACGCATCGGACAATTACCCGGCCACCTGGCAGTTGGTCGAACATCCCGATCCGATTCCCCGGGCGTTTGTAGGGCGTGGTTCCACCTGTCTGAAGTGGACGGTCGAAAGCGATGCCCTGACGGGCTTTCCGCTGACGCCCTATGCCCATAAAGCCGACACCTGGTATCCCGCGCTGCAGCCGGGGCAGTACACCTTCGAAGCATGGGTGCAGGGATCGGGGAGGGCCAGTCTCGTGTTCGTCGGCCCCTTCGCGCCGAAGGGGGTGGAGCTGCCCTACGGCCAGCGGGCGCATCCGGCCGCGGAATACCACATACCACCCCTTCAGATTCCCCTCACCGACCAATGGAGGAAGGTCACCGGTGCCTTCACCGTGCCCGCGTATCTGGAAGAAGGTCTGGGATGGATCTGCCTCGCGTTTCGTGGTCCCGGCACGCTGTATCTGGACAACCTGCGCATATACCGGTCAGACCACCCCTACGGGCGTTACGCGCCGCTGACCCTCCGGCGCATCAACGAGTCGCACATGCGCTTCATGCGCACCCACGAACTGATCAAGACCAGATGGGGTTACACGCTGGAGGGCATGACCAACCATGCGTGCGGCAACAACTACTCGGCCGGCCGGTCGCACCTCCACACCTTCCACACCCTGCTGGAGAACATGCGCGAGGCCGGCAACATCAGCCCCTGGTTGCAGGTCGAGATGTGCCTGAGCGAGCAGGAATGGCTGGGATTCGTGGAATGGCTCTGCGCCCCCTACGATCCCGCCCGCGGGGATACGCCGGAGGAGAAGCCCTGGGCCTACAAGCGCTGGGCCATGGGGCAGAAGAAGCCCTGGATCGAGGAGTTCCCCGAGTTCGCTTTCGAGATTTCGAACGAGACGTGGAACCAGTCCTTCGCGCCCTACGACTGGGACTGGGGAATGGCCGTTACGGACGGCGCCACGGGCGAGCGCTACAGCTACGGTGGCACTTACGGGCTGTTCAACCAGTACGTGATCGACCTGATGCGTGAGAGCCCTTACTGGACCGACGAGGTGGAAAAGAAGACCAGGTTCATGCTCTGTGGCTGGTCCGCCGCCCCTCTGTTCGGGGCCGAGGCCGCCCGGCTGTGCCCGGCCGCCGACCAGGTGACCTACGCGTCCTATGTCCACAACCAGGGGCTGGGCGACCCCAAAGTCATCAACGACTTCAAGCGCTTCTACGTCATGCAATGGCCGTTGAGCGGCGTGAAACCACAGTTTTCCAGGGCAATGGACACCGAGCGGCGGCTGCAGGCAGAAGGCGTGGACATCGGGTCGGGCGTCTACGAGTACGGCTACGCTTACTACGTGATGCCGGGTGACCCACCTGAGGCAAAGGAGGTGGACCAGCGGCTGGCCCGGAGCACGATCGGCGCGGTGGCGATATTCGACGCCGCCATGACGGGTGCCTCCCTGGGCATGCGGGACCAGGCCTTCTTCACCTTCGGGCACGAGATCGGCGCGTGGGGCTCGCACACCACGTTACCCTACGGCGGTCACGCATATCCCTTCTGGAAGGCTTTGATCCTGTTCAACCGCTACGGGACCGGGACCTTCCTGAAGACCGAGTTAACCAGCGCGCCACGCTGGGATTTCCCGGCCTACGAGACGGAGGACAACATGCGCCGGGTCAAGCGCGCGGCGATGCCCGATACGCCACTCGTCAGCGTCTACGCCACCATCCGGGGCGACCGCGTGACCGTCTTTCTCGTTTCGCGCAAGCTCGATGATTTCCCCGTGGAGGGAGATGCGGGGTTCACCCCTGTGACGCTGCGTCTGCCGTTCGATAGGGCAGATAAGATCACCCTCCACAAGCTGGCGGGTAAACCGCGCGCCGACGATCGCTTCGAGGAAGTGCACCAGGTCGAGACGGTCCCCCTCTCGCCCGCCGACTTCGATGGCGTGCTGGCCGTTAACCGGGCGACCGGCGCCGATCCGCGCGGTCTGCCGCCGGCGGCCATATTCTGCTACGTCTTCGAGGGCACCGACGTGGGCAGAGTGAACCACCCGCCGGCGGCCGCCTTCGACCTGCCGGAGGAGGTGACGGCGGGCCGGCCGGTGACGATCAGGAATTTGAGTTCTGATCGGGACGGCGGTCCCCTGACCTTTGCCTGGAAACTGGGCTCAGCGGGCGAGTCCCGGGATTGCGAACCAACCGTCAACTTTGCACAGGCCGGTATCGAGCAGATCGAACTGACCGTCACCGAGCCCTCCGGCCGGACCGACACGTTGGTGCGGCAAGAACAAGTGGTTGGCACAGACTTCGCCCGCAACCGCTGGCGGCCGCGACCGACGCCTCCGTGGAGTGGGAGCGTCCGGGCGGGCCTCAGGGACGGCCTTCTGGAACTCAGAGGCCGTGGTCAGATCAGTCACCGGGGCACCTATTCCGTGCTCGTGACCGATCCGCTTTACCGCGAGGACTTCACCTTCAGGGCCGTCATTAACCGTATTGAGGCGCCGGCGGGTGATGCCAAAGCCTCCGCCGGCGTGGTCCTGGTGTCGGAGTTAAACGAGGGGCTGGGTTTCGGCTGGCACGATTCCACGTCATTGCTGACTCCTGCTTCACTGCTACTCAAGCCGGACGGCGCCGTGCATGTGCTGACGGGGCAGGGCGCACGGACCCGCGAGGTCCTCGCGGCCGGTTCGCTCTCCTTCCCGGCGGAGCTGCGCCTGAGCGTCGAGGACGGAGCGGCCGTGGCCGCGGTGAAGACTTCCCGGGGCTGGACGCAGGTGGCCCGGTTCGCCGGCGTGAGCGAATACGGCCTGATGCCGGGCCTCGCCGTCGGCAGCGGCGACGCCGAGACCAGGGCCGTGGTCTCTGACGCAGAGGTCAGACGCTGACTGAGGCCGTCCGCGCGTGAAGCAAGGAATGCGGGTTCCGGAGACATCCGTCGCCATGAGGAGGCGTTGTCAGGACGTTGGCCCGGTCGGACGGCGCACTTCATTGGCAAACCGGGCGTTCTGGCATCTTCAGCCACAGCCAGGAGAAGGGACCCATGAGGGGAAGAAGACTCGCCGTTCTCGTTGCGCTCGTGCTGGTCGTCGGCGTCGTTTCCCCGGCTTCCGAAGCTGCCCAGCATAGCGAGCGGCGTCTGCTTAAGCCCGTCCTTGACGTGCCTCTGCGCGAGCCGAGCGTCTGCCGGGGGCCCGGGACCTACTACCTGACCGGCACCAGCGCTTCCACGCGGCCGGACGGCTCCCTGGACTTCCGCAATAACCGGGGCATCCGGCTCTGGAAATCGGAAGACCTCCGGACCTGGCAGGATATGGGTCGGGTTTTCGAGTTGCCCGACGAGGGCGGCATCGGCTACCAGTCGTACGGCATGTTCCGTAACCACCACGCGGCGGCCGACGTGCCGGACGCCTCGCGCACACTGCGCGGGATGACTTCGCCCGAGATCCACTACCTGAAGGGAACCTTCTGGATCGCTTTCTCGCGCAACGGATACGGCACCGCACTGCTCAAGAGCACCACCGGCCGGGCCGAGGGGCCTTACCAGCTCCACGCCTACGTCACCTCGCTGGGCGACGATCCCTCGATATTCCAGGACGACGACGGCAAGGTGTACTGGCTGTGGAGCCCGGCCTGGATCGCCGAGATGACAGAGGACATGACCGGGCTGGCCGGGTCGCCCCGGCTGCTGACCTGCGTCCCCAGGAGCCCGATGGGGGACGACGTCCTGCTGGGCGACGGCGATCCCTTCCTGTTCAAAGCCGACGGGTCGTATTACCTGACCATGGCCGACGCGCGGGAGCGGCTGGGGATCAACACCTACGATACCATGGTGGGCCGGTCGGAGAACCTGTTCGGCCCCTACACCCGGCGCGAGATCATGGTGCCCCACGGCGGACCCACCACCGTCTTCCGGGACCCTGAGGGCACCTGGCAGGCCACCTTCTGCGGGCGTGACCGCTACGCCGCCTTTCGGGACACGACCGGGCTCGTGCCCCTTGTCTGGGTGAGCGGCCGGGATCTGAAGGGTCACAACCGCAGCCTTTACAGCCCCACGGCGCTCCCCCGCTGGCGCAAGGAAGTCTATACCGTGCAGGGGCCCTGGTGGAAACTGCGCCCCCTTATCTGGAAGGAAGGCCTGCACATCCGCGACATGAACATGATCCAGGCCCCCGACGGCTGCTTCTACTTCACCGGTTCGGTCCACGGCGAGGCATACAAGGGGCGGCTGGTGATCTTCAAATCCAGGGACCTGGAGAACTGGGAGGAGATCGAGGTCTACCGCTTCGAGGACGTCGAGCAGGTCTCCCCCGAGCGCCGGGCCTACCGCAGCGACAAGCTCGGGGACTGGTGCAACTACTTCATGGACACGGAGGTCCACTACATCCAGGGACAGGGTACCTTCTTCGTCTCCGCCAGCGTCTACGGTGCGCCCGACGTGGCGGAGCCGCGCGGCGCCACGCTGCTGCTGCGGAGCACGAGCGGCAAGGCGGAGGGACCCTACGAATACTGGGGCCCCGGTCTGAGCCAGGCGTCGTTTTTCGAAGATGATGATGGCACGGTTTACGCCACGATGGGCGGGACCGCCCTGTACAGAATGGATCCGGATATGCGGGGCCATACGACCATCACCCGTCATGCCGTCCCGCCCGGCGGAGGCGGACTGTGTGAGGACGCGGGCGCCGACCTGATCCGCATCAAGGGGCTGTGGGTTTACTTTACCACCGGGATCAGCAGCGGGCACTGGTGCAACAACCCGGCCGGCGGGACGAGCCTGCTCAGTTACGATTTCCATTACCTGACGGCCCCGAAACCGGAAGGCCCCTGGTCGTTGGGGGCGGTGCCCGGCGTGCCCTTCGGGGGGCACGGCGGCGTGTTTCGCGGCCTGGACGGCCGTTACTACGCGGTGGTGTGGGGAGATGACTTCTTCGCCCCGTTCCACGGCAAACCCGGCCTGGTCCGGCTGGAAACGGAGATGATCGGCGGCCGGCTCCACATCAACGTGGACGAAGACTGGACGCCCGAGGACTACCGCCCGGTCGGCGCGAGCCGCTGAAGTCCGACCGCATTTGACCGGGCGGGAATTTGGCCGTACATTACACGTGTAAAAATCCCATCCCCTACTCGCACGGAGGCAGGGTCCTTGATCTACCCGAAGAAAGACGTGCTGGTCCGGCATCCGGACAATCCCATCGTGAAGCCCGAGGACATGCCCGCCGCCTGCATGGGCGTCTACAACGCCGGCGTTACCAGGACCCCGGAGGGCGAATACGTGATGGCCAGCCGGTTCGAGTCCGGCGACAAGGTGCAGTACATCTGGATGCTGCGCAGCGAGGACGGGGTCAACTTCACCCCGGACCCCGGGCCACTGGAGTTCGTCGGGGATGCCGAAAAGATGGCCGAGTTCGAGCGGTGCACCAGCGCCGCCGGGGCTGGCCTGAACGCCTGGTGGGACCCCCGGATCAACCCGCTGGACGGCACCTACTACCTCACCTTCGCCGCCAACTCCACCCGGGGCGTTCGCATCGGCATCGCGCGCACGGACGATTTCAAGACGGCCGAGCCGGTCTGCTTCCCGTTCCCGATCCATAACTACGACGGCGTGCTTTTCCCCGACAAGATCGGCGGCGAGTACTGGATGCTCCACCGCCCCGTGGGCCAGTGGGGGCCGACCTGCATCTGGATCGCCTCATCGCCTGATCTGCATTACTGGGGCAACTGCAGGCAGATCGCCCGACCGCAGCACTTCTGGGAGGGTGCCAAGATCGGCGCCGGCTCGCCGCCGGTGCGCACCGAGAAGGGCTGGCTGATCGTCTACCACGGCGTTTTCCCTCATACCAACGGCAAGAACTACTCGGCCGGCGCCATGCTGCTGGACCTGGAGGAGCCCTGGAAGGTGGTGGCGCGCACCGACACCGCCCTGCTGTTCGTGCAGGAGACCTACGAGATGATCGGCCAGGTGCCGAACGTGATCTTCCCCGGCGCCCTTATCGTCGAGCCCGACCGCACGGTGAAGGTCTATTACGGCGCCGCCGACTACGTCGAGTGCCTGGCCACCGGCAACCTGGACGACCTTGTCGACGCCTGCTTCGAGCTTTGAGAGGTCGCTACCGAGGTGAGCGGCTGAAACGACCACGGAAGGGTGCAGCATGCACGTCAATCATCTCTTTTCCGTTCTGGCACTGATTCTGGCAGTGTTCCGTGGACTTCAATGCGAGGCAGGACAGATGAGCCAGCAGACGCGGATTCCGGTGAAACCGATGCTCGATGTGCGGTTGCGTGACCCGTCGGTTTGCCGGGGGCCCGAGGGCACCTATTACCTGACCGGAACGCTCGCCACCGGGGAAGCGGATGGTTCGCTGGACTTTCACAACAACCCGGGCATAAAGCTCTGGAAGTCCACCGACATGCAAGACTGGGAGGAGGTGGGCCTGGTCTGGGACCTGTCCGAGGACCCCGACCCGTGGCAGATGTGGGGCAGGAGGTGGCACAACATTCCGGACACGCCGGACAGCCCCCTTGTGCGCGGCGTGCAGGCGCCCGAGATACACTACCTGAGGGACACTTTCTGGATCGCCTATTCCCTGAACGGGCAGGGCACCGCGCTGCTGAGGAGCACCTCCGGCGCTGCCGAGGGACCCTACGAGGAGATGGGCCGCATCACCACCCGCGGTGGAGATGCCTCGCTTTTCGAGGACGAAGACGGCACCGTCTACTGGGTGTGGGGCGCCGGATGGATCGCCAGAATGCGCGACGACATGCGGGGTCTGGCCGAGCTGCCCCGCCTCCTCCGCCCCGACCCGGACGAGAAACCCGGCACGGCGCCCCTGCGGGTGGGCTCCGGCGGGGCCTTCCTGTTCAAACACGGGGGTGAATACCACCTGGCCTGCGCCGACCACACGGAACGCCTGGGCGGCAGCGCGTGCCACGACACCTTCGTGGCTTCGGCGGAGGGCATCTACGGGCCCTACGGCCCCCGGCGCCTCATGATACCCCACGGAGGCAAGACCACGGTCTTCCGAGACGGCGAAGGGAAGCTGCACGCCACCTTCTGCGGTAATGACCGGTTCGCGATGTTCCGGGACCGGGCCGGCATCGTGCCGCTCTACTACGACGGGTTCCTGAAGCACGTGCGCAAGGCCAAGGAGCTCATCACGGAGCGGGGACCGGTGGCGCGGCTGGAACCCGTCGAACTGCCCGGTGACTACGGCGGCATCCGTGACCCGCAGATACTGCTGGCCCCGGACGGCTATTACTACCTGACCGGCACCACGGGCAAGCAGACGCTCCGCGTGCCCGGCTGCCGCCTGTGGCGTTCGCCCGACCTGGAAAACTGGGAGGCGCTGGGCGACGAGCACGGGGTGGTCTGGTACGTGGACCAGACGGAGTGGACCCGGGAGCCCTTCGAGGTGGGGGCGGTATCCCACCCGGTGCACGACTTCTGGGCCCCGGAGATCCACTACGTCAACGGCAACTACTACATCCCGTTCTGCATGTTCGGCGGAGGTTTCGGCCTGCTCCGAAGCTCTTCCGGCAGGGCCGAGGGCCCCTGGGAGTCCGTGGGCCGGCTCGGAGACGGGGGCGACCCCACTATCTTCGTGGACGATGACGGCACGCCGTACATGGTCTGGAGCTTCGGGATCATCCGCATCGCCCGGATGAAGCCCGACATGAGCGGTTTCGCCGAGAAGCCCACCCGGATTGGGCCCGCCGACGGCGGAAGGATGGGCTACGAGGGCGCGTACCTGGCCAGGATGCGCGGCAAGTACGTGCTTTTCCACACCGCGCTCTTCGGGGAACCGGAACCCGAGCGCAAGGGCAAGGAGCGATATCACCGTTACGGCACCTACGACTTCATGTACTGTACCGCGGACGATGTGAAGGGGCCGTATTCGGAGCCGCGGCCGGCCGTGCCTCACGGCGGTCACACCTGCGTGTTCGAGGATAAAGAGGGAAACTGGTGGTCCACGTACTTCGGCACGGACATGACGGCCCCGTTCCGCGGCAAACTGGGCCTGGTGCCGTTGAACGTGGAACTCCGCGATGGAGATCTGATCATCGAGCCCGTCGCGGGCCATGCACGATAGACGATTCCCGAGGGTATGCACAGGGAGGACGACATGAGGAAAGCAATGCTCGGCGGTGTTTTCGCATTTGGGATTCTTCTCGTCGCGGGGGACCTGTTGGCCCTGGACTACGAGCCGAGAACCCCGGAGGAGCACCGGGCGCGTTTCGATTACCGCAAGGTTGCGCCGCTGTTCAACACGCCGCTGCGGCACACGGCCATCACACGGGGGCCGGGCGGCACGTATTACCTGACCGGCACCAGCGGGACGCGGCAGGCAGACGGGTCGGTGGACTTCGACGTCAACGGCGGCATCTACCTGTGGAAGTCCGCGGAACTGAGGGATTGGGAGCCGCTGGGTAAGGTTGCGGGACTGGACCTGATAGAGGCGAAATTGGCCGACCTGCGGCTGGAGCGGACGGCCATGGGCGAGTCGGAGTTCGAGGCCCTGATTGCCCCGGAGTTGCACTTCGCTCACGGCACCTGGTGGCTGACCTACGCCCTCAAGCCGCAGGGCACCGGTCTCCTTAAGAGCACCAGCGGCAAGCCCGAGGGCCCCTACGAGGACATGGGCCTCATTACCACCGACGGCCGGGACGCGTCGCTCTTCGAGGA
>CAZNGS010000091.1:0-14829 GCA_964572825.1 uncultured candidatus Brocadiaceae bacterium
CGTGGTCATCCTGCCGGACACCGGCGAGCGCTACCTGAGCACGTGGCTGTTCGAGGAATGAGACGACGGGAGCAGCCGCCGGGGCTGCGCCTCGTAAGGCACTGCTGCAGAACCCGTCCCCGGGCCATAGCTACACCATGCTCTTCTCTTTGGCGAACGCCACCAGTTCATCCACGCAGGCGAAGGCCAGCGCCGTAACGGTGTCCGCCGCGCCGTAGTAGATGGCCAGCCGACCCGTCGGCGCATCGCAGAGCGCGGCGCAGGGGAAGACCACGTTCGGAACGTCGCCGACACATTCGTAGAGCTCCTGCGGCGCCAGCACGTACTCGCTGCCCCGCGCGATGACTTTCCAGGGCTGCTCCAGGTCCAGCAGGGCCACGCCCATGCTGTACCAGAACCCGTTGCAGGAAGTCAGCACGCCGTGATAGAGCAGCAGCCAGCCCTCGCCCGTCTCGATGGGCACCGGACCCGCGCCGATCTTGGTGGACTGCCATCCCCCGGCCGGAGCCATCACGAACCGGTGCCTGCCCCAGTAGGTCATATCGGGGCTCTCGCTGTAAAACATGTCCCCGAAGGGGGTGTGCCCGCGGTCGCTGGGGCGGCTGAGCATGGCGAAATTCTCGCCGATCCGCCGCGGAAACAGGACGCCGTCCCGGTTGTAGGGCAGGAAGGCGTTCTCCATCTGGTGAAAGGTCTCGAAGTCCTCGGTCCAGGCCAGCCCGATGGTGGGGCCGTGGTAGCCGTTGCACCACTGCACGTAGTAACGCCCCTCGATGCGGCACACGCGCGGATCGTAGCCGTACTGGAAGCGTTGCAGCGCGGGGATGTCGCACTCGAAGCGGATGGGGTCGGGCTCGATGTCCCAGTGGATGCCGTCCTCGCTGCGGCCGGCGTGAAGCTGCATGCGGCGGCGTTTATCGTCGCAGCGGAAAACGCCAGCGTATGCGCCCTCAAACGGCACCACGGCGCTATTGAAGATGCTGTTGGAGGACGGGATGGCGTCGCGGGGGATGACGGGGTTTGCGCTGTAGCGCCACACCAGGTCGGCGCAGCCTTCCGGGCGGTTCTCCCAGGGCATGTCGGGCATGGCTTCACCGTTAATGACTTCGGCCATGGTGGGCTCCTCTCCATGAAATGGGACGGGCAGGATACCAGAGCTGCCGCAACTTTCAACCCCGCGACGGGGAGGGCGCCATTGCTCAGCCGAGCCGTTCCATGAGACCGGGCAGCCGTCTGAAGAACGGGCCGTGCTTGTTGCAGAGCATCTCCCAGAGCGCGGTGTTCCGGCGAGCCCGGTCGAGGTTGGCCAGCACACCGGCGAGGAAGGGCGCGCTCCGCAGGGTCCAACCCCCTTCCAGGCCGGCCTTCTGGAGCCGGTCCGGGAGCCCGCCCAGTTTTTCCACCAGCCAGTCCTGCAGCGTGGTGCGCAGGTCTCTGACCACGTCGGGGTGCTCCGCCGCGAGATTGCGCTCAGGATCGCCGGTGACGTCGAACAGCTCGGTCGGTTCGATGTGTTCGAAGGGACCGGCGAACAGCGTGTGCACCAGTCCCCAGTTGTCTTTGACCAGCATCCTCTGAGTCACCAGCGCGTTGCAGTCCGTGACCACAAACTCATGCGGTGTGGGCTCGCCGTCCGTCAGCACCGGCACCAGACTTCGTCCGTCCAATCCCTCCGGCGGGTCTATGCCGGCCAGCTCCAGCACCGTCGGCATGAGGTCCGCCCCGTACGCAAAGCCGTCCTCCCGCATTCCTCCTCCCCGGCCGCGGGGCAGACGCATCATGAGCGGCACGTGGGAGATGCACTCGTAGCAGGTGTGGTGATCGAAGGAGCCATACTCGCCGAATGCCTCGCCGTGGTCGCTGGTGATGATGACGGCGGCGCCGTCGGCCTGACCGGACTCTTCCAGATGGTCGAGCAGCCGCCCCACATCGCGGTCACCGAAGTGGACCTGGGCGTCGTAGCGGGCCATGGCTTCGGCCGAGGACATGTGCGGATCGCCGCCATCGAAGTCGTGCCACTCCTCTGCATAGCGCTTCATGATGGGGTTGGAGTTGAGGATGTCCCGCGCGGGAGCGAACCCCTCGTAGTCCTCCACGGGGAACAGGCGCCGGTCCTCTTCGGGTGCCTTGTTGTAGGGGCAGTGCGGCTCCCAGTAGTGAACGAACAGGAACGCATCGTCCACCTCCCTGTTGGCCTCCAGCCATCGGATGGCGTCGTCGGTGACGTCCGGCGCCCGTCCGCCCTGGAACCGCAGGCCGGGTGCCTTGATGGTTTTCCACCCATTTCGCAACCAGGGGCAGGCGTAGAAAAGGTTGCTTATGGCGCAGGTCTCCCACCCGGCACGGGCGAGGTGCTCCTGCAGAAGCGGCGGGCCCCCCCGGTAGGTGGCGGGGTCCTGGAAGCCGAATATGCCGTTGTGGACGCCGAACCGCCCCGAGAGCATGGCCGTATAGGACGGAGGCGTGGGGACGTCGCTGGCGTAGCAGCGCTCGAACACCACGGCCCGCTCCGCCCACCGGTCGATGCAGGGGGTCGTCTGGAAGGGATGGCCGTAACAGGAGACGTGCGAGGCGCGCAGCGTATCAAGCGAGATGAGGATCACTTTCATGCGATCGGCGCTCCCTCATTGGAGACTTTCCAGGTAGGGTTTCATGGCCTCAAACCACTTCTGCGCCATCTTCTCCTGGCCCTTTGGATTGGGGTGAGCCCAGTCAAAGGTGTCGGTGTCCGGCTGATCCGGCCGTTCCTCCCACCCCCTGTAATGGTGGACTGTGACGACCGGCGACTGCTCGGTGTTCATCTCCTCGGCCATCTTTTCCACCAGCGGCCGTATTTTCAGCGCGGCTCCGCCGTTGAAGTTCAGGTGACCCACCAGCACCACCACGCGGGGATTGGCCTGCCGGAGCATTTCGATGATGTCGCGAAGGGGCTCCACGATGGCCTCGGTGTAGTCCTCGGCCTTTTGGTCGTTGGTGCCGAGGTGGATGAGGGCGATGTCCGGCGGCGCCGGGTAGGTCTTCATCCACTCGCAGAGGTTGTCCCTCACCTTCGCCGTCTTCCAGCCGTAATGGCCTTGGTGGTCGCGCTCGAAGGGAACACCCTTGTAGTCCGGCCATTCGAAGTCTTTGTGCAGGCCCGTGGTCATCGACCCGATGAAGTCGAACTTCACCCCGGCGTCGGTCAGCCTGCAAAAGAGCGGATAGCGGTAGGTGTACTCGGGCCGGTCCGTGCGCCCGCCCTGGGTGATGGAGTCCCCGAGGGGGAGTATGCGCACCGTTCGTTTGCCGGCCTCCGGTCCGATGCAGTAGAGGCTGTTCTCCGTGCGGATGTAGAGGCGTCGGCCCACGCATGCCGGCGTGGAGTCGCAGTACTCTTCGATGGTCCCGGTCCCGATCACCTTGAACTCGGGCCCGCCCCGCACGGCCAGCGTCTGCTCATCCCCCAAAAGGAACAGGACGTCGCCCGCCACGATGGGCGATGAGTAGGTCGAATAGGTATCCACCAGCTTCTCATAAACCACCTTGCCGGTGGCGGCGTCTACGCAGGCCAGCACATCCGCGACGAAGACGTACACGTAGCGCCCGTCGGTGGCGGGGCTCACGGTCTCGGGCAGCACGCCCTCCTCCAGCTCCTCCAGCGTCCAGGCCGTCTCTCCCGGCTCCAGTTCGCCTCGGGAGGCCGGGTCGATCGCGTGCATGCCGTAGAAGGCGAACATGACGATGGCTTTTCCCTGCGCGAACACGGGCGAGGGCGCGATGTCCCCGGCGATAAGCTCGGCCTGCCACAGAGTCTGGCCAGTCTCCGCGTCGTAGCCGGCGCTCATCGGGTCCGCGGCGACCACGACCTGGGGCCGGCCTCCCTCGGGATAGATTACCACGGGCGAGGCCCAGGAGGCCCCGCCGTTGTCCGTCCGCCACAGCTCCTCGCCTGTCTCGACGTCGAACGCCATCACCTGCACGCCCATGCCGAAGTCGATCTGGACGATCACGCTGTCCTTATACAGGGCGAGGGACGAGGCGTGCCCGTACATATTGCCGCTGGTGTCGCCCAGGTTCTTGGCCCACAGTTCGTTGCCCTGGAAGTCCATGCAGACGAGGTCACCGTTGGCAAAGTTGGCCAGGACATGCTCGCCGTCAACCACCGGGGTGCAGGCGGCGAACTGGTAAGAATAGTCCACCCGGATGTCGTTGTTTGCACCGGTGTCGCCGTACCCCCTGGCCCAGAGGCGCTCCCCCGTGTCAGCGTCGTAGCAAAGGACCCGGCGCGTCTCCCTGTCCGCAGCCGTGACGAAGACCCGTTCACCCCAGACCACGGGCGAACTGGCGCCGTCCAGCGGCACCGGGACCTTCCACAGGATGTTCTTTCCGGTCTCCTCGTCCCACTCGGTGACCACCTGTTCCCGGGGGGCGAAGCCGCTCCCATACGGTCCCCGGAAGGCGGGCCAGTTGCTCACCGTCTCGGGGAGCACACCGGACGTCTCGGCACCCAGAACGGGGGCCGGCAAACCACAGATGGCCATTGTGCAGAGGGCCAGCGCCGCCGTCAGGCTCAGTGAGATGCGACTTTGGTAGAGATGGGTTAGAGCCAACATATCCTCTCCTTTCTTTTTCAACGAAATCCAACCCGCGCATTGTGGAAGCCTTCGCCAGCAGGGCAAGGGCAAACTGCCCCCAGAAACCGCCCGGGCCTCCGCTCAGGAGCCGTCCCGCTCCACCAGGGTGTAGAGCGAATCCTCCGGCAGCTCGACGAGAGTGCCGTCTTTGGTCTCGCTGGCGAAGGGGCGGCGCTCCATCCGGTAACCGTTCTCGTCCAGCACCGTGACGCGGCGCGCGGCATTGCCGAGCAGTGTAACCGACGCTTCCACGCGGCGCACGTTCATGGGATACCCGCCCAGGTCGCTGATCCGCTTCCTGTCGCCCACCGGTTCGGTATCGAACCCGTGGGGCCGGTCCTCCGTGCCGGCCTGGATCAGGAGGCGAGATGATTCCCGGATCGGCTTCCCGTCCAATGATACGACGAGCACCGAGCCGTACTCGTTGCCGGGATCGATGACCACGTCGTGGAGCCGGAAGGGGCCGGCCGCCTTCAGGAACCCGCAGGCGCCCTGGGCGCGCGGGGTGTCCACGGTCACCACGCCCTTGCCGTAGTCCCAGCCCAGCTCCCCCGTCAGGGTCCGCACCGTCCTGGCCTCCCGGTCGAGGTAGGTGTCAAGGTCCACGCTCTCGACTCCGGCCGGCCCGTCGGCGATCACGCGGTTGACCTTGCCGACGAAGAATGCCAGCCGGTCGATCTGCATGGCGGCCTGTGCAGCGGCGCCCTCCAGGTCGCCGATGCGTGAAACCCAGAGGGCGTCCCGACCGGTCAGCTCAAAGAGAGCGGCCCGGCCGAAGCTGTAGAGATGCTGGAGGCTCATCCGCTGGGTCACCGCGGCGGGAGCCTCCCGCACGTCACCCCTCCGGAACACCAGGGCGGCCCCCGGAAACTGGCCGAGCACGCTGGGGCAGTTCACCTCCCACACGTTCATCTGGCTGGTCCACAGGGGCGTGTCCAGGCTGAAGAACGTCCAGCCGTCCATGCCCATCATGGAGGCGTAGGTCGCGACCAGGAACGGCCACTCCGCGCGAAAACGGTTCGGCCGGCACCAGTTGTTCTCGGTGAACATATCCGGGTGGTCGTTCACGTGGGGGACGGTGAGCGGAGCGGGGAACCTGGGCGGCTTCAGTGAACTGTATTCGGCGTAGGTGTCGCCGATGTCGATGGCGTAGAAACGCTCCGGCTTCGGGTCGTATTCAACGTCGAAGTACACGTTCCTGCAGACGGCGTCGCCGGCGGTGTAGAGGTAGCGCTCCAGCACGCCCAGGTTGCGGGGGTCGGCCGTCTTCCAGTTGCTGCAGGTGATCAGGTTTTTCACCCCCAGGTCCCGGCGCCAGGTGCGGATCATGTCCGCGTAGAAACCACGTTGGAACTCCGTCATGAACTGAAGCTGGTCGCCGGCGCGTCTGGGGTTGCGCTGTCCGGCGGCCCAGTCGTTGAGGGTCAGGCTGGGAATGGGGTAGAGGGCGAGGCGGCCCTGGCCGGGATGGTCCTCGCTGCGCTCGGCAACCTCGGAGGGCGGCCTCTCCGGGCCCCAGGCTCGCAGGGCGGCCTGGATGGAGCCGTACTTCTCGGCCGCCCATTCGCCGAACTGTTTCTCCATGGCCTCCCGGTTCTTCGCGGTCATATTCGCGGGTCGGAAGGTCCAGAAGAACAGCGAGCTCTCGTTCTGTATCTCGATGAAGGCTACGCCGGGGTCACTGCCCAGCGGCAGCCCGGTGTGCGGGTTGGTGGTGTTGAGCAGGTCATCCACGAAGTCCAGGTATTTCTCCCGCATCTGCGGATCGAAGTAGAGCGCTCCGAACGCCCCCTCCACGTTCACGTGGGTGTGCCACCACAGGTGGCCGAGGTATACGTAGATACCCTCCCGTTTGAGGGCGGAGACCAGGTAGTGCAGGCGGTCGAGTTTCTCCCGGAAGGCGTCGGTTCTGCCGGCCAGGTGATCGTTGAGCAGTCCCATCATGCCCAGCCGCACCAGGTTCACCCCGTACTTGGCCAGGCGTCGCGCCCGGTAGTAGGCCACCTTCGGCTTCATGTTCACCAGAGAGCCGCCCTGGACCATCCAGAAGCGCACGGGTTGGCCGCCGCCGAGCACGAATCCGTTGCCCCGGCGGCGGACGAATCCGTCCTGACCGGCCTCCTCCTCGTTCAGATGGCTCAGGTCGATGGGGCAGGTGTCGAGCAGCGGATCGGCCTCCGGCTCCCAGGCGAAGAAGCCCGGTTCGGCCTTCCCCGACTTCTCGCCGGGTTTCAGCTTGCCGCGCGGCGCGAAGGCGCCGTCGATCAGGATGAAGCAGTCGATGGCGCCGCCGCCCCCCTCATCCAGCATCTCCACCACCAGCCTGTGAGCGCCCCTGTCCAGCGCCACATCCCCCAGGAAGACCCAGTTGGCGCCGGTGAACTTGCGCAGGTAGGTGTCGTCGTGCAGGGCGACGTCCCGCCCGCACTCTCGCCAATCCCCACCGTCGAAGCGCCACCGGAAAGGCCCGTGTTTCCAAAACTTGCGCACCCAGAAGTTGTAGGTCCCCGCCTGCGGCACATCCACCCGGTAGGTGGTTCGGTAGGGTCCCTGCGACTTCGGCCCTTGAGTCATGAGCCACCGGCCGCCCGAGAGCTTCGCCTTCTCCTCGGGCGTGATGTCCCCGGGGAAAGGCCGTCCGGGATTGGGGAGGTTCGTTTGCGCGAAGTTCTCCCCTTCCCACCAGATGTAGGTGCGGCCGCCCTCTGCCGCGGCCGGCCGGGCTGAGATGGCGCCACAGGCTATGATCAGCAGCAACATGATGCCCGCGTTCCAGCGGACCAATGGGTCCAGATGAGACATCGCATCTCCTCCAAAACATCGCTGAACTGCAAGCCGCTTCGGGGCTAAACTCGGGGTCCGGTTCACGAGAGCATGACCACACCCTTGATGTAGGTGGGGTCTCCCTCGATGATCTGCCGCATAAGCGCGGGGTAGTCCTCCAGGGGCACGGTGTGTGTCACCAGCGGCCGCAGGTCGAACACGCCTTTCTCCATGAGCCGGATGGCGGCCGGGAACGGATTGCGCAGCCTCGAGGACGGCGAAGAGTTCACCAGCGTGAACCCGCGCATGTGCCACAGGCTGGGGTCAAACGTCGCCCGGTTGCCCTTCACCCAGCCGAACAGGTTCACCATGCCGCCTCTCTTGACGATACGCGCGGCCAGGTCCAGCCCCTTCTCGCTGCCCGAGGTGTCCACCACCACGTCGATCCCGCGCTCGTGCAGGTTATCCGCCAACTGTCCGGGGTCGGTCCGGGTGCTGTTGTAGAGCTCCTGCACTCCGATTTGCCGGGCCACCCGGAGTTTCTCCTCCTGGATGTCGATCCCCACCACCTCCCCGGCGCAGGAGTGCAGAAGCCCCTGCAGGATGAGCAGCCCCATGAATCCGCAGCCGACCACCACGACCCGGTCCCCCGCACGAAGCTGGCAGTGATCCAGCCCGGTGACGGCGCAGGAGACGGGCTCGACGATCCAGTGCTCGTCGGCCAGCTCGGAGTCCGGAATCTTGTAGACGTTACCGGCGGGCAGGTTGCACAACTCCGTGAAACCGCCGCCGGCCACGCGGTCGCCCACCTCGAATCCGTCCACGCCGGGGCCGATCCTGCGGACGTATCCGACCCCCTCGTGTCCGGGCGGCGCGGGACGCTCGAATTCCCGCCCCAGTCTGCAGGTGGCCACGTCCCAGGAGCAGATGCCGCAGGCCGCCACCTCCACCTGGACCTCGCCCGGTCCGGGCTCGCCCACCTCCACCTCGACCAGCTCTATCTCACCGTCCTCCGTGTACCGACAGGCCCGTGCTTTCACACGCTTTCTCCTTCGTCCAGTAGGCAGAGCAGATGCCACATGTCCCCTCACCGGCCCCGAGAGGCTGCGGCCACTCTCTCGATGATGCTCTCCTGCACGTCCGACGAAAGGTCAACGAAATGGGCGCTGAGGCCGAACAGCCGCACCGTGAGTTGCCTGTACGCATCGGGATCGGCCTGGGCCGCACGCAGCTTCTTCTCGTCAACGAAGTTCAGCGAAACTTCCATGCCGCCCAGCCGGAAGAAGGTCTCCACCAGCTCGACAAGCCGATCGAGCCCATCCTCTGCGGCAAACAGGGTCGGGTCGAGCTCCTGCACGTTGCTGACGCCCCCGGGGAAATCGTCGTAGTCCAGCACGGCCAGACACTGGAAAAGCTCCGTGGGCCCGCCGCGCGGCCCCGCGGGGCTGGGCTGCAGGGACATCGACAGGGACTCCCCCGCCCGCCGCCCGCTCGGCGTGGCGCCGGTGGCGGGATTCTTCCACTGAACGAAACTGGTGCCCACCCCGAAGATCATCGGCCAGAAGGACCCGCCGTAGAACGTCTCGCGGCCCTTGAAACACGCCGCGCAATGGGCGGCCTCCTCCCGGGCGAGGCGGCTGACCTCCTCGTCGTCCTGGCCGAAGCGGGGGAAGCGGTTCAGCACCCGCTGACGCAGCCCCTCGTGCCCCTCCCAGTCCGCCGCCAGGATGCGCCGCAGATCGTCCAGTGTAAGGGCCTTTTCCTCGTAAACCAGCCTCCGGACGACGTAAAGCGAGTTCACCACGTCCGCCAGGCCGTCCAGCGTCACGCCGACCGGATCGTATTTCGGCTGGCCGGCCGTGAGGTCCAGCCCGCTCTCTATACCGCCCCGGGACAGCACGGAAAGCCACGGCCGGGGAAAGTGCTCGGGCTCCAGCCGTTCGTCCTCCCGGATAACATCCATGCCCGCGTCCACGACCTGTCGAATCCGTCGGTGGTGCTCGTCCAGAATATCCTCGAACGTCTCGAAGGACTCCGGCACATCCTCCCAGACGCGGTCCCCGGTCACCAGGCAGCGGCCGCGGTTCAGCACGAGCTCCAGCACCTTGACCGCGTTCAGTCCCATGCACATGGTCCGGAACGCCGACCGGCCGGGTATCATCAGCTCCACGCAGCCCAGGGGCGCGTAGTCCCGGGCATCCTCGGGCTGCACCCCGTGCCGGACCAGGGCGGGCACCACCACGTCGTCGTTATAGATGCTGGGGCGGCCGAATCCCCGACGCTCCAGCCTCATGACGTCCCGCACGAAATGGGCCGGCGCCCCCCCGTGAAGGCGCACGACAAGGTCCGTGACCATCTCCGTCGCCTCCATGGCACGCACGAAGAACCGTGCCAGATCGCCGGTCGCATCGCGGCCCTCGGGGTCCAGTCCGCCCACGGTCATGTTGTGGGAACCCTGGACATCCCATTGTTTGACCAGGAACTGGCAGACCAGCTCGAACGCCGCCTCCCGATTCAGCCGTCCCTCCCGAAGGTCCGCCTCGTAGAACGGCTCCAGCATGCGGTCCACCCGCCCGAAGGAGCAGGCATCGCCCGGCGTGTCCATGCGATCGGCAAAGTTGCTGAAGTAGAGGAGCTGCAGCGCCTGGGCGAGCGTGGCGGGCGCTTCGGTCGCCAGTGCAGCGCAGTCGGCCGCGGCGTCCAGCAGGCGCTGCTCCGCGGCGGGATCGTCCACCTCAGCGGCCTTCCGACGGGCGGCGCCCGCGCACTTCATGCATAGACGGCCCACCCCCTCCAGGCACCTGTCCATGGCCACGAGCTGGTCTCGCCGGTCCTCCGATCTCTCGCCAACCAGCCGATCGGTTATGCGTTGGCGCAGGCCATCGACGCCGGCCCTGAGCAGGATGCCGTGATTGGGCAGCGTGTGCCCCTGAACGAGCCCGTGCGGGCTGGCAAGACAGTAGCGGCTCAGCCATCCGTGGCGCCGCCGTGCCTCGTTCCTGGAGGCGGGGCCGACGTCACGACCCTCCCACCAGGACAGTTCGCGTCGGACGGCCTCAGGCAACGGCCAGTGCGGATTGAACGCCATTCTGTCCGGGTAAAGGACGCGGATGCGCCAGGCGTCGGGCTCGCCCACTCCGGCGTGCACTCGGAACCGCCGGTAGGTCGGTCCCACGATACGCTCCTCCGGCAGGATGACGGGCTCGATGCGCTCCAGCGTGCGGGCCAGTATCTCGGCGCGTTTTCGCACCACGGGCAGGTGGGCCTCATCCCGATAGACCTCCGTGGCCACCAGGCCGCGCAGGTACGGATCCCCGTCGTCCTCGAACCGCCGCGCCCGCTCGCACAGCCGCGCCGTGCGGGGGCTGATCTCCAACTCCGCTGCGGCCCGGCACGTTCCCATGCTTGCCTCCCCAACGCAGCCTGCGTCGCCAGCCTTTCCCGGTTCAGCTTATGGTACGCCCCACCCGCGCCGCATTCAAGGTTTTCCGCGAAACGGGCCGAGTCTTGCGCCGGGCGCTTGACTGAGCATCGACGGCGACGGTAGAATGTATTCAGTGAAGCGGAATAATCATTCAGTAGGGCTGAATACAATGTCCGGCGCAACCGTCAAATCGCTGGCCCGTGGGATACACATCCTCCAGGCACTGGCCCGGAGCGACGAGGGGCTGAGGCTGTCCGAGGTCGCCGAACGGCTCGAGCTCAAGCCCCCCACCGCGCACAACTTGCTCGGGACGTTGGTGAGCCAGGGGTTTGCCGTCCGTCGGGAGCCCGGGCCCCTGTACGCCCTCGGCCCGGCGGCGGTGGCCCTGGTCGATGCGCACCGGGAGCGGCGACTGGTGGCTCGAGCCCGCGAGCGCGTGCGGACCCTCTCCGGGCTTTTCCCGGCGGCCGTGGTCACCTACGCCGAACCGCTGGGGGCAGAGCTGGACATCTTGCTGCGCGCCGCCCCGGAGCAGCCGGGCGTCATTCAGCGTCCCCGTGACCGCAGTTTCAACCCCTACGGCACGGCTTCCGGTCTCGTGATGCTCGCCTACAGCACGGAGGAAGAGCGGAGAGCGGTACTCAACCGTTTCCCCTTCTCCGAGTACGGTGCCTGGTTGTGGGAGGGCATGGAGGCGCTCACTACCTGCCTGGCCCGCGTGCGGGAGCAGGGCTACGCTGCACCGCGGCTGAAGAACAAAGGGCTGTGCATCGTCGCGGCGCCTGTGACCGGCGACCGTGGGCCGCTGCTGGGGGTGCTGGGGATGGCTTCGCCGTTCGACGATGAGAGCGAGAGGAAGGAAATCGAAAGGGATTTCGTGGAGGCTGCCGTGGAGCACACGGCCGCACTGAGCTCAGAGGAGTGAACGCAGCGACATGCTGACCGCCCAGGACGTAAAAAAGTACGGCAAAATGTTCGGCGCCGACAAGGTGGGCATCGCCCCCATCGAGCGCTGGGAAGGAGCACCCATCCAGATGGACCCCCGCCAGATCATGCCGGAGGCGAGGTCGGTCATCGGATTGGCCTTCCGCGTTATGCGCGGCTCGCTGCGCGGGGTCGAGGAGGGAACTTTCTTCAGCAATTACTCCTCGATGGGCTACGGGGGCCTGAACTGGATGTACATGCCGGTCACCGTGATGAACCTGGGAAAGGTCATCGAAAACGAGGGCTACGAGGCGATTCCCTACGGGCACCTGAGCCCCTGGCGGGGCATCAACCAGGTCGGCGGGCTGAAGTCCCGCTGGAGCCGGCCCGTCGAGTCGGGCCGGGCGGCGCCCGACGTCATGGTGCACCTGCGCATCGCCGGGTTCCTGACCGGTCTGGGCGAGATCGGGTGGAGCAAGATTTTCCTGACCCCGGAGTTCGGGCCACGGCAGCGGATCGGCATCCTGATCACCGAAGCCGAGCTCGAGCCGGACCCCCTCTACGACGGCCCGGGGCTCTGCGACCGCTGCATGGCCTGCGCCCGCGACTGTCCGGCCGGCGCCATTCCCACCGACGAGTCAGTGAAAGTAGATCTGGCCGGCCGAGAGGTCGAGTGGGCGGACGTGGACATGCGCACATGCGACCTGGCCTTCCGCGGCGCCGCCGAGGCGGAGGAAGGCCAACGCGGCGACTACACCCAGTTCTGGGACTGCGAGCACGGCTGTAAACCACACCGCTACTCCCCGTTCTACAGACGGCCGCCCATCGTCTACGAGTACGGCCGGGCCATCTGCGGCGCGCGCGGCTGCATGCGGGCCTGTATGATCCACCTGGAAGACCGCGGCGCGGTCAAGAACACCTTCAAGCAGCCCTTCCGTCGCCGCAAGCCGTGGTCCGTGGACTGGTCCCAGCCCTTCGGCCGGTTCCCGGCATGGGACGAGGAGCCGGGCGAGGACGCCGAGTGGAACAAGCCACTCTCCGAGCAGATGGAGGGCCAAGCGGAGTCACCATGAGGTTCGCCGTCGGCTATCAGCTTGCCGAGCCGGGGGAGGAGCGGTTCCCGGAAATCGTGCGCGACTACCGCGAGCACGTCGCCGAGGTCTATTTCCCCTGGCTCAGCGTCCCCACCGGGCGGGCATCACTCACCACGCGCCGGGGCTGCACGGACTGGGGTGGCCAGGAACGCCTTGAGGAGGACCTCCGCACGCTCCGGGAGATGGGCGTGCGCCTGGACCTCCTGCTGAACGCCAACTGCTACGGACGATGGGCGGCCAGCCGGTTCCTGGAGAACATGGTCGGCTCGATCCTCGAACGGCTGGACGCAGTGGTCGACGCCGCGGACGTCGTCACCACCACCTCCCCGGCGGTGGCCCGGACCGTGCAGCGCCACTTCCCCGATGTCGAGGTGCGCGCCAGCGTCAACATGCGCATCGGCACGCCCGAGCAGATGCGCCTGGTGGGTGGCTTGTTCGACAGTTTCCACGTGCAACGCGACTACAACCGCGACCTCGACCACCTGCACCGGACGATCGAATGGGCCGGAACCGCCGGCAAGCGCCTGACCATGCTGGCCAACAGCGGCTGCCTGCGGTGCTGCCCGGGGCAGATATTCCATGACAACATGGTCGCCCACGAAGCCGAGATCGACGAGACGGAAAACATCCCCGGCTGGACGCCCTACGTCTGCTGGAGCAACCTGAAGCGGCGCGAGAACTGGCCCATCCTGCTGCAATCCACCTGGATCCGACCGGAGGACCTGCACCATTACGAGGACCGTTTCGAGGTGGTCAAGCTGGCCACCCGCCAGCACGCCCGACCCCGGCTGGTACTCCACGCCTACAGCGAGGGCGAATACGCGGGCAATCTGCTGGACCTGTTCGAGCCCGGCTTCGGGCCGGCGCTGGCGCCTTTCATCATAGACAATTCGCGCTTTCCCGAAGACTGGTTCGAGCGCACCACCACGTGCGGGTTCCGGTGCACGGAATGCGACTACTGCGCGCGGGTGCTGGAACGGGTGCTGGTCCGCGTGCCGGGATGAGGGCAACCCCCGTGAGAGCAAACACCGATGGCCCGGACGGAGCGGCCGAATGCCGTCGTGATCCTGGACGACCAGCACCGGCACGACTTCGCGGGCTGTGCCGGCGCGGATTTCGTCAACACACCCAACATCGACGCCCTGGCCGCCCGGCGCACCCGCCAGCAGCCGACAGGACCCCGCCTTTTGTCGAGGGGGAATTTTCAGCTCTGCGGATGCCTCCGTGCGCAATGGCCCAGCGACGGGGTTGCCGCAGGGCCTGCGACCGCTCGCAATCGTGCGTTGCCCGCTGCGCGTCATTGCCACCCCGCGCCGGCCGGGCGAGGCTATCCCGCCGTTGCCGTCCCCGCCCCCGCAAGGAGATGTCAGGAACCAGTCGCCGGGCGCGGCGTGTCGCTGCATCACTCGTAAAAATAGCCCTTGACGGATTGGCCCGGTAGGGGTATACTGCCCGTTGGCAGTTCCCGGCACTTATGCTTCAGGGGGAGAGGAAACCGGGGTTGTCGCGATGCTGACGGGCGGGCGGCCGATCTCTGCCCTGCCCTCGATATAAAGGGAAGTTCCCGAGTCCAGCAACGGGGAGGCGGCTATGCGCCACGGGTTTGCGGGGTGTTATCAGGCGGTCATGGTGGCGTTGATTCTGTTCGTGGGCCTGGCGGCCGCCGCGGCGGCGGTGGACGTGTTTTTCGTCGCCCCGGAGGACCCCGACGACGGGGAAACCAGGGCCGGCACGCGCTTCATACCCCTCGAATCGGGCGGTCTCCTGATCGCTGACGCCACGGGGGACGTGGATACCTGGAGCTGGTCAACGGAGGATGGCGAGTTCATACCGGAAGAGCCCGACGAAGCGGCTGCCTGGTTCATCGGTCAACAGCCGCAGAGCGGAGCAAAGGTCACGGTAACCGCCTCAGGACCCGACGGTTGGGATACCCAAGAGACCACTGACATCGTGGTGTACGCCGCCGACCTGGACGCCGATGCCGTGACGGACCCCGACCCCGACCCGTCCG
>CAZNGS010000092.1:0-14573 GCA_964572825.1 uncultured candidatus Brocadiaceae bacterium
GGACCGTAAATTCGCTTGACCGCTGACAGCCTTTCAGAGATAGCTCAGGCGCCCCGCCTGAGGGTGAGGTGCCTCCGCCTGAGAAAAACGGCCGCAGCCGGGGGCGGTGGTTCGACTCCGCTCACCACCCTGAGCCCGTCGAAGGGCTGCGCCACACACCAACCCCGCGCGCCTCAGGAGCACGGTGTAGCCCGGGCACCCCCGGCCGAGGTGTGCCCCACCGCCGGCGAAAAAAAACCGACGCGACCGCAGGAAAACGGCGGAGGTCTCGTTTAATCAACTGGAGGATTGCGATGAAGTGTCCGGACATACATGACAGGCTCGGCGCTTACCTGGACGGCGAACTGAACCCGGCCGAGGCGGAAGTCGTGCGAGAGCATCTCGCCAAATGTCGCCGGTGCGCCCGTGTACTGGAGGAACATCGGCGCCTGGATCAACTCCTGGATTCCCAGGAGGGCATCTCGGCGCCCCCGGATTTCGTCGCCCGCGTCAGGAGCGCAGCGGAGAAGCGGGCTGAACCGGTGAAGTTGTTCGCCGCAGAGGGAACCTGGAATCGCACGCTGTTCCGGGTCGCCGCGCTCCTGGTTCTGGCCATTGGACTGGGATTTGGACTCGTGGCGGGCAATTCGGTCTCGCGCCCTGAGTCGGAGACCACTCGGGATGCCGACCGGGTGGCCGTCGATCCGCTTTCGGCCGCGCCCGGGCGCTCGCTGGCCGATCTGTACCTGGCCATGATCGATCAAAGCGGCTTGAACGGGGAAGACAATGCCCAATAAGGCCCTGTCACTTCTGCTGATCTTCTCGCTGGCGTTCAACATCGCCTTCGTCGGCATCTGGGTGCACAACATCGTGACCGCCGAACAGGACACACATCCGGAGCGGCGGGGAGCGGCCGATTTCTGGAGAAACGCCGGCCTCGACCCCGAGCAAAGGGAGGCACTGAGGGAAGACTCCCGCACGTTCAAACAAGAGATGGCCGAGCTGGGGCAGGAACTGGACCGGCAGCAGGATCGGCTCTTGACGCTGATGGCCGGGGAAGAGCCGGACGAAGAGGCCATGCGGCAGTGCCGCGAGAAGATACACGAGATTGATCGCAGGAGGGCCTCCCTCGCTCTGAAGCACATGCGCAGGATGCGAGAGGTGCTCACGCCCCCTCAGCGTCGGAGGTGGCTGGAGGAGATGCGGAGACTGGGGCACGGCAGAGGGCCGGGGGGGCATCGCGGCGGATTCCGGCCCCCTCCGGGTGGACCGCCCCGCCCACCGCTGCCCGATGAAGGAAGCCGAGCAGAGACGTGGCAAAAACACCGACCCGAACCACCCCCACGTGGGGAAGACCGGGAGAGGTAGAGATGGTCGGCACTCAGCGAACTGATCGGAGAAGCAGGCAGAAACAGGCGGAAAACCACCCACCAACAGATACTTTAGTCCGGGAGGACGCACCCATGAAGCACCGTGTGCTGCATTGGATGGTGGCCGTCGTGACATTGTTTGCCCTGGCCGGCGGACTGGCGCTGGCCCAGGACGATCCGCCCCGGCCGCGCCGGGAACGGACCGAAGCCAACATCCCGCTGGAACGACTGCTCCGCAGCGGAGCCGTGGATGTGGAAGTCGTCAGGACCGATAACGGAGTCAAATTGAGCCTGACCTCCGACAGGCCCGCCGTGGTGGAGCAGTTGCAGCGACACGCCCGCCGGTGGCAGAGCGCCCACCGCCGACGGGAGGGCGGTCCGGAAGCCGCCGATCGCCCCGCTATGCGCCGCAGGGAGCGGGAAGCAGAAGCTCACAAGAAGCCCGAGGCCGTTGAGGAGCGGCTCCGCCAGAGGAGGCGCCGGATGCTCCGCGAGCAGCAGGAGGCCCGGGAGAGGCGTCCACGGGAGCGAGAGGACCAACCGATGCACGGCAGGGCGGGACGTCCCGAGCGAGATGTCGCACCGCGCAAGGAAGGTCGGCCGGAACAGAAGAAGCGTGAGCTGCCGCGGCAGCGCATGCAGGAATGGCGTGGCCGGCAGGAGGAACGTCCGGGCAGGATGGAGAGACCGCACGCTTACGGTGACCGGCCCATGCTGCGCGAATGGCGGCGCCGTCCGTTCCGGGGGGAAGGCCTCCCCCGTTTCGACCGCCCCGGACTGCGCGGCAGAGGAGGTCGGCAACCGGGACTGAGCAGGTTCCGGCCGGCGCGGCGCGGCGCGGGTCGATGGGGGGCGCTCCAGCGAGGGCCCGGATATGGACCCGGCCTTCGCGGGCGTGGCCTCGGCCACGGTCTCCGCGGCCCACGGCAGGCTCCTTTCCGGGGCCGGGGGCGTTTCGGCCCACCGCTCTGGGCCGGTCCGCACGCAGGGATGGGACACGCGCCGGGTTACGGGCCCTGCCCCGGCCCGGAGGAATGTCCGCACCACCAGGCGCCCGGCGGACCGCACACGGGTGCCCGAGGACGCTGAGCGAGTTGTTCTGCCGACCATCGGTCGGAAGCCGGCAGAGCGGCAATCAGACACCAGCCGGCGGGGACGCGCGAACCGGCGTCCCCGTCGCTCTCATTCAGGGCTCAGCGATATCCCGAGCTCTCTGAGCAGGGCTTCGTCCACCTCGCCCGGCGCATCGGTCAGCAGGCTTACCGCGCGCTGGGTCTTCGGGAAGGCGATCGTCTCCCGGATGTCATCCAGGCCCAGCAGGACCATCACCACGCGGTCGAATCCGAACGCTATGCCGCCGTGCGGGGGCGGCCCGTAGCGCAGCGCCCGCAGGAAGAAACCGAATCGCTTCTCGATTTCCTCGTCGGTGTAACCCAGGATGCGGAGAACCCGCATCTGCATCTCATAGCTGGAGATACGGATGCTGCCCCCCCCGATCTCCTGGCCGTTCATGACGATGTCGTAACTGCGCGTGCGCACTGAAGCGGGATCGCTCTCCAGGCGGTCGCTGTCTTCCGGGCACGGCGACGTGAAAGGATGGTGCACGAAGGTCGGCTCGCCGGTACGCTCGTCGCGCTCGAAAGCCGGCGCCTGGACGACCCAGCAGAGGGCGTCCCTGTCCGCCGGGACAAGGTCGAGTTCCCGCGCCAGCCGCAGCCGCAGGTGGGACAGCACCAGGTTGCACACGTACCTTTTGTCCGCGACGAAGAACAGTATGGCGCCGTCCTCAGCGCCGAAGCGCTCCCTGATGGTCTCTATCTCCCCCTCGGTGAAGAACTTGGCGACGCCTCCCTCGGCGCGGCCGCCCCGGACCTTGAACCAGGCCAACCCCCCGGCCCCGAGCTCCCGGCTCCACTCCACCAGCCCGTCCACCCGCCTGCGGGGCATCTGCGCGCCGCCCGGGACGCAGATGCCGCGCACCTGTCCGCCGTCGGCGACGGCCCCGCTGAAGACGCGGAACTCGCACTCTCCCGCCACGTCGGAGATATTCCGTATCTCCAGCCCGAACCGAAGATCTGGTGCATCCGTTCCGTATTTCTCCAGGGCTTCGCGGTAGGAAATCCTGGGCAACGGCAGCTGGAGCGACCGGCCCGGCAGATGCTCGAAGAACCGCGCCATCAACCCCTCGCTGACCGTCATCACGTCGTCCTCGTCCACGAAGGACATCTCCAGGTCGATCTGGGTGAACTCCGGCTGGCGGTTGGCCCGCAGGTCTTCGTCCCGGAAGCACTTGACGATCTGGAAGTAGCGATCGAGGCCGCCCACCATCAGGAGCTGTTTGAACAGCTGCGGGCTCTGGGGCAGGGCGTAGAACTTGCCCGGGTTCACGCGGCTGGGCACCAGGTAGTCCCGCGCGCCCTCGGGCGTGCTCTTGGTCAAAAAAGGCGTCTCCACCTCGATAAAGCCGTTCTCGTCCAGATACCGCCGGGCGGCCTGCATGAGGCGGTGCCGAAACTCCAGGTGGCGCTGCATCCGGGGGCTCCGCAGGTCGAGAAAGCGGTTGCGCAGGCGCACCTCCATGGATACCTGCTCCGCCGCGTCCACCTCGAACGGCGGGGTGGCGCTCTCACTGTGCAGCTCCATCTGTTCGGCCACCACTTCGACCCGGCCGGTCGGGATGTCGGGATTCTCCATCTCCGGGGGCCTTCTCTCCACCCGCCCGCGTACGCTGACACAATACTCGTTGCGCAGCTCACGGCCGCGCGCGTGCAGCGCCTCGTCCTCCTCCGGACGGAAGACCACCTGGGTGATGCCCGTGCGGTCGCGCAGGTCGATGAAGACCAGGCCGCCGTGGTCGCGCCAGTTGGCCACCCATCCGCTCAGAACCGCCTCCGAGCCGATGTCACCCGCCCGCAGTTCGCCGCAACTGTGTGTTCTCTTCAGCATGTCGCCTCTGAATCTCTGGTTCGTGCCCGGCCGTGCGCGCCGTTCAGTCCCCGGTACCAGCAGTCAAAAAGTCCCTGACTTCCGCCACGGCCTCGTCCCAGGGGACGTTCCACTGCCGTCCCTCGGCCATATCCTTGATGAGCACCTGCTCCAGCTCCAGCTCCCGCCCGCCGATCAGAAAACAGAGCGGCGCCCCCAGCCGGTCGGCCACGCGCATCTGGGACTTGGCGCTGCGGCCCTCGAAGTCCATCTCCGCCCCGATGCCGGCCTCGCGCAGCCGCTGGACGAGACCGAAGCAGGGGTCCCGCGCCTCGTCGTCAAAGCAGACCACGTACACGTCGGGGCGAGGTGACGCGTCCTCTGAAGCACCGAGCTCGCTCTCCATGGCCAGCACGGTGGCCTCCGCGCCGATCCCGAACCCCACGCAAGGCAGGGACGGCCCGCCCAGCAGCTCCACAAGGTTGTCGTACCGACCACCCCCGCAGATGGCGTTGCGCGCGCCCAGGCCGGGGTGGATGAACTCGTAAACCGTCCGGGTGTAGTAGTCCAGGCCCCTGACCAGGCGAGCGTCCTCGGTGAAATCCAGCCCGTTGGACCGCAGCGCTTCCTTTACCGCGGCGTAGTGCGCCGCGCACTGCTCATCCAGGAATTCCACAACGGCCGGCAGCTCAGCGGTAACAGCCTGGCAACCCTCATTCTTGCAGTCCAGAACGCGGAAGACGTTCCTGTCCAGCCGGCGCCGGCAGTCCTCGCACAGCTCGTCCAGGCGGGCCTCAAGCAGCTCCCGCACCCGTTGCCGATAGCGCGGCCGGCACTGATCGCACCCGATAGAGTTCAGCACCACCCGGAACTCGTTCAGCCCGATCGCCCGGAACACCTGCGCCGCCAGCAGGATGGTCTCGGCGTCCAGCAGGGGGCTGTCGCTGCCGATCGCCTCGACGCCCACGTGGTGGAACTGGCGCAGGCGCGCCTTCTGTGGCTTCTCGTGCCGGAACATGGGGCCGATGTAGTAGAACTTCTGAAACGTCACCTGCTTGTGCAGGTTGTGCTCCAGGTAGCTGCGGACCACACCGGGTGTGCCTTCCGGCCGCAGGGCGATGCTCTCCTCGTCCCCGGCGGGAATGGTGTACATCTCCTTCTCGACCACGTCCGTGGTCTCGCCCGTGCCCTTGATAAAAAGCCGGGCATCCTCCAGCACCGGCGTGCGGAGCTGTCCGTAACCGGCCAGCTCGAACAGGCGGCGGGCGGCGCCGTACAGCCTGCGCCAGTACTGCCACTGCTCGGGCAGGAGGTCTTCCGTCCCCTGCATTGATTGTATCCGCTCGTCTGCCATGATGCGCGATGGCCGCTCGCCACCGATGGGAAGCGAGCCGCCGGGGAAAGATGAAGGAGATAGTCCCTGCCACCGGCCGGAGATGCTGCATTTTAGCAAAAACCGGACCGCTTTCAAACGGTTCCGATTCGCTGATCCGAACGCCGGGTGGACTTCTTGCGAACATTTGACAGGACGTGGGCCTTAAGCTACTCTGGAGGGCGTCCGGCGCGGGGTGCAAGCGCCGGACGCCAGCCGTGAGGGCGTAGCTCAGTCAGGCAGAGCAACGGACTTTTAATCCGTAGGTCGTGGGTTCGATCCCCACCGCCCTCACCATTTCGGTTGCTTCTCCGCAAGGATAGCATGAACTCGGGCAGCTCGATCTCGCCCGGGCAGTACTCCACCCTCAGACCGGAATCCGCAGACAATGGCACGGCCGCTGTCCCGGCGGATGTCAGCGTCCGGACATTCCCCCCCCCGTGGACAGTCATATCGCCTTGTCTGCTCCGGCCATTGCCACATTCCCCTTGACTGGTCGTGAACGGCGCCTACACTAAGCTCGGCCTTCGACGTTACGGTGCTCGGCTTTTGGCGCAGCGATGCGGCCCTGCTGAACCTCATCGCGGTCGATGGCGGATACCTTTCAAACGGAGACCCGGATGATGCGCCGCCTGTGTGCGTTGTTTTCTGTCCTCTGGGCAACGCTGGTACTGCTCTGCCTGCCGGACGCGAAGGGCGCGGAGCAGGGACCAGCGGGGCCCGCCGATTTGGAGGTTACGCCGCTGGACGGTTCGGTGGTGTTGGAGTGGGACCTCGTCGGTCCCCACGTCGAGTTCTATCGCATTTACCGTTCGATGACGCCGGGCGAGCGGGGCAGACAGGTCGAACGGCTCAAGCCCCTCACGCGGTTCAATGAGAGGCCCATGCACGGGCCGCCGGCCGACGGGGGGCTGCTGAACGGTAAGACATACTACTACACCGTCCAGAGCGAGGCAGAGGACGGCACCCTGGGCGGTTTCTCCGAGCAGGTGGCGGTCACGCCCCGTCGCAACCTGGAGGTGCCCGTGCCCGCCATCAAGGGAGAGTTCTGGCAGGTTGCCCCGCATTCACCCGACGATTACGAGTGGGACAACGGGCACCGCGACAACGCCTGTGACTTCTCCATCTGGCAGGCAGCCGACGGCACCTGGCAGCTCGTATCCTGCATCCGTGAGACCAGATATCCGGGGCGGACGCGTCTGTTCTACCGATGGGAGGCGGGCGACATCACCGACCGCATGTGGACGCCCAGGGGTGTCTTCGCCACTTCCAGAACCGATCCCCCGTATAACGAGGTGGAAGGCCGCATGCAGGCACCGCAGGTCTTCCGCTATAAGGGCGATTACATCATGGTCTACAACAGCCGCGGCGCGCACATGATGCGCAGCGCGGACGGGAAGCATTTCGAGCGTATACCCGACTATGACGGCAACTTCCTGATCTTCGAATCCGGCCGCGATATCGGGATGCTCGACAATCGCGAGGTGGACGGTCGCTGGTACGCCTACTGGGTGGACAACAAACCCGGTATGCACCTGACCCGGTCGGTTAACGAGAACCTTCTCGGCGAATGGCACGACAGGGGTCACCTTGACCATCCCGGTTTCTTCGAGAGCCCGTTCGTCCAGCGATACCAGGGCCATTATTACCTGTTCGTGCCGCACTACGTCGTGGTGAGCGAAGACCCGAGCGATTTCGACAAGCCACTACTGACGGTATTGGAAGACGCCAACGGGGCCAGCAAGTCTGCTACCGAGATCATCCACGACGTCGCGCGTGACAGGTGGTACATCGCCGGTTACAGCAAAGGCATCTATGTCGCCGAGCTCGAATGGCGCCCGGTTGAGAGGAAAAAGGAATAGCGAGCATACAGGAGGTGCCGGACCCCTTTTGCGGGCTCAATTGCGGAGGAGTTGACTGGTGAGAAAGAGCGGATTTGTCGCGCTGGTTTTGTGGGTTGTTGTCACGGTGAGTCTGACGGGGGTGAACGCGTTCGCCGAGGAACCGAACGCGCTGGCAGAGCGGATCCTTCAAGCTGTGGACCGGCCGGTGGGACTGGCGCACCTTCCGCGTTGTGGCAGGGGCGAGCTGGCTCTGGCTTTGGCCGAGGCGGGCGACGGCCTCTACGTTCACGGGCAGGACGCCGACGCCGCAGACGTTGCCGGGGCCAGGGAAGCTGCGGACCTGCATGGCCTGCTGAATCATCGCCTCTCGATCGACCAGGGCGGGCTGGACCGCCTGCTGCCCGTGGGCATAAGCTGCGACCTGGTGGTTATGACGGATATGACCCGCACCGACCTCACGCCGGCGCTTGCATCGGAGATACGGCGCGTCCTGCACCCCTGGTACGGCGTGGCCGTGCTGGGGAATGTGTCGAGGAAGCTGGACAGCAGGGGCCTGCTCGACTGGGCGAAAGGCATTGCACCAGAGGTCTCTTTGCTGAAAGGTGCGGGGACAGTGGTCAAAGTGAAGGCCGAGCCGCTGGCGGGGGCGGACAACTGGAGCCATTACTGGCACGGACCCGACAACAACGCGGTGTCCACCGACACGGCCTACAGCTATCCCGAGACGATCCAGTGGACCGGCAAGCCCTTCAACGCCTCCCGCACCGACCTGCCCATCGTCGCGAACGGCCGCCTGTTTATGCTCTGGAATTCGAATCTCGTGGCGCACTCGCCCAAAGGGGAAGCCGTGCTGCCCGGCGAGCAGGTAGCCTTGATGATGCGTGGCGGCAAACCGCGCTGGGAGGGACCACTGGGGGAGCAACGCGGACCGTTGCTGGTGGCCCGGGCGACGGGTTCGGGAGTACGCCTGTGGCACCGGCGGCTGTCGCCGGCGACCTGGCTGCAAGCGCAACGTTCGATCGTAGTCGCCGAAGGCAATCGCTTGTTGGTGGCCGACGGCTCGACGCTTCTCGAGTTGGAGCAGGCCACCGGAGCGGAACGGCGTCGGGTCAAGTTGGATTGCGACGAAATCAAGTGGATCGCTGCCACGGACACTCACATCGCCATCTTGGGTGGCGCTCCGTTCAACCGATCACCGAAGACGATGGGCAAAAAAACCAAGGAGCATAACACGCGCTTCCGCTCCTTGGGCTCCCTGCTCACGGTCCTGGATTCGGCCACGTTGAGGCCGCTGTGGAGTGAACAACGCGAACAGGGATCACAGTTCGATCCACGCACGCCGGCCATCAGCGGCGACCGGCTCTTCGTTCTGGGCATGGACGGCATTGCCGAGGCTTACGATCTCGAGACCGGAGCTACCGCATGGAGCACAGAAACGGGCATTGAACACGACCAAGAGGTGGGCTACCTGTGGCACCGGGTTCTTCGTCACCCGGTTGCGGGTTATGCCGTGGGGGATCTCTATATCGTCGGCGCCCCGGAGATGGACCGCTGCGCCGTGTTGTCCCAGGATGACGGCCAACCCATGTGGGAGCTAGCGCGAGGACGTAGACCATGGGCCCCCGTTCCGCTGGGTTACATGGACCTTGTCTGGCTCGAGAGGGGGAGAGCTGTGGATCCAGTCACCGGCGAAACGAAGCGCAATGAGCCTGTGGACCTCGGCGGTTGTGGACACTGCACGGCCGCTCCTCAGGGCATCATCGGCATGACGGGACTGACCTGGGACGCCGTGAGGGACGTATCGGTTCCCCCGGTCCACTCCAAATCGGCCTGCGCCAGCGGGCAGTTCGTCGCCAATGGATTGATCTGGCGTATTCCCAGCGGCGTCGGACACATTCCCGAATACCGGGGGTTCAACGTACGAGGTCCCGTCGAGAAGGGCCTTCCTTCAGCGGGTCCCAGGCTCGTGCGCACCTATGAAATCGCCCAAACGACGGCAGACGCCACCGACTGGATAAGCTACCGCGGCAATGTGAAGCGGACGGGATCGGTCGCCGCGGAAATCCCCGCCGACGCCTCCCTGCTGTGGCGGTCCGATGTCGCCGGCGGCGTGGTCCAGGATGTACCCCCGGGCGGAGTGCTGGTGGGACCACGGTTGATGCCCGCCCCACCGGTGATGGGCGAGGGCAAGCTCGTCTTCGCGATCAACGACGGAACGGTACAGGCGCTGGATCTGGCGACGGGCAACCCGCTCTGGCGTGCGCACACCGGCGGGCGTATTCAGAGCAGCCCGATGATCTGGAAAGAGCGCGTGTTTGTCGGCTGCGCCGACGGCTGCTTGTACGCCTTCGCCCTCGCAGACGGGCGACAGTTGTGGCGGCTGCGCGTGGCGCCGCAGGCGGGACGGATGATGTTCTTCGGCCAACTGGGCAGTCGATGGCCCGTCCTCGCGTCGCCGATGGTGGTGGACGGGCGAGTGTTCGCCGTCGCCGGATACATGGACCGCATCGACGGAGTCTGGGCCATCGCCGCCGATGCCGTCTCGGGGGAGATCGTCTGGCAGCGTGGTGATTGGAGAAGCCCGACAGGGGAACCGCTCTCGCCCAATGGGATGCTGGGCGGCACCGGCCAGTTGGCATGGGACGATGCGGCGGCAGAAGCCGTGTACAACGGCGGGGAGGGGTTCCCGATTCGTCTTTCACCGGAGGACGGCACCGCACGCCTTGCCTACGCCGACGGGAAGATAGCGGAGCTGCGAGAAGAACACCGTGGGGTGTTTCTCGGCAGGCACCTCTTCAAAATGCACGAACTTACCGGCCAGGACATGGGGAAATTCAGCGACATCTGGCTGGTGCGCGGTGGGACAGGCATGCTGACCGATATCCCTGATCGTATCGCACGCCACAAGGAAGGCAACTTTGTCGCTCAACGCGGCCAGGGCGACGGATTGCTTCCGATCCTCGTTGTCCCGGCGTTTGGGCTGATGCCATCCTGGGATGACTCCGATGTCCTGTTCGCCTTCGGGGAACGACGCAAGCCGACCCGGCTCGGGCCCAGGTTCGCCCTGGCGCCGAAGGGGAAGATCGAAGCATTCTTGCAGGGTCGGTTGGCCGTAGACGAAGAGGAACCCGCCGGCGTGAATCTAAACATTGAACTGGACCGGGACGATCTGGTGACCTGGCGCCTCCAATTCCGCTACGGCGAGATAACCCCCGTGGGTTCGGCCCTCGCCGGCAATGCTGCCCTGGTGCTCTTCAAGAACCGGTCCGACGGAGAATCAAAGGTCATCGCCCTCGATCGCACCGACGGCAGCGAGCTGTGGCAGGTGGGACTGCCCGCGACGCCAATCTTCAACGGCCTGACCCTGGCTCCCGACGGGCGCGTCATCGTCACGCTTCGGGACGGCAGCGTGCTTTGCCTCGGGAAGAAGGAGGAATCCAGGCGATGAACGTGCTTTGGGCCGTCATCGTAAGCTGCCTTTTACTGACATCCGCCGCGGTGGCTGGGGACGATATCTGGGCCTTTCCTGGACCGACCGATTCCGACGGCGAACGGGTGCTTGATCTGCGCTGTCTCAACGAGGAGGTGGCGGGCCAGTCCGGGTTCGTCCACCGCAGTGAGGATGGCAACGAACTACTGCTGGGGGATGGCGAACCGGTGCGCTTCTGGGCCGTCTCCATGCCCCCCGACTGCCTTTATCTGGTGCTGCGATGACGGACAACGGTGATGCAGTGCCGGGCGCATGGATCGCGGAAGTGCCGACCACTTTCCGATATCCCAAGGCGGTCGCCATCGGACCGGACGGGGCAGTCTATGCCGGCTGCTGCCGGCCGGGCGGGCTGGAGCGGTTCACGCTCCAGGACGGCCAATGGATCGCTGACTGGACCGTGGAAGGCGGCAAGGTGTGCGGCATCGCGGTCCAGCCCGACGGGACCGTCTGCGCGACGATGCACGATCAACACGCCCCGTGCGTGCGCAGGTTCGCCCCCCATGGGCGAGAACTTGGACGATGGGGGCGAGAGGGGGCGGGCCGGTTGACCAACCCGCAGGGCGTCAGCAGCGATTCAGATGGCCGCTTCTACGTGGTGGAGGCCAACCTGTGGGGCGGCGATGGCCTGGCCGACCTGAATCGAGTCGTCCGCTTCGGGCCCAATGGCGATCTCCAGAACACGTGGGGCGGCACCGGGACCGAACCGGGGCGGCTCAACCTGCCGGTCGGAATAGCCGTCGGCCCAGACGATCGGATCCACGTCTGCGACTCCTACAATTGCCGCATACAGACCTTCGCCCCGGACGGCACGTTTCTGTCCGCCTGCGGCAGCTTCGGTCGCGGGCCCGGCGAATTCGACTGCCCGCAGGGCATCGCGCTGGACGCGGCCGGGCGCCTCTACGTGGCCGACACTTACAACAATCGCATTCAGGTATTATCGCCGGACGGGGCACCGTTGGCCCTGTGGGGCGGGGACGGCACAGAAGCGGGGCGACTGTGGGTCCCCTGCGGGCTGGCCGTGGATGATGAGGGCCGGATGTACGTCGCCGACACCATGAACCATCGTATCCAGGTCTTCCAACCGGACCTTGAGGAGTTCTCAAAGGCTCCCGCAGATGCGGGGTCCCCCGGTTCCCGCCCGGCTGTACCCGCCCCGCCGGGGCTCTCGATGCAGCCGGACCCCGTCGTTCAAGAGCACGCCGGAGCCCTGGCGACAGGCCCGAGCGAGAGTGTCGAATCCAGGATGCACCGGATGGCCCTCGAGCGCGGCGCGTCCCACTTCGGCATCGCCGACCTGACCCGCGCCTGGGAGACCTGGCCCGAGTCCTTCGGAGAGTGCGGGCAATTGCTTACCGGCATCGCCATCGGAGTGCGGGAGGAGGACGAGTTACTTGATCGTCTCCCGGTGACCGATGACCCGGGCCGCACTGCGCACTACGTGGACAAGATCGCCCTCGCCCTGGAGATCGGAGATCAGATCGCCGAGGAGCTTGTCGACCGGGGCCACAAGGCCTGTCGGCTCTCGCACCCGCCGACGGGCAGACCTACCGGCCTGTACAAGCTGACCGCCCGCCTGGCGGGGCTGGGCTGGATCGGGAAGAACCGGCTGCTTATCACCCCGGATGCCGGGCCACGCGTGGCCCTGGCCGCCGTCCTGACCGATGCGCCGCTGGAGCCCACGGCGTCCGAGCCCCTGCCCGACGGCTGCGGAGACTGCACCCGGTGCCTCGACGCCTGCCCGGTCCACGCCTACTCGTACGAAGCCTTCGCAGAGACGGATTCGATGGAGGGTTTCGACACGAGGCTCTGCGCCGTCAACCGCGGCATCATCAACCCCGGCGGCTGGGGCCTCTGCGGGCTGTGTGTAAAGGTCTGTCCCCTCGGCCGGCAGGATGCAGAATCATGAGCAATGCCGACGAGTTCGAAACAGTGCAGATCAGCGATGAATTCACCTCGGAGTCCATCGCCTGCGGGGACTTCAACCGTGATGGATTCCTCGACATCGTCGCCGGGCCATACTGGTATGCGGGCCCTCTTTTCGAGGAGCGGCACCGGATATTCGAGCCAGTCATGTTCGATCCGCACGGGTACTCGCGCACCACCCAGCCCTGCTTTGTCCACGACTTCAACGCTGACGGTTGGCCGGACGTGTTTTACGTGGTCCGGCCACCGGGGCCCGGGCGGAACTACGCCTTCCAGGGGTGGGGCGATGCCGCCGGCTGGGAGGGCGTTTGGTACGAGAACCCGGCCGGAAGCTGCCGGCCCTGGAGACCCCATCCCGTCCTGCACAACATCGCCAATGAAACGATGGTCTGGGCCGACCTGAACGATGACGGCCGGCCGGAGGCGGTATACAGCACGCGCGAAGCCTACGGGTACGCCTCGTGCGACCCGGCGCGGCCGGACCAACCGTGGACCTTTCAGCCCATCGCCCGCATGAGTCATCACGGCCTGGAGCACGGGGTCGGCGTCGGGGATATCAGCGGCAACGGCCGCATGGACATCGTCTCCGGAAAAGGCTGGTGGGAGCAGCCGGACGGCGGTCCGCAGGATCGCCCCTGGCCGTGGCACGCGTCCACGTTTGCCGAGAGCCCGGCGGACATTGTTGTCTACGACGTGGACGGCGACGGCCGCAACGACGTCGTCACGGTCTGGAATGCCCATCGCTACGGACTGCTGTGGTACCGACAGGAGCAGAACGAATCGGGCGGGATCACCTGGGAGCGGCATGAGATTCTGCCGCCGGAGCCGGACGAGTCCCCGGATGCCCTGCGAATCAGCCAGATGCACGCCCTGGCGGCGGGCGACCTCGACGGCGACGGTCTGCCGGACATCATCGCGGGCAAGCGCTTCTGGGCCCACGGCCCGGAGGGCGACATCGAAGCGGATGCCCCCGCGGTCCTTTACTGGTTCCGACTGCGGCGCGAGCCCGGCGGCGTGCGGTTCGTCCCGCACCGGATACATGAGGACTGCGGCGCGGGCACGCAGGTGACCCTGGCGGACCTGACGGGTGACGGGCGCCCGGATGTGCTTACCAGCAGCAAAAAGGGCACTTACGTGCACTTTAACCGGATGGCTCCGAGCATCCAATCTTCCGAGAGTGCGGACGGTGTGACCGCCTCGGGCAGCCCGTGAGGCCGTTTCACGACCAGTTTTCAGGTGCGATCCAACCGGACCCTCTTTCCTCCCATCTCTCTTCCGCGCAAACCCGAGCTCGACTTTCGACCGTTGAAGAGGCCCGCTGGAGCAATCCGCTACCGGGGGTGGTCTTGCCGGCGAACCGGGCCCCACCGCTGCCCGGTCACGGGCACGTCACTTCCCAGACGCGGCCGGTCCGGCTCGGACCCGACTGCCCGGTTTTGGCCGCATCTTCGCCTTTCCCGGGAGTGGCCAGCATGTGTGAGCAAAGCAAGTGGAATCGTTTGCGACAGGGGAGCCGTTACGCTAAGGTCACGCGCTGTGGCTTGCGGGTCACATCGGAGGCCACCGGGCGTCGCGCTTTATTGCGCAAACAGCAGGACCCGGTTGGGATCGTGAGAGGTAAGTGTTTACCGACACAGCACTCCTGCGGGGGGGGTAGTTGAGGTTCGGGG
>CAZNGS010000093.1:0-13792 GCA_964572825.1 uncultured candidatus Brocadiaceae bacterium
CTATGATGGGCCTGATATTACCCCTGAAAAACGGGGTTTCCGGCTGAGCTTCTAGGCGGTCCTGCCTCAGAGGCCTGGGGAATACCTGAGTAAGAGCCCTGCAGGGGCGAAGCAGGAGCCTCAGGCCACACCCTGTCCTGGTTGCGCAGAAGGAACGACTTGTAATATTGCCATGCAGAGCCCACCGATACTCCGGGAAATCACACGTCGGTTGATCGCGGAGAAGCTCGGTGCTTTCCTGCACGGCCAGTTGAGCTTCAACCAGGTGGGGAACTCGGCACAGCGCGGTTTGATGGAAAGCGAATTCCCCGAAGCCAATCCGGAGGACCTTCGCGACGCGGTCACTCCGCTCGGTGTGGCTGATGTCGGGCTTTTGCCCTCACGTGGGCGGAGTGTGGTGTGCTTCTGGAGAAAATCGCATACTCCGCGGCCAATGGCGAGACCCCGAAGTAAGGCCGCCCTCCGGCCAGCAGGTTCCTGCCGCCGGAAATTCCCCTGCATTTCCACCGGCAGTCGGCTATAGTCTGGCGGTAGAAGGTATGAACGATTCGTGCGGCCCCCCTTAGAGGTCCGCAAATGAGCACACTGCGATTCGGCGTCATCGGAGTCGGGACCTTCGGCGAAACCCACCTCAAGGCCTACCGGGATCATCCCGGGGCAGAGACGGTCGCCATCTGCGACCTGGACGCAGGACGCCTGCAGACCATCGGAGAGCAATACGGCGTTCGACATCGGTTGACGGACTACCGGGACCTGCTGGCCATGGAGGATGTCGACGCCGTTTCGGTCGCCACCCCGGACTTCGCCCACGCAGACATCGTCGTGGACGCCATCGGAGCGGGCAAAGCCGTCCTGGTTGAGAAACCCCTGGCCACCACGATGGAGGACTGCGACCGCATCGGCGAGGCACTCCGGGCGCGTCATGTCCCCTTCATGGTGGACTTCCACAACCGCTGGAATCCGGGCGTCTCCGAGATCAGAAGGGCCGTCCAGGCGGGCGAGCTGGGCCGGGTCGAGATGGCCTACCATCGCCTGTCGGACACCATCTTCGTTCCCACCGAGATGCTCTCCTGGGCCGGCCGGTCGAGCATCCTGTGGTTCCTCTGCAGCCACTGCCTGGACAGCCTCCGCTGGATACTGGGCCACAAGGTGGCGCGGGTTTATTCGGTCAGCGGCTCGCGCGTGCTGCGGGACCGCGGCATAGACACGCCGGACTACTACCTCAGCACCGTGGAGTTCGCGGGCGGCGCGAAGGGCGTGATCGAGAACTGCTGGATTCTGCCCGAGTCCAGCCCGTGCGTGGTGGACTTCAAGCTGGAGGTGGTGGGCGAGAAAGGAACGTTCTACTTCGACCCCACCCCGGAGCGGCTGCTCAAGCTGAACGGGGACGGCGCACGCACCGTGGACAGCTACGCCGGCGTGGGCGTCCACGGCCGCACGCGGGGATTCACCGTGGACAGCATTCACCACTTCGTGGACTGCCTGCTCCGGGGAGAGGAGCCCCTGGTCGGCTACGAGGACGGTCGCCGGGTAACGGAGGCCGTCCTGGCCATAGAACGCTCCGCCCGCGAGGGTAGACCCGTCGAGCTGTAGCACGCCCGCAGCCGATAAGTCGGCCCATCCGCGCTCAGTGCCACTCGCACATTGGGAAGAAGACCACCTGCTTGTAGAGCGTGTTCGGCCGCTGCTCCAGGATGAACTCCACCAGCTTTGCGACCTCCTCCGGCCGCATCAACTTGCTGGCGTCCTCGTCGCCGTCACCTCGGATCGGCGTGTCGATACCCCCGGGACACAGGGTCGTCATCTGGATGTTGTAGTGCCGCAGGTCCCTGGCCATGAAGTCGGCGAAGCCCACCAGCCCGAACTTGGAGGCCCCGTAATCTGCGAACCGCACCGTGCCGGCAGGCGGCGCGATGTGCTCACCCGGGATGCCGGCGGTGGATGCAACGTTGATGATCCGCCCTTCCCGGTGCTCCATCATGGAGGGCAGCACCGCGTAGGTGCAGTACATCGCCCCCTTCAGGTTGGTGTCGATCACGCGGTCGATGACCGTGAAATCCGCTTCGCCGAAGTGTTCGTCGTTCGTCACCCCGGCATTATTGACCAGCGCGTCCACCCGCGGATGCCGGTCCAAAATGGCCGCAAAAGTCCTCTTGACCTGCGCGGCATCCGAAACATCCGTGGGATAAGCCTCAACAGATTCATGCGCCTCTGCCAGCGCCTCCAGCTTATCCTCACTCCGTGCCAGAGCGCAGACCGGCCACCCGTCCCGCGCGAAACGCTCCGCTATCGCCTTGCCCACCCCACTGCTCGCACCCGTGACCACCATGACCTTCATCACGCTGACCTCCTGAAAGTCTACACTCTGATCCGCGACAGGCGAAGGGGTCTGGCTCACCGGCAACGGTTTCGGTCAATGACCCGCCCCGGAGAAGCGGAACTCGAGGCAATCTACTGGCGAACAGTCCTGTACCCAACAGAACACAACGGCAAACGACGAAAAAGGGTAAAGGGAATTACGGCCTCGGCGAAAACAAAACACGAAACCCGTAGAGGTTGTTCGAGTATGTGGGATAGTCCCCGTTGCGGAGCGCGGATCGGCAGAGCCCCGGATAGCCGTACCAGGAACCGCCCCGCAGAACCCGGTACTCGCCAGATGACGGCCCTCCGGGGTCGGCCGGCGGGCTGTTTTCGTAGTAGTCGGAGTCATACCAATCCGCACACCACTCATAGACGTTCCCGTACATGTCGTTGAGGCTCCACCGGTCCGGTTTCTTTTGGCCGACGGGGTGCGTCCTGCAACCCCAAACGTGAAGCACCCTGCCTGGGTCCCACTCGGTCCCCGGCGGCAGAACGCGCTTTCCGGAGTTCCGGAAATACCACGTGTAGTCTCCGAGCTCGTCCTCGTCGTCGCCGAAGCTAAAGGGCGTCTGCGTCCCCGCCCTGCAGGCGTATTCCCACTCCGCCTCCGTGGGCAGCCGCGCGTTTATCCCGGCCCTGCGCGAGAGCCAGTCGCAGAAGGCGTCCGCATTCTTCCAACTCACGCACACAATGGGGTAATCTGGCTCCGTTGACGCATACGTCTCCAAATCACGATGATGACGAAGGTAATTATCGTCGGCATGTCGTGTCCCATCGTAGGCGCTGTCTTTCAGGAAGCTCTGGTATTGCGCGTTCGTCACCTCCGTAGTGCCCATGTAGAAGGGCTTCGTAATGCGCACGCGGTGTTGCCGATGCTCATCCTCGAAGAAGCCGGAATCGCCAGCGTACCGGCTCTCGACTTCGCTCGGCGAGAGTCCACTACCCATGATGAACTCGCCCGGCGGGATGAGCACCAGCTTCATCGTCACGCCATCGCCCAGCTGAATTTCGCGGTGGAGAGGCAGGCCGTACTTCTCGGCCGCCTCGCGCTGCTCAAGGGGACCGACGTACGCCATAAGCGGCGCCAACTGTGCCCGGACTTTCTGACGGGCGTCGACCAGCTTCCTCATCTCGGGGTGGGCGGGCTTCAGGCCCTTCCTCTCGCCCTCCGCCCAGGAAGACTCGACGGCCTCCAGCTCCGCCCGCAGTGCCTCCTCCGCCTCGAGGGCCGCTTTCTGAAGCTGCTCCCGCAAGGCGTCCTCCTGGGACCGCAGCGCTTTCAGCGGACGTGCCGATTCTTCGTACCATTCACTCTTCCGCCTGATCTCAGCGCGCTTCTGCTCAAGCAAGCCCCACAACCTGTAGAACTCCTCAACAGGCCCCACATCACTTTCGGTTGCGGTGCTGGTCGCCTCACTGTACCTTCTGGGCAGCTCTATGGCTGGATCCTCCAGGAAAATGACAAGGTCCGCTCCCAGCACCAGTCGGATCTTTTCTACTGTTCCGACGAATGCTATCTTCTGATCGATCTCCAGATCGAGGGCCACCTCACGGGTGATTCCGAAGCTTACGTCATAGTTACTCATTGCGTCAGACGGTGGTTCCATGTCAACGTGGACGTTCACACCGCCAGCCATGCTCTCCACAACGTCGTCCACCCAACCGGTCCACCGCACTTTCTTGCCCTGGTGCTGTCTGTAGAACTTTTTCCACTGGACGTCGGTGATTTCATCCTGCCTTCGCTTCTCAGCTACCCTACGTATGTCGGAGTACCGCAGTTTCGAGACAGAAGATGGGGTGGAAACGGTTGCCTCAGCAGCGAGCAGGCATCTTTCTCCAACCAGACCCATTTGGGCTGAAGCAAACACCAGGAGCGCGGCAGCGACCCACCATTGCCCGCGCCTTCGGCGCCCAGGTCGGTGGTTTCTACCGTCCGATACCGAATTCATAAACCGTTCCTTTCCGCTTCAAGCATGCCGTGCCACCAGAGGGATCCCGGAAGCCTCGTTCTCGCGGAAGCGATGTCGAGTCAACACACGCGCCGTCCGGCGCACAGTCGGGATCAGTCCTCTCAAGCCGGGGTGTCGGCGCCCCGCCAGAGCTGCTCCACCTCTATCAGCTTGCAGCCGAGTGCGTCCGCAGCCAACCGGCAACCGTCTATGATGGTGCTGTAAAGCTCATATGTGTCGATGCGTTTGATGGCTTTCACCGCGTTCGTCTTGCTGATGATGGCATCGCAATCACCAAATCTGCCGCGCAGGCCACGCCGCAATCCTCCGTCAATCCGCGGATGGATCAGATCAACCAGTCCTGATCGTCCCTCCCCAGCCAGATACACGCGCACCTTCAGGTAGACGTTGAGGAGCTTTGCCGCCCAGCCTACGGGCAAGCGACCTTCCTTCTCCTGTATTCGGTGTATCTGCCCCCGGTGCCACCTTTCGAACTCGTCCGCCGCAATCGGTCCACGATCCTCATCCAGGAGTTGCTGGAAGTGTTGCCTGGCAATCAACGGGTAGATGTCTTGCCTTGACTTGACCGGCGACCCTGATCGGAGCGCTGAGAGCGCCGCCCACCGGGCAAAGCTTTCGCATACGGTGCTCCGTGGATCAGACATTGCCGCCTCCCTTCCGAACTCAGTGTGCAGGGTTTCAAACGACGGGAAACCTGGCCTTGCGCACAGCCCAACCGTAGGGATTATAGTATCTGCTTTCGATGTATGCAAACCAGGTGCGTGCAAGCCTACCCGCGTTCAGGTCAGCGTGCCGGGTGCAGAACCCTGAATGCCGGCCACGACGGAGCGTGGCCCTCCAGTGTACCCTCGCACGGGGAAGCTGCAACGCACCGAACGACGAGATTGCCACGGGGCCTTGCGGCCCCTCGCAATGACAAAGGGGACTGTTCCCGCGCGCGGTCATTGCGAGCCTGCGCCGTTCGCGGGTGCGGCAATCTCGCCGTTTCTTTCCGTGGCAACACTCAATGCCGCTCGCACATGGGCCTGCCCGCCGTCACTGCGAACCCAGTCTTCGAAAACCGACCGGTGGGTTCCATGAAGAATGCTCGGCATTATTCCAACCGCCGGAACGGCGGCCAGCAATATCGCCGTTGGAGCGCGTGGGTCCCGGTATCACGTGTTGCAGAGCACGTGATAACGGCCAAAACGACGGTGTCGACGCAGGCGGGAGCGCCTGCGCCACACCGGCCGTGCTTGCGGACAGCGCCCGCTGCCCTATAATCGGCGTTCACCTTCTTCTGGATATGGGGTAAAGCGATGGCGGCGGCGAACGCGCGGCCCAATGTGGTGTTTTTTATCGTGGACGATACGGCGCACGAGTTTCTGGGGTGCTACGGTGGGACGGTGCCGACTCCCCACCTGGGCCGGCTCTGCGAGGCCGGGATTCGGTTCGACAACGCCTTCTGCTCCTCGGCCATCTGCCAGCCCAGCCGGTATTCCTACCTGGCCGGCCGCTACGCGGGGACATGCCCCGACCCGGTGTTCCTGGAGGAGCAGCCGTTGGACGAGCCGGCCAGCGTGGAGTTCAACGTCTACCTGAACCCCGATATTCCCAGCCAGGGGTTCCTGTTCCGCGAGGCGGGTTACAGAACCGGGTTCGCCGGCAAATGGCACGTGGGACACCCCAACGACCTGTTGCCCGTCCCCGATTTCGACATCGAAGCCGATCCCGACGACCCGGGGGTGGACGTAAAGCTCAAGGAACTTCAGTCGATCTACCAGGAAGAGGTGCGTCGCACCGGCGGGTACGACTTCGCCGACGGGATCATCTGGAACAACAATGGTAACTGGCCGCTGAAGGCGCTCAACGACCATCATATCGAGTGGTCCATGCAGAAGGCGCTGGATTTCCTGGACACCTGCGATGGCAGCCAGCCGTTCCTGCTGCATTACGCCTCCACGTGCACGCATGGGCCGAGCGCCCTGGCGGGGATGGACCGGGACTGGCGGTATACGCCGGGCGGAAAGATGGACCCACGACCCGAGCCGCTGCCCTCCAGAAAAGACCTGCCGGGGCGCCTCCGACAGATAGGGGTCGAAGTCAACGACAAGCACGTCTTTGCCCTCTGGATAGACGACCAGGTGGGCGCCCTGCTGGATAAGCTGGGCGCCATGGGCGCAACCGGGGACACCGTGTTCATCTTCTGCTCCGACCACAACATCGAGCCGGGCAAGGCCACCTGCTACGACCGGGGCACGCGCGTGCCGCTGATCATCTCCGCGCCCGGCCTCCTGGACGGAGCAAAGGTCAGTGACGCACTGGTTCAGAACATCGACCTCATGCCCACGCTGCTCGGCCTGTGCGGCGCCGATACAGGCGGGGACGTTGCCTTCGACGGCTGCGACCTGGGACCGATGCTCCGCGGGGAGACGGATCCGCCGCACGACGCGCTGTATTTCGAGGTCGGATACCGCCGCGCCGTGCGCACGGAACGGTCGAAGTACATTGCCCTGCGGTTCCCGGAGCGGATCATCCGCGCCATGCGGGAGGGTGGGTTCGAGCGTGCGCCGAATCACATGGACCGCGAGGACCAGCCCCACGCGCAGATCGCCATGGAGCATTATCCCGGCTACTACGACGCCGACCAGATCTACGATTTGAGAAACGATCCGCAGGAGATGCATAACCTGGGGGGTGACCCGGCGCACGGCCGGAAACTGGAGGAACTCCAGGGACAACTCGAGGGCATTCTGAAGCGCCTTCCGCACCCGTATAGCCTGGCGCCGCAGGATTTCCTGGAGAGCGAGCAGTTCGCGGGACTGGCCCAGAAGACGCGCGACGTCGGCACGGGCCACATCTCGTGGTGGAACCCGTAAGAACGGAACCCACCCCTATCGGTCCTCCCGTACGGACCACGGCCCCACCGGCGCGGTGCGCAGCGTGGCGTAATGGCTGTTGAAGAGCGAGTCGTCGCCGATCTCCCGCATCTTGCGCCACATGCGCTTGCACATGTCCACCAGCGTGTCGCGGTGAGCGGGATCGGAGGCGAGGTTGCGCTGCTCGTGCGGGTCCTCGGCCAGATTGTAGAGCTCGTCCACGCCGCCTGGCGAGAAGATGTATTTCCAGTCGCCGTGCCAGACGATACGTTGGGTGTAGACGAACCGCTGGCCGAAAAACTCCGCGTAGGCGTCCCGCCACTGCTCAGCGTGGGAGGTGCCGCGGAGTATGGGCAGCATGGAGCGCCCGTGACACGGCTCCGGCGGTTCGAGGTCCAGCAGGTCGAGAAGCGTGGGGCCGACGTCCACAAGGCTTACTCTATGATCGGTGTCTTCGCCGGACACACCGCCGGGCAGCCGGAAGATGAGGGGGATGTTATAGACCTCTTCGTACGCCGTGCCGACGCCCTTGGTGGCCAGACCATGTCCACCCAACATGTCGCCGTGGTCCGCGGTGACCACCACGAGGGTGTCGTCGTAGATGCCGAGTTCGCGGAGGGTGTCCAGGACCCGGCCGCTCTCGCTGTCCAGGAAGGTGATGACGGCCCAGTAGGCGGCGGATATCTTCTGCCAGTCGGCGTCGTTCAGGTCCTGCCACACCCGGCGCATCCGCTCGACGACCTCGGGCTTGTCGGTGCCCTCTTCGCGGAGTGTGGGGCTGGTGCGGATGCTTCCGACGTCGTACATGTTCATGAACCGGCGGGGCGGGACGTAGGGATCGTGTGGCTCCGCGGTGGAGATAAAGCAGCAGAAGGGCCGGTCCCCGCCGGCGGCTTCCCGGATGAAGTCAATGCTTTGCTCATAAGCGGGATGGTGCTCGGGTGCGTCGTCCGAGACGGCGGCCATCAGGTAAGGCCGGTAGCCGGCCTTATCCACCACGACCTCGGAACCGTCGGTCGCCTCTGCGCGGGCCGAACCGCAGCCGATGTCGTATTCATGCCAGCCGAAATTTTCCAACTTCTTCGTCTGCTCGACGTGCCACTTGCCGAAATAGCCGTTGAGGTAGCCGGCGTCCGCCAGCCGCTGCGACCAGTAGGTCAGGCGGTCGTCCACGTTTACCCACTCGCGGCGCTGGGTGTGGGTGCAGTCCCACATACCGTGCGTGGAGGCGTAGGTGCTGGTCATGAGCGACGCGCGAGCAGGCGAGCATATGGCGTTCGTCGTGGTGCAGCGATGGAAGGGCAGGCCATCGCGCGCCAGCGCGTCAAGGTTCGGCGTGAGGCACTGGCTGTCCGGCGCGACGGCCCGGGCATTGGTATGATCGGACATGAGGAACAACATGTTGGGGCGCGGCATCGGATGCCTCCAGTTGGGCGGATCGGTCGGCGCGCAGGGGCCGGGCGGCGCTCAGTCCAGTTCCTGCACCCAGAGGTTACGGTAGCGCACGGGATTCCCGTGGTCCTGCAGCAATATGGCACCGCGTCGCGGGATGGCTCTGCCCTTTCGGGAACCGGTGCCGTGCGGCAGTTCTACCTCATCGTGGATCAGCACGCCGTTGTGGTACACAGTCATCCGCGCGTTGTCGGTCGGGTTGCCTTCTTCGTCGAACCTTGCGGCGTGGAGGACGATGTCGTATGTCTGCCACTGCTCCGGCGGCGCGCAGGCGTTAACGCGCGGTGCGGCGACCTTGTAGAGCCCGCCGCACTCGTTGCTGCTTCCTTCCAGGCCGTAGCTGTCCAGAATCTGGACCTCGAAGCGGCGCTGCACGTAGACGCCGCTGTTCGCCCGTCCCTGGCCGCGGGAGCCCGCCTGCAGAGGCAGCCAGAATTCCAGGTGGATCTTGTGGTCGCCGAATTCCCGTTTCGAAACGGCCGAACCCCTGCCCGGAACGATCTCCATAGCGCCGTCAACGAACTTCCAGTCCGCGCCTCCGCCGGACCAGTGCTCCCTCCAGTCCTCAGCACCGCTGCCGTCGAACAGGACCACGGCGCCTTTCGGCGGCTCCGCCCCGAGTGTGGGCGAAAGGCGAACCACCGGGCACATCGTGAACGTCCCGGACCGCTGGCCCTCAAATCGGCCGCTGAACCTATCCTCCCGGATCGTGCCCGTCCAGCGCATGCCGCCTTGCTTTCCCTCAAGAACGACCCTGTCGCCCTGCTCCTTGCCCTCCAGGACCGCTATCTTGGACCCCCGGGTATCAAACTCATGCAGCAGGTTGACCTCGTATCGGTTGTTCCCGCGGGCGATGACCTGCGCTACGATGTGGCCCCTGGCGCCGTCATCGGCGGTGCGCATGCCCTCCCAGTCGCCGATGAACGCCGGCCTCTCCAGTGCACTGGGCGCGGTCGGCGCGGGCAGGTCGCCGAACCCGAACTGTATGCCCGCCAGGTAGTGCCGCAGCACGGTGGGGTTCCACGTGATCTCGTTGCGGTGTCCCAGAGAGCAGTAGAAGACCCGGCCCCTGCCGTAGCTCCGGACCCAGCTCACGGCGAAGTCCCTGTCTTCCCGACGGATGCCCCCCTTGTCCATGTTGATCCTGTCCGTGTCCAGACTCAGCAGCACGCGCAGCTTCTCGCGGGAGTACGGCTCGCGGAACTGGTAGATCTCATCGGTCACCTCGAAGGCGGCATCCTCAAACGGCGCGCAGAGCGGATGCTCGGGCTCCTCGACCCTTATCGCCACCTTCTCGTGCCAGGGATGACCCCAGAAATAGCCGCCCATCATCTCGCCGTACTCGGGCCATTTGTAGAAGCAATCGGTGGCGGCGTGAATGCCGACCAGGCCGCCGCCTTCCCGGACGAAATCCAGCAGGCTCTGCCGGAGCTGCTCGTCCTCGAAGGCACCTTTCAGCCTGGTGGTGTTGTTGTTCATGCACACCGCGTCAAATTGCTGGAGGCTCTCGGGGCGTAGAACTTCGGGGTCGTCGCTGACCACCGTCTCGTAGGCGCCCGTCTTCTCCCCCATAATCTCCAGAGCCCTGGTCACGTAGGGGATGGAACCGTGGCGGAAACCGTGGCAGAGAGTGAACACGAGCAGCCGGCGCGGCTTAGCCGGCATGGCCGGCGCCTGCTCCGGCGCGGCTTCGCGCATCTTCTGAACATGCTGGTCCTTTATTGCCCCGTGCGTCGCCGGGGACAGACTCGCCATCAACGCGCACGCCAAAACCGCCAGAAAAACTGTTGGCCGGTTGCTCACTGCAAGTCTCCCGCACAGTAGAAGGGACGCGATAATGCGCTACACCTCCCGAATATGTTAGCAGCCGGCGCGATGGGGCGCAACCTGAGCGCAGTTCTCCCCGTTGGAAGTGCCGCGGGGCGCTCCGGTATAATCGCCGGAGCTTCCCGTTGCAGCACAGGCTCCCCCGCCGGCCGCAGCATCGGGCGAGGTCAACCAATGGCAACCAACCATGCACAGATCATACTTGGGGTCCAGGGCCTGACGAAGGATTTTGGGCCGGTGCGCGCCCTGGATGACGTCAGGCTCGGCTTCCGAGCGGGCGAAGTGCACGGCATCGTGGGCGAGAACGGCGCGGGAAAGAGCACCCTGATGAAGATCATCAGCGGCATCTATGAGCCGACGGACGGCGAGCTATTCTACCGGGGTGAGCAGATCAAGGTGAGGGACCCTTCCCACGCACTGGAGATGGGCATCGCCATGGTCCACCAGGAGCTGAACCTGGTGGACGAGCTCTCCGTGGCGGACAACATATTCCTGGGCCGGGAGCGAACGCGATTCGGCTTGGTGGACTGGGGCTCGACGGTCCGGGAAGCCACGCATCACCTGGTCAAGCTGGGCTGTCGTCTCGATCCCAGATCGCGGCTCGGGACGCTGTCGATAGCCCGACAGCAGATGGTGGAGATTGCCAGGGCGTTGAGCTGCGATGCGTCGGTCATGATCATGGACGAGCCCACGGCGGTCCTTACCCGGCCGGAGGCGGAGAGGCTCTTTGAGCTGGTCGGTCGGCTGCGCGCCCGCGGCGTCACCGTGCTCTACATCTCCCACCGATTGCCCGAGGTGCTGCGTATCTGCGACCGCGTCACGGTGATGCGGGACGGCCGGGTGGTCAAGGCCCTGGAAAAAGACGAGCTGGGCCACGACACGCAGGCCGAAGAGCGTCTCGCCTCCCTCATGGTGGGCCGGCCGATGGCCGACCACTTCGCCACAGTGCCCGAACCGGCTCAGGAGACCCTGCTGAGCGTCACGGGCCTGTCGGTGCCCGGCCGGGTCCGCGACGTATCCTTCGAAGTGCGCTCCGGCGAGGTGCTGGGATTCGCCGGGCTGGTCGGCGCCGGGCGCACGGAGATGGCCGAGGCATTGGTGGGACTGCGGCATCGCTCGGCGGGGCGCGTGGAGGTGGAAGGCCGAGAACTTCCCCCCCACAGCCTGCGGCGTGCCGTCCAGGCCGGGCTGGCCTACCTTTCCGAGGACCGCAGAGGGTGCGGCCTGATCCTGGGGCGCAGCGTTCGGGAGAACGTGACCCTCGTTTCGCTGCGCCGCTACGCCCATCCGCTGCTGAACAGAACGGAGGAACGCCGGGCCACGCGCCGCCAGGTGAAGAGACTGCGGATCAAGCTGGGCGACATCGAGGACCCCGTGGACACCCTCAGCGGCGGCAACCAGCAGAAGGTGGCCATCGCCAGGTGGCTGGAAACCGAACCGCGCGTGCTGATACTGGACGAGCCCACGCGCGGTCTCGACATCGGCGCGAAGGAGGAGATCTACCAGCTCATAAGCCGACTGGCCGAGCGCGGCATGGCCTGCGTCTTCATCAGTTCCGAGCTGAACGAGCTGCTGGGAATGTGCCGCCGTCTCGCTGTCATGCGGGACGGGTGCCTGGTCGCCGTCCTGGAGGGCGAACAGATGAATGACGAGACCGTCATGATGCACGCCGCCGGAGTGAAAGCGAAAGCTTAGCCCGCAGAGTTCATTCACCAACGGACGAACCGCGGTAGAAACTGCATCCCGTGCGGCAGCTCATGGCTTTCCTCGGGGACCATCAGACGGCAGGCACGGATCGCCTGCAGAACTCTGGCCCCGTAATATCCCGTCCCTCGAAGGAGCACCCGTCTCCACCCTGACCCGCCTTTGGATGGGATATTGTGTGACTTTGGAGGCCAACACCTGTGCCAATTGAGGTCATGTCGAGGAACCTTGCCCGGCGCCGAACTAACCGCGCCCTGCGGCGGGGGACTCTGTGCCGAAAATAGCTGTATGGTAAAAATAGTGCTTGACAAGGCGGTGCCCGAAGCCTATATTGTTCGTTGGTAGGGTCCGGCATCAGGACCCAAGGGGCAGAGCAGAGGCGGCCTTTGGGCAGCGCACCCTCCTCCAGCGATACGGTGCACGTGACTACCACGACCTACGACAAGCTGGGGCGGACGACGAAGGTCACCGATCCGGAGGGGATGGAGACCACCTACGACTACGACATGTTCTCGCGAAAGACCGAACAGATACGGGACGCCGCCACCGGGGGGCTCGGGATCAAGACCACCTGGAAGTACGACCAGTGGGACGGCATGAACATGACCTACTCCGACGTGGTGGAGGCGTGGGAGGACGCCACCAACCACCAGGACACCGAGTATTACTACGGGGCGGCCAAGCACCCCGGGAAAGTCTCCAAGACCACTTACCCCGACTCCGGGGACGTGACGACCGCCTACAACGACGACCGGGAACCTGAGGGTTCCATGCAGTTTGGCCGCGGCGGCCAAACTGCTGTAACCTAAGTCGTGCGATTCTGGGTATGAAAAAAAGCCTCCTGGGTGATAAAATGGTTGTGAACCGGCCTGTGAGCCGGTTCTGGAAAAAACCGAAATCCTCACCCAGGAGGTGAATACATTATGGGCAGAGATAAGGCGCGGTGCAACTGCACAATCGACCGAGTCGAGAAAACCTCCGAGACCCTCACCGGGCGAGCCGGCCTGGCCCCCTTCGTGGCCTACCTGTGCTCGTGCAATGTGCCCGGACTGCTGGCCGAGCAGTTCAGCGGGCTGCGCAAAAGCCGCAAGGGCATAGACCTGTGGGAGGCGTTCCGGCAGCTGCTGTGTTTCTTCATGGACGGCACCAATCTGGCCCTGAGCCACCTGGATGAGTTGGCCGAGGACAAGGGCTATGCGGCCACCATCGGGACCCCCGGCGGGCAGATGCTCTCTTCCCACCAGGTGAAACGGCTCTTCGGGAAATTCAACGTGTCCCTGTTTGTCCAGTTTCGCAGCCTGCTGCGGCGCTTTTTCGCCTGGCGCCTGAAGGTCGAGCGCCCGGACGTGGTCCTGCTTAACCTCGATCCCATGGTTATGGACAACGACGGGGCACGGAAGCGAGAAGGCGTCCAGCCGACCTACAAGAAGGTCAAGGGCTTTCTGCCCCTCCAGGTCAGCCGGGGACCTTACCTGGTGGACGCCATCCTGCGGGGTGGCTCCAAGAACGGGAACCACGGCAACACAGTCCAAAACACCCTCAGGCGGCTGGTGGGGCTCATCCGACGCACTCTGGGCAAGGATGTTCCCATCGTCGTGCTCATGGACGCCGGCTTCATGG
>CAZNGS010000094.1:0-13503 GCA_964572825.1 uncultured candidatus Brocadiaceae bacterium
CGCACAAGCAAAAACTGATCCACATTGTCCGCCACGGGATAATTGAATGACCCTGTTCGCGCCCCGTGGCTGTTGCTTCGCGGGTCCGGATTCGGCTAACATGCGCGCGGTTGGACCGTTGCGTGAGCTGCGCCCGCCCGCAGAGCGGCCCGGCATGCGGGGTAGCGGGGAACTATGCCCTGTTTGCGCATCGGCCGTGCATGTTAATGATCCCTGACATTTGCTTGTGCGGGTGGTGACGATAAGGGCGAGATTGCTTCTCGCCCGGCGCGTGATCGCAAAGCGTAGAATCGAATGTCCCGCAGTGCTGGCCATGGGGAACGGAGCATGGGACGAGCGGCCGAAGGTTCCGAGCAGCAGGGCGTGCCACGCGTGCGGGAGATGGAGGCCAGGCCCGCCCGGTCCCGCCATGAGATCGAGCAGGCCTACCGGCTCGTCTACGAGAACTATCGCCGCCGGGATTACATCCCCGAGAACGAGTCGGGTCTGCGGGTCAGTGTGTTCAATGCCTTTCCCGGGACGGTGACCTTCGTGAGCGTGCTGCGCTCCGAGGTCATCTCCACGATCACCCTCGTGGAGGACACCGAGATCGGTCTTCCCATGGATGCCATCTACCGCGAGGAACTGCGCCCTTTGCGCGAGGCCGGCCGGGGAATTGCCGAGGCAACCATGTTCGCGGACCGCCGTAAGAAGGACTCCCGTCGCACCCTGCCCATGCTCCTGCTGCTGATGAAAAGGGTGTTCGATTACTGTTTGCTGGTGGCCGGGATCAGCGACATATGCATCACCGTCAACCCCCGCCATGAGACTTTCTACGAGAGACGGCTGATGTTCGAGCCGTTGGGCGGGCTGAAAAGCTACCCCAGCGTGCAAGACGCACCGGCGGTGGCCAAACGGCTGAACCTGGACACCGGGGAGCAGGTGGCCAGTGAGCACGAGGACCTGTGGAACCTGTTTTTCGAGGACCGCACGGATCCGGCGCTCCTGCGGGACCGCTACCGCTTCGACTGCGATGATCTGCACTATTTCTTTGTTGAACAGGCCTCAGTGCTGGACAACTGCCGAGCCAGCGAGGTCGCCGCCCTCCGCAGGTGCTATCCCGACTGCCCCTGGGAGCAGTGGCTGAACGCCTGAGGCGCCCGTTTGCCCCCGCAATGACGCCCTGCCTGCCTCCCGGGTCAATGTCCGGGACCATCAGTCAGGTTCGTCCTCCAGGCCGGCCTGCAGCGCCTCTATCTGCCGCTTCGCCGATACAAGGCGTTCGCCCCCGTGCGCAACGTGCATTCGGAAGGCCTCCACGGCCTTCTGCGGCTCCTGGAGCTTGTCGGCATAAAGCAGTCCCAGGTTGAAGTAGGTCGGAGCAAATGCCCTGTCGGTTTGGATGAGTTCCGTGTATTTCTCGGCCGCCTTCTCAAACTGTCCCGACGCGGCCAGGACGATGCCCCAGTTGTTCAGGCATTTCTTGAGGAGGGATTCGTCGGGTTCCGCCCGGTCCTGCAGAGCCGCATAGCACTGCTCGTAGTAGCCGGCGGCCTGTCTCATCTCTCCGAACTTGCCCTGGCAGAATGCCAGTCGATACAGCACTGCAGGCCCTGGTTCGCCCAGGTCGTGAGCGCTCAGCAGAACGGGGAACGCCGCATTATAGTCGCCGCGTCGGAACAGGTCCGCGCCCAACACTGCCAGACGCTCGCGCACGCGCTTGATGGGCGGCGCGGAAGACTCCGAAGGCTCCTCCGGCTTCTTCAGGCCGGCGAGCTGTGCCCGGAGGTCGGCCAGGTCTTGCTGCAGCTTCTCGACGCGTTCGGACTTCGCGCTGAGCTGTTGCGCCAGCTCGTCCGCCCTTTGTGCCTCCCCTTCGAGCCTGTTCTTTTCCGCTTCAAGGTCGTGGAGCTGCCGCTGGAGCTTCTGGGTTTCCTCCGTCAGGGTCTCGTACTTGCCGCGCCAGCGGTCAACCTCTTGCTGCAGCCGGGTCCTCAGCTCATCCTGCCCGTCGCTGCATGCCGGCAGGACCAGGCAGGTCAGCAGGCTCGCCAGGATCAGACCTATGGTTGTTTTGCTGTTCATCGTCTCCCTCGGTGGCATCTGTGGTTGATTTTGCGCATGATACTCATCCTGCCGCGACCGCGCAAACACAGGTCGCTCAGGTGAAAAGTCGGGTGATTTCGTCCTGGTCAAACCTGGGCATGGGCCTTTCCCCGCGGGCTCCGCACAGAACGACGCCGCAGGCGCGAGGGGTGGTCTGCCCGATATCCGTGCAATCAATGCCGGCCTCGCGGATGGCTGCGGTGATGGCGGCCCCTTCTTTTTCCGGCGCGCAGATCAGTAGGGCGCCGCTGGCGATGGTTCCCAGCGGATCGATGCCCAGATGCCGGCAGAAGGTCCCGCCCGGCTCCAGGACGGGGATGTCCCCCTGCCGCACGCGCAGCCCACACTCCGCGGCCTGCGCCAGCTCCCACAGGGCGGTCGCCAAGCCCCCCTCGGTGGGATCGTGCATGGCATGGACCTCTCCGGCTTCGCAGGCGATCATGGCCTCCTCGACGACGCTGATTCCGGGGTCGTCGAGGAAACCCCGCGCCCGGGCCAGTTCCGACTCTTCCACCGCATTTTTCAGACGGCCGGCGCATTCACGGGCCATGATGGCCGTCCCTTCGACGGGGACGCCCTTGGTGAGCAGTATCACGTCCCCGGGCCGGACGCTCCGCTTGTCCACGAACCGATCGGCCGGCACCTCCCCCAGCATCTGGCCCACCAGGACAGGCCGATCCAGGCCGGGGGTGATCTCCGTGTGACCACCGCACAGGTCGCAGCCGATCCGCTCGAGCGCCGCCCGCAGGTCCTGCCAGATGCTGCGGACCAGGGCCTCGTCCGCGGTGTCCTCCGGCAGCAGCGCGGTCACCAGGAACCAGCGCGGCCGGGCACCCACGGTGGCAAGGTCATTGGCGTTAATGTGAACCACGTACCATCCGATGCGGTCCGTGGCGAATGTGATGGGATCGGTCTTGGCTACCAGGTAGTTGCGGCCCATCCGTATGGCGCAGACGTCCCGCCCGATGCCGGGGCCCACGACCACGCGATCGTCCCGGATGGCGTTTTCGGCCAGCAGCCGGGCCAGCAGGTCGGAGTCCAGCTTTCCGGCGGGGAGTTTCATGCTTTATCCTCCGGACCTGTCGGCTTCTTGCAGCCGCCGCCGGCCTTCCATGTACACCATCAGCAGCGAGATGTCGGCGGGGGAGATGCCGCTTATGCGCGAGGCCTGTCCCAGGGAGGTCGGTTGCACCTCGGCCAGCTTCTCCCTGGCCTCCCGGCGCAGTTCGGGTATGGCGTCGTAGTCGAGCCATTCGGGGATATTGCGCTCTTCGTTGCGGCGGAAGCGCTCGATCTGTTCGATCTGCCGCTTGATGTAGCCCTCGTACTTGACTTCGATCTCCACCTGTTCCCGCACGGCCGGCTCCGGGGCAAGTTGGTCGACGCGTTGATCGAGTCTCGCCACCCCGTCCAGGTCCATCTCGGGGCGCTTGAGTATCTGCGCCAGTGTCTTGCCCTCGTGCCAGGTGGCGTGCAGGTACTCGATGGTCCGCTGGATTGCTTCTTCCTTGCGCTGAAGTCGCCGCCACATGTCGTCGTCGATCAGGCCGTTCTGGTGGCCGTATTCCATCAGCCGGCGGTCGGCGTTGTCCTGCCGGAGCATGAGGCGATATTCGGCCAGCGAGGTGAACATGCGGTAGGGTTCGTCGGTCCCTTTGGTGACCAGGTCGTCGATCAGCACGCCGATGTAGGCCTCGTCCCGACCGAGGACGAGAGGCTCCTGGCCCCGGAGTTTGCGGGCGGCATTGATGCCGGCCATAATGCCCTGCCCGGCGGCTTCCTCGTAGCCGCTGGTGCCGTTGATCTGGCCCGCGTGGAAGAGGCCCTCCACCCGCCTGGTCTCCAGGCTGGGCCGAAGCTGGGTCGGCGGCGCCCAGTCGTATTCCACCGCGTAGCCGTACCGGAGGATTTGGGCCTCCTCCAGGCCCTCGATGCTGTGCACCATGTCCTCCTGCACGTCCCGCGGCAGGCTGGTGAACAGTCCGTTGCAATAGACCTCCAGTGTGTTGCGCCCCTCGGGTTCCAGGAAGAGCAGATGCTGATCCCTGTCGGGAAAGCGCAGGACTTTGATCTCGATGGACGGGCAGTAACGGGGGCCGAGGCCGGCCTTGATCTGGCCGTCGTAAAGGGGCGCGCGGTCCAGGGCGGCCCGGATGATCTCGTGCGTCCGCGGGTTGGTGTGGGTCATGTAGCAGGGCATCTGCTGCCCCTCGATTCGGTCGGTCCAGAAGCTGAAAGGGTGGGGTTCCGGATCGCCCGGCTGCGGCTCCAGGCGGTCCCAGCCGGCCGTGCGTCCATTGATCCTGGGGGGCGTGTCCGTCTTAAGGCGACTCAGCTCCAGCCCCGCCCGCCGCAGACTGTCCGAGAGGTCGCGAGCCGGCGGCTCGCCCATCCGGCCGCCCGGCACGGTGGCGGGGCCGAAATGGAGAAGGCCGTTCAGAAAGGTCCCGGTGGTCAGGATCACCGCATCGGCCCGGTACTGATGACCGCTGCGGGTGTGGACACCGCGGATTCGCCCGTCCTCCACGACCAGGGAGGTGACCAGGGCCTGGCGCAGCAGCAGGCCGGGCTGCGCTTCCAGGCGGCGTTTCATCTCCACGTGGTAGGCGTTCTTGTCGGCCTGGGCGCGGGGCGAATGCATGGCGGGGCCCTTGCCGGTGTTGATCATGCGGAACTGGACCCCGGTGGCGTCGATGACTTTGCCCATCTCCCCGCCCAGGGCGTCGATCTCGCGCACGAGCTGTCCCTTGGCCAGTCCGCCGATGGCGGGGTTGCAGCTCATGCGAGCGATCGAGTCCAGGCTGATGGTCAGCAGGGCGGTCCGGGCGCCCATTCGGGCCGCCGCCAGGGCCGCCTCGCACCCGGCGTGCCCGGCTCCCACCACCACAATGTCGAAAACAAGCTTGTCCATAATCCGGCTGTCTCGTCAAGCAGCATTGTTGTCTTGCGCTTCGGGGTGAACACCATTGTAGCACCCCCTGGCGGTGCCCGTAAAACCGGGTTACACTCGGCTGCGTGATTTCCCCGGGTCCCTGAAGACGGACGGCAGCCCGTCACTGCGGAAGCCGCCGGCCGCCGGCCGGCTCGGGCTTCTTGCATTGCGCCACCGGTTGGGACAGAGTATGTTCGTCGCATAGCGAACAGGACTACTTCCGACCCGGGCGGAGGCCGGCATCATGCCTGCACAAACCCGGCGGCCGAACTCGTCCAGGTCACACGCACGGCCCCTCCTCGAGATCGTGGGCACCGTGTTGACCGCCTGCGCCTTTCCGGCATATCGCCTGCTCGTCGGAGGAACCCTCTGGTTCATGATCTTTGTGCCCGCCGCGTGGCTGGTTTACGCTGCGCTGGCCGTCCGGGCCGACAGTGCTGTTCTGAAGGAGTGGGGAGTCCGCCTGGACAACCTGCCGTCCGCTTCCTGCTGGATCGCGCCTTTCTTCCTGGTTGCACTGGCGGGCATGGTTGCCTACCGGTTATGGCAGGGATGGACCGCCCCGGGGCTTAGCTTCTGGATCGTGTTTCTGCTCTACCCTGTGTGGGGCCTGGCCCAGCAGTTCCTGGTCCAGGCGATGGTGGCGCGGAATCTGCGCAGGCTCGGCCTGCCGGCGTGGGGCGTTGCGGCCCTCGTGGGGGTGGCGTTTGGCCTGGTGCACGTGTTCCATCCGGAACTGGCCGTCCTGTGCGCGGCCGCCGGTATCGTCTGGACCGGCCTTTTCCTCAAGACGCCAAACATCATCCCTCTCGCGCTTGCGCACGGCTGGCTGGGCACGCTGGCCTACTATTGGATTCTGGAGATGGATCCGCTGCAACGCATAGTACTGGGGGGCTGATCGGGAACGCAGCGCTTGCAGGGAGGTGGGGCTTCTGATAGCATAAAGTCGCTTAACGGTGACCATAGCTCAATCGGATAGAGCACCAGACTGTGGCTCTGGGGGTTGAGGGTTCGAATCCCTCTGGTCACCCCATCCGATATCCACGGCCCGGCGCTCCCTCCGTCGGGCCGTTTTTATTGCCGCAGCATGCGCCTGAGGTCCTCCGCGCGGTCCGGGCTCAGGCTTCCTTTCGCCAGGCCAAGATGAACGGTCTTGAGCCCGAGGACTTTGTAGATTTCCAGCAGGTCCGGCGCGCTGGCCGCGATCGCCCGCACGTGACGGCGGACCGTCTCCACGTCGCCGCGCGCTATGGGGCCGGTCAGGCACGCGGGCGAACCCAGCCGTTCGAAGTTCTCCACCGTCCCTTTGACCAGGGGCACCAGCATGTGCAAGGCTTTCTCCCGGTCGATTCCCGCGGCGTGGGCGAGGTTGAGGGCGAGTTCCAGCACCGCGACCAGGTAATTCGACGCCGCGCACCCGGCGGCGTGGTAGAGGGCCTTGTCCTCGGTGGCGATGGTCACGGGCCGGCACCCCAGGGCCCGGCCGACCTCCTCCAAAAGGGAGACGGCTTCTTCGTCTCCCTCCACGCAGCAGACGGAGCCCGGCAACAGGCGGACGGCCTGCCGGGCCGTCGCAAAGCTCTGCATGGGGTGCAGGCTGCCCACGTGCGCCCCGGCCGAGCGCGCGCTTTCGAGAATGCTGGAGGGGAGGGCGCCGCTGCAGTGGGCCACGACCGCGCCGCGCTTGATCGCATTCGCCCTGGCAAGCTCTTCACACACGGACCGGATGGCGTCGTCGGGCACGGTGATGAGCAGCAAATCGGCGGACCGTGCCACGTCGGCGGGGTCGGTGCAGGCGCGGCCGTCCCCGGCGAACCGGCAGGCATCCTGCGCCGATTCGATGGAGCGGCTGGCGGCGCCGATAAACTCATAGCCCGCCCCGCTGAGCAGTCGGGCCAGGGCCGTCCCGACTTTGCCCGCGCCTACGATGGCGAACCGAACTCTCATGTGCCGTCGGTCCTCACGTATGCTTTCCGGGAATCTGCGGGTTGCAGCAGGCGACTTTCACCGGCTGGCTTCGAAGGCTTTCAGGGCGTCCAGCAGCGCCTTGACCGTTAAGCGCTTCTCCGAGGCAACGAAGTCAATCTGGAGGACAAACTCCGCCGGCTGCGGCAGCTCGTCGGCGTAGACGTGGCCCGTAAGTTCTACCTCGACCGACCGGGCGCTGCCGGCGAAGAAAGGTCCCGAGGTCCAGGCGGATTCGCCGGCTTTGACGTCTTCCAGGTCCGCCTGCAGAAGCCACCCGTCGCGGGTCTCCTGCACCTTCACCGAGCCCGGTCTCAGGGAATGGCGAGGGTCGCGCATCCGCGTCCGAAGGGGGAACGGGGCCGGCTTGCTGGGCTGCTCCCAGGCGGGAGCTACCTGCACCCCGCCCGCGGCGGGCACCACTGCCTCGACGCGCACCCCCGAGAGGTCGTCGGGACCCGCGCTCTCCAGCACAAAACCGAGCGGAGAATAGAATTCGGTGAACTCGTGGTAGTAGAAAAAGGCCCGCCGGTATGGGCCGTCCACCCGGGCCCAGGGATTGGCCCCCCGGCGCGTGCGGGTGTGCTGCCCCACCTGTGCGAGGTCGAATGCGGGTGCCAGCACGGTGGACCGCAACTCGACGGAGGTGCCGAGCGCCCGTCGCTGGCCCGGGTCGGCGAACTGCAGCGACAGGGCGGGCGGGCGTCCGTTATCAGGGGCGTTCCGCGTCATTTATGCGTACCTGCTTCCCGGCCCGAGCCGTGGAGAGTCTGCGTCACTCCAGGTTCGTGTGACGCCGGTCGAGGGTGTTCTTGGGTATCTGCTCCCGCTCCAGGATGGAGTAAACCAGTGCGTCGAAGTAGAGCAGGAGCGCTTCTTCGAAAAGGGTATTGTTGTGCGGGCCCAGCACGTAGCGATAGCGCTCCTTGACGTCGCGGCCGGTGACGGGCACCACCACGACGTGGTCGGCGGGTTCGGTCAGGGGCGTGGCCTCGTTGGCCGTGACCGCGACCACGGCCGCGCCGGCGTCGTGGGAGATACGGGCGAGCTGGACCGTGGTCATGGTGGTGCCGGAGCAGGAGACGGCCACCATGAGGTCTCCCCCCTGAATGCGGGGGCAGGTCGCCTCGCCCGGCACGTGGACCCTGAACCCCATCTGCATCAGGCGCATGGCGAAGCAGTCCGCGATGAGGCCGGAGCGGCCCTTGCCCGTGACGAACATGCGATCGGCTTCCAGCAGCATCTGCACCAGCCGCTCGGCGGCGGCTTCCTGCATCTGCTCGGCGAGTAGCCGTATGCCTTCCAGGCGCGCGTCCAGGATACCGAGAAGCTCACTCGCGTTTTTCTTCGCTTTGCTCATTTCTCTGTCTTCGCTGGTGCTCCCAGCGCATCAATTCGGAAACTTTGCCCAGTGTGCTGCCCGAGTCGATCTCGGCCATCTCGCGCTCCTCCCGCTCCACCACGTGCTGGGCGCGGTTGGCGACTTCCACGATTCTCTCCCGGGGGATGATCACCACTCCGTCGTCGTCGCCCACCGCCCAGTCACCCGTGCGGACCTGCTGCCCCCCGATCTTGATCGGCACGCCGATCATGCCCTGCCCTTTGGGCTCGCCGGCGACGGGGGTCACCAGGCGCGCGAAGGCGGGGAACTGCATCTGCCGGATGTTCATGGTGTCCCGGATGGCGCCGTCGATGACCACGCCGGCCAGCTCGCGCTGAAGACAGCTCATGGTGGCCTTTTCCCCCCAGACGGCCGGGGGTTCGCCGCCCGCGTCGATCACCAGCACCTGGCCGGGTTCGGCGGCGTCGATCGCCTCCACGGGCTTGGCCCAGTCGCCGGGATAGGTCCAGACGGTCAGCACCGGTCCCGCCATTTTGACGCCCCGCACGACGGCGCTCAGGCCCTCCACGGCCCCGGCGTTGTGGAGGGCTTCGGTGACGTCCGCAGCGCTGGTCTTTTCCAGCACCCGCGCGATGCTCGACGCGTCGCCGCGTTTGAACATCTCCGTCTCGACGGGTTGGCCGGTACGCATGGCTTTCTTGACGTCGGCGGCGGCCCGTTCGGCGTCGGGGGACTTGGTGATGGCTCCCCCCACGATGATGATGGACGCTCCGGCCTCGACGGCGTCGGCGGCCGTCTCGGAGTTGATACCGCCCGCCACGGCCACGGGGATGTCCACCGCCGACGCGACGGCGCGCAGGTCGTGGAAGGGCAGTTCGCCGCGCATCTGCAGGTCAATGGGCGTGTGGACGCAGACGTGCGCCGCGCCCATCTGTTGCATTTCCCCGGCGCGCTGGACCATGCGCTCGGCCGAGCCCACGCCCAGGAGATCGACGGTCACCGTGGCGTCGTAGCGCCGGGCGGCCTCGATGCACTCGGCGATGGTCGAGTCGGAGGCGGCGCCCAGCACGTGGACGACGTCGGCGCCGGCTCTGGCGGCGGACTCCGTCTCGACCCGGCCGGCGTCCATCACCTTCATATCCGCCACAATGGTGGCGGAGGGGAACTCCCGGCGCAGCGCTCGCACCGCCTCCAGGCCTTCGCTCTTGATGAGCGGGGTGCCGGCCTCCAGCCAGTCCGCCCCTCCTCGCACCGCCTCACGGGCGACTTTCAGCGCCCGCTGCAGGTTGACGTGATCGAGGGCGAGCTGCAGCACGCAATCCATGGTCTCTCATCCCCCCGGGGTGAGGTAGCTCACGTCGAGTATAGCCCTCGGCGGCGCTGACCGCAACTTGAGCCGAAGGCGTGGGCCTCAGACGTCGTAATACAATGCGAATTCGTGGGGATGGGGGCGCAGGTTGACCGGCTCCACCTCATTGGTGCGCTTCCACTGAATCCACGTGTGCACCACGTCCTGCGTGAACACGTTGCCGTGCAGCAGGAATTCGTGGTCGGCCTCCAGCTCGTCGAGCGCCTCCGCGAGGGACCCGGGAGTGCGCGGAATCTGGGCCAGCTCCTGGGGCGGCAGCTCGTAGATATTCTTGTCCAGGGGCTCGCCGGGGTCGATGCGGTTCTTGATGCCGTCCAGCGCTGCCATCAGGATGGCCGAGCAGGCCAGGTAGGGGTTGCTGCTGGGATCGGGGCAGCGGAACTCCAGTCTCTTGGCGGCCCGTGCCGGGGAGATCATGGGAATGCGCACGGCCACGCTGCGATTGCGGCAGCTATAGGCCAGGTTGACCGGCGCCTCATAGCCCGGCACCAGCCGCCGGTAGGAGTTGGTGGTGGGACTGGTGATGGCGACCAGGGCCCGGGCGTGCTTCAGGATGCCGCCCACGGCGTGGAGCGCCTCCTCGCTCAGGCCCGCGTAGCCATCGCCCGCGAAGAGCGGCTCTTCCTCCTTCCACAGCGAGAAGTGCACGTGCATCCCGGTGCCGTTGTCGCCGAAAAGTGGCTTGGGCATGAAGGTGGCCGTCTTGCCCCGGCGCCGCGCCACGTTCTTGACGATGTACTTGTAGAGGAGCAGGTTGTCCGCCGTCCGCAGCAGGCGGTCGTATTGCAGATCGATCTCCGCCTGGCCCCCCGTGGCCACCTCGTGGTGGTGGCACTCCACCTGCAGGCCGCATTCCTCCATGGTGAGCATCATGCGGTTGCGCAGCTCCTGCATGGAATCCACGGGCGGCACGGGGAAGTAGCCGCCCTTCAGCGGCACCTTGTGGCCCAGGTTGGGGTTCTCCTGGCGACCGGTGTTCCAGCTACCCTCCGCCGAATCCACCACGTAGTGGGCGGAGTTGGTCGTGGTGTCGTAGCGGACCTCGTCGAAGATAAAGAACTCGGCCTCCGGTCCGAAATAGGCCACGTCCCCGATGCCGGAGGTCTTGAGGTAATGCTCCGCCTTGACGGCTATGTAACGCGGATCGCGATCGTAATTCTCTTTCGTGATGGGGTTGGCGACGTTGCAGATAAGAATGAGCGTGGGGGCTTCCGCGAAGGGGTCCATGACGGCCGTTTCGGGGTCGGGACGGACCAGCATGTCGCTCTCCTCGATGGCCTGCCACCCCCGCACGCTGGAGGCGTCGATGCCGAAGCCTTCCTCGAAGCTCTTCGCGGTGAGCCGGGAGGCCGGGACGCTGAAGTGGTACCACTGCCCGGGAAGGTCCATGAAGCGCAGGTCAACGACCCGCACCTTCGCATCCTCGATGGTCTTCAGCACGTCTTCGGCGGTCATGGGGCGAGTCTCCTCCCCGGGAAGGTATGCGTTCACTGCAGGGGACGGCACACAACCCACGCCGGGTTTATACCGTGCACCGGAATCCGATGTCAATGCTCAGGCTCGGGGGCCGTTCACCACCAGCGTCTGACCGCTGATCCCCGCCGCGTTCTCTCCGGCCAGAAAGGCCGCCGCCCCGGCGACGTTGCCGGCGTCCCCGCCGATGCAGACGCTGTTGACCCGGACCCCGTGCTTGGCCAGCTCCAGGGCCCAGCTACGGGCGAGGTGTATGGCCGCGCCATCGATGGCATTCTCGAGTGTGTGGGCCTGGACCGGACGCGGGCCGGCGGTGGAGCAGACGTTGACGATCGAGCCGCCCATCTGCTGCCGGGCCAGGCAGCGGGCCGCCTCGCGGACCAGCAGGAACCAGCCCGTCAGGCCGCCATCCAGCTCCTTGCGCCACACCTCCAGGGACAGATCCAGCAGGGCTTCCGAACGCGGCTCCGGCGCACAATTAATGAAGACGTCGAGGCCGCCCGGTTCGCGCAGGAGGCGGTCGAACAGACCGGCCACCGATTCCTCGCTGGCGGGGTCCACCTCCATCGGCCATCCCTTGCCCGGCAGGTCTTCCATCTTGCGGGCGGTTCCCTCGGCGTCGCCCGCGTTGACGTCTGCCAGCACGACGTTGGCCCCCCTGCGGGCCAGGGCCAGGGCGATGCTCCGGCACGCGTGCCCGGCGCCCGCCACCAGCGCCACTTTCCCGGCCAGCACATCCTGCCCCTGGGCCATAGCGATGGCCCGGCTGCGGAAACTCTCCACCTCCCAGTTGTGCAGCCAGTCCAGGGCCTCCTGGGTCAGGCCGCGGGCGCCGCCGAAGTGGGCGGCGATCGATATGCTCTCCAGCGCCGCCCGCATCATGGCGGACGTGGCATCGAGCTGTTTCGGGTCCGGTGCCGCGGAGAGCAGCCCCAGCCCGTCCACCAGCAGGCACCGCGCGGTTCGGTCACCCGCTTCGACGGCCGAAAGCGCCCCCCGCACCTGCTCTTTCACGGGCGTTTTCGGATCCAGCTCCAGCCACACGGGGCCGTCTTTGCAGTAGATGGCCTGGTCCGGCGAGAGGGGATTGACGCCCGCCAGCTCCTCTGCGTGCGGCAACCGCAAAAAGTCCTGCACGGTATCGCCGTTGTCGAATGTCAGCAGCGCCGCCTTGCCGAACACCTTCGAATAGAACTTCCGGGCCGCCGCCGCGATGTCGGCGATCAGGGCGCGTTCCGTCGCGGGGTCCGGCGCAGTGAACTCCGGCACACCGGCGGCCTCCCTGGCCTCCTCGGCGGCCTGCTCTATGGTCTGGAATATGCGGCGCGTCAACTCCAGGGCGCGGTCGGCATCTTCGGTGGTGACAAAGAGCCCGTGGTTCTCCAGGAAGACCACCTCGGGCAGGCGTCCGTGCTCGTGCTGGTAGGCCGCCAGCGCCTCCTTCATGCGCGCGGCCAGCATGTAGCCGGCCCCGCAGAACTCGATGTAGAGGTAGGGCGGTTCCATGTCGCCGAACAGGTCCGCCAGGGCTTCCTCCCCGTTCACGGCGCAGAGCAGGCCGTTCACCACGGAGGGGTGCGTGTGAACGACGCATCGGCCGAGCATGGCGTGGAGGCTGGTCTCGACCGAAGGCCGGCCGGGCAGTTCGTCCAGGCATGCGGCCTTCAGGCGGGACAGCACGACGGCCTCGCGCTCCACTGAGTCCATGCCCGCCAGGGCCTGGTCGTCCACTATGTCCGCGCAGGCCTGCACGTCCACCAGTCGGTATCCCCGTCCCTCGCCCATGTCGCCCAGCCGCGTGCCGCTGGCCTTGACGTACATTCTGGCGCCGCCGTCGGTCTTGACGCTGGTGTTGCCGCCGCCTCCCTGCACGAACCTGGGGTCTTCGCCGACGCTCCTGGATATCTTGATCATGTCCCGCAGGTCGGGCTCCATCCGTCTTCTCCTATGGTGTTGGTAACCCGCACAATCCCCGAGGCAAGAGCTTATCGGAAAGCGTCCGTCGCGGCAACCGGAACGGGTTCTCCGGGCCGAATGCCGACTTGACAAAGCGGACGTTTGGCCCCAGAGAGTTTGAAGACCGCCCCGAACATATTGGCGGTCTTCTCGTAGCTTACCCCGAAGCGGTGCTTCATGTGGGCCGCGATGGACTTCGCGTTCGGGCCAACGCTAACCCCGGCGGCCCCGGTGGCATCCGAGCACTGCTCGGGGTGGCGCGAACGGAACCGCTTCTTGCAGCGGGGGCAATAGCCGCTTTCTGTGACGAACCGCCTGTGGACGGGCCGCACGGGAGGGATATCGCTCTGGATATGCTCGTGCTGCTTTCTGCGCTGCAGG
>CAZNGS010000095.1:0-13416 GCA_964572825.1 uncultured candidatus Brocadiaceae bacterium
CACCGGAGCTGGCAGCCTTTCATTTCATTACACACAAAAGAGCGTCTCCAGCCTTATATTTCGCCACGACACTGATGTGACCTGTTTTTCAACAGGCTGTTAGCCCAGGGTGACCGGAGGAAGGCCTGGGAAAAGGCCCAAACAAACCCAGAGCCCGCGAAACGGGCGACTCAGGACGTTCGCTAAAGGGGCACGTCGAGTTCCTCAAGGTGTGCGATGGTCGGCGAGGGCGCCGTCTTGGCCGTTCCCGCCTGATCACCTTTTCCCCTGATCTGTCTCACCATTGCATGCGGGTCGGCACGCCCCGGGTGTCCATGTAGCGCTTGATGGCGCCGATCGAGTACTTCCCGTAGTGGACCATGGAGGCTATCAGGGCGGCGTCCGCCCTGCCTTCGGTGAGCACCGCGACTATATGGTCGGGTTCCCCCGCGCCCCCGCTGGCGATGACAGGGATGTCCACCGCCTCGCTGATCATGCGCGTCAAGTTCAGCTCGTATCCGGCTCCGGTGCCGTCGGCGTCGATGGAGTTGAGACAGATTTCGCCGGCCCCCAGTTCTTCGGCGCGCCCGGCCCACTGGAGGGCGTCCAGTCCGGTGGACTGCCGGGCCCCTTCGACGTACACCTCGTAGCCGCTGGGGATTTGGGGGGACGCTTCCACCTTCTTTGCCTGCATTCCCAGCACTATGCACTGGCTGCCGAAGCGACCGGCCCCCGCGGCGATCAGGTCGGGGTTGCGGACGGCTGCGGTGTCGATGCTCACCTTCTCCGCGCCGGCCAGGAGCACGCGCCGCATGTCGTCCACGCTGCGCAGGCCGCCTCCCACCGCGAAGGGGATGAATATCTTCCGGGCGACCGCACGGACGACGTCGATCATGATGTCTTTGTGGGCCGGCGAGGCGCCGATGTCGTAGAAGACCAGCTCGTCGACGCCGTCCTCGTAGTAGCCTTCGGCCATCTTGACCGGGTCTCCCACGTCCACGTTGTCCTGGAACTTTACGCCCTTGGTAGTCCGGCCATCACGGACGTCCAGGCAGACGATGAGCCTTTTGCTCAGCATTTTCTCTCTGCGCCGCAGTTGAGGAGGTGCAATTCACTACGCAATGCTGTGTAGCTCAAGCGCCCTCGCCTGAGCATACTGTCCCCGCCTGAGAGCAACGGATCACGGGTTCCACTTCAGGAAGTTGTCCAGCAATCTCAGGCCGACCCGGCCGCTGCGCTCGGGGTGGAACTGGCAGGCCACTATGTTGCGGCGGGCCAGGGCACTGACGAATTCCCGGTGATATTCGGTGAGGCCCGCTGCGTCCTCCGCCTCCGTCGGGCAGGGCCTGTAGCTGTGGACGAAGTAGAACTGTGATTCGTCCTCGATCCCCTGCCATATCGGATGAGCCCGCACCTGCCGCACGGCATTCCAGCCCATGTGAGGGACCTTTGCTCCCTGCGGCACGTCCAGCTCTTCGACCCGCCCCGGCACCAGTTCCAGGCAGGGGACGTCTCCTTCCGCGCTGTGGTCCAGGATTATCTGCGCGCCCAGGCATATGCCCAGCATGGGCCGGCCGGCGGCGCAGTATTCTTCCAGGGCCTCGTCCAGGCCGGCTTCGCGCAACTGCTGCATTGCGGCCGGCGCGGCGCCCACCCCGGGAAAGATGAGGCGGGGCGCCACGCGCACGTGCTCCGGTTTCTCCGTCACGCGCGCCTTGTGCCCCAGTTTCTGGACCGCCAGCCTGACGCTGGTCAGGTTACCGGCGTGATAGTCTACGATGGTGACCTGGCCCTTCATGGCACTCCGAACTGGTGGTGAGCTCTGGAGAAGTTCGTGGGAAAGCCCTGACGCGGGACCGGCAAGTCAACAGCGGCATTCTACCCGATGGCCCCGGTCTCTGCCACCGTGAGGCGCAACGCACAGGACCCTGGCATGCGCCTGCGTGTTCCGTGAGAAAGGCCGGTTTGCTCTCCGGACGAAGGCTGCGGCTGAAGCGCCCGAGTTCCCGGGTGGGACTCTCACTCACTGGATACCAGCGCCTTTTCACGGCGCACTTTCAACGGGCTGCTAGCCATCGGAGCGGGTTGGACCGGCCGGTTCTTCTCCCACCTCGGAACGGCGTGCACGCAGAACGTCCTCAACGGCTTCCACCAGCCGGGCGGGGTCCGTTACGTCGTGCAGGTACAGATCTGCCGGCAGCCATCGGGGCAGTTTTTTCCTCAGGTCGATGCGCAGTTCGGTGCCCGGGCTGGAGAAGACGATCCGGGGCGTGGAGGGCAGAGAGCTCCACCTCTGCAGCCACCGGCACAGTTCTGCACCATCGATGCCGGGCAGGACCAGGTGCAACACGACGGCGTCGTAGTCGGCCTCATGTTCGACGTGCAGCATGGCACGCTCGGCCGAGCCGGTGACGATCACGAAGTGGCCGCGTCCCGTCAACATGTCCGCCACGAGGCGGCCACGCCGGGAATCGCCGTCAACGTAGAGTATCTTGGCCATGGTCATTCGGAGTCCAACCCCGCGGCTTCGAAGATATCGTCCACCGCCACGTACTGCTCGATCAACTCCTGGGCCAGCTCTATCTTGTTCACGTCGCGGGGGGTGATTTTGGGCACGAGGCTGCGCACTTTGAAGGCAGCGCCGGCGGTGTCCTCGTCCGTGAGCAGAACGGGCACGTTCACCTCGCACAGGATGTTGACCACGCTCAGGTGGGGCACGAAGCCTCCGGTCAGCAGGAGGCCGGCGATCCTCTGCGGGCTCTGCTGGTCCTTCATCAGGTGGGCGCTGATGGATGCCAGGATGTTGTCCACCCGGTCTCCGGGCACCACCACGAGCGTGCCCACCGTCAGGTAGTTGATCATGTTCTGCGGCTCCATGGCCGCCACGATGATGTTCTGGATGGCGTTGCCCAGTTGCTGCCCGCCGCAGAGCACCTCCAGGCCGAACTCTTCCTGGATGTGGCGCATGGTCGGGTAGGTCAACTCGCGCCTGTAGGGCAGCACGCCGAGGCAACGGGTGCCCTGCCGGGCGAGGCCGCGGCAGACGGCGTCGCCGACCTTGTCGTACTTTTCCTGGTAAACCTTGTTGATCACGGCGCCGATGACCGGCACGCCGTGTCGGTCGAACAGAGCCCGGTTCAGACAGATTTCATCGATGCACCGACCGATGCCGCCGCCGCTGACAATGATGCATTTCGCGTTCAGTCTCGCGGCCACCTGTGCGTTGGAGGCGTCGATCACCGAACCGACCCCCGCGTGGCCCGTGCCCTCGACGATGGCCAGGTCGTGGTCCCGCGCCAGTGAGTCCATGGCCTCCCGGATGGGTCCGTAGATGGACTCGGGGTCAGGATCATCGATGTAACTCCGGGTGAAGCCGCGGGGGATGGTCACCGGGCTGAGCTGTTTCAGCGGGCCGTTGGCCATCAGCGCGTGCTTGAACAGCGCCGCGTCCTCGTCGATCTCCTGGTGGTCTTCCAGTACGTAGCGCTGGCCCACGGGCTTGATGAAACAGGTGCGCCAGCCCCGTGAGGTGGCGGCATGGTAGAGCCCGAGGCAAATCGTGGTCTTGCCCGCGTGCTGCTCGGTGGCCGCGATATAGACCTGCTTCATGCTCCGTTGCCTCCGCCTGTTGCGGCCGGGCTCTGGCCCTGCAGGGCGGACACCAGCTTCTCCGCCGCCACAATCCCATCTTCCAGGGACAGCATACCGGGGGCGTTGTCGGAAAGCAAGACGTTGCAGGAGACGGGGAAGTCTTCGTCGCCCTCCCAGCGCACCACCTGGAATTCCAGCAGGGGGAAGAAGCGGAATATGCAACGGACGGGGTCGTCGCCGGAGGCGGCCCCCCCCACGTGGCGGACGGCCTGCAGGAACGCGGCCCGGTCCCTGCCCGCGGTTCCGGCGAGCCGGTCGTTCACCCGCCCCTCGAAAGCGCTCTGATAGCCCCGCCCCTCCGGGACGTCGGCGAAAGAGACGAACCCCCGCGGCGGCACCGGGTTCTCCACACCGAGATAGTTCAGTGCGAGTATCTCCCAGACCGTCCGCAGCGGCTGCCCGTCGGGTGAGAGCGCGGCGTCGTACGGGTCCGGCCGCACGCGGACCTCCCAGCACAGCACGGGAAGCAGGATGTCGCCTCCGTCCTGGAGCCGCGCGCCCAACCGCCGCAGACGCTCGGCCTGCACATTGGCCCGGAGCTTCTCCACCGCCCGCTTGCGCGCGATCTCGTAATGGTCCTGGGGGGGCAGTTGCATCTGCCGGCTACTTGTTGCTCAGGTAAGCGGCGATGTAATCATCGCAGTATAGCTGCTTCTCCAGCAGCACTTCGGCCGTGATGGCTGCCTCCATCAGATTCTTGTCCAGGGCGTCCATGATGGCGGCGTTCAGCCCCACACCGATGCACATGGCCACGTAGGCGCTGTTGAGCAGGGAGCGTTCCTTGCAGTTCTGGCTGACGTTGGACAGCCCCAGGACGAAGTTCGGCGGCGGGTCGGAGATGACCTTGAGCTGGCTGATGGCATCCATGACGGCCCGGGGCTGCTTCGGCGCCACGTTCACGGGCAGTATGACGGGGTCGATGAACAGCTCCGTCATGGGCAGGCCGTGCTCCATGGCCTTGGTGACGATGGTGGCGCCCATGGCCACCCGGCCGTCCACGTCTTTGGGCACACCGGTCTCGTCGATGGTCAGGGCGATGAGGCGGGAGCCCGTTTCGACGGCCAGGGGCACGTAGCGGTCCAGGTCCTCCTCGCCGGCCTTGGTGGAATTGATTATGGTGGGGTTCTCGCAGACCTGCAGGGCAGCTTTCACCACGTCGAACTTGGGGCTGTCCACGCAGAGGGGAGCATCGGTGGCCTGCTGGATCGCCTCGATCATCCAGCACATGTTGTCGAGGGCCTTGCCCCTGGTCGGCCCGACGTTCACGTCCAGGGCATCGGCGCCGGCTTCAAGCTGCCGGCGGGCCAGCTCCTGCAGGGCGGCCTTGTCCCGCTCTTCTACGGCCTTCTTGACCTCAGTGAACATGCCGTTGATGCGCTCGCCTATGACGAACATCCATGGGCTCCTTTCGGAAGTATCGTGTTCATTCGGCCGCGGGCCACATACTCTGGAGGGCGGCCTTTGCCTGCTGAAGGGCATCGGGGTTTCGGAGGATGAGGAGCTCCGCGCCGGCCTCGACATAGCTGACGGCGGTGGCGGATTCCCACAGCGGTGCCCTGATCGTGGCGTCGCCCCACTCCGGGTTCTCCTCCTCGGGTGAGACGGCTTCCTTGACCCGCCCCACCTCCTTGCCGATGTTCACGACCACCGGCTGCTGCAGCAGCTTGTCGCCCCGCAGGGCTGCGATGCGCCCACGCTCGATGGTCGTGTAGATATAGACCATGCCGAAGCCCAGCGCCCCGGTGGTGGGGTGCATCACCATGTCCTGCAGGTCCATGCCCACGTCCCGCAGCAGGATGTGGAGCTGCTTGGACAGGTTGATGTCGGAGGGCGCCTCGGCGATGGTCTTGTGCCCGTCTGCCAGGCAGCTCGCGGCCAGGGTCCTGTAGTTGTCCTCCTTGGCGGTGCCGAACAGGCAGTTTTCCCCGGCGGCGGCCTGGGTGCACTTGGGCAGGACGTCGTTGTCCACATCATCCTCGTCGCAGCCCCATACGATCAGGGGCAGGCCGGTGCCGCCCAGCACCCGCCGAACGTCCTCTGCGCAGTCCTCCGGGCTGCGTGCCTCGTTGTCGGGATGCGCGGCGTCCAGGGTCAGGCAGACCAGGTCGGCGCCCCATTCTTCGCACCGGGCAGCCCACTTCTCCAGGTCGTCCGCCACGTCCGCAACGTGCTTTTTGGCCTCGGGATGCCACGTTTCCACGCCGCTGGTCGTTATCTCCAGGGCAAGGGCAGGCGGATTGGGATATTCCGCCTCGAAGCCGAGCATCGGGTACCCGGTCTCGCCGCCGATCTTGACTACGCGGGTGCGGGAGCCGCCCTCTTCTGCGGTGGCTCCGATGGCGACCTCGTTAATGGTGCCGCTGTATTGCTGTTTCACGTCGGGGACGGCCATAGCAGGGTCCCTTTCTTCTCAAGCCGAAATGTTGGATACCGACGGGAACTTCTCCGTGTCGGTATGCGGCAGAAAGCAAGCCGAAACGAATTCGTCCATGAAGTCCGGGTGTGTGGACAGCTCGAAGTACGTCATCCTGCCCGCTATCTCGCGGGCCTTCCAGTAGTTCTGCGCGTCCTCGGCCACCATGACGGCGCCCTGCAGGGAGGTATTGCCCACGAACTGGATGCGCTGCCGGGGCACGTCGGGCAGCAGGCCGATGGCCACGGCGTTGTCCTTGTCGAGCCGCTCCCCGAATCCGCCGGCCAGCATGATGGCGCTCAGGTCATGCCACTCCATTCCCAGGCTCTGGAGCAGGATGTTCCCGGCCGCGTAGATGGCGCCCTTGGCGCGCACGAGGTTGTTCACGTCCGCCTGCGTGATCACGATCTCCTCATCCCCGGCCGACCGGCCGGCCGGGACCAGCAGGTAATCGACCGACCCGTCGGGCAGCTCGCGCACTCCCTGCGCGCCCTGCACGAACTTGCCGGTTTTATCCATGATGCCCGCCCGCACGAGAGTGGCCAGAAGGTCGATGTATCCCGTTCCGCAGATGCCCAGGGGCGGCCGGTCGCCGATGGTTTTCCACTTCAGGCCGTCTTCCCGCCACACCGAATCGATGGCACCCTCTCTGGCGCGGGTTCCGGAGGCGCTGGCGCCTCCCTCGAAGGCGGGACCGGCGGAGGCGCTGCAGCAGACCAGGAAGTCCCGGCAGCCCACGGCGATCTCGCCGTTGGTGCCCAGGTCGATCAGGGCGGCCGGCTCCTCGCGGTCGGCCAGACCGGTGGCCAGCACGCCCGCGATGATGTCCGCCCCCACGTAAGCGCTGACCGAGGGCAGGCAGAAGGCCCTGCCGGCGGGGTTGATGCGCACGCCCACCTTCTCCGGACGCATGGACGGCAGCAGGTAGGCGCAACCCACGTAGGGCTCCCGCCGAATCCAGACCGGGTAGAGCCCCAGGAACAGGTGAATCATGGTGGTGTTGCCACTGACCACCAGTCCCCACACGTCCTCCCGGTCCAGGCCCTCCCTCTCCAGCAACGCGTCGAGGAGCCGTTCGATGTCGGCGGCCACGGACGTCTGCAGTTCGGGACAACCCTCCTTCTCGTCCCGCTGGCAATGGATTATGCGGGAGATGACGTCCGGCCCGAACATGGACTGGGAGTTATAGCAGGAGGCCACCCACCGGCCACCCGGGGCCAGCAGGCGCGCCTTGATGGCGGTGGTGCCGATATCCACTGCCAGCATGCAGCGCAGCGTGCCATCGCGGGGGCTCACGTCCAGCACGCGGTTGCCCCACGGCTCCACGGAAAGGGTCACCTCCGGCCGCCAGTCGGCCGCCCGCAGCCGTTTCGGCAGGTCCCTGAGCACTTCCAGGCCGACGTGATATTCGGCCTCCTGCCACTTGTTGAGCGCCCAGACCAGGCGTTCGGCATCCGCGCGGTTGTCGTCCAGGGTCGGCTCGGGCAGCTCGGGTTTCACAGACTCCAGCATCCCGCCCGGCGGGGGGTAGCGGTCGGGCAGCGGCTCTGCCTCCTGCAGGGTGACTTCGGTGTCCACATACCGGCTTTCCTCCGGCAGGAAGACTTCCACGTCTCCCTCTTCCGCCAGGCAGCGGCACGCCAGATCGCGGCCCTCGGGAGGGGCGTGACGGCTGGCCAGCCGTTTCACGCTGCCGCGACGCACCTCCACCACGCAGCGCCCGCACACCCCCTGGCCGCCGCAGTCGTTGCGTATGGGCAGGTCCGCCCTCCGGGCGGCGTCGAACAGGCTGACGCCCGCCTCGACCTCGACGGTCACACCGGAAGGCTGGAAGGTTACCCGGGGCATGGGGCATCACCCTACGATCTGGAGCCATTCGTTCTTGAGGAAGCGTGGGATGCCGCTGGCCTCCTTGGGGCCGACGATCACCTGCTGGCCCAGCTCCTCGGACAGTTCTCCGCTGATCACGGCGACCAGGCCGGGAATCACGGGCCGGCGGTAATCCTCGTCCAACTCGTCGAGAACGCCCGACTTCTCGATCGCCTCCTTGATCTGCTCCGGTCCGAACTCGTCCGCCGCCCAGGCTGTCAGCACGCTGGTGCCCTGCGTGTCCACCGTCAGGATGCGGCTGGGCACGCGGCTGGCTTCCACCTCGCTCAGAACGCTGTAGTAGCTCAGCGAGAAGTTGGTGGTGACAAGCAGCGGCGACTCGCCGTCCGGCTCGTTGACCTCGTAAATCTTGGGCTCCACCTGCACCGGCCGCTGCGGGTCGATGTAGATGCTCTGGCGGGCCACCAGGACGGGGAGGACGTACTCCGGGCTGTCCAGGTCCACGATGACAATGCCGGCGTACTTCAGCACATAGTGACACGCTTCCAGGGACTGCCGGGCAGGGTCCTCCGACCAGGCGCGAACCAGGACGGGATATCCAAGGGGGCGATAGGTCTTGTCGATGGCTGCCCGGCGGCTTATCGTGAGAAACTCGAGCGCTTCGCCCGGGTCGACCCGACCCGGGCAAAGGACCATCTCCTCCACCCCGCCGTCTTTGGCCTTCTGCGTGGCCGCGTCGCAGGTCTCCAGGTCCCCTTCCACCACCAGGGGCAGCCCCTCCTCGGCGGCCAGGTCGATCAGCTCCTCAGACGGGCCTTCCCGTTCCCACAGAAGCGGTCGGGAGTCCGACAGCGCCGCGGCGGTCCCCGCCAGCAGGTCGGCATTCTCCGCGATCAGCACCAGGGGCAGTCCGGATGCCTCGTCCATCTCGAGGGCGGCTTCCTTCATCCTGGCGCCGTCTCCGGAGGCACACTCCAGCGCAACCGTGTCGACCTTGATCACCTGTCCGATGCGATCGAAGCACAGGCGTTTGATATTCTCGGCCTTCTCTTCCAGGTCGTCGGTGTCCCTGACCAGGACGGCGCTGCCGCAGGGATGGTGGAACTTCTCGTCGTGGCGGAACATGACGGTCTCGTTGCCGATCTGTAGTTGCACGTCGCCTGCGCCGACCTTCACCAGTTTCTGGGGCGGCGCGCTGGCCGCGCCCACTTCCTGCTGGGCATCGTCGCTCACGTGGGGGCACTCATCCAGCGCTGCCTGCTTGGAGGCCACCTTCATGGCAAAGGCCAGGCAGGTGGGCACGCCGCAGTCGCCGCAGTTGGTCTGGGGCAGCAGCTTGTAGATATCCAGTCCGGTAAGAGCCATTACGGGGTCCCTCCGTGGGATCAGGAAGATTCAGAGGACGGTCCTCGCACAGCAATGGACGCCGCAGACCGTCACAGATCGCTTCGCAGTCACTAGTCGCGTCGGGAGCCGGGCACGGCCAGCAGAGACTCCATCTCCAGGGCCGGATGGCCGAACTCCTGGAGATGTTTCACCAAAGCCTCCCCGTCTGTCGCGATCGTCTCATCGGCTATCTTGTCGACAAAGTCCGGCATGTCCATTTCCTCGGCTCGTTCCCCCAGGTCTTCGCGCATGGCGTCTCGCAGTTCGGCGGGCATCCAGACCACGCGGGACAGGCCGCCTTCGTAGCTGATGAATTTCTCGCTGAGCATGTAGCGTCGCCCGATGCCGAGGAAGCCGGGAGTCTGCACGCCACCGCCCACCTGGCCGGCCAGGGTGCTGAACTCCATGCCGATGGGCGTCATGCCGCCGTACTCCCGGTTGACCACCATCACGCCGTTGGCCTCGGGAACGATGGCCACGATGCACTCGAAGCAGCCACAGGAGGTCATGGGGTGGTTCATCAGGGAGTACTGACAGTAGTGTTCCACGGAGCCGTTGGAGTGCTCGTAGACAAACTTGTTGACGCCTTCCCACTCGCCCATTTCCGGGTCAATGATCCGTCCCTTTTCGATGGGCTGGTTGCAGCCTTCCGGGCTGATCTGGTGGGCGGCCTTGCAGTCCAGCCAGTCGTAGGCGCCGCACAGCCCGGGGCGCTCCGGGCTGACCACACACACGTGGTTGGGAGCGAAGGTCTGGCACAGCGTGCAGGAATAGAACACGTCCACTTCTTCGTCCTTCAGGCCGGCCAACCGCGCATCGCGCGCCTCGTAGGTCTGCTGGGCCCGCTCGGACAGATCCTCCAGTTCGTCTTCATCCGTAATGAGCCGAATGGCCACTTTGTCCACGATATTGCCGTAGTCGTCATGCAGCTTGGCGTGGAGGATGTTGCCGAAGTGCTCCAGCCGGAAGCCCTGAGCGAAGGCGTCTTTGCTGATTCGGATCCACGCCAGGTGGCGCTGGCCGATGTGCATAATGCCCGTGGCGTGGTTCAGGTAGAGATGAATCTGCCGCTCCAGGATGCCTTCGAAGTCTCCCTGCATCTGGCGGCCCGCCACCCGCACCTCGATGCCCAGGTCCACCACGTCACCCGGCTGGGCCTCGTCTATTCCCTCGCCGACCACCTCGACGGTGCCATCGGTGATATCGTCCATATCCACCATGTAGAGGTATTCGGTGCAGTGGCCGCTCTTTCCGCCGAACTCCACCTGCATGTCGCCCCGGCGCACGCGCTCCCCCTCGAACGCGGCGGCGAAGGCCACCGGGATGTCAATCTCCTCGACCTTGACCTTGACGCCCCTGACCTCGACGCAGGTGGGCACCAGCTCTTCGTAGTCCGTCTGGCGCACCAGCGCCTCGTAGGTGGTCACGCCCGTGGGAAGCACCTCGGGGGTGTCCTCGCTGTCGCTTATCACGGGGTATCCCATCAGGATGGCGCCGGCGCCGGTGGCGTACCAGTCGTCGGGGATGGTGCCGTAGGTGATGCCGAAGGCGAACACCCGGTCGCGGGAGTACTGGAGGATGTCCTGGAACTGTCCCGGCTTCAGGCCGCCGAAGGTCAGTGCGCTGCGCACGGCCCAGTTCAGCACAAGGATGCCGTCCCGGGTGCGCGGGCCGGTGGGCACGATATAGGTGTCCCAGCCCGTCTGGACGTTCTCCTCGTCGAGCTGGTCCTTCAGGGTCTGCCCGTCGCGGTTGGCGATGGGGAAGATCAGGATGTTGCGTTTCTGCAGTTCCAGGATGGTCTGGACGGCGATCTCGGTCGTGGGTGCCGGTCCCAGGATGGCCGCGAAGCCCGGCATCCGCCCGTCCACGAGCTGAATGCCCACCTCCCGCATGCTGGTGTCGGTCAGGAACCCGAGATAGCCTTCGTCGGGCTCGTAGCCGTTCAGGTAGTCGATCGCGCACAGTATCTCCTGGGCGAACATCGTGGCCGCGCCGGCGTCAAGGCCCTGACCCAGATACGGCAGCCAGGCGGTGTCCCCCGGCACGTCATGCAGCAGGTCCTCCCTGCAGTGCTTCAGCACCGGCTGGCATTCGGCCAACGTCTGAACCTTGCGACCGGTGAGGGCCAGGATCATGGGCAGGGCAAAGGCGGTCTCGGGGAACTTGAGCTCCGCGTCTTCGCCGTGCTCGTCCACTGCCTTCTTCCAGGCCTTCTCGGCCTCGTTTACGAATCCGTGCGCACCGCGGATGACCGCGCTGAAGACCTTATGGGACATCGAGAATCTCCTGAAGAGTTCCTCTTGTGCTTCTACACTTTCTGGTCAAATCATTCGCTCATGACGGCGTCCACGGGGCATACATCCTCGCAGCAGCCGCACCGAACACAGATATCCTGATCTATGCGGAAGGGCTGCCCCGCCTTGCCCCGCTTCACGTCCTCCTCGGTGGCGTGGGCAGGCGGTTTGCCCTTTGTTCCGCTGATGCAATCCACCGGGCATTCCTTCGCGCACCGCCCGCAACAGATGCACTTTTCGGGATCAATCGTGTACCGCCTGACGGCGCCGCCCATGATCTGTTGCACAAGTGCACGGTATTCTTCCTGCAGACACGGCGTGGCCTCTTGGCGACCGACCACCGCTCTGGCGTGCGTGGGACAGGCGACTACGCAGGCCGGTAGCTCGCCCTCCTCGATGATTCCCTCGCACAGGTCGCACTTGATCACGGTCTCCCGCTCGGCGTCGAAATGCACGGCACCGTAGGGACAGGCGTTGACGCAGGCCTTGCAGCCGATGCATTTGTCCGGCGCGGTTCGCACGGGACCTTCCTCCTCGTCGCGGTAGAGCGCGCCCGAGGGGCAGACGGTCACACAGGGGGCGTCCTCGCAGTGCTGGCACTGGATGGGCACCGCGCGGCCCTTCGCCGCCAGCACGTGCACCCGCGGCACCATGTGGGCGCCGGCGAGCACGGCCTCCACGATGTCCTCGAATCCGGCGTGCGCCCTGGCGCAGGCCGTCTCGCAGCTCCGGCAGGCCAGGCAGCGCTCCAGGTTGACGACCACCACTCCGGAAACGGTTTTCTCAGCCATTGTGGATTCCTCAATCATCGGACTGGCTAGCTGACGGCGACCGGCTCGGCGCGGGCGGGCTCGATCGGTTCGTACATCATCTCGGACAAATGCAGGGCCCGGCGCTTCCGGTCGATGTGCTCGATCATCAGCCGGGCGGCCTCGATCGGGTCGCGTTCGAAGGCCAGCTTCCCGCCGAAGTCCTCTTCCATTCCATCCGTGAGGTACTCCCGCACGATCTTGCTGCCCATCACGGGGAACGGTTCGGCACAGACGGTGAAGATGCCGCTGGCGGCCACGTAGGTGGCGATCGAGATGGCTTTCTCGCTCATCCACTCCGGCGCGGCGCCGGCCACGGGCAGGTCGGATATGTCCTCCCCCAGCCCGCCTTCTTTCACCATCTCCACGCAGGCCAGCAGGATGCGGCTGTTGTCCACGCAGGAGCCCACGTGCAGCACGGGGGCGATGCCGACGGCCTCGCATATCTCGCGCAGGCCCTCGCCCGCGAAGTTCTGGGCCGCCTCGGGCCGCATGAGGCCCGCCTTCGCGCAGGCGATCGCGCTGCAGCCAGTCTGCACCACGAGAACGTCGTTGCGGATCAACTCCTTGACCATCTCCACGTGGCCCCAGTCGTGGGTGATCTTCACGTTGTTGCAGCCGACCACGCCGGCGACGCCCCGGATGCGACCGTCCATGATGCCGCGGTTCAGCGGCCGGAACAGCGGGCGATACTTGCCGCCCAGCGTGGTGAAGATGCTCTCCACGCTGTAGCCGGCGATGAGCTGCTCGGTCTCTTCGGGGATTTCCGCCTGAGCCGGATCGCGCTCCTTGAACGCCTCGATGGCCTCCATCAGCAGCGCCCTGGCGCTTTTCAGGGCGTGTTCTTCGTCGAACTCCAGGTGTTTCACGCCCTCGAAGGCGGCCTTTGGAGAGGTGGAGATGAGCCTGGTGGGGAACCTGTCGGCATAGTCGGCGATGGCGGGCAGAATGCACTGCACGTCCACTACCATGGCGTCCACTGCGCCCGTGGCCAGCGCCAGTTCCTGCTGCAGGAAGTTGCCGGCCACGGGGATGCCGTGCCGCATCAGTA
>CAZNGS010000096.1:0-12976 GCA_964572825.1 uncultured candidatus Brocadiaceae bacterium
CGGCCACGTCCAATGCGTTTTATCCGGAATGACGAGCACTCCGGATAAAACCCTATGCATTGTCGCTTGACACATATCGGGTAAAAAAAGTGTCCGAGCATAACCCGATGCCCCTTTCCCGACGAACCGAAAGCAGAAGCAAGGGCGGTCGCAAGTTATTTCAAATAAACGACTTCGAGGAAATAAGAATGGTGGGCGCAGCAGGACTCGAACGCGTGCTCCACGGCTATATGGTGGGGCACTGGTGTTGCGGTCTATCGGGAACATTACGCAAATGAGAGAGTTGTGCTGACGCGTCGGCGCAGCCAACCTGCGAAGCAGGTGAGAGTCAACTCGGCGCGTGCCTGGAGGATGCGTACAGCGAAATGGTGGGCGCAGCAGGACTCGAACCTGCGGCTTCTACCGTGTGAAGGTAGCGCTCTCGCCACTGAGCTATGCGCCCACCGTCCAGCCTTGAATATATCAAACCGCTCCCCAGGCGTCAATCAAACCGCTCGCGCGAACCGGACCTCACACCTCCTGCTCGGTCAGCGGGAGGGATTTCCAGTCGGCATTGCCCAGGCCCGTCTCGTGGGCGTTCTCGACGAACCCCACCTGCTCGGGCTCATAGCCGAACATGTGTGCGCCGTAGGAGTCCACCGCCACTCGGTCGGTGCTGGCCACCACCCGCCGCGCGCCGTCGATGGTGTTGTCCACGTCCGCCAGCGTGCCGCCGGTGGGCCCGTGGGTGCGCAGCACGCGCCAGCAGTCCATGACGGTCAGGTCCACCTTGATGACGCGGTGGAGGTCGGGGATCTTCTGGTGAATCTGGGGATGAAGCTTGCCCCGCTCGCCGGCGACCATGCCGAAAGCGTTCTTGAGGCTGATGCTCAGGCGGCTGGTGCCGTGGTGCTTCAGGATGGGCACGTTGATCAGGACATCGCACAGGTGGGCGTCGATGAACTCCCGGCAGAAGGGCCAGCGCTGCACCGCTCGCGCGTCGGGGATGGCCAGCTCGACGGCCTGGTTCAGGTCCACGAAGGGAGTGTCGGCGCCCGCTTTGCGCGCGGCCTCGGCGATGCCGCTGGCCCGGTAGGAGCTGCCCGGGTTCTTGGTGATGGTGTTGTCCATGACCCGTACGCTTCCCGCGCCGGCCTCCAGGCACATCTCCACCAGCGCCGCGACGACCCAGGGGTTGGTGTTGGTGGCGAAGGTGGGCGGCCGGACCCAGGCGATGTTGGGCTTGATGATGACCCGGTCGCCCTTGCTCACGAGCTTGTCCATTTTCCCCAGGGCCCCCACGGCGCGGCGGGTCAACTCGGGGGCTATTTCCCGCTCGTCCGCGTCCGCTTCCGAGCCATGGATGATCGCGATCCCGTCGGACAGTTCGCTTGCCGCATGTTCCCTGATCTGCAGGCGGCGTTCCCTCTCGGCCATCGCGCGCAACGCACCGAGGCCCGCAGCGCCCGCGGTGGCGCCGATCAGGAAGTCCCGCCGGTTCAGATTGCCGTGCTTTTTTTGCTCGGACATCGGCGCTTCCGCAAAAAGTATCCCGGGCATGCTTCTCAGATTCATTATATCGCCTGTGGGCGACCTGGCAACACGCCCCGGGCTAAGGCGATTGCGACGAGCCCCGGATGGCCACTGCCTCGGAGGCCGCGCTGACCAGCAGCAGCGGCAGTATGACGGCGGCGTACGCCTCCGCGCGCGCGCTCAGGGCGGCGGTATAAGCGACCTGCCCCGCCTGGACGAGGTGGCCCATCTCGATGCCCATCCCCACGGCGAACCAGAAACACGGCAGCTCCAGCAGCAGCACCAGCAGGCCGCAGACCAGCGTAAGCCGGCGTGTAGGGCGCCACTGGGCGCCAGACGGGTCGAGCGTCTGCACCGAGCCCGGCTGGCGGTGCATGGTGCCCATCAATACGCCGATGTTCAGGCCGGTCCAGAAGGCAAACACCTTGGGAAAGAGGGAGTGCCAGCCGCTGGCCATGTAGACGAAAACCGCCACGGCGTTGTAGGCGAAGATGACGCCGGCGATGCGGGGTATGCTCGGCGAGGGCCCCATCAGGCGCAGGACGGTGCGCATGATGGTCCGGGCGGGCCAGGCGATGATGCGAAGGCCGTATCGCACCACAGGCCAGGACAGCAGCAGGCCGATGACGAACAGCAGGAACGCCTGCACGGCCTGGCGGAAATGCTCGATGAAAACAAATTCAAGCATTCTGTTACAGCACTATTAGGCGAAGACGCCGTTCGCTTACCCTTGCATGAGGTGCACTGGGAGTATTTCCACACCCACCTGCTGCGCCACGGACAGTACTTGTACTGGAACACGGCATCGCTACCTGTGTGCAGGTCCTGGCATTTCTGTCTACAGCGCCTCGACAACCGATCTGAGCTGGCAGAAAGCCCTATGCTCCAAGGGCCATACATGCTCCAGAGCGGCCACACCTACTGACATACCAGGGCGATCCTTACCAGCCAGATACGCGGCAGTCTGCATTTTATGAACCTGGGGGTGACCTAACAAGCCCAAGCATTCGATGAAAAAACTGACACATTCCATTTCTTCACTACCTTCTAAAGCGCGGAGACAGAGGTCTTCGAGCGATCCCTGATCATGGGCACCGGGTAATATTGCAATGCAGGTGCGTGGGCTTGAACCGCCCCACTCGAAGGGGGCGGTCGGTGGCTCCAACTCGATCTCGTCCAGCCCATCACGTGCACTTTTGAAGGCTCCTTGGGGGTTCTCATGAGCATCCCTTACTATCAGAAGCGTTTCGAGATCGGGGAATCGCTCAAGCGTGGCAAGGACCCGAATGTGTTTTCTTATCTTATCTACACCGCGCGTATTATGTATCTGAATGTCTGACGGCGCGCTATGGAAATCGTTTACCAAGGCCTGCATGAATTGGCAATCGTCGACACCCTCGACGACGATTAGCTTCTTTTTGATTATGTCGAATCGCTTGAGGCGACCAGTGCTCACCCACGAAGCTCCATTTCGGTCTGCAGAGCTGTACTCAGCATGTCCACGGTGTAAGAACTACTGGAAATCCCGTCTTCCTTTCTGTCGAGACGATGGTACATGAACGATAGCGTGCCTTCGTGACTAAATACCGTCTCTGCCGCATCGATACATTCGTAGCTGTGAGTAGTCGCAAAGACTTGGACATTGAACTGGCCAGCCAGTGAGTCTAGAGATTCCCAGATACGTGGTAGCAGAGAGTGATGCACCCCATTCTCTAATTCGTCAATAAGTAGCACACCGTTCCTAGCTTTGCACAATGCGACAGCCATAGAGAACAGGCGATGAACGCCCTGACCGAGTAAACTCACCGGCAGAGGTTCACGCAGGCCAAGGTGTACGTGAACATAAGGTTCGTCGCCACGTGTCAGGATCTCCAAGTCTATTACTCGTTCATCCACCTTTTGAAGTATCTCGATCAAATCCTCCTTAAGCCCGGCTTTCACCGCCTCGCTGAACCGCCTGGCTTCTTCTGCGCTGGGTTGAGGCCAGTTCGTCGCGGTCAGGAAGACGCCGGTGGGCCGTCCAGAGGCAGTTGGCCTTTTCGCTTTGATGCCATCTTTATCAATGTAACTGTAACTCCTCGAGGCGTCTTTGTTCTGCTGGATGTGGATTTGCAGGGTCTTGCGTGTAGCCGATGTTGACTCAGCTCCTCGACCCTCTAACCACGCCTCTTCCGATTCTGGTTCGATTTCCCCACCTTCGGGTCTTTCTTGCGAATCTCTTGCGAAAGGGATTTCGCTCATTAAGGTTTCAGTCTCGCTGATGCGGACAGTCCTCTGATGGCCTCCATCATCCCGACTTGAGATTTCCACCATCAAGTCGGTGTCAAAATCTCTGAATATTTCCGCCAGAAACTCGCTCGCGGTGAAAGCCTGTACCCCGCGGAAGGCCTCCACGCGGAAAGGCAGTTCGGGGTTATCTGCTCCGTGGTGGATCCACAGCACTTCCAGCAACGCTGTCTTACCGACATCGTTCATGCCACCGATCAGATTCAACTGTCCGAGTGGCTTGACACACGTGTCCTTAAAGCATTTGTAGTTCTTTACCGTGATCTCTTTATACATAACGGTCCCTTATCCCCCCTTCTCGCCGCCCGCGCCAGCACAGAAAACGTCTCCGTGCACAGAGACCTCGTCCCTTTCGAGCGCTCTGTCGTTCTTCCACGGGCAAGTCTTACCGTGATCCTTCTGAGATAGAGCCTCCAGACCCTATCTTCCATTCCCACAAGAGGCTAATACTCTCGGCCGGTGCTGTCAAGAAGCGAGGAAACGCTGCGTACTCCGAGTCCCAGACAGGTACACGCCAGACTGCTAAGCGCCAGGGCCCGTCACGGTGCCCGGCGGGCGCACTCGACGGTGTTTTTCAGCAGCATGGCGGTCGTCACGAGCCCAACTCCCCCTGGCACCGGCGTGATGAGCGAGGCCTTCTCGCGGGCCGCCTCGAACTCGACGTCGCCCACGATGCGCGTTTTCTTCTTGCCGTCCACCTCGACCTTGACCCGGTTGATGCCCACGTCGATGACGACCGCCCCTTCCTTGACCATGTCCCCGGAGACGAGCCCGGCCTTGCCGGCGGCCACGATCAACACTTCGGCGCGCCGCGTGTGGAACGCCAGGTCCTTCGTGGCGATGTGGCAGCAGGTGACGGTGGGCGACTCCATCATGGACTGCAGCAGCACGACCACGGTGGGTTTGCCGACGATCTCGCTGTGGCCCACGACCACGGTCTCCTTGCCGTTCAGGTCCACGCCCGCCTCCTCCAGCATGGTGATCACGGCGTGGGGTGTGCACGGAGCCAGCGAGAAGTCCCCGTAAAACAGCCTGCCGATGTTGGCGGGGTTGACACCTTCCGCATCCTTGTCGGGCAGGATGGTCTGCTGCACCTGGCGCGCATCGACGTCGTCCGGCACGGGCATCAGCAGTATCACGCCGTCCACGCCGGCGTCCCGGTTGACGCGGGCGATGTGGTCGGTGATCTGGTGCTGGGAAGCATCGGCATCCAGCTCATGCAGCTCGTAGTCGATGCCCACCTCCTGGCAGGCCTTCTCCTGGCTGCCGGCGTAGTAACGGGCTCCCGGGTTGTCGCTGGCCAGTATGCCCACCAGCTTCGGCGCCCGTCCCAGCGTCTCGATGTCGCTTTTGACCTGCTCCCTGATTTTGTCGGCTATCGGTCCGCCTTCGATGAGTTCGGCTGCCATTTCGGCTCCTTCTATTGGTGAAATTGCTGATTACGAGCCTGCTATGGTTTGGTCGTTTTCGCGCTCAGGAGTTTTCTCAATTCCTGGCCGAGCCACTGCTCCGTATGCGAGAGGCAGAACGGTCCGTGGCCGGGATAGAGCACGTGGGGCGGGTCCTCCAGCAGGCGCACCAGCGAGTCCACATAGGCCTCGCGATCGTAGCCGAGGCGGTTGCGAAACTGCCCCAGCTGTGGGGAACGCACGACATCACCCGAAAACAGCATGCGCCGGCCCTCGCAGTTAACCTCGTAGCCCACCGAGCCCGGGGAATGGCCCGGCAGGTGGACTGCCCTGAACGTGCACCGGCCCAGTTCCAACTCCTCGCCGTCCTCCATCGCCGTCACTTGTCCCTCGACGTGGGGGAACCGGTGGCTGTAGTGGTAGGCCGCGGTGGCCGGTCCGCCCCTGGTGAGGGGTTCGAGGGCCGCCGGCGCCGCCACGACTTCGACGCCGTTCTTGCGCAGCGCCTCCGCCCCCCCGGCGTGGGGGAAATGGGCATGGGTCAGCAGCACGTGGCTCAGGTCCGCCACCTCGAATTCCATGTCCTCGATGTTGCGCAGGATGGAGGAGACACTTTCACCGCATCCGCAGTCGATCAGCACCAGTTGATCGCCGGTGTCCATCAGGTAGGAATTGCAGTCGTTGGCAGGCCAGTCCAGATAGACCATATTGAAGTCCTGGCCGCCCACGAGGTAGACGGGTCCGATCAGGCGCATGCCCATAGATGTTCCATCCCAGAAATGTGCGGCTCGCCAGGCCGGGAAATTGCCATTTAAGGGCAAGTTGGCGGACCTGTCAAGTGTTGCGCCGGCCGCGAGGGTTGAGTCGATTGTCCCGCCGAATCCGTGTTGCTCAAGGACCTCCAGAGCAGCGGAGTTCTTACGAAACCCGGTTGATGAGGCGCATGAGCCGTGCACAGCCCCGGCGGAGGAGGATCACAGCGGTGCCTCATCGCGGGCGGGCACGGCGTTCCGCCCATGGAGTTCGGCGGAGCCCCTGCCGCCCGACCCATTGCCGGAGCTTGCTCCTTTTCTACTACCTCCTGTGCTTCAAGTTGTTCAGGGCCTTGAGGGGGGTCGAAAGGGGTCGCTTGCTCTGTGCGGCCGGAACGGGATCGCAGCGCCCCGGCGGCCAGCGCCGGATAGAGCGCCGGAGGAATGGGCTGTTTCAGGGCGTTCCTGCTTCGCGGATCACGTAGTGGAGGCAGTCGGGCAGGAGCGCAAGCCGACCGTCCCGTGCCTCCACGACCTGACGGAGGTAGCCGTTGTGGTCCAGCGCAAGGACCTCCAGGTGGTTGCGGTCTTTTCGTTTGAACTGGACACTCGCTCGGACGCGGCGCACCTGCATGGGGCCGCGACCCAACTCGGCGATGCGCACCGCCGCGTGCGAGCGTCCGTTTCGGGTCAGTGTCGCGTCCACCAGTTTTGTGCCGCCGATTCGTTGCTCCGTCATCACCTGCAGTAGCATCCGGCCGGACGTTGCCAGAGGTCTGCCGTCCATGCTGACAAGCCAGACGGTTCCGTACTCGTTGTCCACGTCGATCCGGACGTCGGACAGCTCTATGGGCTCAGCCGCGCCGAAGAAGCCACAGGCGCTCTGGACCTGTGGGGCGTCGGCCGTGACGATTCCCTGCTTCCAGTTCCACCTGAGCTGACCGGTGCGGCTGAGCGCGACGCCGGCTCTCTCGTCAACGTAGCGCGAGATATCCGCCATTCGGGTCCGGGTCGGTTTTTCGGCGATGTTGACCCGAACGGGTCCCACCAGCCAGGCCAGAGGGTTGAACATCTTCCGGACCGCAGCAGGCGCTTCGGCCACCTCGGGCGCCCGCATGTCGTCAATGTTCATATCGTCCCAGACAGGTGTGCCGACCATGTTGAAGAGCTGTTCGGGCGTCCGGGTCACGGTGCAGACCGGTTCGGCTTCTTCGATGAGGCCCAGCCGATAGACCAGCGACGCCGCGGGATACTGGCCCACGTTTACGGGGGTGTAGGCGTCGAATCGTTTGCGGGGAACGCGCGGCCAATCGGCGCTGTGGAATTCGTTGATGGCGAACCCGTCGTGGCCCGTCATGGCCCCGTAGTGCGCGCCTATCCAGACCATCTCGGCCCGGAACCTGTTCGGGGCGGGATAGAAGTGCTCCGAGAGCATCTGCGGGTAGCCGGCATACTGGACGCCGAACATCAGCGAGTCGGGCACGGTCAACTGGGACCGGCTGACGTAGACGTCGCCCTCATTAACCTTCCAGCCGGGGCCGCCCGGTTTGCGCAATGCGCCGAAGTAGGCGTGGCGATCCATCAGGTCCGCGGTCATGTTGGCGTATTTCTCCAGCGCATCCAGTTGCCGGGGGTTGGTCGTCTTCCAGTTGGTGGCGATGGTGCATCCGCCGTAGCCCCATGAACGTAGCCTGTGCTTCATCTCCGTGAAAAAACCCCTCTGAAGGTCCACCAGGAAACGGAGCGTGTCGGCGGCTCGCTTCGGGTCGCGCTGCGCCCGGGCCCAGTCGGCGTCCATGAAGCGGTAGGCGTCGTAGACGTAGACGCGACCCTGATCGGGTCGGTCCTCTTCCATGCGCGCGCCCTCGCCCCAGGACTCGAGGGCCTTGCTGGGCGAGCCGTAGCGCTCGGTCAGCCAATCGGCAAACTGCCGTTCCAGTATCGCCCGGACCTCTTCGGACCAGTTGGCGGGGCGGAAGGTGTGGAAGAACAGATTGTCTTCGTTCATCAGGATGACCAGCGCCACGGCCGGGTCCCGGGCCAGTGGGCGGCCGGTGTGCGGGCTGGGGGCGGTCATCATTTTCTCCAGCCACCGCGTGTAGGCGGCCTTGACCTTCGGATGGAAGAACGCCAGGCTCTGGACGTTTTTGCGCTCCCATCCCTCTATTCCCGGGACGTGGACCTCCAGGGGGAAGAAGAACCCCAGCATGGTGTAAATGCCCTCGTCGGCGCACCGCGCCACCATCTCCTGGAGCCCGTCCAGGTTTTCATCGGTGATTTTGTGGGCGCCGCGCACGGGGCCGAGGCGGATCAGGTTCACGCCCAGCTTCCCCAGGCGCTTCGCCAGGTAGGCCCGCTCCTCCGGGCTGGCCCACGTGCCGGACCAGGGCACCGGACCGTTGACCGCCGCGAAGCGTATGACGCGTCCGTTCTCCGAGCAGACCAGGTCGTTACCTCGCGCCACGATCCAGCCTTCCGAGCCCGCCCGGCCCTCGTTGAGCTGCCGCAGGTCCAGCAGCGCATCATCGGAGAAATCATCGGGCGGCGGCGCGAAGTCGAACCATTCCGCTTCGGCGTGCAGATCAGCCGCAGCCGCCATCGCCAGGCACACCAGTGTCACCGGCCACAAGGCCACAGGGAGCAGATGTTTCACGTTCGCCTCTCCTTTGGGCTGGGGTAAAAACGACCGGCCGATCGGCGTCGCGGGCACCCCTGCCGGTCACGTCAGCGACCCTCCGCATGAAGATCCCGCGCCGGCGGTGCAGCCGAAGCAGTGCTCCTCGGTGACGATGCGCCGATGGCACAGCGCCTGGGGGTCGAACTTCCGCAGCGAACTGGGCGCGCCGTGGTCTACCGGATAGCCCAGCGCCAGGTTGAAGTCGCAGTCGTAGAGCGTGCCGTTCCAGCCGACGCTTATCTGGTGGCGGCACATCAAGCCGGCGACTGTGCTGCAGTTGAAGCTTTCTTTGAGCAGCTTCAGATACTCGGCATCCTGGTGTCTGCGCCGAAGGTCGGCCATGAATCGGCCGATGGGCATGTTGGTGATCGTAAGCAGGCGCGTGAACTCGACCCCGAACTGTGTCCTCAGCCCGGCGCGGTAGTCGTTCTCCAGGGCTGACTGCTCGGGCGGCAGGAACGGCCCCGCGGAGTTGTAGACGAGGTCCAGTTGCAGCCCCCCGCAGGTGCCGTAGCCGACCGCATTCAGCCGTTGCAGCGCTTCGATGCTTCTGCCATAGACTCCCGGCCCGCGCTGTGCATTGACGTTCTCCTCGAGGTAGCACGGAAGCGAACCGACCAGATGCACGTGCCGGGCGCGAAGGAATGCGGGCAGGTCCTCCATGCCCGGCTCAAGCATCACCGTTAGATTCGTGCGAACCTGGACGGTGTGGCCGCCCGCCCTCAAGGCGCTGACGAAGCGCCGGAAATACGGGTTCAGCTCCGGCGCGCCGCCAGTCAGGTCGAACCGCACATCACCCATGTCCTCGGCTGCTTTGAGGATGCCGGCCATAGTGTCCCAAGACATGATCTCCCTGCGCTCAGGGGATGCTTCCAGGTGGCAGTGCCGGCAACGCTGGTTGCACAGAAGGCCGAGGTTGACCTGAATGGTCGCAATCTCTTCGCTGCGGAGTTCATGTCCGCAGCATTCCGCAACGTAGGTGTCAAAAGCGTTCATGGTTGTGTCCTCAGATTTCCCATGCTTCAGCAACAGCCCCCCCCCTGCGGCGGGGGGGCGTCAGTTCTCGACGCCGCCGGTGAGCAGTTGAACGGTCCGTAGTGTACAGAACGGTCGCCGCTGACCTCGAAATGCCCACCATAGCGCGTTTCCTGCAGCATAGCGGCAGTGTTGCCGCACACGAGCATCGGCTTGCCGGTGAAAAACCGGTGATGGTCGTCCAGGTCAAATTGATGGGGGAAATCCGGGATCGTGCCCTTGTAGACGGCCACCTGCCCGTAATCCTCGCAGATGTCCTCCAGTGATGCGAGCTTGAAAGCGCGCACCGTGACTGAGTGGAAGTCGATCATGCCGATGCGCGCCTCGATCTCCGGCGAGTCCGGCGCGATCGGGCGGCTCGAGACGACGCGGGAGTCCAGGCATCCCAGTTCCCTGAGCAAGCGCCGGAAGTCCTCCCTGTACATGGCACCCGCCAGGCACTCTCCACGCAGAACGGGATCGTCATGGAACCGCTCGGGAACGCGCCGGCCCGCGAACACGTCGGCGAAGTACAACTCGCCGCCCGGTTTCAGCACGCGGAAGACCTCCGAGAACACGGCGCGCTTGTCCGGCGACAGGTTGACGACGCAGTTGGAGATCACTACGTCCACCGACTCGTCGTCAATGCCGAGTCCCCTCAGGTCCTCGATGTAGCCCAGCCGGAACTCGACGTTGGGCCTCGCGTAGCCGAACCGCTCCATCTGCGGCTGCACGTTCCTCCGTGCAACGTCCAGTTGCTCCTCGGTCATGTCCACGCCGATCACGCGCCCTGAGGGCCCGACTAGCCGGGCGGCGATGAAGGCGTCCCTGCCCGAGCCGCATCCCAGGTCCAGCACGGTGCAGCCCTCCAGGGCAGGTGGGAGCGGCGAGCCGCAGCCGTAGAATCGCGCGATCACCTCGTCGTTGATCTCCGCCAGAGCGGCCCTCACGCTCGCGGGGAGGTGGTTGTCCGGGCAGCAGCAGGCGTTCGTCTGCAGGTCGGAACTGCCGCAAAGTACCTGCCCGTAGTATCGCTTGATGTTCTCTCGGTCGAGCACAGTCTCTACCATGTGTTTGCCCTTTCTGTGGTTATCATGATGCGGATGTCAGCAGCACTCGTTGGCCTTCGCCTTCATGGCGGGCTCCAGCACCCGAACGAACAGCAATGAGGCCAGCGCGCCGCCAAACGGACGGCGCACATTGCTCCACCAGAGGTGACATGCACGAGACAGATCAATCCCCTCCCTCCCCTGTGTCGGTGAGTTGATCGAACACCGGCCCATGTCTCGCCGCGTCGCCTGTGGCGTCCACGGCCACGGGCAACGTTACCTCCGTGGTCTGCGGCGGCAGGCATCGGCTCTTGTCGCAAGCCTGCGTCCTGACGTGGAACCTAACGGCGCGATCTCCCGCCTGTGCCTCCTCTGAGACTCGAATCGTCTGCAAGAACCAGACCCTTCCAACAAAGCTGTTCACGGACTGGTTGAGGATGGCATCGGTCTTCCGATGCGACTTTGGCTCGCGTAGCGACCCCGGCTCCAGGCCGGCGACTGGAACCATCTCCACCTGCGTCGGCACGAGGAAGTCGATCCCCGGGTTCTCGCCGTACAGGTGCCAGCCTTCCTGGATGTCAAGAGCGACGGCTATTTGAAACGTTTGTCCGGGCGCCACTTGGCGCCGTGAAACGTATGCATCGATTACGACGGGGCCGGCCTCGGCGCGTGCGTCGGGGGGCTCGCCTTCCCGCTCACGACGGAAGGGTGTGGGCGGACGATCCGATTCCGGCTCGTCGTGACGGTAGAGGTGTGAGGCGGCAACGAGGGCGCTCTCCATCCCGAAGGACGACTGCTGCATGAGGCCCGCCAGGGACTGGAGCGTCCGCTCGGCCGCCTCGCGGTACTCCGTGCGACCGGTGACGCGGCCCAGCTCGATCAGGACCTGCGCCGCCACGCCGTTCGCGTTCGGTACGTTGCCTCCGCCGCTGAGGTTCTTGGAGCGGACCAGCAACTCTTCGTGGCCCTTCGCCGAGGTAAAGAAGAAGCCGCCATTGTCCGCGTCCTGGAAGTCCGCCAGCATCGTATCGGCCAGGCGCTGGCCGGCCGCCAGCCAGCGGGCATTGCCCGTGGCACGGTAAAGCTCGAGCAGGCCGGAGGCCAGGTAGGCGTGGTCGTCCAGATAGCCGAATTGTTCAGCCTTCCCAGCGCGATATGAACGCAACAGCCGGTCGTCGCGGTATAGCGTTTCGAGGACGAACGCCGCAGCTTGTTCGGCGGCCCGCGTATAGCGCGGCTCGTCAAGCAGACGCCCGGCGTGTGCCAGCGCCTCGATGGCGAGGCCGTTCCATGCGGTCAGGACCTTGTCGTCAATTTCAGGTTGCACCCACTTCAGCCGGCGTTCCAACAGGCGGCGCCGCATGTCGCCCAGTTTCTGACGCAGCACATCCGCCGCAACGCCGCGCTGCGCAGCGATATCTTCGACGGGTCTTGAAAGGTGCAGGATGTTCTCCCCGGTCTTTCGGCCCGATGCCTCTTCCGCGTAGTTGCCTCTGCGCTGGACGTTGTAGATCTCTGCGAAAAAGCTCCCGTCTTCCTTGCCCAGCACGTCGAGAACATCCTTCTCAAGCCAGACGTACGATTCACCTTCCTTCCCGTCCACTTCCGCATTGATGGCCGAGTAGAAGCCGCCCTCCGGTTCGGCCATTTTGCGCTGGAGCCAGCCATATATCTCCGCCACGGCCTCGCGGTAGCGCTGTTTTCCGGTGAGTTCGTAGGCTTCCGCGTAGAGCCGCATAAGTTGGGCGTTGTCGTAGAGCATCTTCTCGAAATGCGGTACCAGCCATTCGGCGTCGGTGGAGTAGCGATGGAACCCGCCGCCGAGGTGATCGTGTATGCCGCCCAGCCACATGGCGTCCAGCGTTCCGGAGATCATCGGCAGGAGCGTCTTGTTGCCGATGCGGCGGTATTCAGCAAAGAGCAGGCCGAGCGCGCCGTGCGGCGGGAACTTGGGAGCGCCGCCGAATCCGCCGTGTTGCTCGTCGTAGCTCCGGCGGTACTGTTCAACCGCCCGGGTCAGCAGCGAGGAATCGAGCGTGGCGCCAACGGCATCGCTGGCGCTGAAGCCGTCGCTGCCGATCTGCCGGATCGCCTGCGTGAGCTGCTCGGCCTGCTGCTCGACGTCCTTTCTTCGCGTCCGCCACAGTTCGGCCGTGCGGTCGAGAATCTGGAGGAATTGCGCCCGCGGCCAGTAGGTGCCGGCCATCCACGGCTTGCCGTCGGGAGTCAGCCACACGGAGTTTGGCCAGCCGCCCCGGCCGGTCATCAACTGCGTCG
>CAZNGS010000097.1:0-12372 GCA_964572825.1 uncultured candidatus Brocadiaceae bacterium
CGCTCCAGCTCTACGTGGAGGGCATGGAGCACAGTGACGCCCTGCGTGACGTGGATCTGACGCTGGACTACCTGCACGACGGCACCGTCCTCCACACGGACCTGATCAAGACCACGGTGCTGGAAGTGGACCTCGACATCGCAGACGTGACTGAGGAGGACGAGGAGGCCCCGGGACGCTACATGTGCCGGAACGACGACGATGACGACGGCGACGGCGTCGTCGACTACGACGACGGCTACAACAAGGACGGCATCGAAGGCAACGCCGACGACGCCAATACCGACGAAGACGATCTGGTAGCCATCACATTGCGGGAGGTGGTGCCCACGGACCTGACCGGGACGGTGACGCTGAGCAAGACGGACCCGGGCAGCGGCATCAAGCTGTGGACCTCGGCGACCAAAGGAGAGGGCAACGAGGTCGCCCTGCCGGAGACCTACGACACTCCGGCCGACCTGCCGCGAACCTTGTACATCGAAGGGCTCGAGGCCAGCACTGAGCAGAGGGATATGGCCTTGGAGCTCGAGTACGCAATGCAGAACGAGACCTTCACAGACACGGCGAAGGTGACGATCTGCGAGGTAGAAGTGACGCACATCAAGTTCGATCACACTCCGGGAGATGCAGCCGACGGGATCGATATCCGCGAGAACGCCGGTACGGACATAACTATTCCTGAATGGGTAATGGGCGGTCGCAACAAGCCGGCCGCATATAAGAAGTCCATCGGCGTGACCATCGAAGCCAGGCTCACCATCGCACCTACCGGCATAGCGACCTGCAATGTGCGGGCGGTCTCGCTGGATGCCGCTGGTTCGCTGGGCAATATAGAAGAGACTACCATTGCTTTCACCGGAGGTGTTTCCGACCCCGAGTACGTGGCGTTGAATGTGTTGGGAACGACCCCCGGAACGATAAGAAAGACCACCACCGACGAGTGGCAGTGGAAGGTCAGTAAGATACAGGGAAGTGGCTCGCCGGAATGGGACCTGAACGTGAGCGGGCCTCATACAATCTATACTGTGCTTGATACGCCCCAGTCACCGATGGCCGAGCCCTGGACTTTGATTCTCGACTACGCGTGCGACTGGGCGGCAGGAAGAACCGATGCGGCACCAGCCTGCTCTGACATCCTGAGCAACGGATTCAGCGCCCATTACACGTGGGATTACAACTGTCATCGGCTATCAAGTGATTTTGTGCGGTTGGTGGCAAACTTGGGTATCGCTGCTTGGCAGCACAGGTGGGCCAGCAAGGGCGCTACTGCAAGCGAAAACAGTTGTGCGCGGAAGAAGCCCGAAAGGAAGGACCACATATGGGCGTGGGACTTCATCCACGACCGGACCGCCTCAGGCGGGCCGCTGAAATGGCTGACCATAATAGACGAATTCACCAGGGAGTGTCTGGCTTTAAAGGTAGGAAGGAGCATAAAGGCGGAGGATGTGAAGGACCAGCTCATCTGGCTGTTCATGGTGCGGAGGGTTCCGGAGCACATCCGTTCGGACAACGGTCCGGAATTCATCGCCAACTCGATCCGCAGATGGCTTGAGAGAGCGGAAGTGGAGACGCTGTATGTGGAGCCCGGCGCACCATGGGAGAACGGGTATGCGGAAGCGTTCCACAGTCGTCTGCGAGACGAGCTGCTGAACGCAGAGGAGTTTCGAGACGTGCGTGAGGCGAGGGCATTAGCGGACGAGTGGCGGCGGCACTACAATGAGGAGCGGCCGCATAGCTCGCTGGGGTATCTGACCCCGGCGGAATTTGCCGAAGCGCGTGTTCCTCCAGGGCTCGGTTCCCTCGCCCTTCCGGAACACGCGCGCGAAAAACAGCAAAACTCTCTCACAGAGACTGGTACATAAAATGGGGGCACGCCAGGATCAACATCAATATGCGTAACCGTTCACGGGCTTCGTCCGAATGCCCTTGGCGCACAGGCAAGGCTACTACCGGTGGTAGTCTAAGCGTCGCACGTGCAGGGGGCTCTTGCATGATGCGCATGGTCCCCCTACCACGATGGCATTGAGACGATTCTCAAACTCGGCTCGAAGCAGCGTGTCCGGTACCAGCGCTGGTCCTGCAAAAAGATCGGCTTGGCGCTCCATCCAGCCGTATTCTGCATCGCTCAGGTGCTGGGCGATGGCTTGTTTGAAATCTGTGATGCTTGAGAACTGAAGCTGCTCATAAATCTCGGAATGGAGTTCTCTGTGTGCCACCTCGTGAGCCAGAGTGAAACGGTATTTTTCCTCGTAGCCACCGGCGCAGCATATCTCGTCAACAGAGATCTCAGAGCAGTCTGCAGACAAAGCTCCCCAGCTTCCAGTGATCTGGTAAAGGCGGGGAAGGGGCACGATGTCCATCCCCAGCCCGACGTCCACGATTCGTTCGATGGGCAGGACCTTTTCCGATTCGGGTACGCTGAACCGCTCTCGGAATGCAACCGCCCCCTGCTCAAGCTCCTCCCTGCTCCGGTAGGGAACCTTCGATGAGCTCATTCCTGGGTCATCTCCCGCCGCACGATTGCTATGAGCTGATTCAGCTGCTTCTCACTGGGCTTCTGCCGGCCCATCGTGCGGAATATGACCGGCAGTCTCTTCACCACTTCCTCCTCGGCCATCACCTCGGGCGGGATCTCCCCTGCGCATGTGTGGGCGAGGTCATGCATTTCGTACCACTCGTCTGTTTCGCGTTCCACCCCGAGAGCGGCGAGGTACTTGTCGAGCCTTTCACCCGTAGGGGGACGTGCCAGACCTCGCTCGATCCGGCTCATGTTGCCGTGGTCAAAACCGTTCTCCCGGCAGAATTCCCGCAGGGCAAGGCCCCGATCGCGACGGAGCTGCTTCAGCCGCTCTCCGAATGCAGCGAGATACTTACTCATGACGGCCTCCCTCCATTCCAGATGCCTTCCGTTGTATCTATCTTACACCAGATGCCGTTGTATGTCAAGCACACCAGGAGGCTCTCAAGGTCGGATAGTCGATGACGTGGGTTTGTTCGAACTCGGGTCGCGCTTCGATTACGAAGCGGGCCCCCGCTACCAGACACACCGAGGGCGGGCATCCATGCCTGCCCTTTTTCAATTTGGGGTCTGGAGGCCCGACCCGTGGCGAAGCCCTACTACGCCTACGTCCTCTGGAGTGCCACCGCCCCTGTCGGGCACTGACGGGGCAACTGGCGGCCATAGCCGGCCATTGTTTGCACGTGCCCACCGCACCGATTAGAATCGCCGGTGGCGGGAAGTCATCAGGTGATCCGGGCAAAGCGAGGATGACGATTATGGACGAAGCGGAGCGGTCGGAACTGCCCTGGGACGCGTTGCTGGGGACAGAGGGGGACATTCCCTGGGATGTTCTGCGCCGGTTTGCCGATGCGCTGACCGAGGACCCTTCCCTGCTGGACGACCTGCAGGAGGTCTACGAGGAGGCCTGGTGGAAAGCGGAGCACGAGGAGACCTACGCCGACTCCTACGTTACGGCCATCCTGTCGCTGGCCGCCCCGCGCCTCAAAGGCGAAAGCGCCCGGGCCGCCGTGCGCTTTTTGATGGAGAAGTTGACCGAGGCCTGCGAGGAGGACGCCGATATAGCGGCGGAGGTGCTTACCGCGTCCTGCGGCGCCTTCGAAGACGTGGCTCTGCAAGAAACGCTGGACGCTCTGGACGACCTCGATGCGGACCGAGAGGACTGGACTTACCTGTGGTCTCTGGCCGCCATGGCCGCGCAGAGCGAAGACGAGGATCTGCGGCGGCGCGTCGTCGAACTGGGTTTGAAGGCGCTGGAACGGACCGAGAACGGCCTTCTGCATCCCTGGACTGTTGTGCCCGTGGGCTGGACATTGGCCTGTCTCGGCTGCGAGGAAGCCGTGCCCCTGCTGAGACGGGTGGCCGCCATGGCGCCGGGCTTGCTTGGGGGCGGGGGCGACCTGGAGGAATCCGCGGACCAGATCGAAGGCAAGCTGGATTACGAGCCCCTGCGCGAGCTGTGGGAAGAGCCCGTCGGAGAGTGGCTGCCCGGCCGGGTGCGAGAGGTCCGGGAATGGTATCGGGAGCAAAAGGAGCGGGCAAAGCGCGCTTCAGCGGAGCCGGTGCCCGAGCCGGCGCGACACCCGGTCCAACCCGTGGCGAGCACCCGCCCCAAAATCGGTCGAAACGAACCCTGTCCCTGCGGCAGCGGCAAGAAATACAAACGCTGCTGCGGCAACCCGGCCAGCCGCTGAGAACGGCTGGCGGGGTTATCCCGGATATTTGATGAAGCTTCGCCGTCCGGCGGGCGGCCTTGACCCCAGGCTTCGGCTTCGGCCCTCGTCGTCCTCGACGTATCTACTGATACGCCTCCGGGGACTCGGGCCTCCAGCCTCGCCTGGGGCCAAGCCTGCCTCGCCGGGCCGCAAACAGTGCGTCGCCTCCAGCCTGGTGGCCAAATCGTCGTATCCTTCAGGTCAACAAGCCTTTGTGGAGTAATTCGACGAATCTTCATGAAATACCCGGGGTATCCAACTGGTGAGGCGCCCGCGCTTAGGGCGAGGTTGCCCGGGCAGAGGACCGCTCCATCCCGAAGCCAGCCCGGATGTAGTCGTTGACCGCCTTCGCGGTCAACTCCGGGCGCCAGTCGGCCTTGCTTTGTGCCCGAGCGGCGCCTACGAATGCATCGATGGTCGGTTCTCTGTCGATCGACCTCATGTAGGTCTCGATGCAGCGGGTGGGATCGGGGAACTGGACTTTCTCGCGCCGGGCGTTCTTTTCGCCGGATCGTCGAGTCCATTCCTCGAAACTAAGGTCCTCATCTCCCAGCCGGAACCATTGGCCGGGTTCCGCACCGCTCCAGTACGTGTTCCGGCGGAAAGTGACGCTCTTAACCGGGCCGTCGCTCGTAAGCAGCGGCGCAGAGAGGCCGGGGAACTGGAGGATATTGTCCGTGACCGTGACGCTTTGCAGCCGCCGGTGGCCCTGGATCATTATCGCGGCCCTGCCATTTTTGAGGCCGTGGAACAGGTTGCCGCGGACCGATACATCCCGCATGTACGCCTCGCTGTGCGTCTTCTCATCTCCACCCTCCAACAGCAGTCCCCGCACGTTCCGGATCTCGTCGCGCGGCTGATGCAGGAACAGGTTTCCCGCGATGCTGCCCCCATCCCAATCGGTGGCGTCCACATACCACGCCAATCTCCGTCCTGTGGGCCGGGAACGCCCCAGGTCCATCATCACGTTGTCGGTCACCCGGCAATCCACCCACCGCAGCGGCGCGGTGCGGTTGCCGCCCATGCTGGTCCCGATCTCGCCGTCCACGTAGAGGTTGTTTTCGACCACCACGTCGCGCACGCTGCCGGGTCCGTAGTTGGCGGTGAACTTGTTGCCGATGCTGGCGGCGCGGAGGAACATGTTGTCGCGGAAGATGGTGCTGTACATGCCTGTGCAATAGGTGTTGTGGCTCAGCGGTATGGCCCGGCCGGGTTTGCCGCGGTTCTCCGGGACGTTCTGGAGAAGCCAGCCGTTGTGGTCGAAGATGCACTCCTCGAGCAGAACCGACGCGTACGCCCCCCACATACCCATGGTGTGGCCGGTCGGGGGATACTTGTCCAGCACCAGGTTCCGCCTGAAGACCACATTCCGCATCACGGTTCCCCACCCCACCACGTGCAGCCCGCCGAAGCGTATGAGGCAATTCTCCACCAGGATGTTGCGGGCGGGCTTTCGGGCGCCGCCGTTGATGCCTATGCCGATTCGGGCCATGCCGCGGGTGACCTTCTCTGCCTGGTCGACGCCGTAATCCGCGGCCTCGGGGTCGAGGAAGCTGCAGTAGAGCGCCACGTCCATCAGCACGGCGTTCTGCACGCCGTGTTTGGGGGTGCCCAGCGAGACGCCGCCGTTCCTCCCCCGGATGAGGGGGCGCTGCGCACGTTTGCCGTAGGCACAGATGACGGAGGGCTCCGTCCCGGATCGGCCGTTCAGGGCGCGGATGGATACGTCCCGCCACGTGTCGCCGCGTTTCAGCAGCACCCAGTCCGGCATCCCGTCGCGCGCTTTCTCCATGGCGGCTGCGACCGTCTTGAACGGGCGAACGGTTCCCGCTGGTTCCCTGGGGTCAGGCCCGACCGCGGGGTCGCCCGGCCCGTAGACCCGTGCCGTCTGGTCATTGCCCTCGCTGGTGCTCATGTAGATGAGCCGCGAATCGGGGGAAGGCTCCAGCAGCGTCCAGCCATCGTCGTCCACCGGCAGCCAGCGGTGGGGCATCGGCGCATCGGACGGGGGGAGCTTCCACTGATCGTCGTTCCCGGCTTTTGCGGTCGCGAACGTCACGGCGATGAAAGGCAGCATCACTGCGGCGAACAGGATTCGGTTTCTCATGTGCATCCTCTGTGGCGTGGTAGACCTGCTGCTTCTCCTCAGTGCAGGTACTTTAACCTTCAGCGGCGTTCAGTCAATCGACTCCTCTTTTGGCTCGCCCGGCGGGCCGGGATCGGCCCGGAGCAGATTTTCCGCAGAATGCGTTTGACAGCTCCGGGCGTTTCTGCGTACAATTCCAAGGTAGTAGGGAATCTCAATAAAACGCAGGTGTAATGGTGGCAGATGCCGGCACAGCCGAGTCGCGCATGGACTGTTTCATGGAGAAGTGCCGGGCGTGCGGCATCCGGGCAACTCATCAAAGGCGGGAGGTCTTCCGTGAGATCGCCCGCGCGGAGGAGCACCCGGACGTGGAGACCATATTCCAGCGTGTGCGGGAAAGGGTCCCGACGATCTCGATGGATACGGTGTACAGAACGCTCTCCCTGCTGGAGGAAATGGGGCTGGTCGTCAGGGTGGACCTTTTCTCCGACCGGGCCCGTTTCGATCCCAACACCGAGCCGCACCACCACTTCATCTGCACCCAGTGCGGCCGGGTGCGAGACTTCACTTGCGGGCCGGACGAGCTACCGGATTTGCCCGGCGAGGTGAGGTGCTGGGGGGAAATGCGGTCGGTGCACCTGCAGGTGAGGGGGATTTGCACCGCTTGTTTGCGCGAATAGGGGTTGGCCGCAAAGGCTGAACAAATGGGGTTTCTTTGAGCACAGCAGGAAAGGGGGCTGCCGGCGCGAAGGAGAAGATGCACGATGAGGGGGCACGCCGAAAGACCTCGACCCTCGGTCGGGGTCGATGGCTGGCTCAGAGCGAAGCAGAACAGATTTGCGGGCCGGATGGCCCGCTCTCCATGCAAAGCAGGGAGGTAATGAAGTGGCACGCGTAGCACGTCAGATGGTAGAGGATGCCGGCATCGATGTTGATGAACTCCTGGAGAAGTTGATCGCCAATGCCTCCGCGGAGCTTACCACTTACTTCTACTACACGCATCTCCGATACAACCTGATCGGCCTGCAGGGCGAGGGGTTGAAGCAGATAGCGGAGACTGCCCGCATCGAAGACCGCAATCACTTCGAGGCGTTGGTGCCCCGCATCTACGAACTGGGCGGGGAGATTCCCAACGACATGAAGGTATTCCACGACCTTTCGGGGTGTCCCCCGGCCCGTCTGCCGGAGGATCCCGAGGATGTGGAGGCCATCCTGGAGGTGCTGGTGGGTGCCGAGCGGTGTGCCGTGCGCCAGTACACGGGCATCTGCCACATGACCGCCGGCAAGGACCACAGAACCTACCTGCTCGCTCAGGCCATCCTGAACGAGGAGGTGGAGCACGAATCCTGGTTCAGTGAATTCCTGGGTGAGGGACCGTCCGGACATTTCCTGCGCCAGGGCGAGACCTCGCCGTTTGTCAGCAAGTTCCTGCGTTGAAGTCTCCGATCAGCAGCGCGTTGCGGGAGGGCCGGCTCTCTGAGGCCAGCTCTCCCCGCTCAGCGCGCCGGTTCCCGTTGCATTTCATCCCAAGGGGGTAGCCGACGATGGCAGAAGGCAAGATTGAAACGGAAACGGCGGAAGCGTTCGGCCGCACGTTCGTCAAGGGCAACATTCCCGAGATCAACGGGGTGCGGTGCCTCGCGTGCGGGCACTGCGTCCGGCTCTGCAAAAAGCTGGGGCCGGACGTGCTCGACATCGTCGATGGCCTCGCAAAACCCGTACGGCCGGAGAACTGCATCGGCGACGGGGCCTGCATGCTGGCCTGTCCGACCAAGGCCATCTTTCTCATGAGCAGATACGATCCGGACTCTCCGCCGCCCCCCGTGTGATCGGTCGCGGCGCGGAAACCCCCGGAGAGGGCGTTTCCGTACATCTTCGTTGAGCAGAAGGCCAGCAACATGTGCGAGGAGCAAGGCAAGTTTCCGTTGATAGGGGAGAAGGCTCCGGCGTTCGTGGCGGAGACGACCCAAGGCACCATCAGGTTCCCGGGAGATTACGAGGGGAAGTGGGTGATCCTTTTCTCCCACCCGGCCGACTTCACGCCGGTCTGCACCACCGAGTTCATGACGTTCGCCAGCATGCAGGAGGAGTTCAAGGCGCTCAACTGCCAGCTCATCGGTCTCTCCATCGACAGCACCTACAGCCACATCGCCTGGCTGCGGACGATCAAGGAGAAGATCGCCTACAGGGGGATGAAGGACGTCGAGGTCAACTTCCCCGTCATCAGCGACCTGAAGATGGACCTGGCGAAGGCATACGGCATGGTCCAGCCCGGCGCGAGCGACACCCAGGCCGTGCGTGCCGTGTTCATCATGGACCCCGAGGCCACCGTGCGTTGCATCCTGTACTATCCGCTCTCCAACGGACGCAACATGCAGGAGGTCAAGCGCATACTCGTCGCCATGCAGCATTCGGATGAGCACAATGTCGCCACACCGGCGAACTGGCGGCTCGGCGACGACGTGATCGTGCCGCCGCCCGGATCCTGCGGCGCGGCAAGAGGCCGCGGGGGAGGACTGCGAATGCCTCGACTGGTTCCTGTGTCTCAAGAAATGTCCTCACGGCCGGTAGTGTGAGGCGATCGGTCTGCCCGGCGGGGGACCATCTGCCGGGTCCGACGGACTCAACAGAGGGAGGAGCATCATGATCGGCAAGAAAATGGCGGATGCTTTGAACCTGCAGATGAACCGGGAGTTCTTCAACGCCAGGCTGTATCTGTCCATGGCGGCCTATTTCGAGTCCATCAACATGGAGGGCGCCGCCCGGTGGATGGAGCTTCAGGCGCAGGAGGAAAACGGCCATGCCATGCGTCTCTACAACCACCTTCGCGAGCGCGGCGCGCGCATCGTCGTCTCGGATCTGGAGGCGCCGCCCACCGAGTGGGACAGCCCCCTGGCCGCGTTCGAGGCCGCCTACGAGCACGAGTGCAAGGCCACCCGGGAGTTCGACGAGCACATGGCCCTGGCGCGCGCCGAGGATGACAACGCGACCATCGGTTTCCTCCAGTGGTTTGTGGACGAGCAGGTGGAGGAAGAGGCGTCGGTCGATGCCGTGATCCAGAAGATGCACATGGCTCAGGACGCCCCGGGCGCCCGGTTCATGATCGACCGGATGCTCGGCCAGAGAGGCGCGAGCGAGGACTGAGCGCCCGGACACCCGTCCGTGTCAGTCCGTGTCGGCCCGTTGCCTGAGCGGATTTGACAAAGCGAACCCTCCGCCATAGCCTGAGATGGACCGGTGGCCGTGCCGTCCTGCCCGGGACGGCACGATACGGTCCACTCTGTCGGGGGATAGGCGGCAATGGGCAACGTCTGGCTGGCACTGGGACTCACCCTTTTCGCCGGCATGGCCACCGGCATTGGCAGCGCCATCGCCTTTTTCGCCCGGCGGACCAACTATCGATTCCTGTCCGTCGCCACGGGCTTTTCGGCCGGCGTGATGCTCTACGTCTCGTTCGTCGAGATCTTCTACAAGGGCGCGGACTCCCTGACGGCGGCCTACGGGGACTACTGGGGGCACTGGGTCAACGTCGGCGCCTTCTTCGCCGGCATCGCCATGATCGGCGTCATCGACGCCCTGATACCGTCCGCGCAGAACCCCCACGAGACCCACGCGGAGCAGGAAAGGCAGCCGCTACGCACTCCCGCCGCCCCCGCACCGATCGAAGGTGAGGGGAAGCACTCGGGCGACGTCCACGAGCACGTGCCGCACGAGCGCAGGCTGCTGCGCATGGGCCTGTTCACGGCGCTGGCCATCGGCATCCACAACTTCCCCGAGGGGCTGGCGACCTTCCTGGCCGCCCTGGAGGACCCGGCCGTCGGCGCGGCCATCGCCCTCGCCATCGCGCTTCACAACATCCCGGAGGGGGTCAGCGTCTCCGTTCCGATCTACTATGCCACGGGCAAGCGGCGGAAGGCGTTCGTCTATTCGGTCCTCAGCGGCCTGGCGGAGCCCGTGGGAGCCGGCCTGGCCTACGTGGTGCTGCGCTTCGCCGTGGGCGGGACCTCGGGCGTCATTCCGCCCCAGGTAATGGGCGTGCTCTTCGCGGGCGTGGCCGGCATCATGGTCTACATCAGCCTCGACGAGCTTCTGCCCACCAGCCGCGCCTACGGCAAGGGCCACGACAGCCTGCTGGGCCTGATGGCCGGAATGGCCGTGATGGCCCTCAGCCTGCTGCTGATGAAGTAGCGCACTCGGCCGAGACCGATCCGCAGATAGGGCCGATGGCCAGACACGTCGCACGACGAACGGCATGTAACCGCGGATGAACGCAGATTTACGCCGATGCACGACGATGCGCCGGGGGCCAAAATAAGCCCTTGGAAAAAAGGGGACCTGGATGAGGTGCCGCACGCCGTGGCGTTGATGCTATCGTTCCGTTCGCCGTGGCCGTGATAAGTGGCCAGCATTCGCTTGCCGAGGTCCCGGTGTCTTCTCTGTGGCGCGGCGGGAAAGGGGCATTCGGCTGTCCGCCTCCCGCGCCCTGCGCGCAGGTCAGGCATCAGAGTCACAACTTGCATCAGGGCAGGTGCCATGGCGGCGGCGAGGAGGCCGGGAAAGACGCCACAGACGGCGACACGGGCGAGGACGGGGCCACGCCTGCTTCGCCGGAGGCTACGAAGGTTCCAATGAGCGGTATCGACGCGGCGGCGAAGGTGCTCGAGGAAGCCGGCGAGCCCCTGAACTGCAGGGCCATCGTGGAGCGCGCCTTCGGGGCGGGCTACTGGGCCTCGGACGGCAAGACGCCCGCGGCCACGATTTATACAGCCATACTTCGGGAGATGCAGAAGAAAAGCGAGGACGCCCGCTTCCGCAAGGTAGAGCGCGGTAAGTTCACCTTGGCCCGCTGACAGCATCATCAAGTCACCCTTTCACCCCGGCCGCGTCGGCCGGGGTTCTCTCTTGGGCCACGCAGGATGCCGCGCCTGCCCGACGTAGGCTACGGGGGTCCTGCAGATGCGAGTCGGGGCACTTCGACGGCACAGGCGGGCCTCCCTCTGTGCAGATTGACAAGCAGCCTGCCCAACCGTAGCATGCTGTCGGTCTCGAGTGCGCGACGCAAGGCGATGGAGCCTGGGAGGCAAACCATGAGACGCAATGGACGCGTGTTTGCTGTCTTGGTGCTGTGCGGATTGGTTCTCCTTGGCTGTGTGAGCAGCTCGGGAGTCTTTCCGTCTGGAAAGGACACCTACACCGTGGTCATCAGCAGTAGCGAGGGCGCCTCGACTGACATGGGCGAACTTGCCAAGCGGGCCTATCAAGAGGCAAATGCGTTCTGCGAAGCGGAAGGCAAGGTGATGCAGCCGATCGCGACGACTGCCAAGCCGTTCGTCTTCGGTGGCTCGAAAGCGTACTACGAGCTTCGGTTCCGCGCGCTGAGTCCTGGCGACCCTGAGTACCGCCGTCCGACGCTTGAGACGGTGCCGGACACGACAATTGAGCTGCGCACCCCCTGAGCCAGGCGTCATCTCTGTGCACGCCTTTCGTTCGTGTCGGAAAGAACATCGCTAGTTCAGCCTCCATTCACACCTCCCGTTATGGCACCCTTGAGCTCCTCCAGTATGTCGAACACGTCGTGGCCGGTCCGGCCGTGCGAGATGAGTGCGGGCGTTTCAAGCATAGCCCGGGGCGCGCACGCCGTCGGCGTGTAAGCCCCCGGGATGCCGGACAACCCCCCGCCCCAGAGCCCCTGAAGAGGGGCGACTCAACCCGATAACCCCCCGATGGGCCTCCGAGGAACGGAAGCCCTCAAGCCTGGACGACAGCCAGATCCCGCCGAAAAACCGCCGAAAAACCACCGATCCAGGAATTTTCTCGGTCAACGGGGTCAAGTGGGACACACGAATTTCGAGAAACGACTATCATATCCGGCGGCACTGCCGCCGGAAGGGCGAAGTAACGACAACGACAAACGGCATTTGGCCGCAGATTTACGCGGATTTACGCGGATCAACGGCAGAACGACTGAACGGAAATGTTCCCACGAACGACAAACGACAACGAAGGCCGGGGCACCCCACAGGGCGCCCCCATCTCGCCGCTTCTGGCCAACA
>CAZNGS010000098.1:0-12234 GCA_964572825.1 uncultured candidatus Brocadiaceae bacterium
TTGATGAGTTCACCTTTCGGTTCAACCGTCGCACATCGCGTTCGCGCGGCAAGCTTTTCTACCGTCTAATGCAGCAGGCGGTCGGCGTAGAGCCCGTAACAGGTCGCCAAATCAAGGGCAAAAAGCCAGCCCAGTGACCTACAAGATATGGCACCCACAAGACCGAAGTGCATAGCCCTATTCCGGATTATCACCGGCGGGGGATCCTACTGGAAAAGGGACGATTATCCCCAGATACGGGTGGCCTTCACCCGTGAGGACATCTGGGGCGAGATACGCCCTGTCCTGCGCCGCTTGGTGGAACAACATCCCCACTCCCAACACGAGCGCGACATCGGCCTGGTCCTCGCCTACTGGAACAAGGACCGAGAGCTGACCAGGACCCTGTACGAGCGAACCCGCTGTCGGGTGGGCGACGAGATCGTTGTCTCCTATAACGAACGTAGAATCTCGGAGACTCTCTACAGGCAGATCGAGCAGTGGGTTACTCACGATCTACCCCCTCTCTACATGGCGGCACGGGGGGGAAACCTGCAGAAGGTTCGCGAATTGCTCCTGGCCGGTGCGGACGTGCGCTTCCGGGCGCCGGAAAACGGCAATACGCCGCTGCACGAGGCGGCGCGGGCCGGTCACGTTGAGATCGTCGGGGAGTTGATCCGTGCGGGCGCAGATGCGGCCGCCCGGAACGCCCGCGGCAGGACGCCCCTGCTGCTGGCAGCCGAGGCCGGCCGGGCCGATGTGATGCCACAGCTGCTCGGAGCCGGGGCGGACGTAAACATGCAGGACGAGGATGGACTGAGCGGTTTACATCTGGCGGTTCGCGTCTACCGATTTGAGAAACCCGCCCTGCGGTACCTGGTGGAACATGGCGCGGACGTGAACATCAGGGATTCAAAGGGCGAGACGCCGCTGCACGCCTGCGGGCGTTGGCGTGACGACCAGGGCGCCAGCATATTGATCGAGGCGGGCGCCGATGTCAACGCGCGGCGGAACGACGGCCGGATCCCTCTCCACGTCGCCGCCAGTTGCGGTGCGGAAGACGTCGCAAAACTGCTTCTTCGCAAGGGGGCAAAGGTGAATGCGCGCGGCAAGGACGGCTGGGCGCCGCTGCACTGCGCCGCTGACTGGGGCCACTACGACACCGTGCGGCCGCTGCTGGAAGGGGGCGCAGACCCGAATGCGCCCGGCAAGGGCGGCACCACCGCAATGCACCTGGCGGCCATACAGGGGCACGAACAGATCCTCCGGCTGCTGCTGGAGCACGGAGCCGAACTGGCGCCCCGGAACGACAAGGGCATGACGCCGCTCCATCACGCCGCCAACGCTGGTCGCCTGGAGGAGACACGACTGCTGCTCGACGAGGGGGCCAGCCCGACTGTGAAGGACGACAAGGACAAGACACCGCTGCTGGGCGCTGCCAAGCGGGGGGCTTTGCCGGTCGTCAAGCTTCTGGCCAAGCGCGGTGCCCGCGTGGACGTGGCCGATAAGAATGACCTGACCCCGCTCCACTACGCGGCCCTGTCCAAGCAGGATGCCGAGGAAGTCGCCCGGTGGCTTATCGAGCGGGGCGTGCCGGTCAACGCCCGCTGTAAATGGAAGGCCATGCCCCTGCACTGGGCCGCGAAGGACGGCCGAACGGGGGTGGTCCGGGCGCTGCTGGAGGGCGGTGCCGATCCGAACGCCGATCTGAAGGGCAAAACGCCCCTGCAGATAGCACACGAGCAGGGCCACGAAAACGTGGCTGAGCTGATCCAGGAGCATGGAGGAACCGACTAACCGGGGCAGACACTTGACAAAACGGGGGGCGCAAACTACTGTGACGGTTCGCTGTGAACGCCTCGGAACATCGCTGAAGGCCCCCCTATGGACATCGACTCGCTGGAGCCCGGACAGCTCATAACCGACGAGGTCTTCCTGGTGGCGGAGGTCCGCCTCGGAGTCGACCGCCGCGGGCAGAATTACTATTCTCTCAACCTCAACACAGAAGGCGGGCGCCAGATCGAGGGCAAGGTCTGGAGCGACAACATCGGCGCCGAGATCAAGGCCGGCCTCGGCCTGGAGGTGCTGGCCCGGGTGGACGAATACCGGGGCCAGAAGCAGCTGAACATCCAGCGCTACACCGTCCTGAAGCCCGAGGAGTACGACCTCACACCTTACGTGCGTCACACCCAGGTGGACGTGGAACAGGCCTTCGAGACCCTCTTCAACTGGGACCGCGAGGAGTTCTCCAACCCCTACCTGAAGAAACTGATGGGGGAGTTCTACTCGAACCGCTCCTTCGCGGTCGCCTTCATGGAAAGCCCCGCCGCCAGCTTCCACCACCATAACTACCAGGGCGGCCTGGCGGAGCACACGCTGGAGGTCTGGAACCTGGCCGACCGCATCAGCGGGCTCTATGAAGAACGGCTCGACCGCGAGCTCCTGCTGTGCGCCGCGGCCGTGCACGACGTCGGGAAGATCAACACCTACAGGCTCACCACCGGCGTGAGCGAACGCACCGAGACGGGCGAGCTTCTGGATCACGTGTTCATCAGCGGCTCCATGGTCAGCAACCTGTGGGACAGCGCCGTCAAGCCCTCCCTCGAACCGGAAAAGGCCGGGGAGGCCGCCCATTTCAAGACGCTGCTGCTCCACACTGTGCTGAGCCACCACGGCAAGCTCGAGTGGGGCTCGCCGGTGCTTCCGCGCACTGCGGAGGCGCTGCTGATGCACCACTGCGACATGGTCAGCGCCTCGATGCATTCGTGCCTCGGCGCCATCGACGAGGCGCCCCAGGGCGAGCCCTGGACCGACAAGGTGTACATCATGGACACGCCGCGCAGGCTGCTGGTGCCCCGAGGGTTCGGGGCCGAGATCCCCGAAGCGCCAGGAGAGTGACGGACCCCGCTACCCCCGACATTTTCGGAAAAGGCAATGGAACACAGAACGGTCATCACCGGAGGCGGAGGATTCATCGGATCGCACCTCTGCGACCACTTTGTGGACGAGGGACACGAGGTGATCTGCCTGGACAACCTGCTCACGGGGTCGGGGGCAAATGTTGAACACCTGTTCGGCAACCCCAATTTCCGCTTCATCGACCACGACGTCACCGAATACATCCACATCAGCGGCCCCATCCACAACGTGCTGCACTTCGCCTCCCCGGCCAGCCCGGTGGACTACCTGGAATACCCCATCGAGACCCTGAAGGTGGGGGCGATGGGCACCCACAAGGCGCTGGGGCTGGCGAAGGCCAAGGGCGCCCGTTTCCTGCTTGCCTCCACCAGCGAATGCTACGGCGACCCACAGATACATCCGCAGCCCGAGGACTACTGGGGCAACGTGAACCCCGTCGGGCCGCGCGGCGTCTACGACGAGGCCAAGCGGTTCGCCGAGGCCCTCACGATGGCCTACCATCGGGTCCACGAGGTGGACAGCCGCATCGCGCGCATCTTCAACACCTACGGCGCCCGAATGCGCCTCTACGACGGCCGCGCCCTCCCCACGTTCTTCCGCCAGGCGCTCAAGGGCAACCCCATCACCGTTTACGGCGATGGTTCGCAGACGCGCAGCTTCTGCCACATCAGCGACATGGTGCGCGGCATCCACATGCTGCTGGAAAGCGAGGAGCACGAGCCGGTCAACCTGGGCAACCCGGACGAGATCACCATTCTGCAGCTCGCCGAAGAGATCATCGAGATCACCGGGAGCGACAGCGAGATCGTCTTCGAGCCGCTGCCCACCGACGACCCCAAGGTGCGCCAGCCCGACATCGCGAAGGCGAAAAGGGCCCTGGGATGGGAACCCCGCGTGGACAGGCTGGACGGCCTGCGGATGACCCTGAGCTACTTCCAGGAGGCGGTGTCCAGCGAAGAAGACGAAAAACATCCCGACTGAGCCCCCCGCGCGCCCGGGTTGTGCTGTGTGATTCTCGATTGCACGGTGTGCAACGGAGCGACAGCCGGACCGCCGCCAGGCTTGCGCCCCCCTGCCATGATGCCCCCGCCTGGTCCCCCGTCGTTGGGAGCCCGCACCGGCGGGCAAATCGCTCTCGTTTTTGCCCTCACCATCCGCGCGAGGGGACACCCGGGGCGACCAGCGTGGAAGTCATAGCACGGAGCCGCGTCGCTTCCGGACCTGATTGGCTGGAAAGCATCGCTCGTTCCGGTTAGTTTGTGGTAAGGAGCCCCTGTATACCGCTCTTGGGAATCCCTCCAATGAACGACGACGCCCGCGTAACGCCCCGCGAGGAAACAATCCTGCGCGATCTGGCCCGGCGGGTGCGCGACATCGCCGCTCTGCCGGTCATGGAGGAGAGGCGGCGACTGTGGAAGCGCCACAACAGCCTGCGGCCGCTCCGCCCCATGATCCTGGTCTTTCCGGAGGGCTCCTGGCGGGAGCTGATCACTAACTCGGATCTTCGGTGCAAGGGCGAGAAGGCCCGGCGCATCGAATGGAACCTGCGCTCCCGGATTTACTACCACGAACGTCTGTTCGATGACACCGTGATCGAGGGGGACTACGTCGTCCACAAGGTGACCCGCAGCACCGGATGGGGGCTCCGGAGCCGCAACGTGCCCTCCACGGAGAATCGCGGCGCGTGGGGCTTCGATCCCGTCGTCCACAGGCCGGAGGATCTGAAAAAGCTCCACTTCCCCGAGATCACCCGGGACGACGAGGCCACGGCCCGCGAGCTGGAGTTTCACCAGGAATTGCTGGGCGACATCCTGGACGTGAAACTCAAGGGGGTGGACCGCGTGTCCTTCCACCTGATGAATCAATACTGCCGGCTCCGCGGACTGGGCGAGGTGATGATGGACATGGCCGCCGATCCGGGTTTCGTCCACGAGGCCATGTCGGTCCTCACCGAAGGGCACCGCCGAAGCATACAGCAATACATCGACCTGGACCTGCTGGACCTGAACAACGACGGCACCTATCACTCCTCGGGCGGTGTGGGCTACACCGACGAGCTGCCGCGCGAAGACTTCGACGGCGGCGCCGTGCGGCCCCGCGACATGTGGGCCTCGGCCGAGTCGCAGGAGATGGCGCAGGTCTCCCCGGTGATGCACGCCGAGTTCGTCATGGCCTACGAAAAACAGCTCCTGGAGCCTTTCGGGCTGACCGGCTGCGGGTGTTGCGAGCCGCTGACGGGAGGCAAGCTGGAATACGTTTTCGCGTTCCCCAACATGCGGCGCATCTCCATCTCACCGTTCGCGGATGTCGAGGAGGCGGCCGAGAAACTTCGGGGCGACTACATCTACTCCTGGAAGCCCCACCCCGCGCACCTGTGCGGGGAGTTCAACCCGGAGCGCGTCCGCCGATACATCCGGCACACGCTGGAGGTGGCGGGGGCGAACGGCTGCGTGCTGGAGATGGTGCTGAAGGACACCCACACGTGCGACCACCGGCCGGAGCGTTTCACGGAATGGACTGAGATCGCCCGGCAGCTCGTCCGGGAAGTATCCGGGGTGACGGAGGGAGAGCTGCGCGTGACCGAGGTGGAGAGCTCGAGCTGAGGAGCCCTCGAATAGTGCGCGCAGAGGGAATGACACTGATGGGAGGCTTTGCGATGAGATTGATGGTGGCGATGTTGCTGGTTGTCGGACTCGGTGGCTTTGTGAGCGCGCAGGACGCGCAGTGGTCGTGGCAGAAGCCCCACGCCAAGGTGCTGCCGGAGGGAGACCTGCAGTGGGCGCCCATGCCTTTCTCCTTCGAGGAGGGCTCCTCTGTGCGTTACATCGACTTTGAAAACGGGGACGACCGGAACACGGGGGAGACCACGGATTCCCCCTGGAAGCACCATCCCTGGGACGCAGCCGCCACGGAGCGGGCCGCGCAGTGCTCCGGCGTCCATGCCTACGTCTTCAAGCGGGGGGTCACCTACCGCGGCACCCTCAGCGGCGATGAATCGGGCAAACCCGGTGAGCCCATCCGCCTGACCTCCGACCCGTCGTGGGGGGAGGGAGAAGCCCTCATCTCTGGTTCCGTCCGTATCCGGAGCGCCTGGAAGAGGGCCGACACCGGCACCGCCCCCGAGGGCATGCCCGAGCCGTCCAGGGTCTGGTACACGGACCTGGCGGCCGGCCACCGGCCCTGGACCCTGTGGCTGGTGGAGGGAGACGAGGTGACGCGCCTGCCCCTGGCCCGCACGCCCAACTGGGAGGAGGTCGACCCGCAGGACGTGATGAGCCAGTGGTGGGAATGGGAGTGGGGCGAGGCCGGGATCGCCGAACAGACCATCGAAGGCAAGGACAGGCTGAACTACGGCACCGACCCGGAGCATCTGACGCTGCCCCCCGAAGCCTACGAGCAGGCCTTCATGTACACCGAGTGGGGGCCGGTCATGGGCACGCCCGCGGCCCGCGAGGTGGTCAAGTTCGACCCGGAGACGCACACCATCTACTTCGGCGGCTTCTGGGGCGGGGGCGGGCAGAGGATATTCGGCGGCAACCGCTACTACCTGGAGAACAGCCCCTACTTCCTGGACGAAGGCGGTGAATGGTGGTTCGACGAAGAGGCGGGCCGGCTCTACCTGCGGCTGCCGGACGAGGGCGATCCCAACAAGGCCCACCTGGAGGCGGGGCATTCTGGCACCCTTGTCTCCCTGGCCTCCGGCACCCGGCACGTCGAGGTGAGCGGGCTCACCTTCCGGTTCACCAACGTCGCCGCGCCCAACCGCCGGCCCTTCTCGGCGGACGTTGACGTGGCGTGCGTGCGCCTGACGGGCACCGGCGATGACCTGCGCGTGCACCACTGCCGGTTCGAGCACATCAACAGGGCCGTCAAGTTCAAGGCCTCGGGCGGCCACGACGTGCTCAATCCCGTCAGTGTGACCGACAACGAGATCGTCCTCACCGATCACGGCGCCATCTCGGTGCAGGACGGCTCCCACTGGGGCCTGCGCGAGCCGCCCAAGGGCGTGCTCCGGCGGGCGGAAGTCCTGCGCAACCGGCTCTACAAGATCGGCATGCGCCCGCCGCGCGGCGAGCACGGGCACGCACTGCAGGTCAGCTTCCCCGAGGCGGCAGAGATCGCCGGGAACATGCTGGACCGCTGCTACGGGGCCGGCCTGTTCATCTTCGGCGGCAAGCCCAGCGGCTACCTGGGCGACGCCCCCATGTCGCGCATTCTGATACACCACAACAAAGTGACCGATCCCCTGGTGAAGACCAATGACTGGGGCGGTATCGAGACCTGGCAGGGCGGCCCATACTACGTATTCAACAACATCTCGGGCAATCCCGGGGGATTCTGGCACTGGCAGCAGCGCCACTTCGGCTTCGCCTACTACCTGGACGGCTCGTTCAAGAACTACCACTTCAACAACATCGCCTGGGGAAACAGCAACGAGAAGCAGCCCCACGGCAACACGTCGGCTTTCCAGGAAATCCACAGCTTCCAGAACACGTTCTTCAACAACTCCGTCTTCCGGTTCGTGGTGGGCACGCGTCGGCAGGCGCCCCAGGCCGGACGCGACCTGTTTCTGGGTAACATCTGGGAGGACATCGGCGACTGGTACTTCTGGCACGCCAGCCCCGCGGCCAGCCCCGCCGAGGCCAACCAGGCCCACGTGGGCGAGGTGGGGGGTGAGTTCGCCTACGAGACCAACGGCTACGCCGGGAACGTATTCGCCGGGGCGCCGCAGCACTTCGGGTGTTTCGAGGCCAACGGCATGCCCCACGAGAGCCTGGGGTCGATGCGGGAGGCCCTCAAGGCCCGGCACGCGCTGGCGTCCGGGCTGGGCGAACCGCAGGCCGCCAGCCTCTTCCGCAATGCGAAGGCCCACGACTTCCGGCTGGAGCAGAACTCGCCGGCGGATGGCCGCGGCGTGCGGGTCTTCGTGCCCTGGGCCCTCTACGGCATGGTGGGGGAGTGGAACTTCCGGATCAACCACAAGGACCCCGCCCACCTGATCGACGATCACTGGTACATGAAGCCCTACTACGGGCCGCGCACGACCTACCATGAGATGCCCCATCACCCCCTGCGGGCCGTCAACGTCTCGGCCGACGATTATGTCACCGGCGACCTGGAGGACTGGACGCGCGGCGCCCTGACCTTCAACGGCCGCGACCAGTCCGCCGGCATCTCCCAGGCCCAGATGGACGAGCCCATCGAGTACAGGGGCGGCAAGGCCACCGTGCCCGGCGAAGATCGCATCACGCTGGACATGGATGTGAATAACTTCCTCATCGAGGTGCACTTCCGGACCGACCCGGGCCACACCGGCGGCGTGCTCGTCTCCAAGATGCTCCGCGCCGGCTACGTGCTGGGCGTCAACCAGTCCGGCGGCGTGACCCTCACGGTGCGCTCCGACGGGCTGCCGGACAGCGTGGCCTCCAGCGGGCGCGTGAACGACGGCGAATGGCACCACGTGATCGCCGAGGTGGACCGGCAGAAGCAGACGCTGGCCATCTACGTGGACGGCCGCAGGCAGGCCACCGCCGCAATGACCGAGCTCAAGCAGGGCGACTCTCTGTCCAACGCGGCTGATTTCGTGGTCGGCAGGGGACCCGGCGGCGGTCACTTCGCCGGCGCCGTCGATTTCCTGCGGGTCTCGCGCGGCACCCTGGCTGACGCCATGACCACCATCGAGGAGCTCTACGCCTGGGAATTCCACGGTCCGTTCCTGCGGGATTTCCTGGGCAACGCTCCGGTCGACGGCCGCGACGCAGGCGCCATCGAGTACACCGGCGAAGAGTAGACCCCGGGGGAGGAGACATGCCGCGGGATGGCTATCCGTGGTGGTTCGTCTACGCCTTTGACAACCGGCTGCGGCGTTACCTGCAGGATCCGAAGCGGATACTGTCCCGGTGGCTTGAGCCGGGCATGACCGTGCTGGACATCGGCTGCGGCATGGGCTTTTTCACCATCGCCGCAGCGGAACTCGTAGGCCCCGATGGGCAGGTGAGCGCGGTGGACGTGGAGCCGGCGCTGCTGGAGGTGGTGCGGCGCCGGGCCGCCAGGGCGGGCGTGGAAGAGCGCATCAAGAGGCACCTTTCGCCCGTGGAGCATCTGAAGCTGGGGCGGACCTTCGACTTCGCCCTGGCCTTCTGGTCCATGCACGAGACGGCGAACCTGGGTCAGGCGGCGGAGCGCATCGCCCAACACCTGCGGCCCGGCGGCCGGCTCCTGGTAACCGAACCGAAGCTTCACGTCTCCCCCGTGCGGTGGCACCGCATAGTGCGGGCCTTCACAATGTGCGCATTCTCGTTCTGCCGGCACACGCCCGTTCCTTTCAGCTATGCCGCGCTCTGGAGAGGTGGGGCGGACTGAGGCAGGCGGTTGTCCCGCTCCATTTCGTGTGCGAAAATCGCTTCCTTTGGGCCGGCGCATCTGACACTGCCGGGGAGAGACACGATTCGATGAAAGCTCAATTGCTCGATCTTTGCCAGAAACTCCCTGCCGATTACGCCGAGGTGCGGCTGCAGGAGGGCGTGGGAACCAGCGTGTACTACGCCGGCCGGGAGCTGGAGGACATCGGCGAGCGCACCCACCGCGGCGGCTGCATCCACGTGCTGAAGGGCGGCGGATGGGGCTTCGCCACCTTCAACGACACCGACCGGATGGAAAAGTACGCCCGCATGGCCGTCCGACAGGCGGAGCTGGTCGGCGGACAGCCGTTCGATCTGGCCGAGGTGGGGCCCTACGAGCAGGGCTATCGCACACCCGTGGACACCGATCCCGCCGAGGTGGCGCTGGAGGACAAGCACGCCCTGTGCAGGCGCTACAACGACACCATACTCGCCCACGACCGCATCCAGAGCAGCCGCGTCATCTACCGCGACTCCCACACCACCACCTGGTTCGCCAACTCCGAAGGCACCTTCATCGAACAGGAATACGTCTTCTCGGGCGCCGTGCTCACCGCTATCGCCGTGGACGGTGACAACATCCAGTACGCCCGCGAGGACAACGGCGACCTGCGCGGCTTCGACAAGGTCACCTCCATGGACGAGGCATGCGAGGAGGTTGTTGAGCGGGCCCTGCAGTCCCTGGAAGCCCGGCCCGTCGAGGCCGGCACCTACACCGTGATCATCGACCCCAAGCTGTGCGGGGTGTTCGTGCACGAGGCCTTCGGTCACCTGAGCGAGTCGGACTTTCTCTACGAGAACCCCCGCCTGCGCGAGATCATGGAGATCGGGCGCCGCTTCGGGCCGGATATCCTGAACATCACCGACGACGGCTCCCTGGCGGGCGAGGCGGGGTTCGTGGCCTTCGACGACGAGGGCGTCCCCGGCTCCCGCAACGCACTCATAACGGAGGGCGTGCTGGCCGGCAGGCTGCACAACCGCGAGACGGCCGCCAGGATGGGCGAGCGCCCCACCGGCAACGGCCGCGCCATCTCCTACCGCCACCCGCCCATCGTGCGCATGACCAACACCTTCATGGAGCCGGGCGAGACCGGCTTCGAACAGATGCTGGCGGACACGCCGGACGGCCTCTACGCCGTCGGCTGCCTGGGCGGGCAGACCAACATGGAGATGTTCACCTTCAGCGCCGAAGAGGCATACCGCGTCCGCCACGGCGAGATCGCCGAGAAGGTCCGCGACGTCGTGCTGACCGGGAACGTCTTCAAGACTCTCCAGAACATCGACCGGATCGGCAACGACTTCGCCATGCACGGCGGCCTGGGCGGCTGCGGCAAGGGCGGGCAGGCCCCCCTGCGCGTGGGTGACGGCGGCCCCCACTGCCGCATCCGGGACGTGGTCATCGGCGGCCGCTGAGCCCGTCCGGCCGGAGATGCCCCCACATCAAACAACGCATAAGCCGGAGTTACACCCAGATGAGCGACGATCAGGCCGAACAGGTCCTGGACCTCGCCCGCGCGCGCTTTGACGGGGCGGAGGTCTACGAGGAGAGCGGCGAAACGGTCAATGTTCGCTTCGAGAACAACAACCTGAAGCAGGTCCAGACCCGACAGCACCGGGGCGTGGGCTTGCGCGTCATCCACAGGGGGCGCATCGGGTTCGCCTCCACCACGGACCTGCGCCGCCCGGAGAAGCTGGTCGAGATGGCCGCCGCCAGCGCCGAGTTCGGCGACGAGGCCCGGTTCGAGCTGCCCCCGGCGCCCGCCGATCTGCCCTCGGTCGAGCTCCGGGATGAAGCCATGCAGGACGTGACCGCCGAGGCCATGGCCCAGATGGGCCGGGAGGCATTGGCCCTCAGCCGGCAGGCGAGCGATGAATACCTGTTCTCCTCCAGCATCTCCCGCTCCCTGAACCGGCAGCGCATCCTCAACACGGCCGGGCTGGACCTCGCATACCCCTCCACCTCAATGTCCGCCTGGACCGAGGTGCAGGAGGTCCGCGACGATGGACTTCTGGACATCTACGAGCAGAAGAGCTGGGGCCGGCCGTTCGAGTCCATAACTGATCTGGCCGAGGAGACGCTGCGCAAGATGCGCCTGGCCTCCACCGTCGTCCGGGCCCGCCTGGTGGCCATGCCCATGATCTTCCTGCCCAAGGCGCTCGGCAACCTGTTCCAGCCCCTCGAGGTGGCCCTCAGCGGCAAACACGTCCACAAGGGCTCCTCCGTGCTGCGCGGCCGCATCGACGAGCAAGTCCTGGACCAGCGCCTGACGGTCACCGACGACCCCACCGTCCCTTTCGCGCCGGCAAGCTGCCCTGCCGACGACGAGGGCGTGCCCGCCCGCCGGCAGCACCTGTTCGAGGCCGGCGTGCTGCGCACCTACCTGGCGGACCTGCAGACGGCCGGCCTGCTGGGCATCGAGCCCACCGGGCATGGCTTCCGCAGCTACTCCAGCCGGCCCTCCCCCTCCACCACCAACACGGTGGTGACCGCCGGGGACATCCCGCTGGAGCGGATGATCGCCGGGCTGGAGCGCGGGTTCATCGTGGACCAGACACTCGGCTCCGGGCAGAGCAACACCCTGGCCGGCGAGTTCAGCGTCAACGTCTCGCTGGGGTTTCTGGTCGAGGACGGCGAGATCGCCGGCCGGGTCAAGGACTGCATGGTCGCCGGCAGCGTCTACGAAGTGTTCAAACGGGTGGAGGCCATCGGCAGCGAGCAGCAGTGGGTCGGCAGCACCTGCGCCCCGCCCATCATGGTCGGCGGCCTGAAACTGGCCGTCCAGGGCTGAACCCATCGAGCGAAGGAGCAGAGAATATGGCCCCCGCAAGGCAAAAACCAATCTGCCAGTTGAAAATCGTGCTGCGCTACATTGAGCCGGAGTAACACTTCACCGAGGTGAGGTGTTTGGCGCCGGCAGTGGAGGTAATTGGCCCG
>CAZNGS010000099.1:0-11984 GCA_964572825.1 uncultured candidatus Brocadiaceae bacterium
CTGCCACCAAGCCGAAGTCGAGCTCTTGGGGTTCCAGCTCGAACTCCGGCAGTACATCACCTTGCAGGATCACTGAAACCTGCCTGTCGGAGGGATTGTTGCTCTCGATCACCACGTACCGCGTAAACTCCCCCACCACGTCGAGGGCCTCGTATTTCACCTCCAGCTTCCCCGTCCCGCCGGGCGGGATGCGCCTCTGCAACTCTTTTCATCGGAGCCTTCAGCCGTTTCGTCGCCTCCTGGGGCCGCTTCAATTGCCACCGGGTGGAGCGAGAGTTGCATGGCGGGTATAATTCCTGCTGAAGCCCCGCACCTTTTCACGGTGCACGGCGAACACCGGCACTCTGCAATCACCGGGAAAGAGCCGATGGAGTCCCTCGACGAATCGTCCTTGAAGGAGCAGCCGCGCCGCGGTTCCTCCATCCGACGGCTGGCGGAGACGTTCGGCCCCGTGGCCGCCCTGCTCCTGCTGATCGGGTTCACTGGTTTGTTCAATCCGCGGTTCTTCCGCCCGGAGAACCTGCTGAACGTGATGGAGGAACTCTCCTACAGGGGCGTGATTGCGCTGGGCATGACGTTCGTCATCATACTGGGCGGAATCGACCTGTCGGTCGGTTCGCTGGTGGCCATTGCGGGGGGGTTCGGCATCTGGGTGATGAACACGGTCATCGGCGCTCCGGACATCCTGGCCGCCGCCGAGGGAGGCCGGGAAGTCACGCTGTCGCTCCCGGCGGGAAGCGTGCGCGTAGCCTTGGCCGGGTTTTTCTCATGGCTGGGGGTAGGCGGATCAGAGGTGTGGGGCGTGCTGATCGGCTGGTCACTGATTCCGCTCGTCGGCGCGCTGGCCGGTCTTCTGAACGGAGTGCTCATCGCCAGGGGACGGGTCGCCCCGTTTATCGCGACCCTGGGCGGATTGGCCGCCTACCGCTCGCTGGCCCTGGCGCTGGCGGACGGCGGCGAGTTCCGGTCGGCCAGCGCTGACCTTTTCGGCAAGCTGGGGGTCGGCGGCATTGAGCTGCCCTACCTCACCAACCAGTACGGCAACGCGCTCGTGCTGCGTTGGCCGCTGCTGATCTTCATCGTGGCGGCGGCGGCCGCCTACGTCCTGCTGAACTGGACGCGCTACGGGCGCTACGTGTACGCCATCGGCTCCAACGAGCGGGCCGCGCGCTACTCGGCCATCGCGGTCGCCCGCATTAAGATGCTGACGTACACCCTGATAGGCGGCCTGGCCGGGCTGGCCGCCCTGATGAACAGCTCGCGCATGAATGCCGTCAGCAGCGGCCAGACCGGGTCCATGTGGGAGCTGGACGCCATCGCCGCGGTCGTGATCGGCGGCACCCGCATGAGCGGAGGGGCCGGCCGGGTCTGGGGCACGATCATCGGCTTGCTGATTCTGGGAGTTATCGGTAACATGTTAAATCTACTGCAGGTTTCCCCTTACCTGCACGGGTTGGTCAAGGGAGTGATCATTGTCGGTGCGGTCCTGGTGCAGCGAAGCGATCGCGCCGGTCAGGGATAAGCCGTCCCCCAGGACGCCATTCCATGGGAGGGTAGATGATGAACCGTGTAGTGATCTGCCTGGTGGTAGCCGGGATTGTGTGGGCCGGCGGAGGCTGCGGAGAATCCGATCGCCCTGCCGGCACTGAAGTTCCGGCAGGCAAGCCGCGGAAGCAACTGGTCATCGGCGTCACCGTGCCGGCTGCCGACCACGGCTGGACGGCCGGCGTGGGATGGTGGGCCCGTCGGGCCATGGAGCTCTACCCGGAGGAAGAAGTCAGGTTTGTCTACGCCACCGCCGATACGCCGGAAAAGCAGACGGCGGACATCAAGGACATGATGGCGCAGCAGAAGCTGGACGGGATGGTGGTGCTGGCCACCGAGTCGGAGCCGCTGACCCCCATGGCAAGCCAGGTCCACGATAACGGGATATACCTGATCAGCGTGGATCGAGGTTTCACGAAGCCCGTCGCAGATGTCTTCATCGAAGGCGACAACGAGGCGTTCGGACGCAAGGCCGCCGAATTCATCTGTGAGAAGCTGGACGGTCAGGGCAACATCGTGGTGCTGGAGGGCATCCCGTCGACGGTGAATACCGACCGGGTCGAAGCGGCCACGGAGGTCTTCGACAGGTATCCGGGCGTGAAGATACTCGGCCAGCAGCCCGGCATGTGGAGCCGGGAGAAGGCCCACAGCGTCATGAAGAACTTCCTGGCGCAGTTCGACAACATCGACGCGGTCTGGGCGGCGGACGACGACATGGCCCTGGGCGTCGAGCAGGCCATACGGGAAGCCGGAGCGGAGGGTCGGATGTGGACAGTCGGTGGCGGCGGGATGAAGGAAGTGGTCAGGAAAGTCATGGACGGCGATCCCATGTATCCCGCCACCGTTACCTACCCGCCGTCGATGATCGCCGTCGGCATTCACATGTGCGTCAGCAACCTGCGCGACGGCAATGTCGAGGCGGTGTCGGACTTCATGCCCCGGCACATGAAGCTGGACGTTGAGCTGATCACCCCCGAGAACGCGGAGGAGTACTACTTCCCCGAGTCAATCTACTGATCGTGGCGGGCCTGTTGCCGAACCAGGGCACGTGGACCGCAGACGCGGCATGCCTGCCCGTGTCAGCCTCGGGGCAAACCAGGGAAAGGCAAGCATGACGGATAGACCGAAAAAGAAACAGCACGAGAAAGCGAATTACGACAACCGCTTTGAGATGGGTCGGAGGTCGTTCCTGGCCTCCGCTGCCGCCGCGGGAGCCGGGATGGTGTTCGGCATCGGGTCGAGCTCCGCCGCCTCCAGCGCCGAGCAGCTCAACTGCGCCATCATCGGGACCGGTTCCCAGGGAATGGTCCTGCTCAGAGACGCGCTGCGCATACCGGGCATACGGTTCAGGGCCGTCTGCGACATCTGGGAATACAGCCAGCGATACGGTTCGAACGTCATCCGCAGCTCCAAACAGGACATGCCCAACGTCTACGTCGATTATCGGGAGATGCTGGCCTCCGAATCAGATCTCGACGCCGTCCTCATCGCGACCCCGGACTGGATGCACGCCGAGCATACGGTGGCCTGCCTGGAGGCCGGGCTGCACGTGTACTGCGAGAAAGAGATGTCCAATACGCTGGAAGGCGCGCGTCGCGTAGCCCGGGCCGCGGCGGCGAGCGACAGACTGGTGCAGATTGGCCACCAGCGACGCAGCAACCCTTTCTATCAGCACGGGCTGCAGTTGATCGAGAAAGACAGGGCCGTCGGCCGCATCTGCACCTGCTACGGCCAGTGGCACCGGGCCGCCCAGGGCAAGGCCCAGGTCCCGGACCGGCTGAAGATCCCGAAAGAGATCCTGGAGGAATACGGCTACGGAACGATGGAGCGCTTCCGCAACTGGCGCTGGTACCGCAGGTACTCCGGCGGACCCATCGCCGACCTGGGGTCGCACCAGATCGACATCTTCAACTGGTTCCTGCACAGTCCCCCCTCCTCCGTGGTCGCAAGCGGCGGTTTGGACTACTACGAGGACAACCGGGAGTGGTACGACAACGTCCTCACCATCTACGTCTACCAGACCGAGGAGGGTCCGGTTCGCGCTCATTACCAGGTGCTCACCACCAGCAGCTTCGGCGGCTACTTCGAGACCTTCATGGGGGACCGGGGCACCATCAACATCTCCGAAGACCTCAGCAAGTGCTTCTACGTGCCCGAGCCCACCAAAGAGGCGCCTGAGTGGGTCGACAAGGCCGACCGCGTGGAGAAACAGGGAGCCAGCGCCATCGCGTTGATCGGCGAATCGCGCAAGGAAGGCGAGGAGGAAAAGGCGGCCCTGAAGCCAGAACTGAAAAAGCCCATCCACCAGTTCCACCTGGAGAACTTCTTCAGCGCGATCCGGGAGGGCACGGAGCTCACCTGCCCGCCCGAGGTGGGCTACGAGACCGCCGTCAGCGTCCTGAACGCCAACAAGGCCGTGGAGCAGGCATCGCCGGTGGAGTTTGAGACCGGCGATTTCGAAATCTGACCTCGCCGCGGTGGACCTTCTCGAACACGATCATTTCTCGCATGGCCAGAGCGGGTACATTCGGTGCCACCCACCGTACGCTGACACCCCTCAAAGAGGGCGCCGGCGTCAACAACCCCATCGTGTACCAATCCCTGGGCATCTGCTCCGCCCTGGCGGTCACCAACCAGTTGGACAAGACGCTGGTCATGTGCGCCAGCCTGACGTTCGTCGCCACGCTGAGCTGCACGGCCGTCTCGATGCTCAGGCGTTTTACGCCCCGGCGGGTGCGGATGATCACCCAGATGCTCATCATCGCCACGCTGGTGATCCTGGTGGACCTGTACCTGCGCAGCCACTGGATTCACATGCGCAATGCATTGGGGCCGTACCTGGAACTGATCATCACGAACTGCCTCATCATGGGACGGTGCGAGGCATTCGCGTCGCGGGAGCCGCCGCTCCGGGCGGCCCTGGACGGCCTGGGGGCCTCGCTGGGCTACAGTGGCGTGCTGTGCGCCATCGCCGTCGTGCGGGAGCCCATCGGAACCGGAACGCTTCTGGGTTACCAGCTTTTCCCGGAGGGCTTCCTGCCGATCCGACTGGCGGCCATGGCGCCGGGCGCCTTCCTGGCCATGGGCCTGGTGGTGTGGGTGGTGCGCGGCATCTGGCCCGAGGTCGAGTCGGACACTCCGCCCGCCATGCACGGAGAGGGCTGACATGCAAGACCCCCAGACAACCCACGCGGCCATCATCTTCCTGGCCGCCATGATCACCAACAACATCCTGCTGGCGGACTTCCTGGGATTGTGCTCCTTCATCGCCGTCTCCCGGACCATGCGCACCAGCTTCGGCCTGGGCATGGCCGTGGTGTTCGTGATGAGCTGCACCACGCCCCTGAACTACGCCATCTACCACGGCGTGCTGGTTGAGGGCGCCCCTCTGTGCGCAACGGACCTGACGCACCTGAAGCTGGTGGTCTTCATCATGGTCATCGCCGCCTTCGTGCAACTGGTGGAAATGGTCATTGAGCGCTTCACGCCGGTCCTCTACTACAACCTGGGCATTTTCCTGCCGCTCATCACGGTCAACTGCGCCATCCTCGGGGCGAGCCTCTTCATGCTGGAGCGCAGCTACACCCTCGCGCAGACGGTTGGCTACGGCGTCGGATCGGGGTTGGGATGGGCCCTCGCCATATGCCTGATGGCAGGCATACGACAGCGATTGCAGCATGCGGATATACCCGAACCCCTCCGGGGGCTGGGGATCACCATGATTGTTACCGGACTGATGGCCGTGGCGTTCCTGGGCTTCTCGGGGATGGCGCGCATCCAATGACAGACACCACGCATCGCGATGATTGAGACATTGATATACTCGGTCCTGACGATGGCAGTTGTGGGGGGTTTTTTCGCCGCCGCCCTGCTCGTCGCGGACCGTTTTCTGGCCGACTACGGTGTCTGCACGCTCAACGTGAACGACCGTGAAGAGTTGACCGTGGAAGGCGGCTGCACCGTGCTGGACGCGCTCTACGACAACGGCATCTTCCTGCCCTCCGGCTGCGGGGGACAGGGCACGTGCGGGCACTGCACGGTGGAGGTCCTCTCGGGAGGCGGCCCCGTTCTGCCGACTGAACTTCCGCTGCTTACGCGGGAACAGATAGATAGAGGCGTCCGGCTGGCCTGCCAGGTGAAGATCAAGGAAGACACCGAAGTCCGGATCAAGGAAGAGTACTTCAACATCCAGCAGTTCGAGGCCGTTGTCACGGCCGCCCGGATGCTCACCCACGACATGCGGCAGCTTCGCCTCAGGCTGGTGGAGCCGGATGTGATCGAGTTCCGGCCAGGACAGTACGTCCAGGTCCAGGTCCCCACCCCCGACGGCCCCGTGCACCGGGCCTATTCCATCAGCTCTCCCCCGGAGGAGGGACACGAGATAGAGCTCATCGTCCGCCTTATACCCGGCGGCGTGGGTTCGACCTACCTGCACAGCGTTCAGGTAGGAGACGCCGTGCGCTTCACAGGACCCTACGGGGAGTTCGTGCTGAGCGAAGACCCCCGCACGGAGATCGTTTGCGTGGCCGGCGGCTGCGGCATCGCGCCGGCGAAGTCCATCCTGGAGCACGTGCAGCAGGCCTCGCCGGAGCGTCCGTTCAGCCTGTTCTTCGGAGTGCGCACGCGGGCGGACGTCTTCTTCAAAGAGGAGTTCGACAAACTCTCCGACGAATACCCCAACTTCCACGTTTACTACGCTCTATCCGAGCCGGGGAGGGCTCCCGACTGGGACGGGGAGACGGGGTTCATCCACCGCTCCGTGGAGAAGCACCTGGACGCCGAACGGCCCCGCCAGGCGTTCTTGTGCGGTCCGGAGCCCATGATTGACGCCACCGAGCAGGTGCTGAAATCCCGGGGCGTCCCCGAGGAAGACATCTACTACGATAGCTGGTGATGGCATGCCCGGCACGCTGACCAGAATCGCGGGCGCGGTGGGAGACCTGGCCTTCGCGGACGCCGGGGCGCCCGCCCCGGCCGAGCACCTGCCTTCGGGGCGAGAGCTCCGGCGATACATGGTGCTGACCGCTGGGTGCGCCCTGCCCTGCCTGGCCACGGCGGTGTTGTTCCTCGGACCGCGCGTCCTGGTCATGGCGGCGGTCGGCTTCGCGGCGGCCTGGCCGGTGGAGCTGATCGTTGCTCACCTCAGGGGAAAACGCACCCGCGGCGGGGCGCTCACCGTGGCCGTTCTGCTGGCACTGGTGCTGCCCATCAGCGCACCGATGTGGCTGGCTGCGCTGGCGGCCGCTTTCGGCACGTTCTTCGGCAAAGAGGTCTTCGGCGGCACCGGTCACAACGTGTTTAATCCCGTGCTCATCGGCAAGGCATTCGCCATGGTCAGTTTCCCCACGCTGACGACCGGGGCCTCGTTCGACACCTTCAGCATTGCCACTGTGAGGGAGCTGGCGGGCTTCCGCCTGCCGGCGGCGGAGTGGGGGGCCGCCCTCATAATCGTGGTGGGAGCGGTGCTGGCGCTGAGCCGCGCCGTGGATTGGCGCGTGCCGGCCGCGGCCGTGGCCGCGGGCGTGGCGAGTGTTCTCTTGCTACGCCGCTTCGGCGTGGGCGACGCGCCGGAGCTGTACGGGTTTCTGCTGGGGGGCGGATTCCTGTTCGGAGCGCTGATCCTGGCCGGCGACCCCGCCACGTCTCCCGGCACCAGGGGCGGGCGCTACGGATACGGCGCCCTGGTGGGCCTGCTGGCGGCACTGATCTCGGCCTTCACCGAGAACGCCGAATACGCCATGTACGCCATCCTTCTGGGCAACGTCGCGGCCCCCACCCTGGATGCCGCCGCGCTGGGTACAGCAGAGGACGGCGACCTATCATGAAACAGAAGATCTACACGGTCGCCTTTACGGTTATCATAAGCAGCCTTTGCGGCATGGCCATCGCGGGGGCCAGGATCGGGTGGGGACCGCTCATCGAGGCACTGGAGGAGTATGAGAAACAGGAGGCTATCCTCAGCGTTTTTGGCATCGTTCAGCCGGGCGAGTACCGGCCCATCCGGGTGACCGAAATGTTCAAGGAACACGTGTCGAAGGAACGGTCCGGGAATATGACGCTCTACAAGGCCCGGGGCGCCCGGGGAGAGCCACTGGGAGTGGGCTTCGAGGTGAACGGCAAGGGGAGAAACGGGGACGTTTTCGGCGTCATGGCCCTGGCCCCCGACCGAAGAACCATCCGGGGCCTCCGGTTCTACCGCCACAAAGAGACGCCCGGATACGGGGGCAAGATCTCCACTCCCTGGTTCTCCAACATGTTCGTGGACAAGGAGATCGTCGGCCCCGACGGGACGCCCGGCTTCGAGGTGAGCGTCCGCGGGAAGGGGCCTCGCAAGGTGGACGCCATCACCGGCGCCAGCCAGACCACACGGAACATCGTCGGCGTGATCAACCGCCGGATCAGGCAGTTCATCTCCGGCGGGCGGAAGCTGGAACCTTTCGAACTGGAGCTTCCATCGCCCGTCTCCTCGGACATAGGCCTGAACATAGAGGTGCCCGACCTGGTCAAGCCGACCGGCAAGCCGCGCCCCCCCCTGATGGCTCCCCCCGGCACAACCAACCTGGCGCTGGACAAACCCGTCACCTCCAGCCAGGATTTTGCGATCATCGGAGAGTTCTCCCAGATCACCGACGGGATCAGGGAAGCCGGTTTCGGCAACTACGTCGAGCTGATGGGCGGGCTGCAGTGGGTCCAGATAGACCTGGAGCGACCGTGCGAGATATTCGCAATCCTGTTCTGGCACGAGCACGCCGAGCCCCGCGTGTATTATGATGTAATAGTGCAGCTGGCGGACGATGCGGAGTTTACACAGAACGTGAGAACGGTGTTCAACAACGATCGAGACAACTCGGCGGGACTCGGCCGGGGCTCGGATATGCACTACGTGGATAACTACGAAGGCAAGCTCGTCCTGGTCAGCGGACAGGTCGCCCGCTACCTCCGGCTCTACAGCAACAACAATCACAAAGAAAAGGTCAATCGCTACATCGAAGTGGAAGTGTACGGCATCCCGGCCCGCCGGGAAGCGCAGCCGGAGTAGAGAGAAAAACCCGACAGGAGGAACCCATGAAAGTCACAAAGGCCGTTCTCGTCGCCGTCACTGTCTCGGGGGCTTTGCTCATCCTGGGCGCCTGCGGACCGGGAGATCAGGAAGAACCGTCCCCGCCGCCCGTGGAAGAACCCGCCCCTGCACCGGAAGAGGAAGGCGCCCCGGAGCCCGCGGCAGAACCCGATACGGAAGAGCCCCGGACGGCGAACCTGGAGCCTCTGGACGTCGAGCTGCCGCAACCCATGTTCGAGGGCACGCCCAGGCCGGTGGATGAACCGAACGTGGAGAAACCGAGCGGAAAGCAGCGCCCGCCGTTCCTGGTCCCGCCCGGCACGAAAAACCTGGCCCTCGGCCGACCCGTGACCAGCAGCGATGAGTGGCCCATCATCGGGAACATGGAACTCGTCACCGACGGCGACAAGGAAGCCTACCAGGGTAGTTTCGTCGAACTGGCGCCGGGAACGCAGTGGGTCCAGATCGACCTGGGGCAGAAATCCACCATCTACGCCATCCTCCTCTGGCACTATCACGCCCAGGCGCGCGTGTACCGGGACGTGATCGTGCAGGTATCGGACGACCCCGACTTCATCACGGGGGTAAAGACCGTCTTCAACAACGACCACGACAATTCCTCGGGCCTCGGCGTGGGAAGCGACAAGGGCTACGTCGAGACCTTCGAGGGCAAGCTGATTGACTGTAGGGGCGTGGAAGGCCAGTATGTGCGCCTCTACAGCACCGGCAACTCCTCCAACGAAGCCAACCACTACATCGAGGTGGAGGTCTACGGCCAGCCGGCAGAATGAAGCATCGCCCGCTGCTGATCGCCGTCGCGGTTGTGGCGCTGGCGGGTGGAGCGGCGCTCCGCCTCGGCCGGCGCGGCAACCGGCCCATGCATCCCGACGAAGCGGTCCAGGCGTTCAAGTTCGCCCGCCTGCTGGAAACCAACGAGTACGTTTACGACCCCCAGGAATACCACGGTCCCGCCCCCCATTACTGCGCCTGGCCCATCGTCCGCCTCGTCGCCGATGCACCCGTTCTGCAACAGGTGGAGGAGTCCGACCTGCGGCTTGTGACCGCCCTGTTCGGCATTGCGCTGATCGCGCTGGTCTGGCTGCTGAGGGGAGACCTCGGCAGCAGCAGAGCCGCCTGGGCCTCTGCCTTCACCGCCTTCTCCCCTGCCCTTGTCTTCTACAGTCGCTACTACATCTCGGAGACGCTGCTGGTCTTCTTCTCCTTTGGGGCGATAGTGGGTTTCTGGCGCTACCTCAGGAGTATGGGTCATCCGGCAGAGATGGCCGAACCCGCAGTCGGACCGGCTCCGTGGTCGCGGGGAGCGGGCTGGCTGGCGCTGGCAGGCTTCAGCGTGGGCATGATGCACGCCACCAAGGAGACCTCCGTCATCGTCCTGCTGGCGATGGCGGTGGCGGCGGGACTGACGCTGCTCTGGTCGCTGGCCGAGGGCCGCCCGATGGGCAAAGACCGGTGGTGGCAGACGGGGAAGGGATTCGCCGCGGCCCTTGTGCTGGCGGCCCTCCTCTCCGCCCTGCTGTTCTCCTCCTTCCTGAGCAACCCTCGGGGGCCGTGGGACTCCATCGTTACCTACCTCAACTACGCGTTTCGCGCCTCCGGACGGGGCGACGCTTCATGGCACCTCCACCCGTGGCACTACTACCTGCGCATCGTCCTGTGGTGGGGCAAACCGGGTGAAGGCTTCTGGACACACCTGCCCGTTGTGGCCCTCGCGGCCATAGGCTTTGCCCTGGGATCGCGGCGAGACGGTCCCACACGCTCCGGTGCCCCGCTGGTCCGTTTTCTCGGTCTCTACACGCTGGCGCTGATGGTGATGTATTCCTTGATTCCCTACAAGACCCCCTGGTGCATAATCGGTGCGGTGCACGGGACCGTCCTGCTGGCGGGCGTCGGCGCGGCGGGCCTCCTCCGAATGACACCCGGCCGGGGAACACGGATCGCGGCGGCTGCGGCTGTGCTCGTCGCGCTGGGGTACATGGGCTGGCAGGCGTGGCGGGACAGCTTTACCGAATATGAGAACCCGGCCAGTCCCTACGTTTACGCCCAGGCGACCAGTGACGTGCCGCTGCTGGCCCGGCGCCTGCGTGAACTGGCCGTCGTCCACCCACGCGGCAGCGGCATGCACGTCCAGGTCATCTGCCCCGGCAATGATTACTGGCCCCTGCCGTGGTACCTTCGGGACTTCGACGCGGTGGGTTGGCACAACAGCGTTCCGGACGGCAAGCCGGCCCCCGTCATCCTCCTGAAGCCGGCGGTGGAAGCCGAACTGATCGAGGCTCTCTACGAACGCAGGCCCCCCGGCGAGCGCACCCTCTACGTGGACTTTCTGCGGGCCATGCCCGGGGGCAAGACTGAGCTGCGCCCGAACGTCTTCCTGCGGGCCTACGTCGAGGCGAATCTCTGGCAGGCGTTCGAGGCAAGCCGCTCCAAAGAGAACGGCTCAAGCGAGGATCAGGGCCCGTGATGAACCCGGAAAAAGGGAACCACGCGTTCCGCTGCCACGCGATGGGTACCACCTTCGAACTGCTCTTGCGCGCAGTGGACCGCCCGTTGGCAGCCCAACTGGCGGACCAGGCATTCGAAGAGCTGCGGCGGCTGGAACGGGCGCTCAGCCGATTCGTGCCCGCCAGCGACGTATCACGCATCAACCGGCTGCGCGCGGGAGAGACCGCCCGGATCGGTGTCACTGCCTACGAGTGCCTGCGGGTTGCGCGCCGGGTGTGGAGGGATACCGGCGGCGCTTTCGACCCGACCGTCGCCAACCTCCCGGATTGGCCCGGCATGAAGCTGCTGGAAATCCATGAGGAGCGGAATGCCGTGACCGCGCAGGCAGACGACCTGCGGCTGGACCTGGGCGGGGTCGGCAAGGGATACGCCCTGGACGTCCTGGCCGACCTGCTGGAACAATGGGACGCCGGATCGGGCCTCTTGCACGGGGGCGAGAGCACGATCCGGCCCCTGGGCCAACCGCCGGCGGGGGGCTGGCCGGTCGCCCTGCGGGACCCCCCGGGCGGCGAAGAGGCAATCGGGGAGCTCCGTCTTTGCCGTCGCTCGCTCAGCGGCTCGGGCATAGAGCTGCACGACCACCACATCCTGGACCCCCGCACCGGCCGGCCATCCAGCCGACCCGCCGCCTGGGCCCTGGCAGAGCCGGCCGCCCTGGCCGACGCTCTCTCCACCGCTTTCATGGTCATGACGGTGGAGGAGGTGGAGCACTACTGCGCCCGGAAGCGGGATACCGGGGCGGCTCTGGCAAACGAAGATGGAGGAAGACCGGCTCTCCAATGCTTTGGGGACTGGCCTTAGCCTCGACTTTCGACAATTGAAGAGGAAAGCCCTCCTGATATGTAGCGTCCCCGCG
>CAZNGS010000100.1:0-11918 GCA_964572825.1 uncultured candidatus Brocadiaceae bacterium
TTACAATTCGGCGGCTTTGCGGCGTTTCCAACCGGGCGCCAGGCGGCACATCGAGCACTTATCGTGCAGAGAGCGGCACAGGCGGGGCAAGCCCCGCAACGGCAAAGCGGCGCCGAGGCGCCGCACTCCGAAAGCCGGCGCCCTGCGCGAGTGCAGATTATCGGACTGCGGTGGCTTGCCACCGCTTTCGATGCCGCGGCAGGCCGCCGGCCAGCGCATGGTGGGGAATCCTCAGATCAGCCGGTACACCGACAGCCATCAGAGCGACTTGACAAAGTAGCATTAGCTGGTCTGTGACAACCGTTTGCGCCACGCTGAAGTAAACCTGCGTTCGCTGCGAGACACCGGAGATTGCGGGAACGGCGATGAAAGCCCGGCGAACACTTCGCAGGCGGATAGTACTGGTGGCCCTCAGTGCCGCCTTCTCCGTCGCTGCCCTGGTCTTGCTGCTGGTTGGCTTCGTCCGGCTCAGGGGTGCTCACGGGCGCGCATCGATACTGCAGGACACTCGGTGCGAGGTCCTGGGCTACGTGGCGCAGATGCGTCACGAAGTGGCGCTGTTGGAGCTGGCAGTTGAAACTGCCTCTGTAGAAAGGCTCCAGGGATTGGCTGAGGAGTGTAGTGAAGCCCTGCAGAACCTGAAACAGAGCTTCGGGAATGAATTGACGCGCCAATCGGGCTTCGAGCAGATGGAACTTGAATGGGGCGAGTTGGTTTCGGCAGAACCGCAGAACGGTTGGGCGCGATATGCGACAGACCTGAGCGCGTTCGGGGGCCATTTTGACAATGTCCGCGAAGGCCTGGAGGAAAGCCTGGCCCTGGCACGCCAGGCGGCCCTGGCATTCTGCGGCACAGGGGTTGCCGCAGCGGGAATCGCCTTTTTGCTGTCCCTGTGGGTTTTGCTGACGGTCCTTTCGGATGTGACATCCGAGAGCTATGACCCGGCGGCGTTGGAGGAAGAAGTCGCGGAGCTGGCTGCTGATGCTCAGTTCAGAACCCGCATCAACCTCCTGTTGCCGCCTGAAGAGCGCGGGGACGCGCAGGCGGACTGGGAGCTGCGGACGACGCGACGTTTTCCCGAACAGCGCACGCACCAGTGCTTTGAGGCCGTCGCTTCCCGGGACGGGAAAGAAGTGAAACTGTGGGGCCGGCGTTACAAATGGGCGGGATACGCCAAGTCTTTTCAGCGCGTGATGCTGCCGGCTTTCGCCGAGGCCACATGGCGAGCGCTGTGCCTGATGCACAATAACGCATTGAGTGCGCCCGTGCCCGTGGTCTATAAGCGCCTGCGTGCGGGGCCGTTCAAGGCCGGGGCCATCGTCCTGATGGAACACGTGGGCCAGGTGCAGTCGGTGAAGAGCTTTTTGAATGCGGGCTTCTGCCTTCTGGACCGCCAGGAGCAGGGCGCGTTCCTCCAACGTCTGGTGGGCTTCCTGCACTCCCTGCATGATCTGGATATCTACGGGATCAAGACGCGCTACCTGCACGGAAAACGATTGAAAACACCCGAACGGATGCAGCTCTATCTGTTTGATCTCGACAAGGTTCTGCTCTGGAGGGGTTGCCCGGGCCTGATAGCGGGCATGTTTCGCCGCAAGGATCACCGCCGCCTGTTGCGGCAGCTGGAACCGGTCGTGAACCACGCCCGGCTGTCAGAGGTGCGGGAATGGCTCAGCGCCGGCTCGGAGGAGGCAGAGGACCGGCAGGCGCCATCGCCCCCGTGATCTGGATGGTCGGGGTATACATTGCACGGCCCGGGGCCGCTCATTAGAATTATTGACGGGTCGTTGCACCGGCATGGGGCAGTCTTGCGCGGTTTGGAGAGAAAAGCGTTATGGCCTCGGACGGGGACTTTCCGCTCTACACGCCGCTGGCGCTGCCGTTCTGGTTCCTGTTCCTGTTCCTGGGCGGCGTCGTCTTCGTGCTGATAGCCCTGCAGGTGGTGGCGGCGGGGTTCGCCAAGCTGGGGCTCAGTCCGGGACAGGTGCTGCTGATCCTCGGGGGCAGTTTTCTCGGAAGCGCCGTCAACATCCCCATCAAAAGGTTTGAGAGCGAAACCCGCCAGACGGTCCAGGTGCGCAGTTTCTTCGGCATGCGCTACCGGCTGCCCGTCCGGCGCCGGTCCGTCACGGTGGTGGCCGTCAACGTGGGCGGATGCCTGATACCGGTGGGGGTTTCCCTCTACCTGCTGGCCAGGATGCCCTCTCTCATCCCAGCGGGCGCCGTCTCCATCGCCGTCTGCTCGGTGGTGACCTACTCCGTCTCCCGCGTGGTGCCGGGGATGGGGATAGCCACGCCGTGGTTCCTGCCTCCGGCGGCCAGCGCCATCCTGGCGATTATCCTCGCGCCCTCAGGGCTGGCGGCCCCGGTTGCGTATGCCACCGGTTCTCTCGGCACATTGATCGGCGCGGACCTGCTGAACCTGGGGAAGATAAAGAAGATGGGGGCGCCCATGGCGAGCATCGGCGGCGCGGGCACCTGGGACGGCATCTTCCTGAGCGCTCTGCTGGCGTCGCTGCTTACCTTTTAGCCGCCGTGCCCGCCCTGCAGGCCGCAACCGGCCTACCTTTCCTGCGCGGGGTCGAGATCGCCGGACTGTATCATGGCCACCAGCGGGTTGTCTTCGATCTCCAGCGGCAGGTTGACCCGCCCGCGTCGGCGCACGGACTCGTAGGCGGCGAACAGTATCTCGGTGGTCTGCAGGGCATTGTGACCGCTGAGGAGCGATTCCCGCCCCTGCTCCAATGACTCCACCACGTCGGCAATGGCGCGGGGGAAGTGGGCGGGGTCGCTGGTGCCCTCGCCGTCGCAGTCCACCACCCGCCATCCGGCCTGCGCCGGGCTCTGGACGCGGACGGTGGGCATGTCTTCGCCCGCCGGGCCGATCTCGATGGTGCCATCAGCCCCGACCACGCGCATGAAAGCAGCGTTGGCCCCGGCGGTGAACCCCGTGGCAGCGCGTCCCCACAGGCCCTTCTCGTAGTGCCAGACGGCCGTGCCGCCGTTCTCGCAATGGGCGCCGAAGACAAGGCGTTCCGTGCTGTAGTCAATGCCGGCCAGAACCCACTCCACCGGCTCCTGGTCGGTGAAATAGCCGCACATGTCGAACAGGTGCGTGCCCCAGTCGTAGAGGTTCGAGCAGGCGAACTCGAGGCGCCGCAGCTCTCCGATCTCCCCGGTGTCCAGAAGCTCTTTGCTGCGCTGGAAGGGCCTGCCGAAGCGGCGCTGATGTCCGAAGGTTAGCTGACAGTCGTTCGCATCGCACACGGCGACCATGCGTTTGCAGTCGCCCCACGTGGTCGCCATCGGTTTCTCGCAGTGGACGGCGTCCACGCCGGCCTCGGCGCAGGCGACCGTCATCTCCGCGTGCAGGTGGGGCCAGGTGGAGATGCTGACGATGTCCAGGTCCTCCTCTTCCAGCATCTCCCGATAGTCGGTGTAAGTGCGGGGTATGCCGAACTCTTCGGCGAAAGCCCGTGCGTTCTCCGGCCGGATGTCCGCGCAGGCGACTATCATGCACTTCTCGGGCAGACTCTGGTAGCCGCGGGCGTGGTGGGCGTTCATGCCCAGCCGACGGGTGCCGTCGCTTCGTTCGCGAACACCGGTGCCAATCAGGCCGACCTGGAACCTGGCCATCTCTGTGCGCTCTCCGGTTACAGTTCAGCGTGCATGTACACGGTCGGGACAGGGTACGCAAGGCGGGGCTCACTGTCAACGGTGGCCTCTTTTGCGGGGTTCGCGCTTGCGGGTACGGTGGAGGGTGCCCCTCCAGTCTTCGAGTCTCCCGTATGCCCATCAGATGCGGCCCTGACGGAGCGTGGCCCTCCAAACACCGTCGCTATTGTGACGGAGGCGCTTGCCTGCGCCGCACGCAGACAGTCCGTCGCCTCCGGCTCCCCTTGCCGCTCCTTCCAGAACCCCAGCAGGTTCCGGTACCTTTCCACCGGGTCGAACCCCACGCTGTGGTGGAGCTTCCGCAGGCAGACCGGGCACAGGTGCATGGGCCGGGCGTCGCTCTCCTGCAGATGGTTCGACCCGTTCATGAGGCAGTGGAAGTATACGCAGTGGTCCATGTTGAACATGTGGCAGGTCTCGTGGGCCAGGACCTTGCAGCTTCGCCTCAGTAAACCTGGCTCCACGTCCTGCCGATCCTCGCGGCAAGCGCTGCAGTTCAGCCGCCTGCGCCTGCCCGCCAGGCGGGCACGCGGACGGGCCCCCGGCCGAGCCACATCATCCGGCAGTCTGTCAGACGCCACCGAGAACCACAATGGCGTTGTAGATGGCGTGAGTCCAGACGGTCACGCCCAGGCCCCGCGCGATGTACACCACTCCCAGGAGCACACCGCAGACCGCGCGGAAGAGGAAGTCATAGGCCTGGAACGGCTCCCCCACGGGGCCGACGTGGTGAACGGCGGCAAACGCCAGACTGGACAGCAGCAGCGCCACCGCCAACCCCGCCGCCCGCGGCCACATGAAGACCGTCCTGAGCACGCGCGAAAGACCGCCCACCAGAAGCAGCCTGAACAGCACTTCCTCGTATACCCCGGCCCCCAGCGCCAGCAGCAGCGGGGCGAACCGATCGAACCCCAGCGCGAAAATCACCCCCGAAGCGCGTTCATACAGCGCGTCCGTGAGGGCCAGCCCGCCACGGTGAAGCACCACGGCGTACAGGCCGCCCTCGGCCACCATCAGCAGTACCGTGAGGAAACTCGGCGTGTCCTCCGCCTCGCTGCGCCACAGGACTGCGATGAGGGCAAGGACCACAGCGATGTTCAAGATGTGCGCGGCCCCCAGCCCCACCAGCCGCAGCGGTCCCTCCAGCAGCACCTGCGCCCAGTTGAGGTAGGGGTAGCTGCTCTGCACGATGCCGCAGTGGTAGAGGACGATCAGAGGGAGGATGCTGACGATGCTGAGCGAGAATGTCCTGGACTGGCGGTAGTACCCCACCCAGACGGAGCGCTCGTCTGCCGCTTGTTCGGACATGCCCTCTACCGCATCAAGAGGCCCGCGACCGCCATCGCCGCGCCGACCGGCAGGCAGTAGGCGGCGAACCAGTGGAGTTTGCCTCCCCGCACAACGCGCAGCAGGGCCACCAGGCAGACCGTGCCCACCACGGCGGAGGTGCCGGCCACCAGAAGCAGTTCCGGGACGGTGGCGGACGTCCCGACTGCGCCGGTGGCATCGGTGGCGCCCCGGGACCGCCAAATCTCGTAAAGCGGTGCCCCGATCAGGGCGGGCACCACCAGTACGAAGGAGAACCGGGCCGCCTCGCCTCGCTTCACTCCCAGGAACATTCCCGTGGCGATGGTGGCGCCGGAGCGACTGATGCCGGGCAGCAGGGCGACCGCCTGGGCGATGCCGATCAGCAGGCCCCGCCACGGTCCGACCCGCTCTATGCGGGCCGTCCGGGCGTGCCGGGTGGCCAGCAGTGCCAGGCCCGTCACGCACAGCAGCGAGCCGGTCGCCGCCAGGTTCTCGAAAACGGCCTTCACGTGCGCCTCCAGCAGTACGCCGGCCAGCACGCCCGGCACGGTGCCCACGGCGACCGCGACTGCCGTGGGGAAAAGGGGCGCCTCCGCGCGTATGGCGTCGGGCGGCGTCCGCCGCAGCCACAGGATGAGACCCCTGACGCCGTCGGCCACCACGCGCATCAGGGGGCGGAGGAAGACGACCACGATGGCGACCAGCGTGCCCACGTGCGCCGCTATCTCAATGCCTATGCCGGGTTTTTGAAAGTCCAGCACCGACTGCGCCGCCACGAGGTGGGCCGTGCTGCTGACGGGCAGAAACTCGGTCAGGCCCTGGATCGCTCCCAGCAGGACAGCTATCAACGCATCAACCATTGGAGCCCCGGTGGAAGTGTGCGCTCCGGCGGGACGGCCGGATCACTCGGGTTGGGCAGGCTCTTGCCCGGGGGGGCCGGCGGCTTCGGACTCCGCGCCCGCCATCTGCCGCAGCGCCTCCAGGTGGGCGGCGATGGCATCTCTGCGCGCCCGCAGCTCGACCCACTTGCTCAGCTCTTCGAAGAGCACCTTTTCCTTCTCGAACTCCCTCTCGATGGTCTCGCCGATGCTCTTGAGACGGCGGCGTATGTCCTCCGTCCTGCCGGCCAGTTCCTCGTCCGCGGCGAAAGAGTCGATCTTTTCCTCCACGCTCCGGGCCTGCCGGTTCAGCTCTTCCACCGCGGGAAGTTCTGCGAACGGGGCAGGGGCGGACTCGATCGCCTGGAGGGCGGACTGGAGTATCTCCTGCTGCCGCAGAGCAGCCCGAACGGTCTCGGCCGCGCTGGCCGTCTGCTGCAGGGCGGCTTGCACCTGCGGGGGCAGCGCCTCTGTGCGCAGGCGCCCCGTCCGGTCGAAGCCGTCCGTCACGGTCTTCACGGCCTTCTGCAGTGCCTGCGCCTGGGCCTGGACCCGCTGGAGGACATCTCGGGCAGTGCCCACTGCCCTGGACAGGGTCTGGTCGTACGCCCCGACGGCCTGGTCGATCTCCTCCGCCGTGGGCTGCCCCGTCTTCAGGGCGGCGGCGAGCTTGCCCTTCTCGGTGAATACCTTCTCCAGAACCGCGACGGCCTCTTTGCGCCATTTCTCGCGCGCTTTCAGGCGGGCAAGCTCCTTCTTTTTGTCCAGCAGCCCGAAGAAGGCGGGCTTGATCTGCTGCCAGCGTTGGGCGGCGTTTTGCTGGAGCTCATCCGCCCGTGACTTCAGCCTGTCCCGCAGCTCGTTCACTTCCTCCTGGTAGCGGGCCAGTATTTTCTGTGGGAGTTCCTCTTTGCGGGCGCGGGCCTCGCGTTCGCCCTCGGAGCGAAGTTCCCAGTCGCGGACCAGGTAGATGGGCGCGCCGGGCACGGGCCGGCCGTCCGGCGACCAGGGGTACAGTTCGGCATCCAGCCAGTCCTGCCATTCCTCCCGGGAGGGGACGCGCGCCAGGTTCCACGCGGCGAGAAGCTCGGTCTCCTCCCTGGTCAATCCGGTGATAGGCGCGTCCGCCGCCGGGTCGCCGGGCTGCAGGCCCTGCCATCGCGGGGGCGCGGGCTGATCGGTGGCCCGCAGGTATTCCACGTACTCGCCGACCGTGACGGGCGTCTGCGAAATGTAGACCGACTTTCCGGGCTCGGTCAGCACGGGCACCATGCCCGCCGGCGCTCGGGCCTGCGGCTGAGACTCCTCGGGGGGAGCCGGTTCGGGCTCTTTCTTCTCGCAGCCCACGGCGAGCAGGCAGACCAACAACGAACCGATCGCGACTTCGCGCAACATTTTGCGCCTCCTTTTTCTGTCAATGCCCGGCATCGCAATGCCCGTCTCCGCCGCCATGATAAGCAATCCGGCGGGGTGAATTCCAGCCTTCACGCATCGTCTTGCTGCGGCTGATCCGCCGCGGCCAGATCGGCGAGCTTCTTCTCCAGGTTCCGCAGCCGCCTCGCCATTTGCGGGAGACGTCCTATGAGGGCGTAAATGCGCCTCTGGTCGGCAATAGGCCGGGCGGGATAGCCCAGCAACACCTCACCGGGTTTCACGTCCGCGTGCACTCCCGAGCCGGCGCCCAAAATGGCGCCTTCCCCCACGCTCACGTGGTCGGTGACGCCCACATCCTCGGCCACGATCACGCCCTCGCCGAGCACCACGCTTCCGGCCAGTTTCGAATATCCGGCCATGATGCAATTGTCCCCGATGCGACAGTTATGGGCGATGTGGCAATGGTCGTCGATCTTCACCCCGTTGCCCACGACGGTGTCTTCCACCATGCCCCGGTCGACCGTGGAAAGGGCGCCGACCTCCACCCGGTCGCCCAGGCGCACGCCGCCCACCTGGTGGAATTTCACGTGACGCCCCTGGCGCTGGAAGAATCCGAACCCCTCCGAGCCGATCACGGCGTTGTGGTGGATTATGCAGTCCGCGCCGATCTCGACCCGATCGTGGACGGAGGCATTGGCGTGCACGACCGTGCGGGGTCCTATGCGGCAATGCCGCCCGACGGAGACCCCGGGGAAGATCACCACTCCCTCCTCGAGCACCGTATCCTCGCCCACTTGCGCCCCGCTGCCCACCGCGACGCCCGAGCCGAGCCGGGCCGAATCGGCGACGAATGCGCCCGGGCCGATGCCCTCGGGCCGCGGGAAACGTTCGGCCGCGAAGACCTCCAGCAGCCTGGCCACGGCCGCCTGCGAGTCCCGGCACAGAACCAGGGAGCCGCCAAAGCTCTCCACCCGCTCGGAGGCGATCAGCACCCCCGCCTGCGACCCGGCTGCGGACTCCAGTTCCTGCTCCCCCCGTGCGAAGGCGATGTCAGACGGACCCGCGCGTTCCAGCGACCGTATGTCGTTCACCCGGGCGTCCGGCGGGCCCAGCAGCTCTCCCTCCACCAGTTCAGCCACCTGTGCCGCGCTGAGTTCGGGCATGTTCTCCTCGCGTGTGTCGTTCATTGTCGGTTAGAGCCTGCTTGCACCGATATGCTACACAGGGCACAATGATGTGGCAAGAGTGCAGCGCTATCCGGCGGGCGATGCCGTCGCCCCGTCGGCCCCATTGATTCGGCGAGGCGAGCCGACCGTGGTTGCCGGGAAAGACGAACGGTACATGGAGCTGGCCCTGGCGGAGGCCCGCGCCGCCGCCCGGGAGGGCGAAGTGCCGGTGGGCTGTGTGGTGGTCCGCGACGGCCGCGTTTGCGGGCGCGCCCACAACCTGCGGGAGACCCTCGCCGATCCCACCGCCCACGCCGAGATACTCGCGCTCAGAGGGGCCGCTCAGCAGGCCGGTTCCTGGCACCTGGAGGGCGCGGTGGTTTACGTCACCGTGGAGCCCTGCTGCATGTGCGCTGGCGCCCTGGTCAACGCCCGCGTCGCGCGCGTGGTCTACGGGGTCGCGGACCCCAAGAGCGGGGCGTGCGACAGCCTCTACGACATTCCGCGTGACGAGCGCCTGAATCACCGGCTGGAAGTGCGGGGCGGCGTCCTGCAGGAACGCGCGGTGGGGCTTTTGCGGGACTTCTTCAGCCGGCGCCGGACACGGGATTGAACGCCTCCCCGGAGCGACGGCTGCCCACATCGTCCTGGAGTGAATCGAGCATGATGGCCGGGGCCGAGCCCAACGCCAAGCGGGAGCAGCCACCCCGGCATCGTCCCCTGATCCCCGTCCTGGCCGGTGCGGCGGCGGGCATAGCCCTGGACGGCGTGGCCGGGCCGCCCCTCTGGTTCTGGACCGCCGTTGTGGCCGGGGTGGCGGCGGTGATTCTGCGGGCACTCCGGCGCCGGCGTCGGCCCTGGGGCAACTGGCTGCTCGCTGCGGCTCTCATTTTCCCTCTCGGCGGGATGTATCACGCCGTTCGCTTTCGCATGAAGCCGTCCCACCACCTGCAAAACCTCGCGCTGGAGAGGGATGCCCTCTACTACGTCGAGGGGCGGGTGCGGGCGGAGCCGCGCCTGCACTACCGCCGGCGTCCTTTCCGGCCGGAGGGTGAACAGGCCGGACAATTCTGGGTTCTGCGCGTGCAGGTGAAACGCCTGATCGGGCAGGGCGGCCGGCAGCAGTCGGCCCGGGGAGGCATGGCGGTGTTCGGCGACCCGCCCCGGCCCCGGCTCAACGTGGGCGACCGGGTGCGGTTCCTGACCCGCCTTTCCCCCAACAAGCCACCCGGCAACCCCGGGCAGAGGAACCTGGCCCTCGCCTACGCCCGGAGCGGCAGCCACGCCGCGGGCTCGGTTGCCTCCGGCGCGGCCATCGACGTGCTTGACCGTGCCCGTTGGTACAGCTCCCCGTCGGCCGCCGTGGGGCGGCTGCGCGCCATCCTGACGCAACGTCTCCAAAACACCCTGGCGAAACTGAACGCGGAACGCCGGGGAGGCCTGCTGGCGGCGTTGATGCTCGGAGATCGCGGCGCGCTGACGCCACGCCAAGAAGATCTGCTCAAGGAGTCGGGCACGCTGCACTTTCTGGCCATCAGCGGGCTGCACGTGGGCATCTTCTGCGCGCTGGTCAGCTACGCTCTCGCCCTGTGCAATCTGCGGGTGGGATGGCGGTCTGCGCTCACGATCGCGCTCGTGTGGTGTTACGTGCTGTTCACGGGCGCCCACGTGAGCGCCCTGAGGGCCGGGTGCATGCTCACTTTCCTGCTGGCGGCGCCCCTGCTGCATCGGCAGTGGGACTCGCTGTCCGCGCTGGCGGCGGGCGCCCTGGTCATCCTGGCGTGGTCGCCTCAGCAACTGTTCTCCCCGGGCTTTCAGCTCACGTTCGTGGCCGTCTGGGCGCTCATCTGCATCTATCCCCAGCTCCACGGCATCCTGTGGCCGTGGCAGGACTTCCTTGCGGACGTGCAGGCCCCCGAGGAACGCAGTGTATGGGACGACGTCAAGTCGTTGGGCCGCAGCTACCTGTTGCTCGCCTTCACCGTGTGGCTGGCCACCGCCCCGCTGCGGCTCTACCATTTCAACTCCATCTGTCTGCTCGCCCCCCTGTTGAACCTCCTGGTGTGGCCGCCGCTGCTTGCGGTGCTGGTGACGGCCGGCTTTGCCCTCCTGGTGATTCTCGCGCTGGGTGTGCCGGGCGCGGGGATAGTGGCGAGGGTGGCATTCTTCTGGTCCGACATCATCAGCGACCTGCTCGATGCGGCCGCCCGCCTGCCGGGTTTCGGACTTTACCTGCCCGCCCCGCCGGCCTGGTGGGTGTTCCTCTTTTACGCCTGCCTGGCGGCATGGATACTGCGCCGGCGCCTGTGGGACGGCCGGCGCGTCTTCATCGGGGCCGTGCTGGTGCTCGGGCTGACCTATATCTGGCAGGACGCGGCGGTCAGGCTGGACCGACGTTTCGAGCTGATCATCCCGGACGTGGGCCACGGCCAGGCGGCACTCGTTCGCCTGCCGGAGGGCCAGGCCCTGATGCTCGACGCCGGGTCCGTGAGCACACGGGCGGGCGACTGGGTCAACGAACTGCTGTGGCACGAACACGTGGGCCACCTGAATGCGATCGTCGTCTCCCACGTGAACATCGATCACTGCGCCTTCCTGCCCGGCCTGGCCCGCCGCTTCTCCATCGGCCAGGTCATCACGCGCGACGATTACGACCTCCCGACACTGGGCGAGCATCTGCGGGATGCATTGCGGGAGAAAGGTATCCCGGATGAGGAGGTGAGTCCTGGAGACAGGATCGAGGGTGGCGACCTTGTCTGCACCGTGCTTCACCCTCCCGGGGCCTTTGTGGAGAATCCCGAGGTATCCGAGAACGACAGGTCACTCGTGCTGCACTGTCGCTACCGGGGCTTCAGCTTCCTGGTGACCGGAGACATCCAGTCCCGCACCATCCGTGAGCTGTGCCGGCGTAACGGGGCGGAATTGCAGGCGGACCTGCTGATCCTCCCCCACCACGGGGCCTACCACGCGGGACTGGAAGGATTGCTCGACCTTGTGGACCCGCAGGTCGCAGTCGCCAGCGGTCCGGAATCGGACGTCAGCCCCCGCACGCGTCTGCTGCTGCGCGACCGGAACGTGCCGCTGTTCATCACCGGGCAGGACGGTGCAGTGACGGTCACCCTCCGCGATGGGAAGGTCCGGGTCCGCGGCTTCACCTCCGGCCGGCAGGTCGAATGCCCCCTCATCAGCCAGCGCCAGAGGGCGTCCGCATCTGCCCCTCCATCCCCAGGGAACGGGGCAGAGCCCTGAGGGGCCGCCTGCAATCCGTCGAAAACCGCAAGCTACTGTCCCGGTCGGTAGGTGCGGGTAAGCCCGGATATTTCATGAAGATTCGTCGGCTCACTCCACAAAGCCTTGTTGACCTGAAGGATACGACGATTCGGCCACCAGGCTGGAGGCGACGCGCCGTTCCGGGCCGGTGGTCAGGTTTCGTACCCCTCAACGATGCGGGTCTCTTCTTCCGTCAGGCCGTAGAGGCGATAGACGATCTGGTCGATCAGCCAGTCGGTGGAGCGGA
>CAZNGS010000101.1:0-10337 GCA_964572825.1 uncultured candidatus Brocadiaceae bacterium
AGCGTGCCCTCAGCGCGTCGGGTTTCGCAAACCGGAAAAGATTTATCTCGTATCGCTTAACGTCCCGCAGATCCCCGGCGATGAAGAGGAGCCGGTCCTCCAGGTTCTGGAAGAGGTAGGATGCCTCCTGCGCGGCCGCCTCGGCCAACTGGTCCTTAAGCGCGTGCTGCCGCAGCGAGCGCGCGACCAGGTAAACGGCCACAAACAGAACGGCGACCGTCACCAGCAGCCAGATGTGGACACGCCCGCCATCTCGTGATCGGTCCATCGCCATGTTTATCCCACTCCGTCCGTCCAGTCCCGTGGGAAAGTCGTCCTGATTTTAACCTCCGGGCCATCGCGCTGCCAGCGCAGACTCCTCGGCGCCTCCACCGGGGTGATTCCCCCTCCGGGCCTTGCCCTCGTGCAGCGCGAGCAATAGAATGCCGGCCTCACAGTTCACCCCACAGGTAACAGGGGAAGGGTACCCGATGCAGCCCAGGATCACCATCATCGGAGCCGGCGCCTACATATTCCCCCTGCGTATGGCGACCGACATCCTGGCTTTCCCCGCGCTTCAGGAATCGCACCTCTGTCTGATGGACATTGACGCCGAGAGGCTGGAGCGCACGGAAGAGGGAACGGGCGAGCTGGTCGAACTGGCCGAGGCGCCGGCCACGGTCAGCGCGACCCTCGACCGGCGCGAGGCGCTGGACGGGGCGGATTTCGTCATCATCACCTGGCAGGTGGGCGGTATCGAAGCCTACGGGCTCGACGTGGAGATCCCTCGCGAGTACGGGCTGGACCAGCCCGTCGGGGATACCCTGGGGCCCGGCGGTGTGTTCCGGGGGCTCCGGACGATCGAAGCGCTCAAGGCGCTGTGCCCGGACGTGCTGGAGCTCTGCCCCCGCGCGGTGGTCATGAACTACGCCAACCCCATGGCCATCAACACCTGGGCCACCTGCGAGCTGGGAGTGCGGAGCCTGGGCCTGTGCCACAGCGTGCAGGGCACGGCCGGCCTGCTGGCGCGGCACGTCGGCGTGCCGATCGAGGAAGTCAACTATCGCGCCGCCGGCATCAATCACCAGGCATGGTACATCCAGTTCGAGCACAGGGGGCGAGACCTGCTTCCCGTGATCCGCGAACGGATGATGGCGCGGCAACTACCCGGCGGGGACGAGAAGGAGGAGGCCGAAGGTCTGCCGCATGCCGGCAAGGAGCGCGTGCGCACCGAGATCATGCGGCTCACGGGCCTGTTCCACTCGGAGTCCAGCCATCACGCTTCGGAGTACACTCCCTGGTTCCGCAAGGACCCGGAGACCGTGCTGGAGTACATCCCGAAGCGCTGGGACTTCTATCAGCATTGCCTCAGCCACGACGACGAGAACCGCTCACGCGAGTTCGTGGAACAGATGCGCAGGGAAGGCATCTGCGCGAGCAGCGAGTACGGGGCCCGGATCATTGACAGCGTGGTGAGCGGCGAGCCCCGCGTGGTGCACGCCTCGGTGCGCAACAACGGCCTGATAAGCAACCTGCCCTCGGGCTGCGCGGTGGAGGTGCCGGTGCTGGTGGACCGGAACGGTCCTCAGCCCACCGCCGTCGGCGAATTGCCGCCGGCCTGCGCCGCCATCAACCGCTCCAACATCATCGTACAGCGCCTGGCGGTCAAAGCCGCCCTGACCGGGGACCGCGAACTGGTGCATGCGGCCGTGGCGATGGACCCCTGCACGGGGGCCGCGCTCACGCTGCCGCAAATACGGGAGATGGTGGACCGGATGTTCGAGGCCGAAGCCCGGTGGCTGCCCTCCTTTGTCTGAACTGCACGACGACAAGAAAACGAGAACGGAGCAAACGGAGATTGCCGAGATGGCCGCGGTGACGATACAGCGGGCCGGCGACGGCTTCCAGTTGCTGCGCGACGAGGAGCCGTATTTCATCCAGGGCGCGGTTGCGATGGAGCATCTGGATGAGCTGGCCGCCTGCGGGGCGAACTCCGCCCGCATGTGGCGCGTGGACGAGGATCGCCTGGACGAGGCCCACCGACTGGGCCTGAGCGTGCTGCAGGGAGTGCGGCTGGGCAAACAACGGAAAGGTTTTGACTACGACGACCCGCGCCAGCTCAAGGAGCAGCGGGAGCAGGTGGCCGAAACAGTCAGCCGGCTCAAGAATCACCCGGCCCTGCTCATGTGGGTGCTGGGCAACGAACTGACCGTCTTCACCACGCCCGAGACGCGCGGTCCCCTGTGGGCCGAGCTGAACCACCTGGCCGACCTGGTGCACGAGCTGGACCCCCTTCATCCGGTCCTGACCACGCTGGGAGGGATGTACCGCACCATCCTGCACGAGGTGGTGGACCGGGTCCCGGCGCTGGACGCCATCGGGCTTAACGCCTACGCCACGGCGCTCACGCTGCCGGAGGACATCGCCGCAGAGGGCTGGGAGGACCGACCCTACGTGGTCACCGAGTTCGGTCCCAGGGGCCACTGGCAGGTGGGCCGAACGCCCTGGGGCGCCCGCCTGGAGGATAGCAGCTCGGAGAAAGCCGATTTCCACCGCATCGCCTACCGCCACGCGGTGCACGAGCGACCGCTCTGTCTGGGCTCATACGTGCTCTACTGGGGCAGCGTGATGGAGAAGACGCACACCTGGTTCGGCACGTTCCTCGAGGACGGCACCCGGACGGAGACCGTGGACGTGATGCGCGAGATATGGAGCGGCGACCGGCCCGAGGTCCCCTGCCCGCGCATCGGTTGGGCACGCATCCGGATTCACGAGGCACCGGGTGGTGAAGGCGATGACCCCCGCATACGCCCGGCGGGGTGCCGCCTGCGCTGCACCGTGGAGGCCCGCCATCCGCAGGACCTGCCGCTGGCGGTGGACTGGGACCTCAGACCCGACGCCACCAGGCACCCGGGCGTGGGCGGCGACCCCGAGGAGTACGTGCCGGCCATCGAGGGCTGCATCCTGGAGGCTGAGGGGAAGGAGGCGCTGATTGAACTCCCGGACGAACCGGGGCAATACCGCCTCTACTGCTACGTGCGCTGCCAGGGCGGCGGCGGGGCCACGGCAAACGTGCCGCTGAAGGCGACGGGAAGTCTCCGGCCGAACTCCCGACCGTCGGCGACTCGAGGGGGAGGCGGCCGTCTTTCGCCTGCCACGTCACGTTGCTTCGGTTTTTCTGCCCGCGCAACTCCATGAAGGAAGGCAGAGATGAAGCTATTGTTCCTTTGTCTGTTGATGACGGCGTGCGCACAGGTGTGGGCCGCACACGGCGCCGCGCGGCATGCCGATTTCTCGCCCGTTTCCCTTCCGAGGGCCATCCTCGATCGGCGCGTTGATCTGTGCGGCCTGCCGGGGGGCTCCGTCCGGCTGGGCGGGGTGTCCTGGCTGGTCGGAGGCGGGCAAGACCCCGCCCGGTGCGTCGAGGTCGAGGCGGGCGAGAGGGTTGAGGGCATACCGGTGGGGATGAAGGGGCGGTCAGTGCATTTCCTCCACGTTTTTCGGCCCGGTCCCGGGGTGCACGCCTGGCGCCGACGGGTGCGGGAGAGCGTGGAAACCGGCTCGCCGCGGCCGGACTACCCGATGGCGTTCAGTTACGGGGTCCGATATGCGAACGGGACGGAGCTGACGGTGCCGGTCCGGTGGGGTGAAGGGGTGGAGAATGCCTTCCGGCGCACCTTCGAGCCCGTCAGCCGGTTCATAGCCGACCTGCCCTGCGCCCGGATCGCCTGGAAGGGCGCCCTGGATCAGCAGACCGACCGCCGTCCGGTGGCCTACGTGATGGACTGGCCCAACCCGTATCCCGACAGGGAGATTGCTTCGATCGACGTGGTGGGTGCGAACGAGGCGCGCGATTTCGGCAGGGCGACTCTCTACGGAGTGTCGGTCGGCCACGCGGCCCCCGCTGGTCGGGTCTTCTACGTGGCGCCGGAGGGCGACAACGCCCGGCCGGGCACCTACGATGCGCCGTGGGCCGACCTGCATAAGGCCGCCGAGACACTTCAGGCCGGCGACACCGTCTACGTGCGCGGCGGCACCTACAGGCTCCACCGGGTCGTCAGCCCCCATAACTCCGGCCGCGAAGGGCAGTGGATCACCTACGCCGGTTTCCCCGGCGAGACGGCGGTGCTGGACGCCTCGGACATCCACACCTCCGGCGGGCGGAACCGGATGGAAATCGACAACGGCCGCAAGGTCACCGTCACGGCGTCGCGCTGCGGAGCCTTCCACATCTTCAACCGCTCCTACATCCGGGTGCGCAACCTGCAGGTCAGGGACGCTGCCTACGAGGGTATCGCCATCGGCGGCTTCCCCTGGTGGGGGCGCGAGGTGCCGGAGGACCTGGAATCCAGCCATCATATCGAAATCCTCTACAACACCACCAACCGGACCGTCACCACGGGCATCGGAGCGTGGGGAACCCCGGGGGCAGAGCTGCGGGACATCCGCATCATCGGCAACCGGGTGCTGAACGCCTTCGACCCGGAGCTGATCCTCTCCACCACCGATCCCGGCTGGCAGGAGCACACCCGTCGACAGCTCAGGCGGGGACGGCCGGTGGGGGAGGAGAACCTGGACGTCGTCTGCGTCCACGGCTTCGAGGTGGCGCACAACGAGGTGTCCTGGGGAGGCAAGGAGGGTATAGACTGCAAGGAAACCGGCCGCGACGGGGACATACATCACAACTACTGCCACGACCAGTTCGTGCTGCGCGGCTTCCTGGGCGGAAAGGCCAACATCTACATCGATTCCTGGCACGGCGAGCTGAGCGACATCGACGTTCACCACAACGTGTGCGAGCGAAGCGGCACGGGCATCCGGCTGATGAACGAGGGCGGCACCGCGCTGCGAAACGTCCGGGTGCGGCGGAACCTGTGCCTGGACAACTACTGGTTCGGCATCGCCGTGCGCTGCAATGTGCGCAGCGACAATTGGGTGGAAAACATCCGCGTGCTCAACAACACCGTCTACCGCAACGGTTACAAGGAGGGCAACCACACCATGCTGGGCGGCATCTCCATCGGCACCGGCACGCGGCGCCTGCGGGACGTGATCATCCGCAACAACATCAGCGTGGACAACCGGGACTACGCCCTGGCCTACCATCGCGACGCCGACCTGTTCGAGGGGAACATCCGCATCGACCGCAACCTCTGCTGGCCGCTGGACCTGCGGGTCCGACCCGACCGGCGACGGCTGCCCACCTTCGGCGTCTTGCCGGTGCTCGAGCGCCCGGGCTTCATCGCTCCGGACGACTACAACTTCCGCCTCGCCCCGGACTCGCCGGCCATCGATGCCGGCCATCCGGACCAAGCCTACAATGACCCGGACGGCACGCGGAACGACCAGGGGGCGTTCCCGTTTAACCAGTCCGAGGGATGAAGCGCGCCCGCATTCCATTTGCCTCCCCACAGGTCATCTTGTAGAAATACCGGCGGCCCTATCGCTTGACACCGGGCCGCCGAGTTGCCGTCGATCCCGTGCAGATGAAGGGGAAAAGCGATGGACCTGAGGCACGACATGCTCAACCACGGCGTCAACGTGGTGACCGCGCAGCATGAGGGGAGGTGCGCCGGGCTGGCGGTGGCGTGGGCGACGCAGGTTACCACCGACCACGTGCTCATCTGCGTGGGGAAGCAGAGCGCTACACGGCAGGTAATACTCTCGTCGGGGGCCTTCGGCCTTTGCGTGCTCAGGCGGGACCAGATCGAACTCGCGCGACGGTTCGGCACCCGGTCCAGCCGGGACGTGGACAAATTCGAGGACCTCTCCTGCCACACCGCACAGACCGGTGCGCCACTGCTGGACGACTGCGCCGTCGCGCTGGACTGCACCGTGGACACGGTCTTCGAGCTGGGTAGCCAGAAGCTGATCGTGGGGCACGTGGCGGCCGTCGAATACACTCAGAGGGAACACGAGCCCCTCGTCTACCGGGAGGAGGATTACTGAGGCCCGCCGGGAAGGGGTGGCTGGAATGTCGGACGACACGTCCCGGAGCGGGACCGGCTGATCGTGAAGGGATTGGGGCCCGCTCGCGTCGCGGCCGTCGCGCATCTTCCACCGGCCGAAACAGGCAGTTTCCCCCGCGCCGGAAACACCACCGCTCGCGTCTCGGTCGAGTCCATCACCTTCATCCCGGATGGCCGGGGTTACGAGTCCCAACGGGGCGGAGCGCCCTGCGCAGACGCGGTGACATGTGGTTTCTCACGACCTGCCCCGCTCAGATTTATGTTATAATAGTTTTGGCGGTCAAAGATTGCGCGATGGTCTCCTTCGACTGGCCGCGGGATCGCATACCATGGATAAGGGCCGGGGGTTTCGGTAACGGTCGACGGACCGGGGGAGGCGATTATGCTTGACTTGGACAGAATCGATCGGATAGGCTGTTTTTCATGAGGGACTTGATGGAACGGTCCCTCGTTTTTGCGTAAGTGGAGTTCCACTGCGCCAGCGGACCGGGCGAGGAAAATGGACGAGGCGCCTGAGCAGACAACCGACGAAAAAGCCACCGAGGAAGGACTGCGCGTCAGCGTCGAGCGCACCACGCCCTGTACATGCGTGATCCGCCTGGAGGCGGATGCCGATTACATGCGGGAGCGCTACCAGGAGGACCTCGCCTCCCTGCAGGCGGAGGTGGCGCTGCCCGGCTTTCGGCGGGGTAGGGCACCCATGGGCCTGGTGGAACGCCGCATGGGCGGCAGCCTGCGGCAGGACCTCATTGCTGCCGTGCTGCGCGAGGGCTACGAGCAGGCGGTCGAGGAAAACGACCTGGAGATCGTATCGGAAATTGACTTCCCCGACCCCGAGGAGGTGGCCTGGGAGCCCGGCCAGCCCGTCGAATTCGAGTTCCACTGTGACGTCCTGCCCCAGGTGGAACTGGGCGAAGGTGACTACAAGGGCCTCCAGATCGAGGTGCCGGCGGTCCAGGTGGACGACGAGATGTTCCAGCAGGAGCTGGAGCGGTTCGCGGGACAATTCGCCACCTGGGAGGAGGTCGAGGAAGCCGGCATCGACTGGGACGACTACGTGGAAGCCGAGGTGTCCGTGCCGGAGGCGGACTGGTCGGAGACGATCGGTTTCTACCCCCGCGCCGAGCGCATCGGCCCGTTCGCGGTCGAGGGCGTGAAGGGCGCGGTGATCGGCGCCGAGGTCGGCACCGAGGCGGAGCTGGAAGGCGAGCTTCTGGAAGACCAGGCCGGCAGCCGACCGGAACTGGAACACCTGCTCGGCGAAAAGACCGGGCTCCGCGTTGCCGTCCGGGAAGTCATGCGCCGGCGGGTTCCCGAGGTGGACGATGGGCTGGCGCAGAAAATCGGGCTGTCCGGCGTGGACGATATCCATGACATGGTCCGTGACAGGCTCGAGGGCGCCCTGGAGCAGCGGCATGAGGAGATCAAGCAGCAGATGATCCGCAGGGCGCTCCTGGAGAAGGTTGACCTGCCGCTGCCGGAATCGCTGGTGGAGAGCGCCCGCCAGGACGCGGAGCGGCGCATGCTGGTCCGCCTGCTGCGCTCCGGCGTACCCCGCGACGAGGCGGAGCGGCGCGCCTTTGGGCGGACCGAGCAGACCCGCGCGGTCGTGGAAAACAGGCTCCGACTGGAGCTGGTTCTCCGGGAGATCGCCGACAAGGAACGCATCCTGGTGACAGAGTCCGAGGTCAACAGCCAGATTCGTGACTTCGCTTCGCGCCAGGGCTGGCGGGAGGACCGGGCCAGGGACTACCTGGAGGAGCAGGGAATCGTGCGTACGTTGCGCAATGACATCCGCGAAGGCAAGACCGTGGAGTTCCTGGCCGAAAACGCCGAGATCGAGGAGATACCGGCCGAGGAGTTCGCTCAGAAATACGGCGACGAACGCCCCGGGCCCGAGCAAGCAGCGCCCGGCCCCCAACAGGGATAAGCCGGCAAGGAGTTGGTGATGGACACCGAAGATGCCAGAACGCAGCGGCTGATGGAGGAGCTTCGCGCCTCCGGTGCGTACGCCGGAACCATCGTGCCCACCGTGGTCAAGAAAACCAGCTACGGCGAGAGAGGGTACGACATCTTCTCCCGCCTGCTGGAAGACCGCATCATCTTCATCGGCAGCGTCATCAACGACACCGTGGCCAACCTGACCGTCGCACAGATGCTGTTTCTCCAGAGCGAGAACAAAAAGCAGGACATACATCTCTACATCCACTCCAACGGCGGCTCGATCACCAGCGGCCTGGCCATCTACGATACCATGCAACTGGTGCAGTGCGACGTGGAGACCTACGTGGTGGGCCACGCTTTCAGCATGGCGGCGGTGCTGCTGGCGGGCGGCGCGCCCGGCAAGCGGTTCGCCCTCCCCCACGCGCGGGTCATGCTGCACCAGCCCTGGGGCGACATGGAGGGAACGGCCGCCGACATCAGCATCCACGCCGAAGAGATGGTCAAGCTGAAACACTGGATCAACGAGTTGCTCGCCGACCACACCGAACAGCCGCTGGAGCGGATAGAGAAAGACGCCGACCGGGAGTTTTACATGTCGGCCGAGGAGGCCAGGGACTACGGGCTGGTCGATGAAGTGCTGAGCCCCTCCAGCGAAGCCTGAACGCCGGCCGACCGAACTCACTCGGGAGCCAGCCAGCATGGCAGATAACCGTCAGGAATTCAAAGAAGCCTGCTCCTTCTGCGGGAAAAGCTACGATTCCGTCGACCGACTGATCCAGGGCGGACAGGATACCTTCATCTGCACCGAGTGCGTCGAGCTCTGCTACTCGATCATCAAGCAGGGCCGCATGCAGCCCCGGGAGACGCAGCAGGTCCTGCGCGTGCCCCCGCCCGCCGAGATCAAGAGGCAGCTCGACGAATACGTCATCGGCCAGGAATACGCCAAGAAAACCGTCTCGGTCGCCGTCCACAACCACTACAAGCGCCTCCTGCACGGCGACGCGGACGACGTCGAGCTGGAGAAGAGCAACGTCCTGCTGATCGGGCCCTCCGGGTGCGGCAAGACCCTGATCGCCCGCGTGCTGGCCCGGACTCTGGACGTGCCCTTCGCCATCGCCGACGCCACCACTCTCACCGAGGCGGGATACGTGGGCGAGGACGTCGAGAACGTCCTGCTGAAACTCATCCAGAGCGCCGACTACGAAATCGAGCGGGCCGAGCAGGGCATCATCTACGTGGACGAGATCGACAAGATCGGCAAGACCTACCACAACGTCAGCATCACCCGCGACGTGGGCGGCGAGGGCGTCCAGCAGGCCCTGCTGAAGATGCTGGAGGGCACGGAGGCCAACGTCCCCCCCCACGGCGGACGCAAGCATCCCGAGGAAAAATACATCCAGATCAACACCGCCCGCATCCTGTTCATCTGCGGCGGTTCCTTCAGCGGTATCGAAGAGCTGGTCGCCAGGCGCACCAACGAGCAGAGCATCGGCTTCGGCAAAGGCGGCGGCGAAGACGACGGGGTGGCCCTGGGCGATCTGCTCAAGCAGGTCAACGACGATGACCTGATCAAGTACGGCCTCATCCCGGAGATGGTGGGACGGCTGCCCGTCGGCGCCCCCCTGATGCCCCTGGGGGAGGAAGAGCTGGTCCGCATCCTGGTCGAGCCCAGAAACGCCGTGGTGCGGCAGTACCAGAAGTACTTCGAAATGGAGGATGCCCGGCTGGAATTCTCCCAGGAGGGGCTGCGCGCGATCGCCCACCTGGCCCAGGATAAAGGCACCGGCGCGCGGGGGCTGCGCAGCGTGATGGAGAAGATCATGCTGGAGCCCCTGTTCAACCTCCCGTCACGTCCCAAGGGATACACCTACGTGGTCGGCCCGGAGGTGGTGAACGGCGAGCGACCACTGCTGGAAGAACGCAAGCGCAAGGGGGCGTAAAGCTCTCACGCGCGGATCGAACGCGAGGCCGGCCTCGCCCAGCTCGGAGCGGTCGCGGGTGGGGTAGAGCAGGTTGCCGTCGGGCAACAGCCGGCAGAAAGACTGGACGGCCGTCTCAACGTGCCAGACGTGGACGGGCCCGCCCTCCATGTCCACCAGATAGATGGGGGCACGGCCCTCCGGGACTTCGGACGGATCCTCCACAGTTTCGCAGAACAGCGTGTAGCCGTTGAAACACTTCTCGTGCCGGTAGACGCTCACGGCTGGCGACATGGTCGGAGACTCCATTCTGCCCAGCGGTGCCGAGGCACCACTTCCACCCGGTGCACATTGTGAGTAGCCTCACCGCCCCCCTCATGCGGCCAGTCGTAGAATACGATTATCTCCGCCGGCGAAGGCAAATTCAAACCCCTTGCCGAATTGTGCCGGCTTGACGGCCGTGATTGTCTCACCTAAGTCGTGCGATTCTGGGTATGAAAAAAAGCCTCCTGGGTGATAAAATGGT
>CAZNGS010000102.1:0-10123 GCA_964572825.1 uncultured candidatus Brocadiaceae bacterium
CCCGCCGCGCCGGCTGTTTGGCAGCCGGAAGGCATTTACCTCAATTCACTTAGCATACTCACCAAGGCATACGCGGCGCTCGATGCTGGGGGCTGTCTGCTGCTCGAACCGCACCGCTGGGAGGCCGTGGAGAAAGCAGGCGCCGCCACCACGTGCTGGTACGCAGCCGGAAGTGGGTTGTTCAGCGACCGGCCGCACCTGTGCCTGAAGGAGAGCTTCTGGGACGCAGAGGCGAGCGTGCGCACGAAACGCTACTTCATCGTGGACTGCGCAACCGCAGATGTAACCCGCCACGCGAGTTCCGCTCAAGCCTACACCGACGAGGACCACCGTCGGCTGCTTAGGAGAGCCGGTTGTGCGGATGTGACTTTCTACCCATCTCTCAGCAGCGTCGCCGATGACACCCAGAACGGGCTCCTGGCTCTCACGGCGCGTTGTTAGCCCTGCCTCATGTCCGTACACTTCGCTCCGGGAATTGTGGAGGACAAGTATGCACCCAATCCGGAAGAACGTTCGGGCGGGTTGACAGAGACGCGCCGTATGGGTGCGATGGAAGGGGCAGCCCGGTCGTGGGTGGCCGCCCTGGCCGGTCCGCAAGGGCCGGGCCTCTGCGCGGCCGAAGGCCGCACCCAACTGGTGGCGCCGATCGGCAAAGCTGGTGGTCTCACTGTATGCCGGCTACGCTCTGCTCGGTTTCCTGGGGCTGATGCTGGTGGGCATGGAGCCCTTCGACGCGCTGAACCACGCGTTTGCCGCCGTCTCCACCGGCGGATTCTCCACGCGCGGTGCAAGCATTGGCCACCGGGACTCGCCCGGCATCGAGGGGGTGACCATCGTCTTCTTCGCCGTGGCCCGGCTTTCCCGTGACGTCTGGCACATGCTCACCTCCGGCTGACCGGCCGGGAACCCGGCGAGGCGACGCCCTATTCCTCGCCACCGGTCAGACGGCGCCCTATAGCCTTCAAGAGGCCCCGGAACCAGGCCGTCACCTTCTGCTCGCGTGATTTGAACATGAGCACCGAGCCGGCAGCCCGGTTGGTGATCTCGTCCGCGTGCCGACCGAACAGGAAGCTGCTGAAGACCCATTCCCGGCCCGGCCCCACCACTATCAGGTCCCGCTCCCTGGCGACCTCCAGTATGCCGCTGACAACGCCGGGAGCGCGCAGCACGCGTGGTTCCGCGGCAGCGCCCACCCGCTCGGCCAGCCTGGAGAGCAACTCCCGGGCTTCTTCCTCCTCCAGGTCCGATCCGGGGGTCAGCACGTGCACGAGAACGGCCTCAGTCACTCGTTCGCGTCGCAGTGCCTTGACGACGGCAATCCGGGCTTCGTTGATTCCCGGCAGGCCCACGGGCACGATCAACCGCTCGACCTCGTCCAGTTCGCCCCGGGATTTCAGCACGGCGGTGGCGCATCCGGCCCCGTGCAAGATCTTATTGACCACGCGGCTCTTTTTGACCGCAAGTGGCGTCACGCGCCCGAACCATCCCATGATGATCAGGTCTGCCTCTACGTCGTCGGCGGCATTGAGAATGGCCCCGGGGATGGATTTGGCCGTTGCCGCCAGTGGTTTGGCCACCCGGCCCAGCCGCGTGGCCAGATGGGTCATGTCCATCACCAGTTGGGAACTCCTGCGCCACGAGGCGGCACGCTGGGGGAAAGGCGCCTCGGTGGTGACGTTCATGATGTGCAGCACGGAGGAGGCATCAGTGAGGCGGCAGCCCAGGCGGACGAGCTGATCGGCCGTCTCGGGATTGGAGACGCTGATCAGCACTTGATCGGGCCGCTTTGCGCCGACCTCGGCTCTCTCAATTTGCCGGGACTGCTCGTTCATTCGGTGTTGTCCAGGCGTTTCTGGACCTCCAGATTCAGAAGCAGAACGTTCACCCTCTGCTGCCCGAAAAGGCCGATGAACCTGCCCTCCGTGTGCCTGTCGACCAGCTCCTCCAGCTCTGAGGCGGGGATGCCGCTCGCACGGCTCACCCGCGGCACCTGCAGGCGGGCGGCGGCCGGCGTGATGTGCGGGTCCAGGCTCGAGCCCGACTCGGTCACCCACCCCACGGGCACCTGCTCGGGCGCGATGCCTTGCTGCCGCAGCCTCGCCAGCTCTCGCCGGACCCGCTCTGTAAGCTCTTCATTGTGAGGCCCCAGGTTCTGCGAGCCGCTGTCCATGGCGTCGTAACCCTTGGAGGACGGGCGCGGGTGGAAGAAAACGTCGGAGCTGAACGACTGCCCCACCAGCCGGGAGCCCACGGCCCTGCCGTCGATCTCCAGTATGCTGCCCCGGGCTTCATCCGCGCAGAGCACTCGGGCCGCCAGGCTAACCACCGCCGGGTAGGTTACCGAGCAACCCAGCATGCCCGCCACCAGCAGCCGCAGGGCCACGGTGAGATGCCGCATCAGCGGGGCCGACTCCGGCGACGGAATCTCACGGTCTTCCTCCCCGGCGGGCGGCTGTTCTGTAGCCTCTTCGGGGAGGTTCCTCGGTTCGGGCCGGTCCTCGTCCGGTCTGTTGTTTTCGTCGGCCATCTTCTCCATGCTCGGATCGAGAGTTCTCAGCGGCCTTAGAAGAATCCCAGGTAGACAAGCAGGGTGTCCAGCAGCTTAATGCTGATGAAGGGCGCGATAAAGCCGGCGCCCCCGTAGATCACCAGATTACGGGTCAACAGGGTCGCGGCGCTGACCGGTTTGTATTCCACGCCGCGCATCGCCAGGGGGATGAGGAACGGGATGATCAGTGCGTTGTAGATGAGCGAAGCGATGATGGTGCTCTGGGCGGAGTGGAGGTTCAGCAGGTTGATCTTTCCCAGTATCGGGGCCCCGGTGGCGAAGATGGCCGGCACCAGGGCGAAATATCGGGACACGTCATTGGCGATGCTGAAGGTGGTGAGCGAGCCACGGGTCATCAGAAGCTGCTTGCCGATGCCGACCACCTCGATCAACTTCGTGGGGTCGGAGTCCAGGTCCACCATGTTGCCGGCTTCCTTGGCGGCCATGGTGCCGGCGTTCATGGCCAGGCCCAAGTCGGCCTGGGCCAGCGCGGGGGCGTCGTTGGTGCCGTCCCCGGTCATGCCCACCAGGTTCCCGGCGGCCCGGATGCGTCGGACCAGGTCGATCTTGTCCTCCGGGCGGAACTCCGCGTAGTACTCGTCAATGCCTGCCTGCTCGGCGATGTAGCGAGCTGTCCGCTCGTTGTCCCCCGTGCACATCACGGCCTTGATGCCCATCTTCTGCAGCTCGGCGATCCGGGCCTGGATGCCTTCCTTGAGTTCGTCCTGCAGTGTGATCAGCCCGATGATCTCCTCATCCACCAGCACGGCCAGGGGCGTGCCCCCGGCGTCGGCAATCTCGTTGGCCGCCTCCTGGAGGCCTTCCGGGACCGAAGAGGCCATCTCCCGGATCGCCTCGATCGATCCTTTCCGCACCCTGGTGCCGTCCGCCAGGTCGATGCCGCTGGAGCCGGTTTCGGCGGAGAACTCCACAAATCCCTCCTCCGGCAACGCGTCCTCGTCCGGACGCAGCCCCCGCTGCTCCGCCAGGGCAACCACCGACCGCCCCTCGGTGGTCTGATCGTAGAAGGAAGCCTTCAGGGCCGCGTCGGCGACCTCCTGCTCGTCGTGCCCACCCAGAGGGATGAAGGCCGTGGCCACCCGCTCCCCTGTGGTGATCGTGCCCGTCTTGTCCAGCACCAGCACGTCCAGGTCGCCTGCGGACTCCACGGCCTTGCCGGACTTGGCGATGACGTTATGCCGGGTGACCCGCGTCATACCGGCGATGCGGATGGCCGATAGAAGGGCGCCCACCGTGGTCGGCATCAGGCCGATCAGCAGCGCGATCTGGTTGGCCACGTCCACCGTCATGTCCACGTAGCGGCCGAAGAAGGACATGGTGGTGATCACCAGCATGTAGATGAAGGTAAAGCTGGCCAGCAGCAACGTGAGCGATATCTCGCTGGGCGTCTTCTCCCGGCTGGCGCTCTCCACCAGCCCGATCATCCGGTCCAGGAACGACTCGCCGGCCTCCACGGTGATCTCCACCTTGATCTGGTCGCTCAGCACCGCCGTGCCGCCGGTCACCGAGGTGCGGTCGGTGCCGCTCTGGCGGATCACCGGCTCGGACTCCCCCGTTATCGCCGACTCGTCGATGGAGGCCGACCCCTCCACGATGGTGCCGTCGCGGGGGATCATCTCCCCCTTGGTGACGAGAACCAGGTCCCCTTTGCTGAGCTGTTCTGCGCCCACCTGCTCGAGTTGATCTTCCTTGACCTCATCGAGCGAGACGTCCTCCAGCAGCCGGTTGGCCGTAACGTCTTCCTTCATCGCCCGAAGGCTTTCGGTGTGGGCTTCTCCCTGGGCCTGCGCCAGCGATTCGGCGAAGGTGGCGAAAAGCAGGGTGAAGACCAGGATGGCCGCGATCACGGCGTAGTAGATGCGGCTTTCGGCGCCGGCGAAAAAACCCGGCGTGATGGTCATCAGGATCACCATCACCGTCGTGATCTCCACGACGAACAGGACCGGGTTCTTTATCAGGTAGCGGGGGTCGAGCTTGACCACCGCGTCCCGGATCGCCTGTTTTATCTGATCTCTATCCACGGCTGTGCTACAGGCTCTGCAGTATCTCGGCGATGGGGCCAAGGGCGAGGGCCGGTATGAACACCAGCCCGCTGATGATCACCAGCACGCCCACGAACAGGAGCAGGAAAGACAGGTTCTCCACCTTCAACGTGCCGGCCGTCTCCGGGCGGATCTTCTTTCGCGCGAACGCCCCGGCGATCATCATCTGGAGCAGTATGGGAACGTAACGGGCCAGCAAGATGACCAGGCCGCAACTCAAGTTGTAGAAGGCCGTGTTGTCTTTCAGGCCCTCGAAGCCGCTTCCGTTGTTGGCTGCTGCGGAGAAGTACTCGTAGATGATCTGCCCCAGGCCGTGGTAGCCGGGGTTGGTGATGCCGGCGCGACCCGCCTCGGTGACCAGGGCCAGCGAGGTGGGGAACAGTACCAGCGTGGGCAGCAGCAGGATGATTATAGCCGCCCACTTCACCTCGTAGGGTTCCACCCGCTTGCCCAGGTAGCTGGGCGTCCGGCCAATCATCTGGGCGCCGATAAACGTGCAGATCAGCACGTAGGTCAACAGGTTCAGCAGGCCCGTCCCCACCCCTGCGAAAAGGCAATTCATGCTCATACCCAAAAACAACGCCAGCCCGCCCAGGGGGGTGAAACTGTCGTGCATGGAGTTGACGGCTCCGCTGGTGGTGCAGGTGGTGGACACCCCCCAGAGGGCGCTCAGGGTGGGGCCGAAGCGCGTCTCCTTGCCCTCCATGTTGCCCACCGCCTGGTCCAGGCCCAGTCCCTCCAGGGCCGGGTTCGGCCCGGTCTCGCCCCACACCGCCAGCCCCAGCAGCACCAGCACCAGCAGCGAGACGGCGCCCAGTATCACCAGTCCATGCCCGCGCTTGCGCATCCACACCCCGTAGGCGTAGACCGCCGCCATCGGTGAGGCCAGCAGCACCAGGTTCAGCAGCAGGTTCGTCAGCGGGGTTGGATTCTCGAACGGATGCGCCGCGTTGGCCCCGAAGAAGCCGCCCCCGTTGGTGCCGACCATCTTGATCGCTTCCAGCACCGCCACCGGCCCGCGGGCGATCACCTGCCGTGCACCCTCCAGCGTCGTAACCTCGGCCGGGCCCCCCAGCGTCTGCGGCACCCCTTCCGCCACCAGCACCAGCGCCACCACCAGGCTCAACGGCAGCAGGAAGCGGGTCACCGACTTGACCAGCGCCGTGTAGAAGTTACCCAGGCGAGCATCCTCCTTGTTGAGCAGCCCGCGGGCGAAGGCCACCATGTAGGCCATGCCCGTGCCGGCCGACAGGAACATCGCCAGCACCACGGCGAGGAGCTGCGAAAAATAGCTCAACGCCCGCTCCCCCGCGTAGTGCTGCTGGTTGGTGTTGCTGACGAAAGTGGAGGCGTTATGGAACGCCAGGTGCCAGCTCACCCCGCCGGTCCCCTGCGGGTTGAGCGGCAGCGCCCCCTGCAGCACGAACACCAGGTAGAGGAAGGCGAACAGCAGGAGGTTCAGCAAGAAGCCCGATACCACGTACTCCTTCCACCCCATCGAATGCCCCGGGTCCACCCCGCACAACCGGTATATTACCCCCTCCACCGGGCCGAAGACGGGCTTCTCCACGTACCTGGTCAAAAGAGACAGTGACCCGGGAATCTGCTCCTCCGCCCCCATCTCCGCTCGATAGACCCAGGCCAGGTACTCTCCCAGGACGTACACCAGCCCCGCGAGCAGAACGAAGAAAACCAGGAGGGGTAGAACTACCGCGGTCAGCACGTCAGAACTTCTCCGGTTTGATCAGCACGTAGCCCAGGTACACGAAGATGAACCCCGATGCCACCAGCCAGAGTATCTGTCCGGCCATCCATCGCCTCCCATGATGAGGTCAACCGCGGATTGGGCCCACACTGGCACCGGCGAGCCGTCCCCCATGCCACCGCGCCCCTGTAGTGCCGTGGATTGTAGCGGATCGCTCCAGGCGGGGCAACCAACGCCGCCTGCACATCGCCGCCTGCTTCACCGGGGTCTCCCCCAACTCAGTGCCGCCTCTCGGCAGTTCAACCGGCACCATCGCCGCTTCGCTTTGCTTCGTATGGTGGCGGTTTCGCCCTTACGCCAGGTAGTGGAGGAACACGGTGGCCAGCCCGAGGAAGACCATGAACCCGCCAACATCCGTGGCCGTGGTGATGAAGATCGTGCTGGACAGCGCGGGGTCCTTGCCGCAGGCCTTCAGCAGCATTGGGAACAGCGCTCCGAACAGGCCCGCGATCATCAGGTTGCCCATCATCGCCAGCAGCATGATGAGGCCCAACCAGGGGTTGCCGTGCCATAAGATGGCAATCCCCGCCATCAGGAGCCCGGTGATCGTTCCGTTGGCCAGGCCGACGAAGACTTCCTTGAGAAGAAGCCGGCGCGAATCCCGAACGCTTACCTTTCCCAGCGCCAGGCCCCTCACGACAACCGCCATGGTCTGTGTGCCCGCATTGCCCCCCATACCGGCGATGATGGGCATCATCACGGCCAGGGCTGTGACGCGCGCGATGCTGTTCTCGAAGAGCCCTACCGTCAAGGCGGCCAGGATGGCCGTGCCCAGGTTGATAACCAGCCAGACCCAGCGCAGCCTGACCGAGGCCAGAAGGGGAGCGTCAATACTCTCCTCGGTGCTCACGCTGGCCATCCGGAAGAGGTCTTCCTCGGCCTCCTCCTCGATAACGTCCATCGCATCGTCGAAGGTGATGATGCCGACCAGCCGCTGCTGGGAGTCGACGACGGGGATGGCGAGGAAGTCATAGCTCGACAGCGTCCGCGCCACCTGTTCCTGGTCCTGATCCACCGACACCGTCACGACATCCCGGTGGGCTATCTCGCCGACGGTCATGGTACGGGGCCTGGCAAGGATGATATCCTTAAGCGAGACCAGTCCCGTCAACCGGCGGTCCTCATCCACCAGGTAGACGTAATAGATCGTCTCCTTATCCGGGGCCTCCAGCCGCAAGCGCTCCAGCGCATCCTGGACGCTTATGTTCTCCGGCAGGGACGCGTAGTCGGTTGTCATCAGGGCCCCGGCCGTCTCCTCCCGGTAGGAGGCCAGGCGGCGTATGTTCTCCCGCGCGGCCCGGGCGATAAGGGGCAGCACCGCGTAGCGGACCTCCTGGTCCATGGCCTGCACCAGGTCTGCCCGATCGTCCGGCGGCAGTTCGGCCACGATGTCGGCCACTTTGTCGGGCGACTGTTGCGCTACCAGTTGCGCCTGAACTTGCTCATCCAGAGCGCCGAAGACCTCGGCGGCGTGCCTGGAATCCAGTTCTTCCAGCAACTCCCAGGTCCCCGATGCCGGCAATTCACTCAAGAACTCGGCCGCCGTCGTCGGATGCACGCTTTCCAGGGCCTCGCGTAGCGCGGCCCGGTCGCCGGATGCGTAGAGAATGGGAAGGTTGGGGACCACCGCAGGGTCGCTCATGCTTCGCCTCCTCCGGGCCGGCCCGCGGGATGCCGGCCGGAGGCGAACCGGGGCTACGGCAATGGGTTGGGCGGCCGGTTCACGTCACGGCGACGGCGCTCCAGCAGACCAGGCTCAGGGTCGTGTGGGTCGCCGGTCTCGGCAGTGGCTTCGCCCGGCAACGGACTGCCGTTTGTATCCTGTGACTCGGACATATGATCCTCTCCCCGCACTGCAGGTTAGCCGGGCTTTGCTGCCCGGCAGCGGGCAGTGTATCCTGTGCGGTAGGCTCCAGTCAAGTTCGCCTCCCTGCGTGCCCTGATCCGGTGGCCATGCTGGAAACCGTTCACTCACCGGATTCTGATGGCTCGCGCCGGGCTAAGTCAAACAGCGCGGCCCCGTTCAGGGTATTGTACACGCAGACAGGTCCAACTCCTCTCCGTTGCTGTCCCCTCGTGGCATCGCGCGGCCAGAGGGGCGGCCCTCTCGCGCTGGCCGCGGCACGTCATCGAGCAGTGGATCGCCGACGGCTGCCCACCGTACGAGAGGCGACGGGCCGGACGATGAACGAACACCGTATCCTCCTGTTGGGTAAGGACTTGCAACCGCATATTCCGCCTGGAAATGACTTGCTTCCGGGCGCCCCCTGAGCAAGGGTCGTGAGCGGTTACACCGACCGCAACGCAGGGGAGAAGCCGATGGCCACCATCTACCACAAGAAGTACACCCGGCCGCTGCCCGAAGGCGCCGAGACCTTCGAGCGCAGGGGCGAACGCTGCGCGCGCTGGGAGGACGGCCGCGGCAAGCTCCGCACGGCGCCGCTCACGCCGGACGGCGACCGCATCATCCTGGAAACGAAGACGTGGGTCATGCGCTACCGGGACGGCCAGGGCAGGCTGCGCGAAAGAACCACGGGCTGTCGCGATGAGCGGGCGGCGCGCCACGTCCTCGCGCAGACGCTGAAGCAGGTCGAGCACATCAAGGCCGGAATCATGACGCCCCAGCAGGCGCGGACGTCGGACCACTCCTCAGTGCCGATCACCGAGCACGTAGCCGCCTACCTGGAGCACCTGAGGGCCAAGACCGTCCGCGGCAAGCGCGTCTCGGAGAAGCACCGCTACAACGTGCGCCTGCAACTCGAACGCCTGGTGGAGGAGTGTGGGTATTCCTGGCTTCGGGACATCACGCGCGACTCGATGGTCAAATGGATGAACCGCGCCGAGGACGACGGCATGGGCGCCCGGACCCGGAACACCTACCGGTCGGCGATCATGGCCTTCTGCAACTGGTGTGTCGAAACCGACCGGCTGGGCGCCAATCCCCTCGACGGCCTCTGCAAGGCGGACGTGCGCAGCGACCGCAGGCGCGTGCGGCGCGCGTTCACCGAGGACGAGCTGGGCAGGCTGCTCAAGGCGGCGCGGCTGCGGCCCGTCGCCGAGCGCGGGCGCGAAACCGTGAGCCTCCCGCCGGAGGAGAAGAAGGGACGCAGCACGTGGCGCTACAGGGAGCTGACCTTCGAGACGCTCGACGCGGCCTACGAGCGAGGGCAGGAAGCCCTGGCTGGCAGCCCGGACTACCTGGCAAAGCGAGAGCGCCTCGGCCTGGAACGGATGCTCATCTACAAGACCATGGTGCTGACGGGCCTGCGCCTCGGGGAGCTGGCGAGCATCACCGTGGGCGGGCTCCACCTGGACGCCCCCCAACCGCACGCCGAGCTGCTGGCGAAGGACGCCAAGGCGGGACACGGGGCGCTCTTGCCCCTTAGGGCCGACCTTATCCATGACCTGCGCGCCTGGCTGGACGAGAAGCTCAAGGCCCTGCGGGAACAGGCCGAGGAAGACGGGGCGCCGCTGCCGCTGAAGCTGCCCGTGGACGAGCCGCTGTTCTCGGTGCCGCGCAACCTGATCAAGAGCTTCAACCTGGACCTGGCGGCCGCCGGTATCGAGAAGGAAGACGAGCGTGGCCGGACGGTCGACCTGCACGCACTGCGTCACACCTTCGGCACGCACCTGAGCAAGAACGGCGTGGCGCCACGCACGGCCCAGGCCGCCATGCGCCACTCCTCGCTTGACCTCACCATGAACGTCTACACCGACCCCACGCTGCTGGACGTGGCCGGGGCGATA
>CAZNGS010000103.1:0-9537 GCA_964572825.1 uncultured candidatus Brocadiaceae bacterium
GTGCGGGGTGTGTGGTGTGGCAAAATGAGTGTGGTACGCCCGGAGGGACTCGAACCCCCGACCTGCGGTTTAGGAAACCGCCGCTCTGTCCTCCTGAGCTACGGGCGCACCGGCTGAAAGCCTTCGCGCGATGAAGTCCTGGATTTCCGCGCAGTAGCAAGACAAGACGCACCGGAAACCGTTGACGAGCATCCGCGGACCCGCCGCCGGGCAGGTTCCCAGTGCGCTCGGCCAGCGAACCGGCCTCCTCCCGGAGGAGCATCTATCTTACCGCAGGGCCACCAGGAAACAAAGCACATACGAGCGCCATGACCTGCCCCGCACGAAGCTTTTCATATACTTTGTCAGGTCCAGAATCGTGTATAATTCCACGAGGCCCGGGTGGAGTTCGCCCTACGGCGCGACGGAGGGCGTGCCCGGAGCGACCATCACCTTCCCCAAACTGTCAGAGTGTGTATGGAGAATCTCATGTTGTCTTTAATCGGGCGTTTGCGCCTAAAGGAGCCGTATTCAACAGCAGGGGCACCACCACAAACGGGGGCACGTCGAAGAGGGCTTTCGCCGACTTCGGGAAAGACACGACATCGAATATGATGAGCGATCTGTTTTGACGTGCCCCTTATCAGGGGCTCTGTAATCATTTTTGCCCGTTTTCCCAGGGCTCTCCCGCCTGGCGGGTTAGCCCTGGGCTACACTCGGGGCACCCGCTGCGCGGGCTCACGGCAGGATAGCTCGTTGTCTCTGCGCCGTCTAACGGTCCGGCGGGGACCCTCCTTCGGCCGGCAGCCGCCGGAGCTACCCATTTTGGGTAGCTGAGGCGTCCTCGCCTCAGCGGGAGCTGTACCATACCGGCTTCAAGAACCGCGCATATGTAACCGTAGTTGAGAACCAGAGTACTTCACCCGGGGCGACGCGCTATCCGGCGCGCGCGGAGACATGGTCGGCCCTCTCTTCCGGGGAGAGCGTCTCGTTCATGCTTCCGGTTCTGTATCCCTCCAGGTCCACGGCGACGTAAGTGAACCCAAAGTCTTTGAGCGCTCCTGCCACCTTCTGCCGCATCGCCGGCACGAGCAGTTCACGGATGCTTGAAGAGGGGACCTCGATCCTCGCCACGTGCCCGTGGCTTCGCACCCGGACCTGGCGGAACCCCTGGTTCCTCAGGAAGGTCTCGGCCCGTTCCACGCGCTCCAGCTTCGCAGCCGTGATCCTCTCCCCGTAGGGGAAACGCGAGGCCAGGCAGGCCATGGCGGGCCGGTCCCAGGTGGGCAGTGCCAGGTGGTTCGACAACCGGCGGATGCACGGCTTGTCCATGCCGGCTTCCACCAGGGGGCTGCGCACCCCCAGCTCACGGGCGGCCGTCCGGCCGGGGCGGAAGTCCGCGCAGTCGTCCGCGTTGCTGGCGTCCGCGACGAAGGGGATACCGCGCCGCCGGGCGATCGTCACCAGGCGGCCGAACAGTTCCTGCTTGCAGTAGTAGCAGCGCTCCGCGGGATTGCTGCAGAACCGCTCGTCCTCCAGCTCTTCGCTGCGGATGACCCGGTGCTCCACCTCCATCTCTTCGGCTAGGGCGCGCGCCCGCCGCAGTTCCTCGTCCGCATAGCTGGGCGAGGACGCCGTCACGGCCAGCACATGGTCGCCCAGCGTGTCCACGGCGACTTTGAGCAGAAAGGTACTGTCCACGCCTCCCGAGAAGGCGATCAGAACGCTGCCCATCTCCTCCAGGACATGGCGAAGGTCGTCCAGCTTTCGGCTATCGTCTTCCGCGAGTTCGGTGTTCATGCTATGATTCCTCCTCCGAGCACGATCTCGCCCCGGTAGAACACGGCGCTCTGGCCGGGGGCCGGGGCGTGCTGTGGCCGGTCAAACCCCACTTCCACGCGTCCATCATCCACGCGGGTCATCGTGGCCGGGCTTGCCTTGTGCCGGTAGCGCACCTGCACCTGCGCCCGCATGTGCGGCGGCGGGGCGTCAGGGGCGATCCAGTTCACGCGTTCAACGATCAGTCTGCGAGTCCCGACATCCTCCCGGCTGCCCGCGATCACGCGGTTGCTGGACGCGTCTATCCCCACCACGTACAGGGGCTCTCGGCGGGCCAGCCCGAGGCCCTTTCTCTGGCCGATCGTAAAGCACGCAATCCCCTCGTGCCGGCCCAGCACTTCTCCCCGGGTGCTGACGATGGGGCCCGGCGCGAACGCGTGCGGCGACTTTTCCCGCAGGAAATGCCGATAGTCCCTCTCGCCCAGGAAGCAGGCGTCCTGCGTGGCGGGTTTTTCCCAGACCGGCAGTCCCAGCGACCGCGCGGTGCGGCGCGTCCGTCCTTTGGTCATTTCCGCCAGCGGAAAGATCACGCGCGAGAGCTGTCGGCGCGAAAGTGAATGCAGGAAGTACGATTGGTCCTTGCTCCTGTCTGCACCACGCCTGAGCTCAACCGCCACGTTGTCGGCCTTCCGGACAACGCGGGCGTAGTGCCCCGTCGCCACGAAGTCCGCATCCACCGCCTCCGCCGCCCGCAGCAGGGCCGGGAACTTCACCCGGCGATTACAGGCCACGCATGGATTGGGAGTCCGGCCCCGGCCATAGGTGCGACAGAAGTAGCTGATCACTTCTCGCTCGAAATCCGCGACACAGTTCATGACGTAGAAAGGGATGCCGATCCGGTGCGCCACGCGCCGGGCATCCTCCAGGCCGCGCAGCCCGCAGCAGGCCGAAGCGTCCCCGTTGCTTCCCTCCCCGGTCAGCTTCAGGCCCACGCCGATGACCTCGTGACCGTGCTGGTTCAGCAGGGCGGCTCCAGTGGCGGAGTCCACACCCCCGGACATGCCCACCACCACGCGGCCCGGCGCCTCAGCCATCCGGTTTTCCGGGCCGGTATGCTCCCACAACGCCGTCATCCGCAGTTGCATTCTCCGCTCGCACAGGGGGAGACGGGGGCGAGCCGCCGCAGGCGTTCCACGGTGCGGACCACCACCTCGACCGTCCACTCGATCTCCTCGGGCGTGTTGTCCCGACCCAGCGAGAAACGCAGGCTGCCGCGCGCCAGTCCCGGCGGCACATTCATGGCAAGAAGCACGTGCGATGGCTCCAACGAGCCGGAAGTGCATGCAGACCCGGTGGATACGGCAATCCCCTCCGTGTCCAGCGCCGGGAGCAGGGATTCCCCCTCCACGTAAGCGAAACTCATATTCAGAACGTTCGGCAGACGCCTCTCGGGGTGACCGTTCAGGCGGACGTAGGCGATGCAGTCGCGGAGGCGGCGTTCCAGCCGGTCCCTGAGCCGCCGAATGCGCGCGGAGGCTTCCTGGAGCTCCGTCCCGGCCAGCTCGACCGCCCGGGCCAGTCCCACCGCCGCGGCAACGTTTTCGGTGCCCGGTCGCAGGTGCCGTTCGTGATGGCCTCCGTGGAGGATGGGTTCGAGCTTTATTCCGCGGCGCACGTAGAGAGCCCCGACCCCCTTGGGTCCGTGGACCTTATGACCCGAGAGGGAGAGCAGGTCCACTCCCATCTCGTCCACGCTGACGGGCACTTTCCCCAGTGCCTGCACGGCGTCCGTGTGGACCGGCACGCCGTGCTGCCGCGCAATCCCGCATATCTCCTTGAGAGGCTGCAGCACGCCGGTCTCGTTGTTGGCCAGCATGACGGAGATGAGCACGGTGTCCGGTCCGATTGCCGACTGTAGCGGATCGAGTTCCACTACTCCCCGACCGTCCACGGGCAGGAAGGTGACGCGACAGCCCTCATCCCGAAGGTATCTGGCGCAGTTGAGGACTGCCTGGTGCTCGATGGCGGACGTGATGACGTGTTTTCCGCGCCGGGCATGGGCCCTCATGATGCCTTTGACGGCCAGGTTGTCGCTCTCGGTGCCGCCGCTGGTCAGGTATATCTCGTCCGGCTCGGCGCCGATGCAGCGGGCGATCTCGCAACGGGCGTCCTCCAGAGCTTTCTTCGCTTCCTGTCCAAAAGTGTGAACGCTGGAAGCGTTCCCGAAGAACTGGGAAAGGTAAGGCTCCATGGCCTCCCTCACCTCCGGGCGCACCGGCGTGGTGGCGGCATGGTCCAGATAGATCCGCTCCATCATTGCCTCCCAATGGGCTTTACGTAATCCAGCCGTAGCGCTCGTAGCATCGCCGGGCCTCCGGCGTGGTCAGGAATTCCATGAAGTGGCGTGCCGCGTCGGGGTGCCGGGCGAACTCCAGCAGTCCCACGCACGTGCCCCTCGAGACGGCCTGCTCGGGGGGCAACTCAACCACCTGGATGCGGTCCGGAGCCAGATGCTCGAACGCCGTCCAGCCGAAGGAGGCCTCCACCTGCCCCTCCGCCACCGCCTCGATGATGGCAATGCAGCCGTTGGCATGATAGGTGATGTTCCGCCCGATGTCCGCCAGCAATCCCAGGCGGCCGGCGATGTCCTCCCAGAGGCCCTTGAGGCAGTCGATGACGGAGATGCCGATCCGCACGTCGGGTTCGGCCAGGTCCCGCACCGACCGAATGTTGCGTGGATTGGCCGCGGGGACGATGATGGCCGCCTGCCTGCAGGCGATGGTACAACGTTCGCGTTTCTGGATGATGCCCCGGACCTCGCCGTCGTCGAGCAGGTACTCGGCCCCCGCTATGGCCAGGTCGTGGATGCCCGCATCGGCGATCTCCAGCAGGAAGTCGTCCCCCCCGGTTTCACCGGTGGCTTCCTCGGCCACCGGCTCGGCGCAGTGGCGGCTGCAGGAGCTGATCTCCACCTCAATTCCCGTCTGCTCTTCGAAGAGCCGCGCGGCGTCTTCCAGTGGGGCCGCGCAGGCTCTGGCGGTGAATACGCGCACCGCACCGTCGGTTTCAGTTTGCTGCATGCAGACCCTCCTCGTGTATCTGAGCTGCTTGGTCGCCGCCGGAGGCGGCCTGTTGGGTAACCGGACGAGCCCTCCCTCCGGGGGAGGAGACCAGCATCCTGATGGCGATGATGATGATGAAGAGTGCAAAGATTTTTTTTAACGTGCTTCCGGGCAGATGTTGGGCCAGTTCCGTTCCTACCAGCGCGCCGCCGACCGCGCCCGCCGCCAGCAGGGCCACGTAGCGTAGATCAACCCCGATGTCCGGGGCGGTCCAGTAGCGCAGCGCCCCCACCAGCACCATGGGCACCATGACGGCCAGGGCCGTGCCCTGGGCCGACTTCTGGGCAAATCCCAGCAGCAGGACCAGGGCCGGCACGAAGATAATGCCGCTCCCCAGACCCAGGGCGCCGCTGACGATCCCGGCAAACGCTCCGAGAATTACGTAAATCCACCAGGTGTTCGAAAAACCGGCCAACATGTCAGAACCTCCCGCGACAACTGCCAGCAATTCTGCCCCATGCCCTCGGCGGCAACTGCAGAGGAGCCGCCCAGGATCAGGGCTGCACCAGCATGTTCCTTACGTCTGCGTCTCGCGCGGGGACGACGGTGATTTCCCCGGCGCATCCGGTGCGGCCATCTGCGACACTCAGCCGGGCGTCGGCCCAATCACGGGCCTTGCTGTAGCGGGCAGTGATGGCGCCCGCCAGCTCCAGGTGGGCCGGGCAGGCGTCGCCCCGCAGAAGGGTCAGCGGCCCGGTTACGTCCGCGAGCTCAAGCGCCGCATCGTCGGCTCTAAGGAGCCCCTCCAGGCGTTCGTTTTCGCCTTCGTCCCGACCCACCACGGCCTTCACTGCAGGGGCCAGGCGGAAGTGTCGCCCCACCTTCAGGAGCTGCACGTCGTTCAGGTCGAAATCGGGGCGGTGCTGGAGCAGGTCACGCATACGCGCTGCAAAACCCGGCTCCGTGAGCCGGCACCCGCCCGCCGGACAGGGATAATCGCGGATGCCGAACTCACGGGCCAGTTCGATCTGGGGGGTGCGCCTTCTGCCCTTCATGGCCAGCAGCCGGTCCCTGTCCACCCAGCCGCGGCGTTCCGGAAGGCTCGGGTCCAGATGACCGGCGCAGAGCGGCCGCACGACCAGCCCTTCCACCCCGGCCTCCTGCTCGATGAGGCGCATCGTGTCCAGTCGCTGCGACATGGGCCGTTCGTCGAGCACCTCTCCGGTCACCAGAAAGCGCGCGCCCATCTGCTCCATGTGTTCGCGGGCCCTGCGAAACATCATGATGCGGCAGTCCAGGCAGGGGTTGCATCCGCTGCCGTAGCCGTGCTGCGGCCCCTTGACGACCTCCAGAAAGTCCTCCGACGTGTTCACGGTGGTCAACTGTACGCCGAGCTGCCGCACGGCCGTCCGCGCGGCCGAGCAGGAGCTGCCGGCCGGGGTGCAGGTGCAGAAGACGCTGACGAAGTTGATGGCTTCCAGCTCCACGTTCTGCTCCTGCATGAGACGCACGGCCAGCGTGCTGTCCAGACCACCGGAGAGCAGTGTCAGCGCGCGCACGTTCATCCTCCTCCCATCGGCACGATAAGCAGAACCCGGTCTCCGTTCTCAAGAGCCACCTGTTCCCACGGGTCCCGAACGGCCTGCCCGTTGACGAAAGCCTGCAGGTGGGCAGCTCCGGGCAGTTCTTGCGTCCCGCGCCGGGCCACCTGCTCCAGGACCTGGGCCAGCGTATCCGCGTCCAGTCGCAAACGGTTCCCGCCCGGGCCGGAAACGCCCAGTATGGAGACTTTCACCGGCATGATATCTCCTCCAGCATGCTCTCGTGTCGCGGGCAGAGGCCGGCGCCCGGGCGGGTCTGTGCCTCGATCAACTCGTGTTGCCAGTGGGCGTTGTAGAGACGGCAGTCTTTCCTCTCGCAGAACGGCCGTCCCGTAGCCTGGTAGAACACGGCCTGCAGCAGGTATCCCTTGAGGGCCTGCCGAATGCGCGGGTCGCCGCGTTGCAGGTAGGGCAGTTCCGCGCGCGCCTCCGACGCCGTTCCGGCCAACCCGAGCCCGCGCTCAAGGTAGAATTCCCGTGGCCGCGCCGGCCCCTCGACAAGGCCCGGCACGGACAGCAGCGTGGGGTATGCAAAGATCACCACCCGGGCGTGATAACGGCCGTTCGCGTCGTCCCAGGTTCCGATCAACTGGTTGGTCAGTGCAATGTGGCACACCTGCCGGTCCACCTCTGCCGGGTCGAGCAGATGGGCCAGAGCCGCCGCCAGGACTTGCCCGTCGTAGAGTATCCCGGCCGGTTTCTCCGGGCCTGCCGTCAGGAATCTCATCTCGTATTCAACTTCGCCGGGCAGCGGCTCTCCGAGGGTCGTGCGTTCGGTCGGCCGCCGCACCCGGGCCCGGGCAATCTGCAGCGCCAGCGAGCGCTCTTCGCCGCCTGCATCTTCTCTGGCCAGACAGTGCCGCAGGAATCCGTCCCGGACTGTCACGTGCGCCCCGGGGAGCCGTTCCCGCAAGAAGGCGGCCAGCGCCTCACCGCCCGCCTCCGCAGGGTCGGCCCCGTGGTAGAGGTGAACGGCTTTCAGACGGACGTACATCCCCATCACCGCCGTCAGTCTTGATCCAGGATGGCCCGCGCGGCCTCGGCCGCCCTTTGTCCGGACAGCAGCATGGCCCCGAAGGTGGGCCCCATCCTGGGAAGTCCGTACACCGTGGAGACCGCCATGCCGGTGACCACGCAGCCCGGGTGCACCTCGCCGGTGTGCTCGACGACCAGGTCCTCGGAGCGCTCCACCCACATGGCGCCGTAGCCGACGGTCTGAATGCGCCCGCGCTCCTCCAGCTTGCGCGCCACGCAGGCGTCGTGGCCCGTGGCGTCTATAACGACCCGGGCCTCGATGGCGATGGGGTCCACGCAGGTGATCTGGCGGGGCAGCGCTTCCACGGGCGTCCAGTTGATGACCACGCCGCCCACCCGGTCGTTCTCCCGCAGCACGATGTCCTCGAACACGGTCATGTTGGCGACCTTCACTCCGGCGTCGCATGCGGCCGCAATAAGCCTGGAACAGGCGTGGGGCCCGTCCGCCACGTAAAGCCCCTCGGACGCGCGCTCGTAGGGAACGCCCAGTTCATCAAGCGCTTCCTGCGCCGGTTCGCGGACGGTGACCTTGTTCATCAGGTATCCGCCCAGCCAGAAACCCCCTCCCAGGTAGTTGTTGCGCTCGACGATCAGGGTCTTAACGCCCTGCCGGCTCAGCTCCCGGCCGGCCGTCAGGCCGGATGGCCCGGCGCCGATGATGACACAGTCGCTCTCGACATACTCCTCGAACTGCCGGGCGAACGCCCCGACTATGGCCCGGGTGACGTCCTTTTCACCCACCAGGCTGAACGTCTTTTTTCCTTCGCTCACCTGTGTCTCCAATGGAGAAATGCACTGCTGTGAACCGGGGACAATGCCGGTTCGATCATTCATTCAATCGCTTACGTGGCCGCGGCCTTCTCAAACGCCGCTTCCAGGTCTTCAATCAGGTCATCTGCGTCCTCGATACCCACGGAAAGCCGCACCAGGCGGTCGTCCACCCCCAGACTCTCTCGGTATTCCCTGTCATACGGCAAATGGGTCATGCGCGCGGGCAGAGTGATGATGCTCTCCACCGCGCCCAGGCTGACCGCCAGCGTCCAGATGCTGACGTTTTCGACCAGGGTTCGGGCGCAAATCTCGTCTGCCACAACGAAGGACAGTACCGCCCCCGGTCCGTCGGCCTGTTCTGCATGCACTCGGTCACCCGCCAGAGTGCCCATGCCGGGGTAAAGAACCTGGCGTACGTCCGGCCGTTTGGCGAGCCATTGCGCGATCCGGCGCGCGCTCTCCTGTCCCCGGGAAAGCCTGATGCCCAGCGTCTTCATGCCCCGCATCAGCAGCCAGCTATCGAATGGCCCCAGCACGGCGCCCACGGCGTTCTGGATGGTCTTGATGCGCCGGCCCAGTTCATCGGAAGCCGTTGCCACCAGGCCGGCAATGACGTCGCTGTGACCGCCCAGGAATTTCGTGCCGCTGTGTATGGATATGTCCGCGCCGCACTCCAGAGGACGCTGGAGCCACGGGGACATGAACGTGTTGTCCACCATGACCAGGGCATCGCGACGATGGCACAGCTCCGCCGCGGCGGCGACGTCCGTTATGCGCATGCGGGGATTCGAGGGCGTCTCGATGAGCACTGCGCGCGTGTTGTCCTTGAACGCGTCCGCTACCGCGTCCAGGTCCCCCGTGTCCACGAAAGAGCAACTTATGTCCAGGTTCTGAAAAACGCGGGTCAGCACCCGGTAAGTGCCCCCGTAGAGCCCCTGGGTGGCGATCACGTGGTCGCCGGCGTCCAGCAGCATCAAAGACGACGAAATGGCCGCCATCCCGGATGCGAATGCGTAGCCGTGCCGCCCCCCGGCCAGCTCGGCGATGTGGGTTTCCAGCACCCCGCGCGTGGGGTTGTCGGACCGGGAGTAGTCGTAGCCCCGGTTCCTGCCGACGCCGTCCTGCCCGAAGGTGGACACCTGGTAGATAGGCACACTCACCGCGCCCGTGTGCGGGCAGTAACAGCCGGGATGGTGGATCAATCTGGTGGCCGGACGCATCGCGGCCTCGCGTTCCTGTGGATCGGTTGTCATTGCTCGAACAGCCACGTGCTCAGGTAGCGCTCGCCGGTGTCCGGCAGGATGACCACG
>CAZNGS010000104.1:0-9252 GCA_964572825.1 uncultured candidatus Brocadiaceae bacterium
GCATCTTCAGGCCGCATAGTCGGGTGCCCCTCAGGTTCCCCCTTCAGTGGCGGGCCGTCCACGACGGGCGCCGGGGGTGCCCCGGCGGTGTGCCATTGCGCGCCGCCGGCCCGCCGATTCTCGATTGCTCATGGTAGCGCAATGAGGGCGTTCCGAGCAAGCGCGCGTCGCGGGAAGGGCACCCGGGGCTGCGCCGCGGGCTGGCATGTGCGGCTCTTACGCAGCCGAACGGCGGGGGCTGCGGGCAAAGGATCATGCCCCGGCAGCGCGCTCAGCCGCCGGCGGGCTTCAGGTCCAGGCAGACCATCTTGGTCTGGTCGCGCAGCAGGAGCATTCCGTCGCTGTAGGCCATGGGCGCCCAGACGTGTTTGCCGTCCAGCACGTCTATGCGGCCCAGTTCGTTGTAGCCCCCGGGGGTTGCCTCTGCGATGAACAGCTCACCGCCCTGTCCGTTGATGACGAAGACCTGGTCGTCGGCGACCAGGACGTTGCCCAGGTCAAAGGTTGCCCCGCTTTGTCTGGAATCCCAAAGGATGGTTCCATCGAGCGAGAGGCACCGCAGGCCGCCGCCGGTGTTCTTGCTGTTGGCGTATATGTGGCCTTTCCAGACGAGGGCCTGGGCGGTTCGGGTGCCGAGGTTTTTGTTCTTCCACAGCTCACGGACGACGTAGCGGTCGCCGCGCCGGCCGACCTGGATCATGGCCGACCCGGCCCCGTAACCGCCGGTGAGCAGTATGCGATTGTCGGGCGCCGCGGTGGGCGAGGGGACGTGGATGCTGCAGTGGTAGCCGTCGTAGGACCAGAGCTGCTGCCCGGTTCTGGCGTCGACGCCGATGGTGTAACCGTTCTTGGCGCATGCGACCAGGGTGAGGCGATCGCCCAGCGGCATGGGCACCACGGACTGGTAGTCCATGCCCTTGCGGGACGTGTTGGGGGTCGTCCAGGCGACCCGGCCGGAGTCCTTCTGGTAGGCGACCACGGCGGCCCTGCTGCCCCAGGGGGCGACGACAACCAGGTTCCCGACCAGCAGCGGAGACTGCGCCACGGCCCAGTTGGGCCTCCGCGCACGCCAGTCCTCCAACAGGTTCTTCTGCCAGACCGGCGCACCGCTGGCAAATGCGACGGCCGACAGGTGCCCCATGGGGCCGACGGTGAACACGAGCTTCCCGTCGGTGGCCGGCGTGGACCGGCTTCCCGGGTAGGGGAACTGCCCCGGAGCGGCGTATGGACGCCGCCACAGCTCCCGGCCGTCCGACAGGCGGAACCGGCGGATGACGTCGCCCTTCTGAGGAACCCGATCTATGATCAAGACGCTGTCACCGTGGACCGCAGCCCCTCCAAACCCCGGCCCGGTGTCGATTTGCCACGCGATCCGCACTCGATTGCCGTCATACTCGCGCGGCAGGCCCTCGGCGTCCGACACCACGCCGTCCCTGCGGCGCCCCAGAAACTGGGGCCAATCGGCCGATGTCACGCCTGGAACCGCGAGCGCCAGAACCAGCCCAATCAGGAGTATCCTTCGCACCGTCATCTCCGTCTTCACCGAAGCCCCTCCTTTGCGCAAGCAATCCTTCATCCAATCTCAATTCGTCGTGAGCGACTCGTAAATCTCCAGCGTCCGGGCAACGCTCTTATCAATGTCGAAGTATTCCCTTGCGCCGGCCGCCGCTGCCCTTCCGAGCCGGCGGACCCGGTCGGGATCGTCTCTGAGGGCGGCCAGAGCGCGGGCGATGGCATCGGGGGCATGCGCCGGGACGACGAGGCCGCCGCCGGTCAGCTCCACAATCTCACGCAGCCCCGGCCGATCGGGCACCACCACGGGGACGCCGGCACTGAGGGCCTCGATCCACGCCATGCCATTTCGCTCGGGCCCGCGGCCGGGCACGCAGAAGACGTCGCAGCCCTTCAGGAAGCGCACCTTCTCCGGCAGGTCCATCTGGCCGGCGTACTCCAGTCTATCGCCCAGTCCGCGCCGTCGCAGACGCGCCACCTGCTCCTCCCAGAATCCCCTGTTCTCCCGCACCAGTTGCCCGCCGACGGCCAGCACCTCACGCCGCCTCTCCTTGTCCTGCACGGGCCGGTCCACCAGGCGGCAGAACGCCTCGCACAACAGGTCTGCCCCCTTGCGCGGAGCAATTCGGGAAAGGTAGCCCACCCGGAAGACCTCGGGGTCGAGCCTGCGCTCCCCGGCGTAGTCTTCGGTATTGAGTCCCGGCCTGACCACCTCGATTCTGCCCGGTTCGATTGCCAGGAACTCGCTCATCTCCTCGGCATACCCGCCGTATGACACCACGAAACGGTCGACCTCCCGCGCACAGCGGCGAAGGAGCTCGTGGGCCTGGCCCCGGTGTGGCTGCGGAAGGTGCCGCACGAAACCCTCCTCGCCCTGCAGGTTGCAGACCACGGGCGTTCGCAGGCGCTCCCTGACGGCAGAGACGAAGCCGGAAAAGAGCGAGTTTGACAGATTGACCACGTCAAAGGGTCCGCGCTCGTCCAGGAAATCAAGCAGTTTGTCCAGCTCCTTGTTCTGCAGGCCCTCCCGGCCGCGCAGGACGGAGACGGTCATCTCTCCCAGTTGCTCCGGTTCGGTCTCGACGCCGAGGCACGAGACGAATCTGAGCAGTGAAGGTCGATCAAACAGCCAGTCCAGCGATCGTGGCGTGCGGCGGAAAACCGAACACTGCTGCTGCAGGTACACGTTGATGGCGCCGAAGAACACCCGGTCCAGGCTGGGGTCCGGCCCGTCCGTGCGGAGCGGGGTGTAGAGGGGACACAGCAGCATCTGGTGCCCCCGCTGCAGGAGGGCCCGCGTCAGCCCGGCGTCGCGCCTGCAGGCCCCGCAGTATCTGCCGGCCGCCCCAGCAGTTATGTAGGCAATGCGCATGCGTTAACCCGCCCCCAGTTGCCCGAAGAGCGGCCTCGTCAGCCCTCTTTCTCGTTCAGTTCGCCCCCGACCTTCCAGGCCAGTGCCCCCGTGGGACAGGTCTCCACGCACCTCTCCGCGCTGTGCGTCAGCCCTCTGGCGAGCCCTTCGCGGAACGGCACGGTGACTCGTGTGACGAAGCCCCGTCTCCGAAACCCGATCCCCAGCTGTTCGTTCTGCTCCTCGGCAATCCGCACGCAGAGGCCGCACAGGATGCACTTGCCCGATTCGTAGACAATCCGTGGATGGCTGCTGTCGCGCTCGTACCGCCGCTTCTGTCCCTTGAACGCCGAAGGGTCGGCTCCATACTTGGACGCATGCCGTCGCAGCCCGCAGTCCCGACGGGCGTCACAGGCACACTGGAGGCATCGGCGGGCCTCCGCCCCGGCGTCATCCTCGCTCAGGGCTGCCCGGACTTCCGCGAAGCCCTCAATCCTTTCGTCGACGGCCAGCCTGGCGGCTTCCGCGCGCGAAGCCGGTGGGAAGTCCTTGCAGAACTCCTCCATCGTCTCCTCGTCCAGCCGACCCATGCGGACATCGATCAGTTGCCACGGGCCGGTAACCTCCTCACCCCTCAGGTACTGATCGATGGACACGGCGGCCTTCCCGGCCTCGGCAACGGCCCGTATAGCCGGCGTGACACCGCTCCTGACCTCGCCGGCGACGAAGACGTCCGGCAAGTCGGTCTGGAGCGTGTTGCGGTCCGCCACGACGCCCCTGTCCGTGACCTCAAGCCCCAGTTCGCGCAGGGCGTCCGTATCGACCTCGCGTTCCGGTGCGGCCAGCACGGTTGACGCGACGATGGTCAATTGACCGTCCGGTCCGTCGAATACGCACCGGAGCCCCCCTTCGCGTCCCGGCTCTATGGTCCGTATCTCAACCTCGTTCTCGATCCTGACGCCTTCTTCCCCGGCATCGTCGATCAGTTCGCTGAGACAGGACATGCGGCGTCGCGTGTCGTCCGTTGCCAGGACCACTTCCCGTGCGCCCAACCGCAACGCGCTCCGCGCGGCCGCCACGGCCTCGTGGCCATCACCCAGCACGACGACTGTGCTGCCGGGATTATCAACGCGTCTGGTGGCCACCTCCCCCAGGAATTCCAGCGCCGAGACGGCCAGTTCGCTGCCCCGTTCGCATTCGATGGACCCGCAGGATTGGGCGCCGGCCGCAATCAGAACCGCGTCGAAGTCATCTCTCAGTGCATCGAGGGACACGTCGGGGCCAACGCGCGTGTTGAATCTGAACTCGGCCCCGGCCCGGCGGATGACCCCGATCTCCGCTTCCAGCAGATCTCGGGGCAGCCGGTAGGCAGGGACGGCGTAGCGGAAAAGTCCTCCGGGTTCGGCACGCGCGTCGAACAGCGTGCAGCCGTGCCCCGCCATCAGCAGATGATAGGCAGCGGACAGCCCCGCAGGCCCCGCTCCCACGATGGCCACCTTCTTGCCGGTCGGTTCCCCGGTGGTGAGTTCCCCGGCTGTGGCGTCCCGGCAATCTCGGTCGGCCGCGAAGCGGTGTAGATCGCCGACTGCGATGGACTCATCGTAGCGGCCCCGCCGGCAGGCCCTCTCGCAGTAGCGCGGGCAGATTCTGCCCAACGCACCGGGAAGCGGGATGCTGTCGCGCACGAGCGCGGCGGCGCGTTCGTACTCCCCCCGGGTAAGGTGATGTATGAACCCGGGGATGTCCATCCCGGCCGGACAGGCCCGCACGCAGGGCGCCTCGCAGTCGCCCACGTGATCGGAGAGGAGCAACTCCAGCGCCTTCCGGCGGGCCGTTTGAATCTCCTCCGTGTCCGTCACCACTTCCATGCCGTCCTCGGCAGGGGCCACGCAGGAGGGTACAAGATTGGGGTTTCCCTCCACCCGCACCACGCACAGGAAACACGAACCGGTAGCACAGACGCCTTCCGCATGACACAGCGTGGGGATGTCGATTCCCAGCTTCCGGGCCGCGGTGAGAACGCTCGCCCCCTCGGGAACCTCGACCGCCCGGCCGTCTATGGTAAGTTGCACAGACATGTTTTCCTCATCGGACCTCGACGGCATCCACGGGGCAGACGGCCCGACACATTCCACAGCGCGTGCACTTCTCCTCGTCGATCTCATGTACCTCGTAAGGGTGGGCCTCGATGGCATCCGCCGGGCAGTTCTGGGCGCAGAGCGTGCACCCGATGCACTCGTCCGTAATCTCGTACTGGATCAGTTCCCGGCAGCCCAGGGCAGGACATTCGCCCCGGATGTGTGCCTCGTACTCGTCCCGGAAGTATCGAATGGTGGTCAGCACCGGGTTCGGCGCGCTCTGCCCGAGACTGCACAGGCTGGTCTCGCGCACCTGCTCTGCCAGATCCTCCAGCTTCTCAATATCGCCGCGCCGGCCCTCCCCGGCACACAGATGTTCCAGGATTTCCAGCATGCGTTTGGTGCCGATACGGCAGAAGGTACACTTGCCGCAACTTTCGGCCTGGGTGAACTCCAGGAAGTAGCGCGCCACGTCGACCATGCACGTGCTGTCGTCCATGACCACCAGGCCGCCGGAGCCCATCATCGCGCCGTACTGCTGCAGCTCTTCATAGTCAATGCGGATTCCGCGTAAAGACGCCGGGATACAACCGCCCGAGGGACCGCCTATCTGAAGGGCTTTGAACTGCCCTCCGCCCCGGATGCCGCCCCCGATTTCGTCAACGATCTCCCCAATGGTGGTGCCCATGGGTACTTCGATAAGGCCCTCACGCTCGATCTTGCCGGCCAGGGCAAAAACTTTCGTCCCTTTGCTTCTCTCCGTGCCGATGGAGGCAAATTCCTCGGCCCCATGTCGGATGACCCAGGGAACCGTGGTGTACGTCTCGACGTTGTTCAGGCTTGTGGGCTTGCCCCAGAGGCCTTCCTGGGCGGGATACGGGGGCCGGAAGCGCGGCATACCCCTCCTGCCCTCCAGGGAGGCGATAAGCCCTGTCTCTTCGCCACAGACGAAGGCGCCGGCTCCCTCCAGAATGTTCAGCTTCAGGCCAAAACCGGTGCCGAAGAGGTTATCGCCCAGGTAACCACGCGATCTTGCCTGCTCGATCGCGCGGCGGAGGCGGTCCAGTGCCAGCGGATACTCGGCGCGGATGTAGAGATATGCCTCCCCGGCCCCCACGGCATAGGCGGCGATGGCCAGCCCCTCGAGCACCCGGTGCGGGTAAGACTCCAGCAGCATGCGGTCCATGAAGGCGCCGGGATCTCCCTCGTCCCCGTTCATGACCACGTACCTGACGTCGGAGGGCTGAGCCCTGACCAGCTCCCACTTGAATCCGGTGGGAAACCCCGCCCCACCTCGCCCCCGCAGCCCACTGGCCTTCACCGTCTCGATCACTTCCTCGGGCGTGGATTCCGTCACGACCCGCTCCAGGGCCCGGTAGCCATCGTGCTCCAGATAATCGCCGATGTCCACCGGGTCCATGACTCCGCAGCCTTCCAGCACGATGTGCCTCTGCTTGTCCAAAAAGGCCCGCAGGCCCTTTTCTTTCTCGCCGAGCGCGCTCTGATCCGGTGATTCCCACGCCGAATCCCGCGTGAGCAGGTCTTTGGCCCTGGAGACGGCCGCCTTGACCTTGCCCAGCAGTCCCCGGGGCGGAGCGTGCTTGCGTACTATCTGGGGCACGATCTCCGGCCTGACCTTCCCGTAGCGGGCGCGACCTTGCGTTCCCGCCACCTCCACCAGCGGCACAGAGTGATACATGCCGGTGCTTCCCGTGCCCCGCACGGCGGCGTGGGCGCCGAGCCTGTCTATCGCCCGGTCGAACTCCTGCGCCACCGTTCCGCTCCCGCACGCCATGCTGTAGGTGTCCAGCCCCACGCGGATCTCCAGCAGGCCGTCGGCGACCTTCCGGGGCTTTCCGACGAGGCCGTCCACCTCGTCGTCCTCCTCGGCGCCCTCCTGTCGGAAATGCTCGATGGCCTTCGGTACCGTCTCGACCGTCAGGGGGCCGTAGATGTGGTTCCCGATGCGCATAACCGGCGCCAGCGCGCAACATCCCAGGCAGCCGACGCCGTCCACGGTGAACATGCCCTCAGCGTCGGTGTCCTGGTCCTGATCAATGCCCAGCACGCGCTTCACGGCCTCGGTGATGGCAGGCGCGCCGGCCACGTGGCACGCCGTGCCATGGCAGACGCTGATAATGTGCTCCCCGGCCGGCTTGAGCCGAAACTGCGCATAGAAACTGCTGACGCCCTGTATCTGGACGGGGCTGACCTCGGTCTCTTCGCAGACCCTCCGCAGGGCCTCCTCGGGCAGGTAGTTAAAGTGGCGCTGGATGGCCTGCAGGATGGGGATGCACGCTCGCGCCGCGCCGCCCTCGCGGGCGATGATCTCGTCCACCACGCTCAGGTCAATGGCGGACCCGGTCGCCGGATGAGTGGCGTTCGTGCTCATTCTTCATCCTCCTCCGTGGGAGGCTCTGCGTTCAGGCAGTAGAGGTTTTCGACGCCCCTGATGTATATGCAGGCGTCGCCGAAGGCCGGGGTGGCGTACATCCTCTCCCCAAGGTCGGGTTCCGCCGTCAGCTCGTAGCTGTCGGCCAGTTTGAACATGTACGTTTTGCCGCCCGTTCCGGGCAGATAGACCAAGTCGCCCACCAGGGTGGGAGAGGCCCAGAACTCGTCGTCGAGCATCTGCTCCCAGAGCAGATCGCCCGTCTCGACGCTGTAGCAGGTCACCTGCCCCATGCTGTTGGCCTGCAGGAAGTACTTGCCATCGCTGACGGGGCTGGACGCGTCGGACAGCCCCACGTCAGCGGTCCAGAGCACGTTGCTCTCGGTGACGTCGCCCACGCCGCCCATCCGGATCGCCGCGGCCTGGGCGTACTCGTTCGTGCAGAAGGCCACCCCGTCGGCAGCTACGGGACAGGGCCCGATGTCGCCGTACAGCACGTCCGCGCGCCACAGCTCCGCCCCCGTTGTGGGATCGTACGCGATGAACCAGGGGCTGCCGGCGGTCAACAGCTCCAGGCCGGTCTCGCTCTCGGCCAGCACCGGGGTGCTCCAGGAGTTCGGGACGGGACGTTCGGTCCTCCACAATTCCTCTCCTGTCTCCGGGTCAAAGGCGATCAATGCCGAAAGCCCGTCTTCAGCCATCACTCCGCGGTCAAACTGAAGGATGACCTTCCCCTCGTGCACGATCGGGGAGGTGGCGATGCCATACATATTCTCGGGTTCCCCCAACTGCCGCGCCCACAGGACATTACCGTCGAAATCGAGGGCGACCAGTTCGGCAGTCGCGAAAAAAACAAAGACCCGCTTTCCGTCGGTACACGCCGTCGGCGCCGCGTAACCGGTGTCCGGCATCACCTGGAGGTCGCCGGGCGGCCGGGGCGTGCGGACGGCTGTGCGCCACAGCAGTTCCCCGTCCGCTCGGGCAAAGCAGAAGACTTCCCGCGTTTCCTCCGTGGCGCCTGTCAGGAAGATGCGATCGCCCCAGAGGATGGGAGAATTCTTGCCCGGCAGGGGGACCGCGCTCTTCCAGATCACGTTCTGACCGGACTGCCCGTCCCATATCTGCGGCCAGTCGCCGGCCTCGACGACGCCCAGACCTCCGGGTCCACGGAAGCGCGCCCAGTTGTCCTCGAACCGGACGACCGGCTCCTCCCGCGCCGGCGTCTCCGTCGGCTCCTCGCCATCCTCGGCAGCAACGGGCTCCGGTTCGGGCGGCTCCATCTCTTCCGGGGGAACCGCGCCGCCCCCGAGAAGGACCATTGCAAGCAACCCGGCGCCGAGCAAGAGACCAACCGCGCCCACGGCAGCCACCTTCCACCTCCGCCGGCGCTGCCAGGCATCCTCGTCGTCCCGCTCCGAATGTGGCACGGGCCGCGGGCCGGACGTGTCCAGGGATACGTACCACTTCGCGAAGATCAGCGCCGCGATCACTCCGGCAAGCAGCATAAAGGCCCCGGCCTGCATCAGCCGGCGGCGCCCCAGGAATTCCGCCTGCAGTTCGAGGTCCTGTCGCCGGATCGCTTCTTTGAGCGCCTCGTCCTCCGGATGCTCCCGCAGCAGGACGCGCATCCGCTCCAGCGCGACCGACTCCGGCGGCGGATCGCCTTTATCCTCGAAGTACGCCTTGACCATCACCCCGATGACAACGCCACAGAACACCAGTGCCACGCCCAGTAGCCCCAGGGCCATGAAGCGCCGGTCCCTCAGTTCACGCTCCTGCTCTTCCGGGGTCTGCTCTACTTGTTCCTCTTCCCTCACGTTGTTTGCTCGGTCCTCACAGAGTTGTAGTCCGCCCCGAAGCCTGCGCTAAATGGAAGTTCATGCTTCTGCAACATGGCGCTGAGCACCTCTGGAGTGCGG
>CAZNGS010000105.1:0-9189 GCA_964572825.1 uncultured candidatus Brocadiaceae bacterium
GTGGACCTACGACGGCGGCATCGCCACGCCGCTGATCGCCCACTGGCCCGCCGGACTGCCCGCCCGCCGCAACGGCCGGATCGTTCACGGATATGGGCACTTCATTGACATCCAGCCGAGCATCTTCGAGGCGGCCGGCGCCAGCCAATCGGAGACCTACCGGGACCAGCCCGTCGCCCCCTTGGAGGGCATCAGCCTGCTCCCCGCACTGCGGGGGGAACAAGAGCTGCCCGACGACCGGCCCATCTTCTGGGAGCGACAGGGGAACGAGGCGGTCCGCGTGGGCGACTGGAAACTGGTGCGCGGCTACAGCGAGGGCAGCGAGAGCGGCGGCGCCGCCGGCACCGGCCCCCGCATCGGCGACTGGGAGCTGTACAACGTGGGCGTGGACCCCGGCGAGACCGAGGACCTGGCCTCTCAGTTCCCACGCGAGGCCGAAGAACTCCGCGCCGCCTACGAGGACTGGGCGGGGCGCATCGGGATCGTTCCCCGAGAGCAGATCGTGGACGTTATGAACGCCATGAAAGACCAGGAGTGAACACGCGGGGCCGGCCGCAGGGCGCGGCGCCCGACGCCAGGGCGCTTGAACTGCAGTGAAACACAATAGCCGGAGGATTTCGGCAATGAAGTCAGCACAATGGATAATCGTGGCATTCTGTTTGTCAGGGTTGAGCGCAATGGCATGGGGCAACGAGGCGGGAAAAAACTGGCACGTCGTCGCGCATGGATACCTGGGACTCCAGCTCATGGAGGGAGCGGACATCCTGCTGGAGGTCAACTCCCGGATCCTCGGGCCCGGCGGCGCGGAGCCGCGTATGGGCGATCTGCCCGATGTGGAGGGCAACCGTCGGGTGTATGAGCGGCGGCTGCGGTTCTGGAGCGGACCGCGCTGGAACCGGTCCGAAGTGGGTGCGCCCGTGGATTTCCGCTACGACGCGTTCGCGCTGACGGAAGACAAGCTGCAGATGCGGTACCGCTGTCGGGCCGAGAGCCAGGCCGAGCTTCAGGGAATGGGGTTCGTCGTGCCGGGTAGTGATTTCCTGTCGGGAGGACGAGGTGCGGTTCGGATGGCGGACGGGTCGACAAGTGAATTCTCTCTGCCGCTTACCGGACGGGGCGTGCTGGGGGAGCGTGCGGAACGCCTGAAGCTGACAGCTCCCGGCGGCGAGGCGGTGGTGTTGTTCAGTTTCGACGAGCCCGCGCATGTGGAGCATCAGCGCGGGCAACTGGAGGTCTGGGTGCTGCGCGGTGGTTTGCAGGCCGGGCGGGCCGTTGAGCGGCGCGTCGCGGTTCAGTTCAGCCATCCGGTTGCCTTCGAGCCTGAGAATCGACTTGTGGACATGACCGACTGGTTTCCGCTGGAGCTGGCGAACGATCACAGCCCGGGCAGCGCCGTCGGGATGGAGGAGTGGCTGGACCGGCCGGCGGGCCGGCACGGTTGGCTGAAGATGGACGGTGGCCGGTTCGTGTTCGAGGACCGCACCCCGGCGAAGTTCTGGGGGATCAACATCTGCGTGGGCATCGTCGCCCCGCCGCGGGATACGGCCGACCTGTGGGCGGACCGCTGTGCGAAGTACGGCGCCAACCTGGTGCGCATGCACAAGTTTTATCGCCATGCCGTGGGCTTCGGTGATTACGGACGGGGCATCTCCGACGCGGAGGACGGCCTGAAGTTTGACGAGGAGGCGGCTCGACGCTGGGACTACTTCAACGCCGCTCTGGCCGAGCACGGTGTCTACACCGGCTGGTCACCGTACTACGCCTTTCGCCTGACGCCGGCGGACCGGGACAGGGTCTGGGCCTACGACGAGATCATGGAGGCCAATATCGGCCCCGGCTGGTACCACCGCAGCACCATCGGGCTGGTCAACTTCGCCCCCGACCTGCAGGACCTCCACATTCAGGCGATGCAGAACAAACTGAACCGGGTCAACACGGTCACCGGCCGTCGCTACGCCGATGATCCCTCCCTGGCCTACATCGAGATTCAGAACGAAGACTGCATCTTCTTCCCCAACGTGCCCCGACTGGTTGAAGCCTGCCCCACCTACGGGCGCTACCTCGACGGGGAGTTCAGCGACTGGCTGCGGCGGCGCTACGGTAGCCGGGCGGCGCTGCAGGAGGCCTGGGGGGACGACCTGCGCGCGGAGGAGAGCTTCGAGGAGCGCAACATCGCTACGTTCCGCGGATATTATTCCCGCCCCGAACCCCGGCGCACCATCGATACCCACCGTTTCCTTTTCGAGCGCCAGGATGAATACTACCGGAGGATGGTGCAGGCCATCCGCGAGACCGGCTACGAGGGCCTGATCGTGGGCTCGAACTGGTTCACCGCCACCCCGCTGGGCTTTTACTACAATATGGCGTCCGACCGCCGTATCGGGTTCATCGACCGCCACCAGTACGCCCACACGCAGCCCATGCTCAAGCGGCCGGGTACTGGTCTGCTGAATGCCGGGCGTCTGGCGGTGGCGGACAGGCCCTTCGGCCTGACGGAATGGGGCGGACGCTCGATGGTCGGCAGCGGCGACGGGACGGCCCTCATCGGGGTGTACGGCATGGGCCTGCAGGACTGGGACTTTTCCGGCCAGTTCGCCAGCAGCACGCCCCTGATCGGGCAGTTGCATCACGGGGTTCCGCGTCTCGGCACGTGCGACCAGATGATCAACATCGCCCAGTATCCGGCGCTGGCGCGGATGATCTACCGGGGCGACGTCGAGCGGGGAGGGCCGGTTCTGACGCGCCGGTTCAGTCTGCCCGGGCTCGGCGAGGGCGAGATCGGCTTCCAGGACGACTGGGAGGCCAACCGTGCGGCGTTCGCTGTGGGCCGCGTCCGGCTGGAGATCGCCGACGAGTTGACGAACCAGGCCGTGACGAAGAACTTCGCCCCGTACGTAGAGGAGGGCTCACGCATCGTGCGCTCCACGACCGGCCAACTGGAGTGGGATTATTCCGGCCGCGGTTTTTTCACGGTGGACACGCCGGGCACCCAGGCGGTGATCGGCTTTGGCGGCGGGCGGACGCACCGTCTCTCGGACGTGACCATTGAGCAGGAGTCCCCCTACGCACTGCTGTACGTCAGCGCCCGGGAGCGGGAACGCACCCTGGAGGACTCGGAGGCCATCCTCATCCACGCGGTGGGCCGGGCGCTCAACGAGGGCACGGTCGCCGACGACCAGCAGGGACGCAGTCCGATCATGAGTGGCGAGGGGCCGTTGCTGATGGAGCCAGTCAAGGCGGCCATCACACTGAAGCGCGACGGGCCGTTCCGGGTCTACGCCCTCGACCATGACGGGCGACTGCCGCAAGAGCCGGTGGAACTGCACGTGAAGCGTGAAGGCGGCGGTGGCCGTTTTGCTATAGACGGCACGAAGCATGGCACGATGTATTATCTGGTGGCGTTTGGCCAGACCGGCACGTTCCAGATCAAGTGATGCACGAAACCCCGGGAAAGGGAAAAGGACAATGCGCAGGCGGACGATCTTCATGGTCCTGTTGATTGGCGTCTCGGTAATCCTGGTGGGCGGCGCCCCTGGCGTTTCGGCTGCCTCCGCCGACGAGCCCGAGGCGCAACAGGGGGAGTTGAACGAGCAGCTTTTTCGAGCCATCGAGCGCGGCAATACCGAGGCGGTGGCAGGCCTGCTGGAGCGCGGCGCCGATCCAAACGCCGAGAGGGGTCGGGCGACGCCGACCGATCTCGAGGGCAACTGGGCCTCCACGGCCCTGATGGATGCTGTCAGGCGCAGTGACGTGGAGATCGTGCGGTTGCTGCTGGAGGCCGGAGCCGATCCGCTCAAGAACCAGCCCAGCCACGGTATCACCCCCGTGGACATTGCCGTCAGGAGCACCGACCCGCGCTCGGCCGACGTGCTCGAGATGCTGCTGGAGGCCGGGGCGAGCCTGACGGAGCCGCCGCCGCCGCCTTCGGAAGTCGAGCTGGATGCCTGGTGGCGGCGGCGGCGGGCGGGGATCATCGAGCTTAACCTCCGCACGCGTCTGCAGGACGTCGCCAATCCCGCCGACCGTGATCTGAACAACTACGATCCGGAAGCCGTCGCGCGCAAGGTCACAATCGTGCTGGACGCGGGCGTCGGGCTCGAGGAGCGCAACGAGGACGGCCAGACGGCGCTGATCGTGCTGGCCCGCGAGGGCGATATGCAGGGCCGCGAGTCGCAACTGCCGATCATCAAGGAGGTCCTGTCACGCGGCCCCGACCTTGACGCGCAGGACCGCAACGGCTACACCGCGCTGCACGGCGCGGTGATCAACCTGGACGCCGAAGTCGCCGAGATCCTGCTGGAAGCGGGCGCCCGCAGGGACATCGAGGACAACGCCGGGCTCACCCCGGTGGACTGGGTGCGCGAGGTGTATCCGCGCGCGGACCTGCTGGAGGCTTTCGGGCTGCCGGTGCCGCCCACGCCCGAAAGCGGCGTCCGGGCGCATATCCACCCGAGTCGCACGGTGGGCGTGGCACCGCTCGCGGTGTTCTTCGACGGCGTGGGGACGGACGGGTTGGCGGACGACAATTTCGTGCGTGCGCATTACGAGTGGGACTTCGACGCGACGGGCATCGACCCGGACCACCCGCGCCCGACAGCCATCGGTTTCAACGTCGGCCACGTCTTCCGCGAGCCGGGCGAGTACAGCGTGGGCATGCGCGTGAAGGACGCCGAGGGCAAGACGGGCGAGACGACGGTGACCATTAACGTCCTGCCGTTCGAGGGCCGGACCTTTTACGTGGCCTCTGACGGCGACGACGAGGGGCCGGGCACGATGGAGAGCCCGTGGAAGAGCTTTACGCGGACGCTGGAGCGCGTCGAGCCGAACACGCGCATGCTGTTCCGCCGAGGCGATGTGTTCCCGACCGAAGGCGTAGAGTTGCAGGGCCGCCAGGGGCCGGTGAACGTGGGCGCCTACACCGACCCAAAACGGCCATCGGAGGCAGCGCCGCTGATCGACGGCACGGGCGGCGTCACGCTTGCGCGCTCGCGGGACTGGCGCTTTATGGACTTGCACTTCCGCGGCCAAAGCCCGCGGCGAGGCGAGGGGCACGGGCAGTTCAGCATGTATTCCAGTCGGGACCTGCTGTTCTGGAACCTGGAAATCGAACGGGTCGGTGGTAACGCTTTCGGCAACAGCCACTCGGACGGCGTCTTCGTGGCCGACTGCCACATGCACGACTTCGGGGCGTACGGAATGTTCTCGACGCGCGGCACGCGGTTGGCGCTCATCGGCAACCGGCTGCGGCACATGTACACCTTCGAGCACGGCTACCGCTCACACGGGGCCAAGCAATTCTACATCGCCCATAACGACCTGACCGACCTGGGCGACGTGAAGAGCGCGGTGTCGTTGCGGACGCCGTTTCCCGAGCGGGTGGTGTTCGTCGGCAACCGTTTCGAGGACGTGGTGGCCATCGCCGGCCAGCACTACGGCTACCACCGGCACGTGCTGATCGAGGGAAACGTGTCCACCTGCGGCTTTTGGATCAGCCGCCACAACTTCGTGGTGCGGAACAACCGCATGGCCTGGAACCCTGAGCGGCCGTTCGAGGTCGGCAAATACGAGTATCCCGGCCGCGACGGGCGTTCGGGAAAGGTGGAAAGGAGCCGGTCCATCCGTCCACAGCAATTCGTAGCGTTCCGGAAAGGCGGCGTGTCCGAGAACATGCTCGTGGTGAACAACGCCTACGTCGGCCCGCAGTTTTTGTCTCACCAGGCCCACAACTTGGAGGTGTACGGCAACATCATCGTCGGCCCGTCAGGCCTGGGCACGCTGGCCGAGAAGCTCGACAACAACCTGCACTTCTCCGAGAACGCCGAGGCGCTGGAGGCGTGGCTGGCCGAACGCCGCACCGAGGGCCAGTGCGAGAACTCGAAGGTCGGCGACCCGGAGTTCCACTCCCTCGACCCGGACAGCCCGGACTTCCTGCGCCCCGCCCCCGGCGGCCCCGGTGAGGGTCTTGGAGCGCGGGCATTCCAGGAGTAGAAAAATGGAAGTCATACCAGGAGCAATGAGGCGATGAAGCAAGCAAAAGCAGTGACCTTATGGGTGGCATGTGTATTGGTGGCGGCGGGTGCGGTGCTGGGGCCGGCGGCCTGGGCACAGGAGGGAGTGAAGACGGCCTCTTACAAGCGCTTTGCGGAGGCCGTCAACGAGAACGACATCGAAACCGTCAAGAAGCTGCGCGGGCAAGGTATTGACGGCATGGAGGGTGCAGAGGAGATTATCGCGGCGGTTCAGCGGCGCGACATCGGCGCCGTGCGCCGGCTTCTCGACCGCGGCGTGGATCCGGATACGCGCATGTACGGGGGCTGGGGTGACCAGACGGGCTGGGGCGAGACTGCCCTCATGGTGGCAGCGCGGCTGGGGGAAGTCGAAATTGCGCGGCTGCTGCTGGACCGCGGTGCCGATCCCGCGCTGTCACAGACGTTGAGCGGCAGGAGCGCCGCTTCCGAGGCAATCAAGAGCTACCATGCCGGCTCCGGCGATGCTCTCGAGATGCTGGTTGAAGCGGGAGTGGACCTCGCCGCGCCGCCGCCCGGGCCGGAGATTCCACTGGATGACTGGTGGCAGAGGCACAGACCCGGAAGGATCGCCCGCATGGTGGCTTCCTATCTCCATAATGCCGCCACGCCGGGGCGCGACGCCAGGCAACACGATCCCACCTCGGCAGCAAAAAAAGTGCGCTACCTTCTGGACGCAGGGCTCGACCTGAACGGCCGGGCATATGTGGATCGGACTCCACTGATTCAAGCGGTGGCCGAAGGGCGTTTCCAGGGGCGAGAGTCGCAACTTAAAGTTCTCAGGGAGCTACTTTCGCACAAACCCGAACTCGATCTTCAGGACGCGGACGGCTGCACCGCGCTGCACCATGCGGTGATCGAGGTGGACGAGGTGGCGGCGAAGATGCTGGTGGACGCGGGGGCGAGGAAGGACCTGGAGGACGAAAACGGCCGGACACCGGTGGAGCTGGCACGCGAGGTATATCCACGGGCCGACGTGCTGGAAGTGTTGGGCCTGGAAGCGTCGCTCCTGCCGGAGGGCGGAATCCGGGCGCACATCCACCCCGGCCGCACCGAGGGCGTGGCGCCGCTGGCGGTCTTCTTCGACGGGGTCGGCACCGACGGGCTGGCCGATGATGACTACGTCAATGCGTATTACGACTGGAATTTCGACGTCACCGGCGTGGACCCCGACCATCCGAGGAAGACGGGCATCGGCTTCAACACCGCCCACGTATTCCGCGAACCCGGCACCTACACGGTGCGCGTGCAGGTGGAGGACACCGAGGGCAAGCGGGGCGAGGCCACGGTTGAGATCGAGGTGCTGCCCTTTGAGGGCAAGACCTTCTACGTGGCGGCCGACGGTGACGATGCCAACGCCGGCACGATGGAGAGGCCGTGGCAGAGCTTTGGCCATGCCCTCGGGCAGGCCGCTCCGAACACGCGCATCCTGTTCCGCCGCGGGGACGAGTTCCCCACCGGCGGCGTGAGCCTTACGGATAAGAAGGGCCCCGTTGTCATTGGTGCTTATGCGGACCCGGAGCGTCCGTCGGACGCTGCGCCGGTAATCTCAGGGAAGTCCGGCGTCAGCATGCGGGGAGTCGAGGACTGGCGGTTCACGGACCTGCACCTGAAGGGGCTCACCACCGGGCGCCGGGCGAAGAACTCGGGACAGGCTTTCAGCATCTGGGGCGTGCGTAACCTGTTGCTACAGAATTTTGAGATCGAGAACTTCGGCGCCAATGCTGTCACCGATCCGGGAACGCGCGATAACTCCGACGGCATCTTCGTGGCGGACTGCCACATGCACGACTTCGGCGCCTACGGCCTGTACTCATCGCGCGGAGCGCGTATCGGCTTCCTCGGCAACCGGCTGGAGCAGATGCATTCCTTCGAGCACGGCTACCGCACTCAAGGGGCAAAGAAGGCTTACGTCGCACACAACGACCTGCGCGATCTCGGGACCGTGAAGGATGCCATCACGATACGCGGTCCCTACAGCGCGCGAGTCGTGCTCGCACACAACAGGTTTGACTCCCTGGCGGCTTTTGAGCCGGCGAACGACGGCGGCAAGACGTTCCTCCATCATTGCCTGGCGGAGGGCAACATCTCCACCTGCGGCTACTGGATGATGGGGCAGCACCTGACCTTCCGACACAACCGCATGAGATACGGCCGAGTCAGAGACCGGGTCATCCGCCCCGCCGAGTTCGCCAGGCTCTCCCACAAGTCCAGCCAGGTCGGCGTGTCCGAACACCTTCATTTCTATCACAACACGTGCTATTCTCCGGCATTCCTGGTCGGCGCGGGCAACCGGGTCACGGCTCAGCACAACATCGTTGTCCTGGCCGACTCGGATGTCGAACGGGACGGCCCCCGCGGCCCGTTCCGGGTGGCGCGGCCGGAGGAGCTGGACTGCGACCACAACCTCTACCACGCAGTGAACACCGATACGGGCGAAGCCGTGGACATCAGCGAATGGCTGAAGCAGCGCCGCGCGACCGGCCACGATCAGAACTCGAAGGCCGGCGACCCGGAGTTCCTCTCGCTCGACCCCGACAGCCCCGACTTCTTGCGCCCCGCCCCCGGCGAGGCCTTCGGCGCGCGGGTCTTTGAGGCAAGCAGCAGCCCACTGCATGGCACGGCGATACTTCGCTCGCGCCAGAACTATTCGGCAAACCGCTGGCTGACCTGGAGACCACGGTCCGGCGGAACGCCGACTGGATCGCGTGCGCCATGCCGGTCTGCGACAAGCCCACGCACTACCACCTCCGCGAGGGCGTTTTCTGAGTCGTAACTTTCTGGGAGCAAGCAACATGCCGCCGAATTTCGTGCTGATCGTCTCCGACGACATGGGGTATTCGGACCTGCCGACCTACGGCGAGTCTGCCATACCCACTCCGAACCTGGACCGACTGGCGCGCCGCGGCGTGCTGTTCACGGACGGCTACTCGACCGCGCCCATCTGCACGCCGTCCCGCATCGGCATCCTCAGCGGCCGCTACCAGCAGCGCTTCGGCATCTACGACATGTACGGCCGGCCGGACGATTTCCGCATGTGGCGCGGGCAGGCCAACCTGGCCGACACGCTGGCGAGCAACGGATACGCCACCGGCCTGGTCGGCAAGTGGCACATGGGGCCGCACCACTGCATCTCCGGCACCCAGCCCGGCCACCCGGAGGA
>CAZNGS010000106.1:0-9020 GCA_964572825.1 uncultured candidatus Brocadiaceae bacterium
TTTGCGAAACCCGACGCGCTGAGGGCACGCTGGCTCAACTACCTGGACAGAACGCAAGGCCCGGCTCCCCAGATCGTACGAGCTCCGGTCCGGCGAGACGCCGGACCTACCCCAAGAGGTAGGCGCGGCGTCCCCGCCGCGCCGGCTGTTTGGCAGCCGGAAGGCATTTACCTCAATTCACTTAACCGCTGTCGCGGCGCAACCAGCGCCATCTGTCCAGCCATGCCTGGCCGCTTCCGTCGGTCGACACATCCCTGCGGCGTTGCAGGTCTATGCCCCGGCTGTGGCCCTCCAGATACCGCGCCGCCCCGTAGCGGTGCTGGGCGTAGGGATCGTCGTGCTCGATCATGAGCTCCCACAGGGCATCGCGCGTCTCGCGGACCGCGTCGGCGCACTCCGGGTCGTCTATGGCGTTGTGCACCTCGTCCGGATCATCGCGCAGATCGTAGAACTCGTCCCGGTCGAAGCCGTTGAAGACGTACTTGTAGCGCTTCCCGATGGCGATGCGCTGAGTGTAGAGAAGTTCGCCCCCGTAGTAGACGTTCAGGATGTGGTCGGGCATTTCCGGTTCGGCGGCCTGGGGGTCGCGCAGGAGCGCGCTCAGGTCCTTGCCGCCGGGGTGGGGTAGTGGTTCGGCCCCCGCCAGCGAGACGAAGGTATGCGCCCAATCATGAAGGTGTACGAGCGCATGCGTGGAAGAACCCGGCTGGATCACCCGGGGCCAGCGCGCGGCCATAGGGATGCGGTGGGTCTCCTCATAGGGCATCCAGCCCTTGATGAACATCCGGTGCGCGCCCACCAGGTCACCGTGGTCGCAGGTGAGGACAACCAGCGTGTCGTCGCGGGGGCCGCACTCGTCCAGTGCGTCCAGGATCCGACCCACCTGGCGGTCGAGCTGGGTGCAGTAGGCGTAGTAGTGGCGCAGGCCCTGGCGGAAATCCTCCTCGCTCAGTTCGTCCCAAATGCCGGCCTCGCGGGCCAGCAGCGCCGGCTTGCCCTCGAAGGTTTCCTCGTAGTAACTGCGGGGCAGCTCGATGTCCGAAAGTGGATATTGATCCAGGTATTCCAGGAGCGGCGTGTAGGAATCGTGCGGCTGGGGGAAGTGCACCTCCAGCAGCCAGGGCGCCTCGCCCCGGGTCAACTCCCCCACCCCCCGTATGGCGGCATCGGCGAGCCGTTTCTCGCCCAGGTCGTCTTCCCTCCCGTCCACGCCCGCCCACATGAGGAACCGGTCGCCGCCGGGCCAGGTCACGTACTGCGGGTCCACCAGGGGTGGGGCTTCGCCCCTTCGCCCGTCGACGGGCAGCTTGCGGTAGCCGAAGTCCTCCGGCCCCCGCACCTGGCTGGCGTGCCATTTGCCCGCGTAGGCCATTTGGTAGCCGGCCTCGCCCAGGCGTTGCGAGTATGTGACTACGTCCGGGAACATGTCCGGATGGACAGACTCCGGGATGTGCACCTGGTTGAACACCCCGTTGTGCCACGGGTAGGCGCCGGAGAGGAGCATGGCTCGTGCAGGGCAGCAGAGGCTGACCGGTGTGTAGCTGCGCTCGAACGCCAGGCCCTCTCCCGCGAAATGCGTCATGCGGGGGGTCTTGCAGGCGGACCGGTTGCAGATGGTGTTCCAGTCCAGGTGGTCGGCGGTGATCAGAAGGATGTTCGGCCTTTTGGACATCGGCTTCCTCCACTGGGGTGTGCATGGGGCAGAACCGCGCATGCTACCGTTGCACCGGGCCGTTTTCAAAGTCCGTCACGGGTTAAACCCGGACGCGACCCCCGGGCGTGGAGCCACAATGCCAGGCATGCCATGGAGGGTATCCCCGCGACGCAGGAGCCCGGCGCGGCCCTGCATTGACGCCGGGCGGATTCTCGTCTACCATACCGGTGGCTGGCGAGATTAGCACAGAGCAGACAGCAAGAAGATCGGAGAAGGCATAGTGTCATGGCGTCTTTGCAGCATGGCGTAGAGATGGACGAGCCCATCTGGACGGAGGAGGACCTGGTGGGTTTCCTGGGCCATTCGGCACCTTCCGTCCGGTTGTGGGCCCTTGAAAGATTGCTGAACATCGGCGCGGAAGAAAGGCTCCGGGAGGTCCTGATTCAATGTCTGCGAGACAGCGATTTTCGCCTGGTGAACCGCGCGCTGAGCGCGATCTTCAGATTCGCCGCCGATTTCCCGCTGGAGCCCCTGCGCTCGTGTATGTCCCGGCAAGACCTATCCCGCACAGCCTGGGAACGGGCACTCAGCCTGCTGGCCGCACTGGGAGACACGTGGGCACGGAAGGAGATGCTGGACAGAATTGAACGAGGAGAGTGCACGGCCTGTCGATCCGGGCTGTGGGCCCATGCCGATGGGGAGAGCTTAGTGCGGGCCGTGCGCGAGCGCTGGTCCGGATCGACGCTGCCCCCCGCTTCCTCTCTGCTGCGGGCGCTCATCGCCCTGACCCCGCGCGACCTGATCGGTCCTATTCTGGAGGCTCTGGGGAACGTGAACGACGAAGTGGCTTCCGGGCTTTTTCTGGATGCGGTTGAGGAGGGCGCGAGTTGGTCAAGAGAGTTGCCTGAGCCCGAGGGTATGGCCGAGGTGAAGTTCCCGGGGGAGGTGGAGCCCGGCGATTTCCCTTTCGTGGCTATGCCGGAAGTTGAGGAGGGCCTGAAAGAACGAGGCGAGAAACTGCGCTCCCAGGTCCGGGCGGAGCATTGGGAGGGGGTGTTCGCCATCGCACTGAACATCGTTGAGATGCTCGACGATCATGCGGACGACCGGGTGAGGGAGCTGAGGGATTTCGCGTGGGGTCTGACACTGGCCCGCCGAATGCAGGAGCGGACGCCCCGGGTGGGTGATAAGCGCTTCCGAGCCAGAGCCGGATACGAGCTCTTCTGCGGCATGCTGGCCACTCTGGCCACCGAGCGTACACTGCAGGAAACAGACAGCCTGCCGGTTATGCTGAGTCTGCTGGATCTCGCCGGAGGAGACAATTACAGCAGGCTGCGCGAGCGAATCTGGGAACGATGGAGAGAGGAGGAAAACCGTCACACGGCAGAGCAGGTCGTCAATTCCTGGCTGGACGCTACGCAGGGTTCGGCATACGTTAGCAAGCTCTGGTTTGCCAATGCCCTGGAGGATTACCCCCTCTCCGAGCGAGTGTTGAAGCTCTGCGAGAAGGTGGAGAAGGGCGATCTGGAGGAAGAGGCGGCCCGCACTGCCGCAGAATTCATCGGGGAGTACCTGGCGGCTCATCCCCAGCTTCTCCGGGAGCAGGCTCAGGAGCTGCTCGGCGGATATCACACCCTGCGCCTGGAGGTCCTGCGGGCCCTCTGCGAGCAGAACAGAAAATGGGCGACGGAGGCGATTCTGGAGGCGCTGGACTCTCTCCTGCAGGCGGGCGTAGGCAACGAGGTGTGGGACTATCTGCGCGAGCTTGGCGATCCGGCGGCGCTGGATCGGGCGGTGGAGGAGTGGCGTCCCGACGAACCCATGCTGGCCAAGTGCGCGGGCCACCTGGCGCGGTTGGACGGTTCGTTCGAGGAGCTTCCTGAGGAACTGAGGAAACTCGCAACGGAATGGGAAAAGCGCGAGAAAGACCTTCTGGCTGAATTCGAGGAAACAGACGAGCCCGCGGAAATCATGGACAGGTTCCTGGACGCCCCCCTTCGTCTGCCGGCCCGGTGCACCCGTTGCGGTCGCACCTATACCTACGAGATGGAGCGCGTATTCGTGGCCCGCGATGCCGTGGACGAGGAAGGCAGGGACCTGCTGCAGGAAGTGGTTCCCGGCCGGGTTATCACCTGCAAGAACTGCGGCGCGCAGGGCAGCTATGAGTTCACGGAGGGCGCCCGCCTCCAACTCGTCGGCGGCCTGATCCGATCGATGGAGACCGAAGAGATCGAGCACATGCGGATCATCCCCGGAACACCACATCTGTCGGACGGCACGCCGGTCAGGAAACCCTCGGAGGCGATACGCTACCTGCGAGATCGGGCCGAGGAGAACCCCGATAGCGGGGAGTGGTGGCGGAGGCTGGGCAACATGTGCGAGAAGTTCGGGGAACCGGAACAGGCAGAGGAAGCATGGCGCAAAGCGGTCGAGGTTGACGAAACCGAGGTGGAGGCCGCTTTCAGCCTGGCCCGGTTTCTCTGGGCCCCCCGCGATCCCGATGGCCCGATGTACGCCCTGGAAGCCATCCAGAGACTTCCTGAAGCGGAATTGGACGACGAGACGCGCCGGGCGCTGGCCGAGGAACTGACCGACATGCTGCACGCCATCAGCGTGTTCGCCCGACCTCCCCTGGCCATGATGGCCGCGCGGGCACGGCAGGGACCCGGAGACAGAATGATCTTGGACGTCGGTCAGGTGGACCTGCGGCGCATAGAGCGGTGGGATCGGCTGGCCGATCTGCTCGCTGAGAATGCCTTTCAGAGCCTGCGTTTCACCGCTGAAATGTCCGATGAAGAACAGCCCACCGCGCTCGAGGCCTTTATCAACTACGAGCCGACCGTGCCCGCCGACAGCAGCCGTGCTCGGGAACCGTCAGGCTTCTCTCCGGCACCGGAGCCCATAAGAAGGGAAAAGAAGAAAGTGGGCCGCAATGACCCCTGTCCGTGCGGGAGTGGCAGGAAGTATAAGCACTGCTGCGGACGAAACCGATAGGGGGAATTGCCGGCGTGCCTTGTGGCGCGGGCATCGCCCCCGGCGCGACGGCGGTATCGTTTCACCGGGGCTTGCAATGACCCCGGAGCAGGCCGGCGCGCTGAACGCCTGCGAGGCCGGAGCTCTTGCGCCATATGGCGGGCAGATATGCTACGGGTGTCATGCGCCCCTGTTCCTGCGGAGTCCGGGTCCGCGTCGGCTCTCTGACAGCCGGGACGGATTTACCTCACCCTGGTGGGGCAAGGTGCCGGGTCCTGGATTCCTATTCCACCGGCCGGCGAGTTGTGCGAAAATGACCGGGAGTCGGTCGGGTATCGTGGGTCCAGGATAGAGCTGCTGGCTGGCCGGACCATGAGCATGAAGCAGCAGAAACGTGGCCGAAAGACGATTGTAGGGGCCGCACTACTGGTCACCGGACTGAGCGGCCTCGTGGCCCAGATCGTTCTGCTGCGCGAACTGCTGGTCACCTACAGCGGCAACGAGCTGTCCATCGGGGTGGTCCTGGCCAACTGGCTGGTGCTGGAGGCGGCGGGGGCCGTGGTGGGCGGAAGGGTCGCGGGCCGGTTCCGGGATGCCGTTTCGCCCTTCGCGACAGTTGTCCTGTTCTTCGCGGTTTTTCTCCCCCTCTGCCTGGTGGGCGCCCGCACGCTCCGGACCATCCTGGGGTTGGGCGGCGAGAACCTGGGATTGGTGCACATCTTTTTCAGCTCCCTGGTCGTGTTGCTGCCGGCCAGCGCATCGCACGGGGCGCTTTTCTCCCTCGGGGTGCGGCTGCACGCCCTTGCCTGCGGAGAGGCCGGCCCGGAAGACGGAACCTCGGGGGCCGCGGCCATCGGCACGGTTTACGTGCTGGAAACGGCCGGGACGGTGCTCGGCGGCGTCCTGCTCAGCTACCTTCTAATGCCGCACGTGCGCAGCCTGACCACGGCAGGTGTCGTCTCGCTGCTCAACTGCGGGGTCTGCGTGCTGCTGTGGCTGAAGTTCCCCAGGCCCCGATGGGCGGGCGCCGTGGCCGCTGCTCTCTGTTTCCTTTTCGCGCTCTTCCTGGCGGTGGCGGTCGGACCGGTGCACCGCATGTCGGTCCGCGCCCAGTGGCCGCGACAGAACGTTGTGATGTACAAGAACTCCGTCTACGGAAACGTGACGGTGACGCGGAGCGAGGAACAGTACACGTTTTTCGAAAACGGAACGCCGGTGGTCACTGCGCCCGACCCCGACCTGCAGTTCACCGAGGAATTCGCCCACCTGCCGATGCTTCTTCACCGGCGTCCCCGCCGGGTGCTGGTCATAAGCGGGGGCGCCGGCGGGCTACTGCGCGAACTGCTGAAACATCCGGTGCAACGGATCGATTACTGCGAGCTGGACCCCACCATCATCGAGGCCCTCCGCCGGTTTCCCACACCCCTGACCAGCCGCGAGCTTTCCGATCCCCGCGTCAGCGTTATGCACGTGGACGGACGACTGTCCCTGCAGCAGGCGCCGACCCGCTACGACGTTGTCCTGATCGGCCTGTCCCTGCCAACCGACCTGCAGACGGGGCGCTTTTTCACAACGGATTTCTTCCGCAAGGCAAGGGAGCGACTCACCGAGAACGGCATACTGGCCCTCAGCCTGCCGGGCTCGCTGAGCTACCTGGAGGAGAACCTGGGCAGAGCCAACCTGTCCCTGCTCAAGACGCTCCGGGAGGTCTTCCCGATGGTGCGGGTGCTGCCGGGGTACACCAACTACTACGTGGCCGGCAGGGGTCCCGAATTGCGGGAAGTGGATGCCGGCGAGCTCGTCGCGCGGATGCAGGACAGGGACCTGAACGTGACATCCCTTATACCGGCCCAGATCTGCTACCGTTTCCTGCCCCGCTGGAAGAGCGTGTACCAATCGTCGGTGGAGCGCGTGGAGGCCGAACCGGCCACCGACTTCCACCCCGTCATCGTCTTTCACGGGCTCAGCTACTGGAACGCTCTTTACACCCCCCCCGCGCTCCGGGGCGGGCTGGAGGGATTGAGGCGGCTGAGTCCGTGCACGCTGCTCCTGGTGGCGGTCGGCTTGCTGGGAGCCTTTGGGATGCTGCGGTGGCTGTCGCCGGGCCGTGCCATGCGGACCGGCATCGGGGCGGTGGTGCTCCTGACCGGCTTCGGCGGGATGGTGCTGCAGCTCGTCCTGATTTTCAGCTATCAGGTTGTTTACGGCTATGTCTACCACCAGATAGCGCTCCTGGTGACGGCCTTCATGGTGGGTGCGGGCGTCGGCGGAGCCCTGATGGTCCGGCTGCTTCCCCGTCTGCGGCGTCGTCTGGGTGCCCTGTTGAGCCTCGAGGCGGGGGTTGCGGGCTTCGGTCTGCTCCTGCCGGCTGCGATCTTCCTGCTGAAGCCTGCGGCGCACGCGGGCGGAGGGGAAACGCTGCTCCAGTCGGTCTACCTTGTTCTGTCCGCCGGGTGCGGGTTCCTGGTGGGAGCGGAATTCCCTCTCTGCAACCGGTTCTACCTGGCAGCGGCGAGGGACATGGGGCAAACGGCCGGCCTGCTTTATGCTTGTGATCTGGTGGGCGGCTGGGCCGGGGGGATAGTGGGGGGCGTGTTCCTGCTGCCGGTGCTCGGATTGTGGGCAACGTGCTTCAGTGTTATCATGTTCAAGGCGCTCAGCACGGTAATGGTAATCCTGTCGCACAAAGAGTTGAGATGAAGACTGCCCGCCGGCACTCCCTCTGTGTCCGGGCCGCTCTCGTTTGCGGCAGCCTCCTGATCGCCGGACGGGTCTTGCACCGTTAAGGTGCGAAAGGAACCGACGATGAATCCCGGTCGGGTCGCACCAGGCCTGCTGGCGGCTCTTCTGGCGTGGGCTCTTATGGCTGCGCCGCCGACATCGGCCCAAGAACGCGTCCGAAGGCCGGCGGTGGCCGGCGCCTTCTATCCCGCCGAAGCCCGGCAGCTCCGGGACTGCGTTCAGTCGTTCCTGGAAGGGGTAGAAAGGAAACCGCTGGAGGGGAGGATCATCGCACTGGTCTGCCCCCATGCGGGCTATCCCTACTCCGGCCCGGTGGCCGCTTACGCATACAGCCAGCTGCGGGGCGGGGGGTACGACACCGTGGTGCTCATCGGCCCCTGCCACCGGGGAAGACCGTTTACCGGCGTTTCGGTGGGGGATTTTGACGCCTACGAGACGCCCCTCGGCACGGTGCCGGTGGATCGGAAGCTGGCAAAGGAGCTGATCGGCTCCAGCGAACTGGTCCGCTTCCTGCCCGACAGGCACCAGGACGAGCATTCCCTGGAGGTGCAGCTTCCGTTTCTGCAGACGGTGCTCGAAGACTTCGAGATTCTGGCCGTACTGACCGGGGACTTCTCACTGAACACGTGCCGCAAGGTGGCCGGATGCCTTCACCGGGCCACCAGGGAGAAGAATGTCCTGTTCATCGCTTCCACCGACCTGTCCCATTACCTTGCCCGTGATGAAGCCGTTGCACTGGACGGTCGGACGGTGCAGGCCATAAAGGAAGGGGCCGCAGAGCCCCTCTACTACGGTCTCCGGAACAAGAACTACTCGATGTGCGGCGGCACGGCGGTGGTGACCCTGCTGCTGGCCCTGGCCGAAAAAGGGCCTTTCGAGGCGGAATTGCTCAAATACGCCAACTCCGGCGATACGGGCGGGCCGGAAGAGCGGGTCGTCGGCTACGCCGCCCTGGCGTTCCTGGAAGAAGAGGCCGAAGAGGCCGGGAAAAGCGAAACCAACCCGCACAAGAAGGACCGGCGACGGGCGCAACCGGCCTGGCAGCCGCTCAGCCCGGAAAGCCAGCGGCGGCTGCTGGGCCTCGCCCGCCGGAGCATCAGGGAATACCTTACGGCGGGCCGGCTGCCCGAGGTGGACCCGGAGGATTACCCGGAATGCAGGGACGGACGGGGTGTGTTCGTCACGCTCCACAAAGGCGGGCGGCTCAGGGGATGTGTGGGCTGCCACGCATCCCATGAATGCCTCTGCCGGATGGTTCCCTATATGGCGGCCCGCTGCGCCTGCGCCGATCCGCGATTCTCTCCGCTACAGGCCTCGGAACTGGGAGAGGTGACCATTGAGATCAACGTGTACCTGACCCCGCTGATACCCATCCAGGGGCCGGATGCCTTTGAACCCGGCGCACACGGCATAGAGCTTGTGAAAGGTCACCGCAGCGCGACCTTCCTGCCCCATGTGGCTTCACAGCAGGGCTGGAACCGGGAGCAAACTCTCTGTCAACTGTGCCGAAAGGCACGCCTCCCCGCCGACGCGTGGCGGGACGACGACGTGGAGTTATACGTCTACAAGACGCAGTCTTTCCAGGAGAAAAATGATGAATAGGGCTATGCACTTCGGTCTTGTGGGTGCCATATCTTGTAGGTCACTGGCC
>CAZNGS010000107.1:0-9001 GCA_964572825.1 uncultured candidatus Brocadiaceae bacterium
GGTCCTTGAGGCTGTGCTGCTGGACCTCGCCCACGTCTCCCTTCGCGCTACGCGGGCCCTGCGCGTTCTTCCTCTATGGCGTCCTTGACGTCATCGGCCATGGTCGCTTCGCTCCAGTCTGTAGGCTGCAGGCTGGAGACCGGAGGGCTTGCTGGCCGTGTCGTTTGCCGTTGCCGTGCCTAAATGCCTACGGACTACAGCCTCCAGCCTGCCGTTCTGGGCGATTCGCCAAATAGAAAGAGCCGCGCAGGTGCGTGGCTCCACGCGGCTCGTTGCTTTCTGGCTCAGCAGCACGGCGGTAGCTAGCCGCCGAACTGTCGCCCGTTGTTCACTCTGACCCTATCGTACGCGATCCTCTCCCTGTCGCAAGCCCTTGTCCCGGAGTTTGCTACATTCGCCAGAGGAGGTCGAGGCACATGGTGCGTCACCCTACATGTCATGGGAGACCAACATTGCCGCCTTGCCTGACCGAGCCAGACCAAGGGCGCCGCACGATGGTTCAGGTTCCTCGCGTTGGCTCTCATCGGCACCTTGCACCACGGAAGCTCTGATGATACCATTTCAGAGGTCAGCACGCGCTCTGCCAGCAATGAGGGGTCCGAGGCCCGTGCCTGAAGGGGACGGCTTGGCCCCCGGCCCTCGGCCGTTCGAGAAACTGGAGGCTCCCGCGATGGCGATAACCGATGTGTTCCCGAATCCGACAGTCAAGAAAGTCGTTTTCCAGATCCGCTTCCCGGCCCTCTTCGCGATGGAGTCCCTCGTGGGCGATCTGCAGGTCAGGATAATGGACCACTTCCCCGATTCTCGGCTCTTGCAGCGAACGCAGATAGTCGTGGCAGATATTGGGCCAGAAGGAATCCAGGAGCAGATTCCTGAGGAGCACCGTCCGGGCATCAAGAAGATATGGCGTTTTCAGTCGGAGTCCGGTACTGTCCTGAACATCCTGGCAGACTCACTCGACCTGACTTCCGAGGTCCACAAGAGCTACAATAACCCCGATGCCCCGGAGCGGTTCCGCGATGCGATTCAGCTAGCAGTCGACAATTTCCTCGCAGTGACTCACATCCCCAAACTCACGCGTGTGGGACTTCGGTACATCGACGCTTGCCCCGTTCCCGAGGATGGGGGCGCAGCTTTCTCTGAGTGGTACAGCACCACATTGCCCCTTGATCGATTCAGCTTTGACGAGGCAGTTGAGTTGCAGTTCATCGCACGCGTGCGACGCGGAAGCCACTTCTTGACTTTCCGCGAATTCCTGAAGAAGGAGGCGGAGGCGCATACGCTCACGCTTGATTTTGACGGCTATGCAGAGAACGTCAAGGCCGCAGACTACCTGACCGTCACGGATAGGTTGCACGAGATCGTTGCGGCGGAGTACGAGGCATCGATCAAGGGTCCCGTCTACGAATACATGAGGCAAGTAGAACAATGAGCACCGCACCAAGCTCCGAGCCTAGCAGGTGGCAGCCCACCGGAAGTAATCTGCCCATTTCCCGAAAGGTTCGGCTCGCTCTAGGTGAGTACGAAGTGCAATTGGAAGTGAGTCAGGACGGGGGCCTCCTGGGGGTTACTGAGGTATCGGTGAGCAGAGATTTCCGGTCGCAGAGGCAGCGGATTGACGCCCGCGGTTTCCACGACGTTCTCGACATCTATGAGGCGGAGAGCTAGGTCAGGTGTTCTACGAAGACACACCATCCGAAGCCCTTCGCTTCGGAGATGTGATCAGGGGCTTCGTTACTAGCTCAACGCGAATTGATTCCCCGAAAGCAGTCGATCCTCCGGACGAGTATGCCATTGAAGTGGAAGTACCCGAGTACTCCGTCGTACTGACCCCTTGTTGCTCCATCAGACGCGGTTGCCTCTCTCTGACTCCGCTCGTGCATGTTCTGCCGAAGTTCTTCAACAACCCGTTCCTCACTGAAGACCTGACGCGCGTGAACAGAGAGATGAGGCCTGAGCAAAGTGTGCCAGCAGATGTGTGGGAGAATATGCCCGGAGAACAAAAGGCAGCGCGCTTTAACCTGAGTCGCCCCTTGGGCTATGCGTTCAACAGCATCTTCGTGTATGCACCTCACGATCTCTTACCCGCCTACGAGTTGGATAAACCAGGGGGCGCGGTCGAAACTGACTACTACATGATAGATTTCGCAAGAGCATGCCGCGTGCTGTGCGACAAGGTGCACAATCCGCAGCAGTCTCCCCTTCACACGAAGCTGCTGGAACTCACTGTTCAGGCCAGGTCTGAACTCAGAGACAAGATGGCGGATTACTTTGGACGCGTGCCGGCGGAGGATCTGGCTTAGCCTGAAGTTGAGCCACGGCAAGTGCGGCCTCGGTGGATCACAGGGGAGCGGTGACAGCCACAACGCCAACCCTCGAATCCCTCTGCATTTCCCTCGTTCTGCGGCGTTGCCAGACATTCAACGCCGGTTTCGTTGAAGCTCAGAGAGCTTGAGGCGTTCCGGCTCGGGACCCGGCTTCATCCGGGCGCCGATGCGTTCGACGCCCTGGATGGACGCTGCTGCGGCGCAACCCACCAGGCAGTCAAACCAGTGGTTGTCGGGCTTGTGAGCCGGGAGCTTCCACTCGTCCACCGTCCGGCCGCGGCCTTCGGTGCGGACGCGGTACTCGGCCGTCAGGTGCTCGGCGAAGAGGCGGTGCCGGACGGCCTTGCGGCCGAAGATGGAGAGGCAGCCGGGATCGCCCATCGCCGTCGCCAGCCGCTCGTACACGAACGACTTCCAGTAGTTGGTGTCGACCTCGACGTGCCGCAGGGCGCGTCGCCTGGAGAGCCCCGGCACCCACCAGTGGTGCCCGATCCGGTCACCCCGCCTGCGAGAGTACTCGCTAATGGGCTTCTGACTCGCCGTAATGCCGTGCCCGCGCGCCGGCATCAGCACGGCCGCGTGCTCGCTCTGCCTGCAGAACTGGTGCACCACGTCGGTCTTCCAGCCCTGATCGATCAGGCAGAGCCCGATCCGCATGACCGCGCCGTCGTCTCGCGGCCACTCCTTCCGCAGCAGCTCGCCGGTCAGCGCCTCGAGCCCGGCGTAGATGGCGGCGTCCACGCCCATGCCCTGGTGGATGCGTCTCAGCGTCCGGTTCGCGTCCCGCACCGTGAAGTAGCCCCGGTTCTGGCCGGGGTAGGTGCCGTAGTCGAGGACGTATCCGGTGAAGTCGGCCTCCCACGCCGCCACGACGTAGTAGAGCAGCTTCTGGCCGACGTCGATGAACGCCGTCACGTGCTCGCACTTCACCGGCACCTTGCCGCGACCCCGGCCGTTGGTCTTGCCGGCGACCTCGTCAGCGTCGAGCATCTCGGCCTCGCCCGCGTCATCGACCTGCGGCTCGTTCTGGTACTCGGCCCAGAACGTTGCCTCATCCCTCAGCTTCAGGTTCACGGCGTGCTGGAGGCCGGAGAGCTCGTCCCGGTTGTGGCGCACCGGCCATGCCACCTGCGCTCCGGCGTCCATCTCTTCACGGTGCTCCCCGTAGAACGCGGTCGCTTCACTGCCGTCCCGGCCGTTGCGCAGGCTCTCGGCCCGGATCTCGGCGTAGCGGTCCCAGAGCTTCCCGTTCGTGGGGAAGGCGTAGACCATCTTCATCCGCTCTCCCTGCCACTGCGGGTGCTTCTCGCGGTCGAGGATGCGGTCGGCCATGTCGCCGGGCTTGATGACGGTGCAGGGCATGATGCCCGATATCTTCCGGCCCGGGCCGGCGAGACCCAGCACGGCGCCGGCCAGGATGCTCTCTCTCGCCTGGCACTGCGATAGAGAGCGCGCCGACTCGTCGGTCTGGGGATCGTCCAGGATGACCAGGTCGAGCCGGAAGGATTCGCCCCCGGCCGTCTGATGTTTCATGCCCCGGATGCGCCCCGTGATGCCGGCCACCTTCAGGATCGCCCCGGCGGCGAGCGAGGATCCGTCGTCGCGCAGGAACCGCGCGTGTTCGGGCCGGTCCCACCACGGCTCCTGCGGCCGGATGGTCGGCAGGACGATCTCCTTCGCCGTCCACTCGATGTGGGTTCGCCTGCCCTCGTAGAGCTGCCCGGCGCACCGGTTGGCGATGCCTTCGAGCGCACGGATCGGCCCGCATGCCTCGGAGTAGTCGGCTTCCAGCAGGTCGTTCGACTCCAGTTCGATCTTGATGGTGTCCAGCATGGCCCGGGCGTGGCCGGCGTCGCTGCCGATGAGGCAGACGAAGCGCCGGTGCCCGTAGAGGATGGCCCAGATGCAGGCGCGCTCGCAGAGGCTCGTCTTCCCGGACCCGCGCGGCATGGCGAGCGCGAACAGGCCGCCGCGCAGGACGGCGTCCTCGATCTTGCCGACGACCTTCAGGTGGTCCGGCGACCACGGCAGGTAGAACACGTCGGGAAAGTAGGTCTCGCAGAAGAAGCGGAAGTCGCGTGCGGCCCGCTGCTTCCACTCCGGATGCTCCGGTTCGTGAACCCATTCCGCGATGTCCCGCCCGGCGGCCGAGAGCTGCGCGTTCCGGGCCCGGGCGCGCTCCTTCATGGCCTCGTAGCCGTCGGCCTCCTCTTCGGGCTCGGCCGTGTGACGCTCCTCGGCCAGCCAGGCCACGTAGCGCACCAGGTCGATGGTCTTGCCGTCCCCGACGCGGTATCCGGCCCGGTTCCGCTGGCGGTAGATGACGTGCGGCCGCACCACCTCGCCCAGCGGAGTGGAGTTGAGGAGCCGGGCCAGCTCGGCTGGCCGGAACGCCTTGGGGTCAAGCGCGCGTGGTTCACGCGATGCCACCTCAGTCTCCCTTCATCTGTTGATTCAGCCACGCCGCGTACTGCACCAGGTTGACCGTCCCGTCGGCGTTGGTGGGCGCGCCGGCGGCCAGGTCCTCCTCCAGCCAATCGCGCGGAATTCCGAGCGTCTTGGCCGCCTCTTCGACCGACATCGCCATCGGATTTACCCGCCTTTTCTCGCTCATGTCACATGCCTTTACGGGGTCGAGAGTTGCGACAGGCCAGATCTCGGCGAGATTGCCCGAAAAGGCCTTGCTTTCCCGCCGAAAGCATGCCCTCATGTGTGTGCTGTAAACGTAACCTCTTTTCCAGAAGGGAGTTAGGGACATGCGGGTAACGCGGATAGACGTCAGAGGCGCGCGCGGGCAGAGCCCGCGAGGCAGTTCCCTCGGAACTGCATCGCCGCCTACCGGCGGCGCTCCGAACCGGCGCGCCGAGCTGACGCGCGACGGCGGCAACGTCATCGCCTCGGTATGGGTCGAGGGCGAGGTCCACAGCCACGTGGTCGGCGCGAGCCGCCGCGACGACCTCTACGAGATGGCGCGGCGCGTCCAGCACGCGCTCGACGGCCACGTCGGCACGAACGGCGATGTCATCGAGCGCGGAGCGCTCGCAGACTACTGGCAGGCGATTCAGCGCCTGGCCGACTGATCCTGCTTCGCGCGAGGCTTCGCAGGACGAGAGGAGGAGGGACACGATGGACCGGACGGAAGTGGCTGAGATTCTGCTGGACGCGAAGGAGGCGCTCGAGCAGGCGCGCACCGCGCTCCGGGCCCTGGACGATGACTTCCCCTACGAGCAGGCCGACGCCTATTGGCTGGCCCACATCCGCTGTGCACTCGACAAGGAGCACGGCTACCTCGGCGGCTCGATGGTCACGATGCAGGACACCATCGACGCGCTCGAACACGAGGAGGAGGACTGAACCATGACGAAGCGATGGCGAGTCTGTCTTGACTGCGGGACTGAATGGTCGGACAAGGAGGCTTGGGCGGCCTGCCCCGACTGCGGGGGCCACACCATCTCCACCGACCCGAAGCGCGCGGCGGCGCACCGGCTCTACGTGAGCCGCAAGCGCGACATCGCGGCCCTTCTCGACTGGCTGAGCCTCGAGGTCGATAAGGCCGCCGAATACGCCGGGAAGGAAGGCGGGCCGGACTATGCCGACGCCGGCGACCTCGGCCACGTGCGCCGGAAGCTCATCGAGACGCTGTCCTTCCTGGCCCAGCGGGACGAGAAGGACATCGAGGAGGCCTTGGACGACGCGGCCGCCGGCCGCGAGCAGGCCGAGGGCCGAGCTACTCACTGAAGGAGGAGGTGCAGCATGAAGAAGGCAGAGGTCAAGGTCGGCGAGATGTATGCGGTGAAGGTATCCGGCAACATGGCTCCGGTCGTCATCGACGAGGAGCACCCCAACGGCGGCTGGGTCGGCACCAACCAGGAGACCAACCGGCAGGTGCGTATCAAGACCGCCCGCCGGCTGCGCATGCCCTGGGACGACTACCTGAAGGGCGGTGACGGCGACGAGGCCGAGGCCGACCTGTCTGCGTGCAACGCACAGGCAGGCACGGCGCCCGAGGGCGCCGAAGAGCCCGAGGGCGAGCCGGAGGCCGAGAAGCCCAAGAAGCGCGCCACACGCGCGAAGACGGGCCTGCCTGCCGCGCCCACGGCGCCACAATGAGCGGCCTCGACGCGGCGGCCAAGGTGCTCGAAGAGGCCGACGAGCCGCTCCGGTGCAAGGAGATCGCCGAGCGCGCCCTGGAGGCCGGCTACTGGGCCTCGGACGGCAAGACGCCGCACGCGACGATTTACGCCAGTATCATCAGGGAGATCGCCAACAAAGGCGAGGAGTCCCGCTTCGAGAAGGTGGGACGCGGCAAGTTTGCGCTGGTGAAGTAGCATCATTCGCCCTCCTGGAAAGCCTCGGCCAGGTCGGTCGGGGCTTTCTCTTCGGCAGGAGTTGCACCGCGCGCGTTAGTAAAGCACACTTGACTTAGCGGCGACGTTAGGTAAGATATCTTTACTAACGCCGGTCTTTGGGCAAGGAGGCTTGACTTATGGCACGAGCTACGGGCACATACCGAGAGACGGTCGCCGGCGGGGAGACGGTGCGTGCATTCATTCCTCATCCGCTGCCGCCGGAGGACCCGCCGCTCCGTATCAGCGGCGAACTTGCCGGGCTGCACGCGGAAGCCGTGGCGGCTCTTGGCCGGCTGGAGGTCGCCGGAGCCATGGTGCCCAGTGCGGGCTGGTTCCTCTACGGGTTCACGCGTAAGGAAGCGCTGGTGTCCTCCCAGATCGAGGGGACGCAGGCCACGCTGATGGACGTCGTCCAGTATGAGGTCACCCGGGAGGCCGAGCGGCCGGGCGAGGTGGAGGAGGTCTGTAACTACGTCGACGCGCTTGCCTTCGCCCGCAGCGAGCTTTCGCGCGAGAACGGGCTTCCGCTCTCCACTCGCCTTCTCTGCGAGGCCCACGGGCGCCTGATGCAGGGAGTGCGCGGGGCCGACCGGCAACCGGGGAGCGTGCGGACGACACAGAACTGGATCGGAGGCACCCGGCCGGGCAACGCCTCGTTCGTGCCTCCGCCGCCGGACGTGGTGCCCGACGCCCTCTCGGAGCTCGAGCGCTGGATTCACGAAGATGACCCGCTCCCATCCCTTGTCCGGGCGGGCCTGGCGCACGTGCAGTTCGAGACGATTCATCCCTTCCTGGACGGGAACGGCCGCATCGGCCGCCTGCTTATCACGCTGCTGGTGGAACACTGGGAGCTGCTGTCCTCGCCGCTTCTCTACCTGAGTCTGTCGCTCAGGCGCCGGCAGCAGGAGTACTACAGCCGGCTCGATGCCGTGCGCACCGCCGGCGACTGGGAGGGCTGGACGAGCTTTTTCCTTGAGTGCGTGCGAGAGGCGGCCGACGACGGCGTGGACGGGGCGCGTCGGCTGTTTGCGCTCCTGGGCGATGACCGGCGCAGAGTCGCCCAGCACCCCGCGGCCACGATGCCCACGGTGCAGCTCTTCGACCTGTTGCCCGAACATCCCGTGGTCACGGTATCCAGCGCGACCGAACTGCTGGACACGAGCAAACCCACCGCTACGAGGGCCATCGAGACTCTGTGCGACGCCGGCGTTCTGGAGGAGGTTACCGGGCGGCAACGCGGGCGCGTCTACGCCTACGCCGCCTACCTGGGTGTCCTGGCGGAGGACACGGAGCCGTCCGCAGGGGCACGAAGCCGCAGGCGACGCTTCTCCGATGCCCTCCGCCGCACGAACGAACGCTTCGGCGATGCCCTGCGGCGCCTGGCGGGCGATGAAGAGGGCGAGTAAGGGCGCAGACATCACGCGACCTCCTCGGCACCGGCTGCGTCGGTCGAGGCTTCCTCGGCGGGCACCCGCTCGGCCTTACGCCCAGTGAACTCCTCCCAGCGCTGGACGATGACGTCGCAGTAGAGGGCGTCCACCTCCATCAGGAACGCCCGCCGGCCGGTCTGCTCGCAGCCGATAAGCGTCGAGCCCGAGCCCCCGAACAAGTCCAACACGTTCTCGCCGGACCGGCTGGAGTACTGGATCGCCCGCACCGCCAGCTCGACCGGCTTCTCGGTCAAGTGGACCATGGCCGCCGGGTTGACCTTCTTGATGTGCCAGAGGTCGGTGGCGTTGTTCGGGCCGAAGAACCTGTGCCCCGCGCCCTCGCGCCAGCCGTAGAAGCAGATCTCGAACGCCCCCATGAAGTCCTTGCGCGTCAGGACGGGATGCTGCTTGTCCCAGACGATGCCCTGGGAGAAGTAGAGCTCGCATTCCTTGAGCGCCGGCGGGTAGTTGCCGATGTTCGCGTAACCGCCCCAGATGTACGCCGACCGCCCCGGCTCCAGCACGCGGGCTATCTGGCCGAACCACTCGCGTAGCTTCTCGGCATACTCCTCGTCGCTCAGGAAATCACCCTCCAGGGGCCGGTCCTTCGGGCGCATCTTCTCGGTGGTCGCGTGCCTCTTGCCCAGCCGGGCCTCATCGAATGCCTGGTGGTGCATGCGGGCGCGCTTCTCGGCCCTCTGGCCGTCTATGGATTCGGTGAGCCCCTGGCTCTTGCCCAGCTCGGGATGCCTCTTCATGAGCCCGGAATGGCTCCGCTCCGTCGGCAGGAACGAACTTCTGCCCGCCACGATTGCATTGCCGGACCGCGGTTCAACGCTGACGTGGTGTAGGCCGGGGGGTTTCACCCCGGCCCCAACCCCGAACCGGACGTGCA
>CAZNGS010000108.1:0-8577 GCA_964572825.1 uncultured candidatus Brocadiaceae bacterium
CATCAGGTTGGGCGGAGGACTTGCACCTCCAGGCTCTCGAACATGCTCGGCACACAAGAGAAAGCCCTTCTGCTTTCTGGCAGAAGGGCTTGATTTTAACGATGGTCGGGGCGCCCGGATTTGAACCGGGGACCTCGTGGTCCCAAACCACGCGCGCTCGCCAGGCTGCGCTACGCCCCGACCTTCGGAAGGACACGATTATAGCAGAAGCCCTTCGCAACGGTCAAAATACCCCATCAGTACCAGGCCAGTTCGTAAGCGTGTTCGTACATCGCCACGATGTTCTCGGGCGGGCTGACGGCCTGTATGTTGTGACATGGTGCCAGGATGTATCCGCCGCCCTTTCCGAGTATCTCGATGTTCTCCTCCACCTCGCGGCGGACATCCTCGACGCTCCCGTAGGCCAGGGTCTGCTGGTTGTCCATGGCGCCGTGAAAGACCAGTTGGTCCCCGAAGCGACTCTTCAGTTCCCTTCGGTCCATATTGTCACAGCGCCACTGGATGGGATTCAGGATGTTGATGCCGGCCTCGATCAGGTCGGGTATGACTTCCATGACGGACCCGTCGGTGTGGCAGAACACGGCAGCCCCCGCCTCGTGTGCAAGGTCCATCATGCGCTTCATCCGGGGCAGGAGGAACTCGTGAATGTGGTCTCGGGACATCAGCAGGCCGTGCTGCGAACCCAAATCCTCGGCCACGTAGGAGAAATCAACCCGGCCGGGTATCTGCTCGTAGGTGCGCCGGGCCAGCTCGTAGCGAAAATCGAACAATCTGTCGAGACAGTAATGGACCATATCGGGATTGAGGACCAGGTCCATGAACGCCTGCTCCTGTCCGCGGAGGTTCTTGTAGGTCAGGAACGGCTCCGATCCGCCTCCCTGCACCGGTCTGTCCTCCCTGCCCGCCACCTGATCCGGGATCACGGAGAAGTCATACCAATCGATCGAGGGCCAGTTGCAGGAAGCCTCAATCTCCGCGACGGACTCGTATCGTGCGAACGCATTGTGAATGCACTCGCGATAGGTCCCGCCTTCGTACCGGACGGTCCGGTAGCGGCAGCCGTAGATGTCCTCACCCTCGGGCACCGGCGGGCCGACGCAGCGTGGCCCGACGTGAACCGGAGCGTCGATGTGCAACACTTCCATTAGCTCTTCCCGGCTGTCACATCCCAGGTGCGCGAGCAACTTTGCTGTGGCCTCGCCCGTGGCCCAGTAATCCATGAGCAGCCGATCCGGCAGTTCGCCCGCGAGGACGGTAAGCCACCGCTCCCGGGAGTTCAGGGCTTCTTGGGGCATTGCGCGATCTCCGTTCCTTCAGTGAGGCTTCGAGGCGCCGCCCTGGCCGGGCAGTATCCGGTTGCGCAGCCTGCCCTCCAGAAGGTACATGCGCGCGGTCTCGGCGGCTTTATAGCGCATTTCGTGCCAGCTCTGGCGAGAATACCAGGCCACGTGCGGGTTGATGACCAGCCGGCCCCGCAGCCACGGCTCATCGTCGCGCCAGGCCCGCAGCAGGGCATGCTCCCCCGGCGGCTCCGAGGGCAGCACGTCCATCGCTGCCGCTGCCAGGTGGCCGCTCCGCAGCGCTTGCTCGAGACAGCTCAGGCCTTTCAGTATTCCGCCCCGAGCCGTATTGACCAGTGAAGAGCCGGGCTTCATCCCCTGCAAAAATGCCGCATCGATCATCCCCTCGGTCTCGTCGGTCAACGGACAGTGGACGGTGACGATGTCTGAGCTGCCGAGAAGCTCCCGCAGAGTGTCCGCCCGCTCGTAACCGACGGCTTTCTCGTGACCCGGGGGCTTGTATGGATCATACCCGAAGAGGCGGAAGCCGAAGGGCTTCAGCCGGAGCGCAACGGCGGTGCCGATCCGTCCGACTCCCACGATTCCGACGGCGCAGGCCGATGTCCGCTCTTGCGATTCGATGCGGTTCTCCTGCCAGCCGACCTCGTAAAACCGGCAGACCCGATCGTACTGGACCATCCTCCGCTGCAGGGCCAGTATCATGGCGCACGCGGCGTCGGCCACCTCCTCGGTGCCGTAGTCCGGCGTGTTGCAGAACGGTATGCCCGCTTCGGTCAGCGCCTCCACGTCCACCGTATCGTAGCCCACCCCGTAGCGGACCACGATCCTGCATCTGTCCAGCAACGGAATCAATTCCGCATCTATCGGCCAGTGCCACGCCAGCAGCGCATCCGCCGCCCGCCACTGGTGCTTGTTTTCCTCGGACTTCTCCGGACCGCTCAGGAACACGAACTCCGCCTCCGGAAAGGCCTGACGCTCGATGTCGGCCGGAGGCCGGATATAATCGGTAATGCCGACCGTCCAGTCCGGCTGATCTTTGCCACTCATACGATTCCTCTGGGCGAACCTTACCAGTAGCCTGCACAACCCCATCAGGAAGGAAAGCTGCAGCGTGGGCCACGATACGCCCGTTGGAGTGGCGTTTCAAGCGCGCCGGGACCGAGATCAACCCTCGGCACCCAGCAGGGTCGTGACAAGGCAAGGCATCGTTCCTTTCACCAGCACGGTTGCCTCGCCGCCCGGGTCGGCTATAATCCCCCGGTCCTCCGAATGGCCGTGCTGATTCTCGCTGTCTTTGAACCAGGGTTGCCCCGTGCCGAGCCCACTGGAGCAGATCGATTTCGAGCGACGGAAGGAACGTTTCGATGCCTTCTGGCGGCGCGAGGTGCCCGACCGTCCGCTGGTCGCTATCACCTGTCCGCGCGACCACCAGAGCCCACGGGATTTCCCCGTTCCTGGAACCCCTGAAGCCCGGTGGACGGACGTGGGTTACCAGTGCAACCTCGCACGCTGGCGGACTCAGAACACCTGCTACCTGGGTGACAGCATACCATATTATCTGCCCAACCTGGGACCCGATTCTTTCTCGGCTTTCCTGGGCGCCGAGCTGCGGTTCATTGACGACGCCACCTCGTGGGTGAAGCCTTGCGTGGACGATCTCCGGGGTTTTACGCCACGCTTTGATCGCGCCAACAGATGGTGGCGCCTGATGTGCGAGCTCATCGAGACCCTGGGCCCGGTTGGCGAGGGCAGGTTCCTGGTGGGCGTGCCCGATCTGCACGGCGGCGGGGATGCCCTGGCGGCGCTGCGACATCCCGACAGGCTGGCCATGGACCTGTACGACAAGCCGGATGCCGTAAAACGGGTGATGCGGGAACTGACCCGGATATACCGAGAGATCGTGGACGAATACTGCGGACGAATCGGCAAATTCCAGGACGGCCACATCACCTGGCTGCACGCCTACTCCCGGGGCCGCTACGCCGCCCTGCAGAATGACTTCTCCGGGTTGATCTCTCCTGATATGTTCGCCGAGTTCTTCCTGGATGACCTGCGCGAACTGGCCGGTTACCTGGACAATTCGCTCTACCACCTGGACGGGCCGATAGCTATCGGCAACCTGCCCTACCTGCTGGAGGTGGCAGAACTGGACGGCATTCAGTGGACCCCCGGGGCAGGCGCCCGGCCAATGTCCGAGTGGACCGATCTGTGCCGACAGGTTCTGGAAGCCGGCAAATGCCTCTACATAGGCTGCCGGCCCCGGGAACTGATGGGCATCCTGGAGAAACTGCCTCACGAGGGCCTGTTCGTGACCACCTGGGCGGAGGATGAATCCAGGGGTCATCAACTCATGCGACAGGTCCAACGGAGGTTCGGCCGCACGCGCTGATTTGCACCACAAGGCCGCCTCCGATATAATCCTTCTCTTGCCCTGTTGCGGACGGGACTCCCTATGCGTGAACGGCGAAACCAAGAAGCACCCTCCGAGCACGACGAACTGCTGGAAGCCATGGATAACTTCCTGGGTTTCCTGCGCAGGAATGCTCTGCACATAGCTCTGGTCGTGGGCGTCATCCTCGTGGCCGCGCTATCCTACCGATGGCACGTTCTGAACAGGAAGACGCAGGAGATGAGAGCGTGGGGAACGCTCAGCTCGGTTCCATCCGGGCTGTTGCTGGCAAGGCTCTCCGGCGACACGTCAAACGACTTCCTGGAACAGTCGCTGCCGTTGTGTCGCCAGGTGGCGGAAGGGAATACTTCCGCAGCCCCGTGGGCGCTCCAGCAGCTCGGGGCTGCCCTGGCGAACGCGGACCGCTGGGAGGAAGCTGCGGAAGCCTACCAGGCGTTGTTCAAAAGCTATCCGAAAAGCCGGGCAGCCGAGGCCGCCCTCCCCGGCTATGCGGCCGTGTTGGAGCAAACCGGCCGGCCCGACGAGGCGGCCAACCAGTTCAGGCGACTTGCAGAGGGCGGGCCTTCGCTTTTTCTGCTGGATGCCGGCCGGTGTCGGGAGTTGGCCGGGCGCGTGGAGGAAGCCATGGCCGCCTACGGGGAGTTCATTGAGAGGAACGGCGAGGACGGGCTGGCCGAGATCGCCCGCAGCAGGCTGGCACACCTGAACCGGGGAGAAGTCCTGCCTCCGCCCCCTCCGCTGCAGGAGGAACACGAGGAAGCAGAGGAGGCCGCTGCATCTGAAGGGCCACCGGCAGAATCCACGCCCCCTTCCTCGTCAGCAAAGGAAACTGAAGAATAGACCGCGCGGCTTTGACAGCCGGCACTGCCCGTTGGTAGACTGCCCCATCATTAGCGGTCCGGACAACTACAATCCGGGCGTTCCTGACACAGCATGGAGAAGTTGGTCATGGCCGAAATGGAGACCCTGGCGGAAGCCCTCATCAAGGGCGATCGTGACACAGTTGTGGCGTTGGTGGAGGAGGCGATCGACGACGGCGTTGATGCGCAGACCATCCTGGATGAGGGCCTCATAGCCGGTATGGACGTTGTCGGCCGAAAGTTCAAGAACAACGAGTTCTACGTGCCCGAGGTTCTCATTGCCGCGCGCGCCATGAACGCAGGGATGGAACTGCTTGGGCCTCTGCTCGCTGAGAGCGGGGCCAAACCCCTGGCGACGGTTGTGCTGGGCACGGTCAAGGGCGACCTGCACGATATCGGCAAGAACCTGGTGGGCATGATGTTGAAAGGCGGCGGACTGAATGTCGTGGACGCGGGCATCGACGTCGCCCCCGAAAAGTTCGTCGAGCTTGTCCAGCAAAACGATGCCCAGCTCCTGGGCCTCTCGGCCCTGCTGACAACCACCATGCCGCAGATGGCCACCGTCATCGAAGCCGTCAGGGAAGCCAGCCTGGACGTCAGAGTCATGATCGGCGGCGCTCCCATCACCCAGGATTACGCGGACGAAATAGGCGCCGACGGATATGCGCCGGATGCCGCTTCGGCCGTGGATCTCGCGCGCGACCTGATGGCCTGACACAGGATCAGCGCAACCTGTCTGCCCGCACCCCGGTCTCAGTCCAGACCGGGGTGCGTTTTTCTGCCCAGATATTGAACAACCGCTCCCTGTTCCGTTATAAACTCTCCCGGGTTGGCTTTCTCGCTGAGGAGGAAGAAGCATGGTTTCGATCGTCATCGAGGTGGGCGGCGAAGAATTCCCCGGCATCCTTACCGACGAGCATTCCCCGGATACCTGCCGCCGGATTCTGGATGCTTTGCCCGTGGAGTCCACAACCAGGCAGTGGGGGGACGAAATATACTTTGAAATCCCCGTGGAGGCCGATGAGGAGAACGCTCGGGATGCGGTCCGGGTAGGTGACCTGGCCTACTGGCCGGCCGGAAGCTGCTTCTGCATATTCTACGGCAAAACACCCGTGAGCCCCTCCGAGGAAGAGATCGTCCCCGCCTCTCCGGTCAACGTGGTCGGCCATATCGAGAATCCCGAGGCTCTGAAGAAACACTCCGCAGGAGAACCCGTGGCCGTCAGGTCCCTGCCCTGAGACCGCAGGCTGAGTGGAAAGCGGGCATGGCGGCAAAGGAAAACAGCACCATGGATCAGTGCCGCATCCGGAAGTACAGCAGGCGCGATCGCGACGCCGTGCTGCGCATCACCGCCGAAAGCTTCGAGGAGTTCTGCCTGGACTGGAACATCGAACAGGAATTCGGCCCGCTCGCCGATACCAACTGGCAGGAACGCAAACGCGCCGGCGTTGACTATGACCTGGTGCGCAATCCCGAGCACACGTTTGTCGCCCAGGTCCGCGGACAGGTCGTCGGCTATGTCTGCACCCGCCTGTACCGCACCACGTCCATCGGCCACGTGGCCAACATGGCGGTGGACCAGGACTATCAGGGCCGTGGGATCGGCAAAGCCCTGCTGCGCGCGGCCCTGAAGCATTTCCGCGATTGCGGCCTGCGCTATGCTCGAATCGAGACGCTGGAGCAGAACTACAAAACGCGCCAGCTTTACCCCTCGTTCGGATTCCGCGAAGTGGGTCGGCAGGTCTTCTACTTCCGCGAGCTGTGACTCTTTTTGACACAGCCGCGGCGTTGCAGTACCATGATGGCCGACGTGATAGTTGCACATCTGGAGGAAAGATGACTGAGCGGCCACAGCAGGAGTGCCCCCTGGGAATCCGAGGCCTTCTCGGCCTCGCCTTTGACGGAGATGGTCAGCAGACCCGCATAACCAGGGGAGAGAACTTCCGCCTTTACGGCGGCTCCCAGGAAACCCACGAACGAATGGTCGAAACGGCCGTGCGCTTCAACGAGGAAGTCGACAAACGGGGCAAACCCCTTGAAGAGATAAACGCCCGGGACCTGGAGGAGATCCGGCACGAGTTAAGCGAGGAGCCCTGAAGGATTCGCGCGGATGAGCCCTGCCCCCTGTGCTGCGCGAGCGGCCTGTGAACTTTGCCTCTAACCAGCCAGCCGGAAGCACCCCCTTCCCCGGGAAACCACGTCCCTGCTGGCGTGCTCGCCACACCAGCCGGTGCGAGGAACCAGGCGGACGCCGCAGCTGACGTCCCCGCCCGCCGCTTTCCGCCTTGTCCCGATCCTTTCTTACCCACGAGCACACCACGGGAGAGAAGCCATGGAAACCTCACAAAACGAGCGTAACAGCGAGAAGAAGAAAACCGTCTTCAGCGGCATTCAACCCACCGGGATCGTCCACATCGGCAATTACGTCGGGGCCATCCGCACCTGGGTCAACATGCTGGAGGACTACGAGTGCACGTTCTGCGTGGTTGACCTGCACGCCATGACCGTGCCCTACGAGCCGGACAGCATGCGTGAGCGGGTGTTCCAGACGGCCGCCATCAACATCGCCGCCGGCCTGGCTCCGCAACGCTGCCGCCTGTTCGTGCAGAGCCACGTTCCCGAGGTCACCGAACTGTGCTGGATCCTGATGAACTGCTCGGCCATGGGCGACCTGAGCCGCATGACGCAGTTCAAGGAAAAAAGCGACAAGGTCAAAGGCCACACCAACGCCGGCCTCTTCACCTATCCCGTCCTCATGGCGGCCGATATCCTGCTCTACAAGGCCGAGGTCATCCCCGTCGGGGAGGATCAGACCCAGCACCTGGAGTTCGCGCGGGAAGTCGCCCGCAGGTTCAACGCCCGCTTCGGTGACACCTTCCCCGAACCGGAACCGCTCTACAGCGAGGTCCCCCGCCTGATGGGCCTTGAGAACAAGGATAAGATGAGCAAAAGCCTGAATAACTACATCGGGCTGCTCGACCCGTCTGAGGAGATATGGGAGAAGCTCCGGACGGCCGCCACGGACCCGGCCCGCGTCCGCCGCACCGACCCCGGCACGCCCGAGATATGCAATCTCTTCACCATGCACAGGGCCTTCTCGCCCCCCGAAGACGTCGAGTGGTCGGCAGAGGGCTGCCGCACTGCCGACATCGGCTGCATCGACTGCAAGAAACGCCTGGCCGAGAACATGACCGCCGAGCTGGACCCCATCCGCGAGCGCTATCACCAGCTTACCGCCGACCCCGACGCCCTCAGGGATGTCCTCGCGGCCGGTGCCGACCGATGCCGGCGGCAGGCCCGGGCCATCATGGAAGAAGTCCGCCAGAAAACCGGCCTTCGCTGAGAACGGACTGCCGAACAGACTGAGCCCTTCCCAGGACGGTCTCCGTGCGGCGCCGGGCCGATCCTCCACTTGAATCACAGTGCGGGGCACCGCCGGCCTTGGGGGCCTCCAGGCTGCCTCACCACCCATCTGACGAATCCCTTTTCAGTTGTATCGCCTTTCCTGGTCAAGTCATGCGGCAAATTCGGTTCGTTTTGTAATCGGACCGATTTCGAGTTTTTCTCACTTTCCTCCCCGCCCCGCACATGCGGAAGCCGGGCCGTGCCACCCCCTGGTCAGTGGACGGACGAACAAGGTCATCATGCCGTCGGGCATTGAAAACGCGGTCACTGGACAGGTCTCCCTACGGCCGGGGGCACGGCGTCCCTTCCCCCGTTGGCGTCCGCCGGTTCACTATACACGTTACGTGCCTCGATGTCAACAGTAGGCCGGCCCGGACCATACCCCGTTTCGCTGGACACGGGAAACCCGAGCCGGATCCGCTACCTGCCCTCGCATTTGCTGCCAATCCTGGCGCCGAGCACTCAAGATCGGCCCTTAGATTACTTGCATCCGAGAGAGCCGGAGTTTGACAGGATTGCGGGCAAATGCTATACTCACAATGAAACGATCGCGGGGTGGAGCAGTCAGGAAGCTCGTCAGGCTCATAACCTGAAGGTCGCG
>CAZNGS010000109.1:0-8530 GCA_964572825.1 uncultured candidatus Brocadiaceae bacterium
GCCGGACGTCCGGCGGCTCGTGGAAGTACATGTAGTAGTCCTGCTTCCCGCCCCCTGGCAGGTTGAGCCGGAGCATGGTCAGGGCGCGCGCGCGCTTGCCGCCGTCCCTGTCGATAAGCTCCATCCTGACCCTGGCCTTCATGTCGTCGGCCTGGTAGTAGAAGGCGCGCCGGGACCTCTCGATGATCTCCGTGGCAGTCAAATCTCTTGTTTTCTCGCCCGGCTCTTCTGCGGCTGTCAGGCCGAGGGCGAGAAGCGCGAGAACTGCTGCGAAAAGGGGTGTTCGTCTCATGTGGTGCCTCCGGAGAGAATCCGCGGGCCGGCGATGCGCAGTGCCGCCGGCAGGATGAATAGGGTCGCAAGGGTGCTGAAGGCCATCAGCAGGGCGAAGAACGTCCCCACCGTCACGTACGGCGTGAGGGTTGACGCGATGAGCGGCAGAAACCCCAGTGAGATCACGATGGCGTTGCGGGCGATGGCGCGCCCCGGCTCCCCGAACATGTAGCGGCCGGCCTCCTCCAGGTCCTTCACCTCGCGATAGCGCCCCCTGAATCGCTGCAGGTAATGGATGGCGAAGTCGATGCCCAGCCCCAGCGAAAGGGACGAGCAGACCGCAATGGGCATGTCGTAATCCTTGCCCACCCACCCGACCAGCCCGTAGGAGAGGACGATGGCGGCCGAGAGCGGCACCATGGACAGGATGCCGAGCACCAGCGACCGGAACTCCGCCAGCATGAGCAGGAACACCACCGCAAAACTCCCCAGGACCGCCTTGAGCATCCCGAAGACCATCAGGTCCTGCCAGACCTTGTTGATGTAGGTCAGGCCGGACCAGCGGACGGTGATGCCGGCCGGGGGCGGGTTGTCCCTGATGAACTCCGCGAGGTCGCTTTCCACGGCGGCCATCTGCTGGTTGTCGCCGCCCTTCATCTGGACCCAGACGTTCGCCTGTCGCGCCTCACGATCCACGAAATTGTCCAGGTCGTTCGGGTCTCCGGAGGACTGGAACAGAAAGAGGAACTGCCCGACCGCCTCCTGCGTATCCGGCACCTTGTCGTACGACTCATTGTTGTCATGCAGCACCAGGTTGATGCGTTTGACGATATCCGCAACCGAAGATGTGTTGCCCACGAGGGGGTCGCTCTCGAGACGTACTTGCATGCGGTCGATCCAGGAAACGACCTCGGGCCTCTTGATCGCCTCTGGTTCATTTCCCTCCACCACAACGTAGGCCATGTAAGTGCCGCCGAAAAGGCGGTTCATCACCGTATCGGCCACCCGCATCGGATGCCCCCGCTTGAACCACTTCACGGGGTTGTCGTTGATCCGGATCTGCCTGATTCCGAGGACGCCGACTACCAGAGCGACGAGCCCGAGGGCGAGGACCGTCCGGGCGCGGGAGTGCGCGAACCTGCCGATCGGCCGCAAGGCCCGGTCGAGGACGGAGTGCCGTTCGCCCTCGTCCTCCGGCAGGGCTTTCCTGAGCTTTTCGTCGCTCATGAGGCTGATGACCGCCGGGACCACGGTCATGGAGAAAAGCCAGGCGGCCATGATCCCGAAGGCGACAAAGAGTCCGAACACACGCACGGGCGGGATGTCGGCCAGCGCCAGCGCGGCGAACCCGACCGCCGAGGTGAGCGAGGTATAGAGCATCGGGCGGTAGAGCGGCTCCATGCCCTCCCGGAGGGCCCGCCGCTTGTCCCCCACGATCCGGTAACGGTCGAAGAACTCGCTCAGGATGTGGATATCGTCCAGGATGGCGATCGGCATGAGGAAGACCGGGATCATCGAGCTCATGATGTGCACGGTATGTCCCGTGCCGATGAGCAATCCCATCGCCCAGATCACGGCGAACATGGCGTCCATCCCTATCGGCAGAAGGAAGCCTATCCGCCGGAAGAGCAGGAAGACGATGAGCAGGATCACCATGAAGGCGAGCGGCGCCACCACGGCCATCTGAAGGAACATCTCGTGCCCGAACGTATCTTCCGCCACGGGCAGCCCCGCGAGGTGGTAGGTCTGGCCTGGCAGGAGCTCGCGCTCCAGGATGCGTTCGATCTCGCGCCCCACCCGGTAGCTCATGTCCTTTCTGGCGAGCGGCACGTAGAGGGCGACGGCACTGCCGTCCCGCGATGCGATCTTCTCGTGAAGGAAGGGGTTTTCGGCGATGTCCCGCTGAAGCTGATCGAGGGCCTCCGGCGTCCGGGGAACGTTGCGCATCACCGGGTGGATGTCGAGGAGCCCGCCGGAGGATTTCACGTTGTCCGTGGTGGTGAGGCTCACCACGTCTTCGATGACGACCCCGTTGATCTTGAGGATTTCGGACGTGGCCCGCGCCACCCGCTCCAGCGCTTCGGGGCGGAAGATGCCCTCCTCGTCCACAATTCCCACGACGATCAGGTCGTGGATGCCGAACTCCTTCTTCACCCGGTCATAGAAGACGCGGTCGGACTGCTCGGCCTCCAGCATGTTCTCCGGGTCGGTGTCGATCTTGATCCTGGGGAACTGCGCGGCGAAAAGGACAGTCGCTGCCAGAACGATGCCGATGACCGTCTTCGGCCGATTGAGGGCGAACAGTGTCATTCTGCTCAGCATGTGCATCCCTCCGATTTGCCCTTCGCACATTCAGCGATTGCCACGGACCTCGATGCGCGTCGTAAGGGGAATGGGGTTCACCAGGCACCAGACGCCGGGGCAGCGGTCCCGCGCCAGCCGTTCGATCTCCTCCAGTTTCTCCCGCGAGCCTTCGGCGTCCACGGTCAGCGTCACCTCAACACCTTCAACAATCGGTTCGCTCGACAGGCCGAGGGTGCGAGTCAGGTTCATATTGTTCTCAACGGCAACCTTCAGGGAGAGGAGCCTTACCCCTTCAGTGGTGGCGACGGAGGCGAAGGTAGCCGCATAGCACGCTGCCAGGCCGTAAAGGCAGTACTGTACCGGGTCCGGGGCCAGGCCGCGGCCGCCCATGAAGGGCGCAAAGTCCGATTCCAGGATGCATTCCCCCTCCTTGAAGGCGAGGGTCGCCTTGAACTGGGGTCTATCCTGGGTGAACTGCCACTCGCCTTCGACCCTCTTTGTCTTCCTGGCGACGCCCGGGTCCTGCCGTGCCTGCTCGAAAAAAGCGGCCGCCGCCTCCGTGTTGATGTTGTTCAGTCCCACGGTCTTTGCTCCGGTATTCAGTCAGGTTTCTTCTCGGCCCGGATGACGGCGCAGAGGGCCAGCTTGTGCCCGGTGCGGGCATTGCGGCCCCTCCACAGGACCGAGGCATTGCGGAACCCCATCCCTTCCATGCAAGAAAGGAAATCCGACTCCCGCAGCGCCCCGCCTATGCACCGGAACCAGTCGTCAATGTTCTTTCTGATCTCCCTGGGCAGAGGCGCCTTGAGCACGATCTCCGCGAACACGGTCCGCCCGCCGGCCTTCAGCACCCGGTAGACCTCACGCATGACCGCCTCTCTATCCGGCGAGAGGTTGTAGATGCCGTTTGCCGTCACCAGATCGACAGCCTGATCGGGCAGGGGGATGGGGTCGGCGGGGACGTTCAGGAACTCGACGTTCGGGATGCCGGCAGATACGAGATTCGCACTGGCCTTCTCGATCATCGCCTCCGAGATGTCCAGGCCATAGACTTTCCCGGCCCCACCAACAGCCTTCGCGTAGAAATAAAGGTCGAGCCCCGCCCCGCAGCCCAGGTCCAGCACCGTTTCGCCCGGCCTTGGGTCGGCGTACGGCTGAGGATTACCCGCCCCCGTGAACGATTCGGACATTGAGGGCGGCAGAGCGTCCAGCACATCGGCCTGATAACCCACGCTTTCGGCAAACCTGCGGCCGACGGGGAAATTGAAGTCTCCTTCCGGATCAAGAGCCACCTGCGTGTACTTCAGGCGCACTGCCTCCACGATGTTCGCATCCGGCATACTGCTCAGTTGAGCCGCCATTGTGGTCCTTTCTTTTTGGTCTGATTGGGTCTCCCTCAGCTCACCTTCATGCCGGCCCGGCGTCACCTTCGTCCTCGCCGACGGCAACGGGGTAGCCCAACGCCCGCCAGTCCGGGAGACCCTCTTGGAGCCGGGCGGCCTTCAAGCCCCGAGAGCGCAGTAGCTCAACGGCCCTTACCGACAGCACGCAGTACGGCCCCCGGCAGTAGGCCACGATTTCGCGGTCACGCGGCAGCTCTGCAAGCCGCTCTTCAAGCTCCGCCAGCGGAATGGACACTGCCCCCGGAATATGCCCCGCGCGGTACTCCTCCCTTGGCCGCACGTCCAGCACAATCACCTCCCCGCTGGCCGCGCGTCGGCGGAGCGTTTCCCTGTCAACGGGCTCCATCCCTTCTCGGCCCTCCAGGAAGTTCCGCGTCACCTGCTCCACCTCGGCGAGCCGGGCCTCGGCCACCGTGCGCACCGCCCGCAGGAGGGCGAAAACGCTGTCGTCGGCAAGCCGGTACCACGCATGAACGCCCCTCTTCTCCATCTCGACAAGGCGATCTGAAAGAAGAACGCGCAGGTGCCGGGAGGTATTGGCCACCGACATCTTCGTCAACCCAGCCAGCACCTCGACGGTGCGCTCCCCCTGGCTCAGGAGGTCGAGCAGCTCGATGCGCTTGGCGCAATCGATGGCTTTCCCCACGCGGGCGAACTGCTCGTAGATGGCATCCCTGAACGCTCGGTATTCGTTCAGCATGGCTGTGGCACCCCATTAGATCACCTGTTCAAGCGATTAATTGACTATTTTACTAAAACACGTCTCCCTTGTCAATCCCGGCGGCATTTTTTGTCTCGGACGGCACCGCGAGCACTCTCTTCCCGGGAGTGAAGACCTCGGCACGGACACCTACGAAGGAGCAGCCTTCAGGCGGTCCGGTTCCCTGTCCGTGACGCGCCCGTGCACTCCTGCGTAAGAAGAAACCCGGTCAGGACTGAAGTAGCCGCTGGTGCGAGCGTACCCCCCCATCGGCGGCGACCCCGCGGTCAGGCCCAAGGGGACAGCGCCGGCTGGGCTTTGCGGTTGTTCGCTCAGGCCCTCGCCTGACGGCGGAATACAGCACCCGCACTGAAGACCCCGGCCCGCAGAGAGCGCGATGGTTTACACCACCGTAGCGAGCAAAGTCATGTCGTCGGCCTGGGGTGCGCCTTCCCGAAAAGCGCCGAGTCACGATATGACTGCGGCCGGGAACGAATCCACCTCGCCGGCCCCCGTTGCTTCCCGCAGCGCGGCGAACAGCCTCTCCTTCCCGAAAAGTTCACCGGCCACGTTTCTTGCCTCGGCAAGGCCGTCGGTAACTATCACAAGACGGTCGCCGGAGTGGGATTCGATTCGGGCGCTTTCCCACTCGCCGGCTTCCTGAAATCCAAGAACCGGGCCGGTGGAGCCGAGCGTTTCAACCCCGCCCGAGCCGCGAAGCAGATAGGCGGGCTCATGCCCGGCGCTTGCATACTGTAACAGGCCGCTTTTCCGATCGAGCGCAACCACGATCATCGTGGCGAAATCCTCGTCGAGCGTCACAGGGGCAAACCCGCGATTGATGCGTTCGATGATGGCGGCCGGGTTGGAAGATTCGGATGCGGCACACGAGAACAGCGTCTTGAGCATGGCCGCCCCCATGGCCGCCGGTACGCCGTGCCCGGACACGTCGGCGACGGCAAGGATAAGGGCCTCGTCATCGCCTCGAAGAACGTCGAAGAAGTCTCCCGCCACCTCGGTTGCCGGGCGGTAGGTCGAGAAGACGCCGAGTTCGGCAAGATCGGCCTCGGAGGGAAGGAGACTGCTTTGAATCCGGCGCGCCTTGTTCATCTCCCGCGTGCGCTCGCGCTCCACATCCGCCAGGCTGCTGCTCATCCGGTTGAAACGGTCGGCGAGGGCCCGGAGTTCTGACGGCATGGGAGACGTAACCTGCGTTCCGAGTTCGCCGGCTCCGACCCGGCGCACGGCCTCCGCCAGGGCGGTCATCGGCTTCATCGCCAGCCGGTGAGTGAGGAAAGTAAGCGTGATGGTCAGCACGGCGCCGAGGCATATCATGCTGAGCAGACGTCGCAGAAGCGCGGCATGCCACCGGGACCTGAGCGTTTCGGTGCTCTCAGCGACCCAGACGGAATTTTCGCCTTCTCTGGCCGCCGCAATGATCGCCTCGGTTGTATGTTTACTCTCGCCGCCGACCGGTTGGGCGGCTGTTTCCCGGAGTGCGGCACGAAACCGAGCTTCCATCTCCGCAGAGGAGCATGACGCGTATGACCGGCCCGCGAGCCGCACGGCGACGTATCGGTGCGCGGCGCCCTGCTCCGACCGGGGTCGGCAGAGCCGGTCGATATATTCTTGCACCCGGTCGGGGCTCCCCTTCTCTATCTGCACGGCGGAGAGGATAGCGAGGGCCTCGCTGGCAAGCGCTTCCTCCTTGTCCCGAAGCTGCGCCTTCCAGCCGGTGGCATAGTCCCACAGGAAGAACGCGCCCAATATCAGCACGATGGCCCCGGTCAGCGCAATGAGCAGGCGAACGCGCACCGACCGAAATCCGCCCCGTCCCTCTTGTCGTCTATCTTCCGCGTTCTCGGCCATCTTTCTTGCCTCCCGTTTCAGCCCTTTGGGCATCTGTCTGGCAGGAGCTTATGAGTCAGGAACAGCCTCGCTCTCCGACGCCCCGCCGGGCAGCAGGGCGCCGGTAGACCTCTCAAACGTCGCCACAGCCATGAAATAATCCCACCTGGCGGTCGCGTGCTGGGTCTGTGCGCGGGCCAGGGCCGTCTGGGCGTCCAGTAGGTCGTTTATCGTACCCGCGCCGACCTTGTAGCGCTCACGGGAGAGGCGCACGCTCTCCTCAGCCTCGCTTACCAGCGCTCTGGCGGCCTCCGTGGACTCGTCGGTCTCGACCAGCGCATGGTAGGCGGCCCAGACCTCACGCTGGACCTGGAGCGCTCGTGCTCGAAGCGTTGATTCCTCGGCCGATAGCTCGGCCCGGGTGCGCGCCACGCGGTGGCTGCGGGAGAAACCTGTGAAGATGGGCCAGCTCAGTGTCAGCCCAAGGCTCCACTCATTGTCCTCCGGCAACAGGTCAGCGTCGCGCCGGCCCAGCGAGCCATCGGCGCTGAGGGTGGGGGCGAAGGCGCTCCGGGCGGCTTCCACGTCCGCGCGGGCCACTCCGAGCTGTTCCAGGCCGGCCGCCAGGGACGGGCGGTTGTGCAGGGCGACCCGGAGAGATTGCGCCAAATCAATGCGGTCCGGTGGGGGCGGGTCGGCCGGCTCCGGCTCGACCTTCAACTCCATCTCGACGGGCAGCCCCATGGCAGCGTTCAGGTTGCCACGCGCGATGCGCGCGGCGCTGCGCGCCCGGGTGAGGGGTAGACGGGCGTCGGCCACCTCGACGCGGGCGCGCACAACGTCAGCGGAGGTCACAGCTCCGGTATCGCGGCGCTGTTCCGCTATGGCCAGATGATCTTCGGCCCGGCCCAGGTTCTCCCCGGCGACGTTCTCCCCTTCCAGTGCGCTGAGAAGCCCGAAGTATGCGTTGTGCACATTGAGGGCGATGTCCTGCCGGGTGGCCTCGGCTTCACGCTGGGCCACGCCAGTGCGGTGCAGGGCCGCCATGAGGCGGGCGCGGCGCTCTCCTGCATCGAACAGTGTGTAGCGAGCAGTCAGCGCTCCCGACCAGTCGTCCGTGGGTCCCACAGTGGTCGGCACGCCGGGGCGGGCGACGCCGGTCGGCAAGAAGATGCGGCTCTGCCAGCGGGCGTAGCGCACGTTAGCGTCGAGGCGGGGATAGTAGGGCGCGCGGGCCTCGGCCGCGGCCTCCCGGGCTGCGACCGCCAGCCAGATTCTGCTTGATCAGGGAATCGATGCGTTTCCGCTGACCGTCCGCGTCGCCCTCGGGCATATCGTCCAGGGCGTACCGCACGAACTCAAGTGCGGTCGTCTTGCCGGTGCCGCGTGCACCGATGAAACAGTTCAGCCCATCCGTGAAATCGCACTGCATACCGTCAAGGAAACCACCCACGACTTCCACGGAGTGAAGCCGGTGGAAACGGGGAGCGTCTGGTGATTGGCCTGACACGTTTGCCAAGACCCTCTCCTCTCATTGTCGCGCGGGCGAAAGGTGGCAGCACACCCCGGGGATTATCGCCACTGGCGGCCCTCCTTTCAAGTTCGGCCGACGTCCGATCCCTTGGAAGCAGGCCTCTTCGCAACCGCTCTCAGATTGCGAAGCCAGCGACGAACTCGCTATGCATGGGTCAGGTCAGCCCCGCATGTGGCTACGTGCGATGGCTTCGCTGACCGGTCCGCGTCGCAGTGGGGCCTTGAAAGCCCGCATGTGTAGCGCTATAAAGCCGAGTGGCATCTGGCCGGCGAAACGACCACTGCATTCGGGGTGAGGCGACAATGGGGACTCTTGGCGACCATTTCGAGAGCGAAGGAATTGACGTCGATCTCATTATCTCTGAGATCGCGTTGGTCAAGCAGCTCATCAAGGAACGGACTCATCCCCTCGACCTAGAAGCTCAGCCGGAAACCCCGTTTTTCAGGGGCGGTATCAGGCAAATCGCAG
>CAZNGS010000110.1:0-7818 GCA_964572825.1 uncultured candidatus Brocadiaceae bacterium
CGGCGCGGGCGCTTTGCGCGTCGCAGATCAGTGCGGCATGAGGACGGAGCGATGCGCACGGCAACAGACATCTACGAGGACCTGATCGCCCGTGAGCGAAGCCCGGAACAGATCCGGATCGTCGCATTGGCGCGGGGAGAGACGGAACTCCTGAAACTGGCGGAGGACGCTATGGCAGAGAAGAACAAACACGGGGTCGTATCCGACGCCGAAACGGAATGGGTCGATTTCGACGGGAAGGGCAGCGGCGGCGGCGTATCCGTGTTCGAGCGCGAGGACGGGGAATGGGGCTATGCGACGAAGTGGAACCTCGGAGCTTCGGGTTCGAGCGAGCCGCTGACCGACATGTCCGACACCGCGCCGACCCGCGTGGGCGCGCTGGCCGACGGGTTCGAGAAGATCTATCACGCGGTCAGGAAAGAACGGAAATCCAAGCGCCAGACAGCGGCACTGAAAATCCTGTCGGAACGGATCGACTATCTTCGCGCGGAAGAGGAAGGAGAACGCGAGATGCGCGAAGCCGACCGGGAGGCGAAAGTCTCTCCGCGCCAGGCGACCGTGGCAGCTTCGGCCGAGGACGCATTGTCGGACCGGGTTGCCGAAGTCCCGGTAGACGAGATCCAACCATCTCCAGAGAACCGGCACCTCTCCGACGACGACCCGGAACTCGGGCCTCTCTGCGCATCACTGGAATCCGAAGGCCTCATCCAGCCGGTTGTGCTGCGCAGGATTCTCGGCGGCGACGACGCCTACGAGATCGTCTGCGGCGAACGCCGCTGGCGCGCCGCCCGTAAACTCGGGTGGGAGCGTATCCCGGCCATCGTCCGCGACGAACTGACCGACGAGGAGGCCCAGGTCCTCCGCCTGACCGAGAACCTGCAGCGGGTGGACGTCCCGCCCCTGGAGCAGAGCGAAGGCGTCGCCATCCTGCTGGAACGCTACGGCGAGCCGGAGGAGGTCGCCAAGCGCCTCGGCCAGACGCCGGACTGGGTCCGCACCCGGGCGCGCCTGCGCAACCTCTCCGAGGCGTGGCGCGCGGAGCTGGCCGATCCGGAGACCGCCTACGGGCCGCTCGCATCCTATGTCGGCTGGCAGGAGCAGCTCGCCAAGCTGCCGCGCGAGACGCAGGATTTCCTGTGGACGAACCGCGCCCTGATCGCCTGCCGCACCGAGGCCGACCTCGTGCGCCGCATCGGCGAATGGCTGCGCCGCATCGAGGACGCGCCCTGGCCCAAGGCGCTTGACAAGAAGATTCCAAAAGGCGAACGGTGCGCGACCTGTCAGAAGCGCTCCGACCGCGAGCCGACCCTGTTCCGCGACATCGTGCAGCCAGGCAAGCCCGGCGCGGCGTGCCTGGACCCAGCCTGCTGGGACCGCAAGGTGGACCTCTGGCTCCGGAACATGATCCGCGACGCGCGCGAGCAGCATCCCGGCCTCGTGGTCCTGCTGGCGGAATACTACATATCCCTCCCCGCGAGCCTGCGGGAAGCGCTCGACGGCATCCCGGTCGTGACGCAGCAGTACTGGTTCGAGGATCGTGAGAACATCTCCGGCGACTTCGAGGAGCGCCCGGGCCTTTTCCTTACCGGCTCGCGGCGGGGCGAGATTCTTGAGACGGTCTACGTCCGCAGGCTGGACGAAGAGGAGGATTCGGACGAAGGCCAGGAGACGCAGGACAGCGAAGAGGTCGAGCGGGCGCGGAAGGAGCGCGAGGAGAACGAGCAGTACGTCGCGCGGGTCGCCGAACGCGTTGCCGTGATGGGATATGACGACCTGCCCGAACACGACACTGCTTTGATTCTGCTGCGCCTCTGCGCGATCTATGGTTGCGAGCCTTCGGGCGAGCGGGAAAGGATCGACGGCATTCCCGCGAACCAGGTCTCTTACGACGTGTGGATCGGAGTGCGGGAGATGCTGAAGGAAAGCCTGTACTGCGCCGAATGCCGCGCCGACGCGGAGTACGTCGCCGCGATGCTTGGGATCGACTTGGCGGAGATTGAATAACCTATGCCGCGAGAACGCAAGCCATTCGCCAAGTACCAGCCTGACTTCATTCTCGGCCGCAACCGGGACGGCTTGCGTTTCCTCGAACTGCGGGACGACGAGCAGCTCATCTATCTCCGCTGGTGGGCGCACTGCATCGAGGCGCGGAAAATTTTTTGGGAATGTTCGGACGAAGATTTGAGAAAACTTTCCCAAAACATTCACACATCTTTGCGAAAACTTCGCCGAACTTTCGATAATCTTTTGGCAAAAGGTTTCATCGTCAAGCACGCGGAAAACGGCTACAAGCTGCGCGGCATTCAGGACTTGCACACCGGCTACCGATTCGAGGACGGGGACGATTCAGGGACAGACGAGGGAACGAATGGGCGCGACAACCCAGAGGTTAGAACCCAGAGGTTAGAGTATAGAGGGGTTGTAACCCGTAACCCGGAAACCCAATCCGAGAAAGAAACCATAACCCCAGGAGGGGTTGTAGGGGAGGATGAATGTCCGGGTTGCCGGGTTCCGGGTTTTGAAGAGCAAGGTCAGGTAGGGGAACCGGCTCGAAGCGAGATCGAGGACACCCTCCCGTGCGGAGGCTTCTCCGAGGCGCAGGTCTACCAGTCCTGGGAGACCTGCCTGCGCATGTCCGGCATTCACAGCGTCTCCCAACTCGCCAACAAGATCCGCCACTGCAAGACCAGTCCCGCCGAATGGATGATGCTCCTGCTTGATAAGCTCCAGTACGTCTATGACCGCCCCAGCGTCGGAAAGGACAACGAACTCGCTGGAGCCGACCCCGTCGCCCTGACCGTCGCGGGTTTCTGCGGCAACAGGAACATCCCGGGCGGAAACGCGCCGGACTGGTTTCCGCACCGCCCCACCGACTCCGCGCGCCAGTTTTTCGTCGAGGTCATGACCGACCGCATCGTCGCCGATACGGGTGCGAAGCAGGCGCGCTGGAACGGCAACCTGACGCCAATGGCGGTGGCGACCGAACTCAAGAGACGCAAGGGAACGCGCTCGAAGAGCGCGAGGTGAGGAGCCTGCCATGGAAGGACTGCACGAGACCATCGCCGCCCAGTTGTACGGGTTCGTCTGCCTGGCGCTGGGCGTTCTGATCGGGATCTGGATACGGAGGAAGGGAGAATGAAAGCCATCTACAGGCCGTCAGGCCGCGCTCTGGAATATGCGCCGCTGGCGGCGAACCTGTACCGGGGCTGCAATCACGGCTGCCTCTACTGCTACGCCCCGCGCGCGCTCAAGACGGGACGCGAGGAATTTCACGCAAGCCCGAAGCCGCGCGAGGGAATCATCTGCGCGCTGCGGTCAGACGTAGAGAAGTTGGCCGGAAAGCCGTGCTCCGCCTGCAAGGGAGATGGCTGCGGCGACGCCGAGGATATGGGCATCCCGTGCGGTCGCTGTGAAGGCACGGGCAAGGAGCCCGTCGGCCCGGTCCTGCTCTGTTTCTCCTGCGACCCCTACCAGAAGATCGAACGCGAGCATCGGTTGACGCGGCAGGCTATCGAGATTCTCGGCGAGGCCGGGATCGCTATTCGCATCCTGACCAAGGCTCCGACGATGGCATGGGAGCGCGACCGAGAAGTGCTTCTGAAATACGATGTCGAGTTCGGCATTTCCGCTGCATTCGGGCGAGATGTATTCGATAGCGGGTGTCGCTTTTGGGAGCCTGATGCGGAACCAATCGCCTCGCGCTTCGACGCACTCCAGGACATTCACGGATACGGCGTCACAACCTGGGTCTCCATGGAGCCGGTGCTTCATCCGGACGGATGCTGCCGACTGATCGAGGCTTACGCCGGGGACGTGGATTTCTGGCGTGTCGGCAAGCTCAACCACGAGATGGAGGCGCTTCGCGCCGCCGTGGCAAAGTACGAAGGATTCCGGGGGATTGCCTTGGGCGACTCCGCGCATCGGGCAATGCTGGACGAGATCGCATCGGTCGCGCGCCTCCTGGTCCTTCCGGATCAGGTCTGGCCGAGGTTCCTGCATGACGCCTTGACGCAGCTCCGGCGCGCGGACGCGCGGTACTACATCAAGAACGACCTGTGGGCTCACGCCACGGACGAGATCAAGGCCGAGTTTCCGAAGGAGAGGTCATGAAGCGCAAGCTGCCGTTGTGCGCGTGGTGCGGAAAGACGTTGGTGCGCAAGGGGCGCATCCTGCTGGAGTACGAGGACCTGCCCGGCCGTCCCGCCGTCGGGTGGCATTGCGGGAAGTCTGGCGAATGCGCCAACGACGACCCGTGCCTGCACGCGATGGTTTCGCGCTTCGACAGCGACGACGGGGAGACGAACGCCTTCGCCGTGATCGAGGCGCGCGGCCCCGGGCGAATCACACGAACGGAAAGGAAAGCCAGATGAAGGAACCAGAATTCAAGATGCTGGAGGAGAAGTACCGGAAGCTGAAGTACCTGCGCGAGCAGATCAGGAACCTCGACAGTCTGATCCGGTCGATTCGTGCGCGCAAGAAACGCATGCCTGACGCGCTGCCGAACGAAACCTTCTGGTTCGGCCTGTCGGACGACTCGCGTCCCCGCGACCGTGGGGTGCATCTGCACATCGGCCGCGACACCGTGATCCGCGCCATGCTGCCCGTCCTGGTCGAGGAGAAGAAGCGGCTCAAGAAAGAATACGAGGAGGCGGAATGAGCACCTACCTGGACATCGACGACGCGGTCGCGGATCACCCGCGCGCGAAGCATGAGCTCGCGGAGTTGCGCGAGAGGGTCAAGCAGCTCGATACGCTGATGTGGGAGGCGAGGGCGGTCGCGGAACAGAAATCCGAATGCCTGGAGCACGAAAGAACCGTCGCAGCCAACGAACACGACAAGCTGGAACACTCCCGCATGGAACGGGACGCGCTCTACGCGGAGAACCAGAAGCTGCGGAGCTTCCTGCGAAATCTCGGCGATGGCGGAATGATCGTTTCGTCAGGCCAAGTCTCCATGGGAACGATGCTGCGCGCAAGTGTCTGCGGCCGCATGTACGTGGACAACCGTGGATTCGGCTATGTCTACGTCGGGCAACTGAAACTCTCGGATCAGGTTCGGGTTCTGGCTGGGAAGGAGGGCGAACAGTGAACAAGACCTACGAGTATATCGATTTCGTCCGCGTCGAGGAAAAGCCGAAAACGTCGGTCTGGTCATGCCGCAACCGAAAGAGCGGAGACGAACTTGGGGTCGTGCGTTGGCATGGCCCGTGGCGGCGTTACTGCTACTTCCCATCTGTTCAGGCGGTTTACAGCGAGGGCTGCCTGACCGACATCGCGGATTTTCTGGCGGCGCATACGCGGGGTGCACACGGAAAGAAGGCGGTCTGACATGGCAAACGCGAACTGCCTCGAAGGCATGAAGTGCCAGGTCTGCGGCAATGCGGATCGGTTCTACATCTTCGCCGTGGTCGAGTGCGAGGTGACGGACAACGGCGTCGAGGATACCGGCAGCGCCGACTGGAACGACGAATCGAAGTGTCAGTGCCCGGACTGCAAGACAGACGGTCCGGTACGAGACTTCAAGGAGAAGAAAGAACGTGTTCCGTGTGTGCCTTCTTGGGTGGGCGACCCGCGCGGACTTAAACTGGACGAATAACACCGATAACGGAAAGGATGGAGATATGGGGAGTAAAGCGGGAGCGATTAAGGTAGCCGCAGGCAGACTTGGCATTTCGTTTCAGGAATACATGGAGCGAATCAATAACGACTACACATGTTGCACCATATGCGGCGCTTGGAAGAAAAACGATGAATTTTGCAAAGACAGATCACGCCCACGGGGGATTGCCAAGCGGTGTAAGTCGTGCTCTGCAGGAATTACCAGAAGAAAATCAATGCGAGCAAGGCAAAGTCGAGCGGAGAAGCGAGATGGTGATTACAGGCAAGCAAGAGCCAGGATTAATGCCGATGTGCGATTAGGATTGAGACCAAACCCCAACGAGCTTTATTGTGCAAAGTGCGGACACAAAGGCGAAGACAAACGGCATGAATATCATCATGTGATGGGCTATTCGCCAGAACACCACAACGATGTTCTTCCGCTTTGCACAATATGCCACCAAGAGGAGACGCGAAAATGGGAGTAGGGACAAAGATCGAATACGTCCAACACACCTGGAATCCCTGGTACGGATGCCCCGACGACGGGAAACGCAGCCCCGCCTGCGCTCACTGCTACGCGCGGTCGTGGGCGAAGCGAAGCGGGATCGTAGACTTCGACAAGGAAATCAAGCGGGCTGCTCGGGCGACCTTCAAGGCACCGCTCAACCGCAGAAAATACAACTCTGGCGACAAGGTTTTCGTCTGCTCGCTTTCCGACTTCTGCCATCCGGCCGAAGAGATCGGTGACATGCAGATGGAGGCTTTCGATGTGATGCGAGAACGCGACGACCTGACATGGCTGATCCTGACCAAGCGTCCGGACGGGCTTGAGACAATGATGCAGCGGGCAGTATTCTGCGGCATCGACTGGCCACCGCCGAACTGGTGGCTCGGCGTCACGGTGGAGAGCAACGAACAGCGCTGGAGAATCGACGAACTCTTGGCCGTACCCGCAGCCGTGCATTTCGTCTCATGCGAGCCGCTTCTCGGTCCGCTCGATCTGCGGCCGCAACTCCTGTCGAGCTACGACAAGGCCGCGCACGATCCGCAGATGACCGGCTACGAGAACAGGAACGACAAACTCGACTGGGTCATTGTCGGCGGCGAAAGCGGCTCCGGAGCGCGGCCCATGCATCCGGATTGGGTCCGAAGCCTTCGCGACCAGTGCGATGAGTATCCCACGGCGTTTCTGTTCAAGCAGTGGGGGGAATACAGAGAAGCTGAAGATGCGCTAGCGATTCTTGGAGACGACGCGCCTGTGTTCCGCGATTGCGCACCGAATCTGATTATACGCCGAATAGAAAGCGGGCAGTTGGTGCAAGTTGCAGCCAAACACTACGGGAAAGGCAGCACATTCGTTCGCGTAGGCAAGCATCAAGCAGGCCGCGTCCTTGACGGCCAGACATACGACGAATACCCGCAGGAGTGAAGTGGCCGGCGGCGCGGCTGATGCTGCAACACCAACCGCCCGGCACAAGGAGGTAAGGCCGGTAGCCGCCAGCCAACATGTATTATCGACCGAAACAAGGAGGGAATGCAGAATGATTTCAAAGGCGGTGGAGTATCGTCTGGTGAAGGCCATGGTCGAGGAACTGACCATGATGCCTGGCCTGCCCGAATCGCTCGAAGAGAACTTCATCGAGCATATCCGTGAGATGCGGCAAGGCCGCATGGAATGGGGAAAATTCGGGGGGGGGGTAACTGACAAGGAAATGCTCCGCGCCCTGGAAAAGGCCCGCGAATGCCTCGGGGCCGGATTCGATATGGAGGAGAAGCCATCATGATCTATCTTGCGTCACCCTACACGCATCCTGACCCGGCAATCCGGAAAGAACGTTTCCAAGCCGTGTGCGCCTATGCTGCCACCATGATGCGCTCGGGCTTGCGGGTGTTCAGCCCGATAGCACACACGCACCATATCGCCCTGTGTGGCCTCCCAGGCGGTTGGGAATTTTGGGAGGCCTACGACCGGGACATGATCGCCCGGTGCGACGAGGACGCCGACCTGTGCCCGCCTTGCGCCATCAAGGGGTGGGAGGAGAGGCTTCGGGGTGCGCTTGCCTGCCTTCCAGGGGTTGTGACCCTGGCGACCCGGAACAGCGACAGCCTGGACTTCCACGACCTCGGCGTCGGCTGCATCCGGGACGCCTTGATAGCAGCCTACCGGGCCGGGGCCACGAAGGAAAGGGACACGCAATGATTACGGAGAGCGAAATCA
>CAZNGS010000111.1:0-7290 GCA_964572825.1 uncultured candidatus Brocadiaceae bacterium
CTAGCGCCCGAGGACACAGAGTCGCGCTCTTCTCGTCCCACGGCGTGTGTGAAAGCGCCCCCGGGAGGGGTGCAGATGCCTGACACTCGCTGGATTTGGCTTGATACGCTGTTCGGGCTGTACCCTGGCACAATCACGGCGAAGTTGGCGCTTCGCCGTGTCAAACGGTGACGACGAGTAACGTGGTTTCGAGCCGGCTATCATTGGGGCCGGAAGATTTCGGAGCTTCAGACTTGGAACTGAGGTCGAAAAACGGAAGGTCGGAGATGAGAATAACTTGTGCTGCCATCGGTGTGCTGCTGGCGGTGTCGTTCGGCACGTCCAGGGCGGAGACGGTCTTTCAGATCGGCCGGGTGGATGGTTCTGCCGCGGAGTTCGGCCCTGCTGCACATCCGCAGGGATGGTGTGCTACGTGTGGGAGCAGTTGTGCCGGCATCAAGAACCGGCACACCTGGTTCCGGCAAAACGCGGGGGCAATCTTCCGAGTGGGTGAGTCCGTAGCACGGGACGTGCCGCGCGAACTGCATCATTCCATGAAGGATGGCACACGGATCGAGTTCGGCGTTGACAAAGTGCGCCCTCTGACGCTGCACGTGGGCCTGGTCGACGTCGTGTATGGCATGTACGGACAGGACCGCCCGAGGCTGTCCGTGTCCGTGAACGGCGGCGATCCGGTCGAACGACCCGTTGAAGATGTACACGCGACCTGCGTCGTAAGCGTGCCGATTGACGCGGCTCGGTTGGTAGAGGGCGAGAACAGCCTTACGCTGTACATTCATCACCAGAGAGGGGCTGTTGCTCTGTATGATTACATCCTGCTGGGCGAATCGCCTCAGCCCCCCGTGAATGATGCCGCGAGGCGCCTGGTTTCCGACGCACTCGAGGGCCCGCTGGCCCACGTCGAGGAAGTGGTGTTCACCACCCGGAAGGACAGCCCGGACGGCCACTATTACGCAAACTTCGGGAGGAGGTTCGGGCGTGGGCAAGACTGGGGCGGACCCGTCGGTGCTCCGCTATGGGGCACGGGCGGGCGTCTCATGAAGCTCAATATCCGGACGGGCGAGACCACCGTGCTGATCGAGGACCTGGAGGGTTCGATCCGCGACCCCCAGGTCCATTACGACGGAAGGAGGATCATCTTCTCATGGCTCAAGGCGGGGACCGACCACTTCGATCTGTACGAGATCAACGCAGACGGAGGCGGCCTGCGCCGAATAACTGGCGGCCCATACGATGACATTGAGCCAACCTACCTTGCCTGCGGCGACATCGTTTTCAGTTCCTCCCGGGCCAGAAGAGCCGTAAACTGCTGGCTTGTGCCGGTGGCAACGCTCTACCGCTGCGACTCCAGGGGCCGAAACATACGGCCGCTCTCCAGGAACCTGGAAACCGACAGCACGCCATGGCCCCTGCCTGACGGTCGCATTCTGTTCACACGCTGGGAATACAACGACCGCTCACAGTTCCACTGGCACCATCTTTGGAGCTGCAATCCCGACGGTTCGGGTGTGATGACTTACTTCGGTAATATGCATGGCGGGCACGTCTATATCGATGCAAAGCCGATACCGGGGTCCGATGACATCGTGCTCACTATCTCCCCCGGTCATGGCGTCCGTGACCACGGCGGGAGTATTGCGGTCTTCTCGCCGAAGTCCGGTCCCGACAGTCTCGCCTCCCTGGTGCCCGTGTGTTTGTCCCTTACCTCGGACTATCGGGATCCCTATCCCCTCGGTGACGACCTCTTCCTCGCCAACACCTTCCACACGGAGCATCCCTCCCGTATCGTGCTGATGTCTCAGGACGGACCGGTTGTGCCGCTCTATGAACTGCCGGAGGAGCTGCGGGAATCAGGGTCAGTCCACATCCATGAGGTCCGGCCCATCGCGCCGCGTCCCCGGGAGACAATCGTCGCGGACCGTGTCGTCACCGGCGAGACGACCGGGCGGTTCGTGCTGGCCGATGTCTACGTCGGGCGCAACATAGAAGGCGTAAAGCCCGGCGAGATCAAGAAACTGCTGGTTCTTGAGGCGCTTCCCAAACCCGTCAATTTCTACGGCTGGTAGGATCCCATCACCCATGGCAACATCTTTAACCTTGTGCGGGTGCTGGGTGAGGTGCCGGTGGAGCCGGATGGGTCGGCGTTTTTCGAGGCGCCGGCCGGGCAGGAGCTCTTTTTTGTCGCACTGGACGAGAACGACGTTTCGGTCAAGCGCATGCAGAGCATAGTCTCCGTCGTTCCCGGCGAGGTAGTGGGCTGCGTCGGCTGCCACGAAAGGAGAACTCGGGCACCCGCTTCCAGCCCCGATCAGGCGTTCATTCAGGCGGCCGGCCGGCAGCCGTCGAGGATCGAGCCGATCCCGGACGTGCCGCAGATCATAGATTTCCCCCGTGACATTCAGCCTGTTCTGAACCGCCATTGCGTATCCTGTCATAACCCGGACCTGCCGAAGGGCAACGTGGTGCTGACCGGTGATCACGGTCCGGTCTACTCGCACAGTTACTTCGAATTGACTGTCCGTCGCGAACTGGGCCTGGCGCACAACGGGGCAGGCAATCGCGCGCCGCGCGCCGTCGGCAGTTCCGCCAGCCGCCTGATGCAGAAGATGGACGACGGCCATCACGGCGTTAAGCTCTCGCCGCGTGAGCGCGATGTCGTGCGATGCTGGATCGACGCCGGAGGGCAGTATCCGGGAACGTATGCCGCGCTGGGGACCGGCAGCCTTTTCGACTGGGTGCCGGGCAACCGCGTCCCCAGGCGCGACATTGAATGGCCGGAGGTGGCTGCGGCCATGGACGCGATGGAGCGGCGATGCGCCGAGTGCCACAACGCCGAGGCGAAGCGTGCCCTGCCGACGAGCGTGTCGGATGACCTGAAGCAGCACGGCCCCATACATAACCTGAGACATTCGCAGGTCCGTTACGGACGGCACCGGGTCTTTAACCTGACGCGCCCGGAGAAGGCGCGCCTGCTGATGACCCCCCTTGCGAAGTGTGCCGGGGGCTACGGCGGCGACCCCGGGGGCCCGCATTCCCTCGACCATCCAGTTGTCTTCCAGAACAGGGAAGATACGGACTACCAGGTTCTGCTCACCGTTATGGAACGGTACAAGGCTGAACTGGACCGAAAGAAGCGATTCGACATGCCGGGCTTTCAGCCGGGCGCCGACTATCTCTATCACATGGCCCGGTACGGTGTTATTCCACCGGAGGACAAGCGACAAGGGCCGGTGAATCCATATGAGGTGGACGAAGCCTATTTCCGCAGCTTCTGGCCCGTAGAGCAGGTGAATTCTGCTCCGTCAGGGGCGAACGTGCTCGAAGAGGAGTAGGGAAAATGTTCCGCAAGCTGATGGGTCTGGCAGTCTTTGCTGTTGTGGTCACGATGTGTGCCGCCCCGCCGACAGAGGCGCTGGAGCCGGCGGACCCGGACCTGATCCCGGAGGGGCGCCGTCTGCTGGAATATCTGCTTTCCATCCAGGGAGAGGGCATCATCGCCGGCAAGCAGAAAAGCGGCGGCGGCACGGGGGCCTTCGAGGTCGTGCTGCACCAGACCGGCCGCGAGCCGGCCCTCCTGGGAGTAGACATGGCTGGCTTCCATCCGGAAGGCAGCGACATTTACCATCAGGTGCTCAGAGGAAGCGTCGCGCGCATCCGGTTCTGGTGGGAGGAGAAAGGGGGCGTGGTCCAGTCCCTTTACCACTGGGGCAATCCGATGCACCCGCAGGGCTCCGCCTGGAAGAATCGACCTGAAGGCTCCACGCCGCCGGACATCGGCAAGATGGTGACCCCGGGCACGGATGAGTACAAGGCATTTCACAAGAATCTGAGCTTCACGGCGGACTACCTGGAGAAACTGCAGGACGCGCGCGTGCCCGTGCTCTGGGCGCCCCTGCACGAGATTGACGGCGGATGGTTCTGGTGGACCGACACCGAGAAGCCGGAGAACACAGCGGCGCTGTATCGGCAGATGTTCGACTATCTGGTCAACGAGCGGGGCATCCACAACCTGATCTGGGTTTACCACGCCGCGCACTCGTGCAACCGGATCCAGGGCCGGCGGGGCTGGGATGCGCAGAGCGTGACGGACGAGCAGTTCGAGGAGGAGGTCGCCTTCCGGCGCCGCTATTACCCCGGGGATGAATACGTGGACATCGCCAGCCTTTCGACCTACGGCAACCGCCAGCTCGGGTGGGGTCACGGCTGGGAGGATGCGCGGGGAGGCGCCTACAAACTGATGAAGGCCGTCGCGCCGGGCAAGCCGCTGGCCGTAAACGAGACGTCGGAGCCGATCCATCCGTTGATAGCGAAGGAGAAAGGCCTCGCCTGGCTCTGGTCCAGAGTCTGGCACGGCGCGCCCGTCCACTGGATGCGCTACACGTTCAACCATCCGCACATGATCACCCTGGACGAACTGCCGCTACTCCGCGATGGCAACGTGATGCCGAACGTGCGCATCTGCTGGCCCGAAGACGGGCAGACCATGGGAGACGGTGAGGTCTATGTGTCGGGTATGGCCTCCGACCGCAACGATAACCTGGCTGAGGTCAATGTGTACGCGCTGCACGGACCGTGGTCGGACTGGGGCGAGCGCGGATACGACAACGTTATGGCGATGGTGGAAGACCGGGGCGAGCTTCTCGGCAAAGCCCGGGTGGGCGCCGGTGGCGGCTGGGCTTTCACCTGGACGGACGCCCCCGCCGGGCACCATCAGCTTATGGCGCTGGCCCGCGACACCGCCGGGGCCGTCGCCCATTCCAACGTGGCGCGGGTGGCCGTCGGGTTGAGCAACCTCGCGCGCGGCAAGCAGGTCACGGCCTCAACCACGAGTCCGTGGGGCGGTCCGCCCGGAGCTGCCGTGGACGACAACCCCTACACCATGTGGTGGGCCGACCACCGCGAGCCCGATCCGCAGTGGCTGAAGGTGGACCTGGGCGCGCAGAAGACCATCGGCACGGTGAGCGTGCTCTGGTGGAAGGCTTACGCCACCAAATATACCGTGCAGGTCTCCGACGACGGCGAGAACTGGCGGACCGTGGCGACTGTCGAGGGGCGCCCCAAACCACTGGGCGGTTCGGATGTTGTCCGCTTCGATCCCGTGCGGGCGCGCCACGTGCGGCTGCACTTCACCGACCGGGCCGTGACCTGGCAGGCATACTGCATCTACGACCTCGGCATCTACGGGCAGATTCCGGAGACCGGGGAGGCCCTTTGATCTACCGCACGGTTCGAGGGTGGCGACGTACTTTTGAGCGGGGATTCAGCTATGCGCGTTCTGACGATCTTGACGGCGTGTCTGGCTCTCGGCGCATTGCCGTGGAGCGGTGTGGCCGGGGCCGAGGGACAACAGTGGCAGGTGATACCGGTGGGGCGGCTCGGCATGCAGGTCTGGCGGGGCGACAACAACCTGTTCAGCGTGGACTGCAGGCTGGCCGGCCCTGACCGCGCGTACGCCGGGATGGAGGCAATGCCGGCGGTTGACGGGGACACGCGTGTCTACGAAGAGGAGGTGACCTTCACCCGGTCGCGCTGGGATAGCAAGATGGTGGCCGGGCCGCTGTCCTTTCGATACGAGGCCCTTCAGACGGGTCCAAAGACGCTTGAGATACGCGCCCGGTGCAGCGCGGAAGAAGCCGTCAGCCTGCAGGGCGTCGAGGTGACCGTGCCGGTCTCGGATTACCTGGCCGGAGCCCGGATACAGACCGGCGGCGAGGCGGAGGTCGGGACGCTGGGTGAGGGAGGCGGCAGGCCGGGAGATGAGGTAAGGAGCCTCTCGGTTACGACGACGAGCGGGGCGACGATCCGCTTTGAACTCGGGGCGCCGGCGCGCGTTCATTACGATCCTCGGGCCGTGCGCATCTGGCTGCTTCGCGGAACTGTCCGGGGCGGACAGCCTGCTGAGGCCGGGATGACGGTCACCTTTCCGCAGCGCATCGAGTTCACCCCGAAGAACCAGTTCGTGGACACCTCGGACTGGTTTCTCTATGAAGGCGAGCAGGACTTCAGCCCCGGCAGCGCCGTCGGGATGGAGGACTGGCTGGACCGTCCGGCCGGGGGGCACGGATACCCCCGGATTGACGGCAACCGGTTCACCTTCGAGGACGGCACGCCCGTCAAGTTCTGGGGTACCAACATATCGTGGGCGGATATGGCCCTGCCGGACGAGCAGGCGGAGCGCTACGCGGCGAAGTTCGCCAAGCACGGAGTCAACATCGTGCGCATGCACAAATTCATGCATGAGCACACCGGCCTGGACGGCTGGCCCTTTGACGCCAGCGCCAGATGGGACGGAATACTGGACGCCGATAACCCGCTGGAGTTCGATAAGGGCGCCATCGCGCGGTTCGACAACATGCACGCCGAACTGAAGGAGCGGGGCATCTACGTGGGCTGGTCGCCGATCGCCTTTTTCGCCTTCCACGAGGCATATCGCGATCGGCTGATTGACTACGACGAACTGAAGGCCGTCCGCGACGCGCATCCGTTTTGGGTCCACGGCGGCAACACGATGTATCCGTTCTCCACGTTCGCGCCGGACGTTCAGGACCTCTACATCGAGCTGATCACGAAGCTGCTGAACCACGTCAACCCCCGCACGGGGCTGCGCTACGCCGAGGATCCGGCGCTGGCATATGTCGAGTTCCGCAACGAGGCCGGCATCTTCTTCTGGGGCGTGAACAACCTGGCGGCGGAATCGCCGGTCTATCGGCGCACCCTCGCCCGAGAATTCTGTGACTGGCTGCGCGAGCGGTATGCCTCCGCGGAGGCCCTCCGGGACGCCTGGACGGAGATCGGACTGAAGGAGGGAGAGAGCCTGGAGGAGGACACTATCTTCCCGTTCCCCCAATGGGGGCGGATCAACCAGATGCCGCACTCGCGGCGGCTGGTGGATAGCTACCGTTTCCTGTTCGAATACCAGGACGACTACTACCAGCGGTTCGTGCGGGCCGTGCGTGGAACGGGCTACGAAGGGCCGTTGGTCGGCTCCTGCTGGCAGGCAGCGGACTGGCTGGGCCATCTGTACAATCTGCAGAACGACCGTCGCGTGGGCATCATAGACCGGCACGGCTACCACCGGGGGCTTATGCTGGGACAGCCCGGAACGGGCGCGCTCAAGTCCGGCCGCAACGTGGTCAACGACCGACCGTTCGCCCTCAGCGAGTGGGCCGGCTCGCACGTCTACGCCGCAGAGGTATCGCCCCTCGTGGGCCTGATCGGGCTGGGCTTGCAGGGCTGGGACAGCTCCATGCAGTACGGCAGCAACTGGTGGGGTATTGCCACCCATGCGCG
>CAZNGS010000112.1:0-7051 GCA_964572825.1 uncultured candidatus Brocadiaceae bacterium
AGGTTGGGCAGAGGACTTGCACCTCCAGGCTCTCGAACATGCTCGGCACACGAGGTAGGCGCGGCGTCCCCGCCGCGCCGGCTGTTTGGCAGCCAAAAGGCATTTACCTCAATTCACTTAGCGTACCCAATCGACGGGGCACGCTGGTGCCGCGTCCCCCCCTCCCCCGGCGCGCCTTGCCAGCTTGCCGTCGGTTGGTTACCATCGGGTGCTGCGGCGCTGTTGGACGCTCGGCGCCGGTTCCCGGGAGCCTTCAGGAGGTGTGGACATGTTCAACGGAAAGGTGGTTCTGGCGCTCGTTCTGGCGGTCGGCGTTGCAGTTCCCTGCGGCCTGGGTGCCGAAGCTCCGCCGCCGCCGGGCAAGCATCTGCGCGTATACCACCTGGGCAACAGCCTGACGCGCTGCATCCCCCTGGAAAGGCTGGCGGAGCTGTTCAAAGCGGGCGGCGGCGAATATGACTACGGCATGCAGCTTGGGGGAGGGCACCGGCTGGAGCAGCACCTGAGCATGCGCAACCACGGCAACGCCCCCGGCGAGGGCCGGTACAACCTCAAGGAGCCCTATGGCAGGTGGGACCACGCATTCCGGAATTACACGTTCGACGCGGTCATCCTCCAGACCTACAAGAACGAGCTGGATGAGCCGGAGAAGGTGCATCCGCGCTGGCCCCACTACACGGCCGGCGACCTGCAGGCGGCCAGCAAGTTCATTGACTATGCCCGGGGCGACATAGAGCCCGGCGACAGCCCCTGGTATCGCGCGCATCCAAATACCCAAAACGTGGCCACCGACCGTTTCTACATCTATGCCACCTGGCCGGGAGTCGGCAGCATACTTGAACAGGACGGCCCCAGGACGTACGCGAGTTACTGGGACAACGAATACGCGGGCGGCGTGCAGCCCTGCGCCGATTTCTTCGAGCGGCTGGTGACGCGGCTGAACGAGCGGCACCCCGACCTGCCCGTGCCGGTGCGCATGATCCCCTCCGGCCACGTGCTGGCCGCGCTGGACGAGAAGATCCGGGCCGGCCGGCTACCGGGCATCGAGACCTTCTACGAGCGCAACCAGCCTTATTTCGTGAAGTCGCGGCGGAACAACCGGAAAGTGTCTGCGTTCAACCCGGACGAGTTCGTCCGCTCCGCCGGCGTGCTCAACTTCTACGCCGACGGCGTGCACATGAACGATCAGCCGCACAACGGGCGCGACTCCGGCACCATTGGCTCCTACGTCACCGCGGCCACCCATTACGCGACACTCACCGGCGAAAGCCCCGTGGGGCTGACCGTGGAGCCCTACGAGCAGTTCGATCCCGAGGCCGACGCGGAGCTGATCAGTGCCATCCAGCAAACCGTCTGGGAGGTCGTGACCGCCAATCCGCACACGGGCGTCCGGAGGGAGCCCTCCCGGAAGTGACCTTTTTGGATCCGGGCGGGGAGGACGCGTTTCCGGCCGCCTTCAGGTGGCCGGCGCGCTTTCGCTGCGCACGAACGCGCGGCACGTCTCGCAGTGATAGGTTCGCGCGACGATTTCCCGCTTCGTGCCGTCCGGTCGGGTGACCTTCCGCCGCGAAGTGGTCACCTCCATGTTTCTCAAGGCCCCGCATTTGGGACAGAACGCGCGCTGCATTCCCTTTCCTCCATCTCCGGCAGGAAACGCGACTCATTGCACGTGCCACTGCAACGCCAGCATGGAGAAGGGCGGGAGCGCCAGCCGGCTGCCCGATTCGAACCCGGCAATCCTCGACTCGCGCACCTTCACCTGCGGCTCGGGCTGCTCGAATTCGTTGCTCGCGGTGATGCTGTCCGCCGACAGCAGCCACGCGTGCGCCGACGAGTCCCTGGCCGTGCCGGAGAACTCCACCGTCACGGGCTGCTGCCGGGAGGTGTCCAGGTTGATCAGTATCAGGCCCCGACGGTCCTCCTCGGCGAAGGCGTAGCTCCATATCGTCGGTATATCCTCAATGGTTTCCACGCCGCGCCGTCGGCTGAAGACACCGGTGGCCGAGAAGGTCGGATCGGCTCCTTCGTGGACGGTTTCGATCAAGTCACCGCCCAGCACCCGGTTGGCCAGGGCGCAGGCCAGGAAGGTCGGCCGGCAGCGCTCGTGCCCCTCGCGCATGTTGAGGGCCGTGCCCCAGAGGCGCACCTCGCCGACCCCGTGCGCGTCGTAGGCCCGTTGAACCAGTGAAAAAAGGGCCTGTGTGCGCAGGTCATGTTCCCTGAGCATCAGAAGCATGTTGTTGGCGACGTTCAGTCCGCCGCCGATCGATGTCACCAGTTTGTTGCGCGGTTCGGGCGGCGCGGAGCCGTGGGTGGTGTGGTGGTTGACCTCGTAGATGGACAGTTCGATGCCGGCTTCGCGGGCGTGCTGGAAGTTGCGATACATCGCTCCATCCTCGTTGAGGGAGCGCCGGATGGGCCAGGCGAAGGCCCAGCGGAAGAATCTCTCGTCGGTGTCCAGCAGCTCCATGTCCTCCCTGTTGAGCGTGTGGATGATATAGGGCGCCACGCCGAAACGGTCGGCGTTGGGGACTTTGCTCATGATGCTCTGGTTCCGGCTGGATGAAGCGGCCTGGCCGGCGGCGTGGAACAGGACGTTGGGCCGGTAGTAGGGGGAGGACTTGCCGGTGGCGATGAGATCCTCCCAGTAGTTGTCGCCGTTGTAGCCGCCCAACTGGTAGGGTCCGGCGTTGTTCCACGCCTCGTTGCCGAATTCGACGTGGATGCGGTGGAACACCTCCGTCCACGGCTCGGGATGGCCCAGATCGGCCCGCAGCTTGCCGTACGGGGAGCTCACGGGACCGCCCAGGTATTCCATGAAGTTCTCCATCTCCTCCCGCGTGAGGGTGCCGGGCAGGCAGTACCACGGCTCGGCGCCCACGTACTGGCACAGCTCGTACATCTCGTGCAGTCCGTAGGGCTGATTATTGTGCCGCTCATAGGGGCCGGGTCTGTGGCCTTTCCGGCTGGTGAACGAATGGGCTTTCAGGCGGGGCATAAGGGTGCTGGGCACGGTATTGCCGCCCATTTGAAGATACCGGATGCAGCCGGGGGCGTAGGTCCTGAGCATGTTGACGCAGTCGTCGCGGAAGGCGGTCGGGTTGCGATCGCCCTCAAGCCATATCTCGATGTCGTCGATGAGGACTTCGCCTCCTTCTGCGGAGAAGACGAACGTCAGGTGATGGTTTTCCTCCGCGGTTTTGGGCTCGGGGACGGCGTCAGCGACCAGCGTGAAGTCGTAGCGGCGCCACTGGTGGGGCGGCCTGTCCGCCTTCTCCTCGCCGTATTCGTCCCGGCTGCAGCCGACTCGCAGCTCGGGGTTGCCGGAGGGGGCCTTCGCCCAGAATCGGACCCGCCACGTGCCGTTCACCTCTCCGAACCGGTGGTAGTGCGTGGAGAAACGGATGTGGCAGCGCTCCCGCCGGCCGTCCAGGTTGCAGGCGGCCACCCCGAAAGAACCCGGCGGCGGGTCGCCCACGTGGATGTCGGCGTTCTCGTGGATCCAGTAGCCGTCGCCGGGGCCGAGCTGCCCCTCGTCCAGGCGGAAGCTCTGGACCATCAAGCCCCCGTTGGCCGCCGCCGGCCGGATGGTCCGGTCAAAGACGAAGAAATCCTGGTCGATCCACTCGTCGTGATGCTTGTAGCGGACGCTGGAGATGTCCTTCAGCGTGCCCGTCGTCCACCGGTCCGGGCCGGACAGTATCACGTACTGCTGCCCGATGAACACGTCGCGCCAGTGCTCGGGCACGCCGAACCACGTGCTGCAGCCGTTCTCCTTCCAGACGGGGCCGAAGTGGCACTGCCGGTAGGAGGTGCCCTCGAAGTTCTCCTCCGCCCGTTTCTTCCTCAGCACCGCGCCCGAGTAGTAGGTGTCTCCCCCGGTCTGGTTGATGCCTGCCGCAGCGGGGCAGCGCCGCAGACCACCCGCCGGGTGGTTGAGTGGCGGCGGCATCGCCGGTAGAATCCGGACGGATCAAGACCGGGAGGCCCGCCGCCATGAACGCCGCAGAGAGGAAGTGTCCGGTTGCACTGTCCGTCCTTGTACTGTGCCTGCTCCTGTTCGGCGAGGCCCTGGCCGACGAAGGTCCCGCTCCCGCGGTGACCGGTGAACTGCGGCAGTGGCACCGACTGACCCTTACGTTCGACGGACCGGAGTCCGACGAGCGAGCAGACCCCAATCCGTTCCTCGATTACCGGCTCCAGGTCACCTTCAGGCTGGGCGAGCTGGCATACCGGGTGCCCGGCTTTTTTGCCGCCGACGGGAATGCGGCGCAGACGGGGGCCACCGGCGGGCGAAAGTGGCGGGTCCGCTTCGCGCCTCCGGCCCCGGGAACCTGGTCCTACACCGTTTCCTTCCGAAAGGGACATCAGGCCGCCGTCAGCGACGAGCAGCGCGCGGCAAGCCCTGTCGCTCCACTGGATGGATTCCGCGGCACTCTCGCAATTCGCCCCACGGACAAAACGGGGCGCGACCATCGGGCCAGGGGACGGCTGCGCTACATGGGCGAGCGTTACCTGCGGTTCGCTGGGACCGGGCAGTACTTCCTCAAGCAGGGCGCGGACGCGCCGGAGAACTTCCTCGCCTACGCCGATTTCCACGGCGTGTTCAAGTCCGACGGACACAAGGACGACCTGGTGAAGACCTGGCAGCCGCACGTGCGGGACTGGAGGGAAGGCGACCCTGTGTGGCAGGGCGGCAAGGGCAAGGGCATCATCGGTGCCGTCAACTACATGGCCGGGGAGGGCATGAACGCGATCTCGTTCCTGACGCTCAACATCGGCGGCGACGACCGGAATGTGTTCCCGTATCTGAGCTACGACGAGCGCTACCGCATGGACGTCTCCCGGCTGGCCCAGTGGGAGACCGTGTTCAACCACATGGACCGGAAGGGTATCTACCTGCACTTCAAGACCCAGGAGACTGAGAACGACCACCTGCTCGACAGTGGCGAGGTGGGGATGCAGCGCAGGCTGTACTACCGCGAGCTGATCGCCCGGTTCTCCCATCACCTGGCCCTCAACTGGAACCTGGGCGAGGAGAACACCCAGTCCACGCCCCGGCGCAGGGCAATGGCCGAGTACTTCTGGCAACACGATCCCTACCGCAACCACATCGTCATTCACAACGGCAAATCTCCGGCGGACCTGCTCGGGGACAGCTCGAGACTGACCGGCTTCTCGCTGCAGACGAACCGTCCCGATTTCCGCAACGTGCATTCTCAGGTGGCCCTGTGGATCCGCCGCTCCGCCGAAGCGGGTAGGCCCTGGGTGGTGGCGTGCGACGAACCCGGGGACGCCTCCCACGCGCTCCTGCCGGACGCCGACGATCCGTCCCATGACGACGCGCGCAAGAATGCGCTGTGGGGCACGCTCATGGCGGGTGGGGCGGGCAATGAGTGGTACTTCGGCTACCGCCACGCGCACTCCGACCTGACCTGCCAGGACTGGCGCAGCCGCGACCTGTGGTGGGACCAGTGCCGCATCGCGCTGGATTTCTTCCGGACGCACCTTCCCTACTGGGAGATGGAAGGGCGCGACGAACTCACTTCTTCCGACGAGGACTATTGTTTCGCGAAGCCCGGCAGCATCTACGCGGTATATCTACCGAACGGCGGGACGACAGACCTGGACCTCGGCCCCAACCGCAAGACGTTCGAGGTCCGCTGGTTCAACCCGCGCAAGGGCGGTCCGTTGCAGAAAGGGGCGGTCACTGTCATTGAAGGCCCCGGATCGGAGGGCATCGGCCTGCCGCCCGCTGAGCAGAAAAGCGACTGGGTTGCGCTGGTGGCCGCACACGGAGAACGCCGGTAGCCCGCTGATGGGACCTGTGGAGGGCCAGGTTTTGGCCCGGCTACCCGAGAGCGTGCAAGGAGCGGCCGGGCCGGAAACCGGATCGGGCCGGGTTGGGAGCCCCGGGGGCAGATGCGAGGAAGCCCACCGGAGAGGTGGTCCACGGCCCGAGCGAGGAAGACGCACACGCGGGACCAATTCCGTGGTTGCGCACCGCCATCCGCCGCATATTCGCCGAGTGAATAAGACGCGGGCACAGAGGAGCAGGTCAGAGGCTTCCGGCCCTCGCCCGGACCTGCTGGCTCGGCATTCCATCACATGGCGAACTGCAGGATGAGTGTGAGAAGCAGCCCCAAGATCAAAGCAATAGCGATATAGATGGCCAACATAACAAGTGAGACGAGGCGGGCCCTACCGAACGGAATCCGGATTCTTAGACTTATGAGTCCCGACTGAACGAGAAAGCCAACTGGCAACATGAGCAGAGATGCGGCATCGACGCTGCTTCCGACCGCGTGGTCACCGCCACCGTGAATCCAACGCCAAAACCGAGAATGAAATTGACGATTGCAGCAAGGAAAACAGTCAAATAGGCGTTGCCGAAAGGGACATCTATCTTCTGAACCCATTTTGCCGCGGCCCTCAGGATAATGGCCCCGATCAAGCTCCCAATCGCGGCGCCGATCAGCGCCCCGACCAACATCCACACTATAGCCTGCATAGCGCTGTTCCCTTTCCCGGTGCTTTGTGCCGATGCCGACCCTGACAAGGATTTTGCCATAGTATTAGCACCTTGCATAGCCAAAATCTAGCCTATCGTGACCAGGAGGTTCCCGACCATTCTTCAGCTTGGAGCGCGCGCAAAGAGACGCAGTTGCTGGGGGCCGCGCGGCACAGGAGGATGGCCTGCCCCGCGGGTCCGCCAGCAGAAGGGCGGGTTCTGATGGCCCCCCATTCGTCTTCCCCCTGCAGCTCGGGCAGGACGCTCTGGGCCTGTTCATGCACCCGCTGGCCACCCTTGAAGGGGAGGAGCGCTTTGGCGGATACCTGACCGCCAGGTGCAGGGGCGGACGGATCATCCACGACGCCGGCCTTCCGGGAGGTGCGTCAGTTGGGTGAGAAGCCGGGCTGGCACACTGCTGCGACCAGCGGCAGAGACCGACTCATCTGGTGGGCCACCGTGCAATCGAATGACGCTGGGCGCCTGCCAGGGTCATTCAGTTATCGGTTTTTCGTTGTCGTTTCCGGGTCACGGCTGCGC
>CAZNGS010000113.1:0-6608 GCA_964572825.1 uncultured candidatus Brocadiaceae bacterium
GGCGCCATCATAGTACGCAGTTCCATTCCAGTGCAAGAATCTGCAACAGCCTGCGAGGCGAAGGATGGTCGGCCGGACGGGACACGGTTAGAACAATTCGCCGCCGAAGTGGCCGCGCTGCCCGCCGACGTTTCCGAGGCCATCCTGCAAGCAGTGTAACGAAACGCCGTTTGCAGGGCAACCTCACGTGGTGGGAGGTACACCACGCCTGCCGTGGACATGGCTCCGCGCACACGGGGCTTGGCAGGGCGAGGCCCCGATGAGTCCCCAGAGAGAGAGAAACCCGGCCGATGCGGCCGGGTGGTTGGAGTGGAGTCGATGCTGGCGTCAGCGGACCAGTTCGAATCTGCCGCGGGCCACCTTGCGGAACCGCGAGCCCTCGCCCTTGGCGCCGATCTCGCGAATGATGGCGGCATAGGTTGTCGATGCTGGTGTCCGGCCGTTGGTATGCCAGTAACTCTTGGCCAGGGCGCGCTCGGTCATCTCCTTGGCCGACAAGGGTTCGCCGGCTTCGGCCAAGACGCGGGCAACCGCGTCAAGGCAGCTCAACCGTTCGGCTCCGTCGGCGCCCACGTTCGCGCGTGGGGCGCTCTTCTTGCCGTGGGCGCGCTTGGGCTTGGCTTCGGCCTTTTCTTCGCCCTTGGCGCCCCCCTTCGCCCCCTGGGCTTCGGAGGGCAGGCCCGTGTCGCGCACGGGGGCGTTGCCCGCAGGCCTCAGGTCCTCGACCGGGACAGCCTTGATAGTATGGCCGTCGGCCAGGCGCCTGACCGTGGCGGCGGCCTCGTCGCTGGCCGAGTCAACCTCGAGCACCTCGACCTCGGCGTCGCCGAGCAGCATGTGGTCGCCAACCTTGACCGTCTTCTGGGCCCTGACCGTCCTGGCCGGACGCCAGGGTCCACGCAGGCGCTGCGCGCTCTTGATCCTGACCTCCTTGCCGGTGTTCTGGTTGGTGCCGACCCAGCCGCCGCTGGCGTGCTCGCGGTCGATGCGCACCGGGACGACCTTGTCGCTGACCTTCGCCGCATACACTGCGCCGACCTTCACCTGGTCCTTCTTCATCGCTCAGTCCTCCACCTTCTTGAGGGAGTCGATGGTCGTCTGGAGCGTCTGCCCCGCGCCACCGACGTAGTCGTGGTCTTCATCCAGCGCGGTGCGGATGTGCGACCACCAGTAGGCCTCCGCCCAGTCCCATTCCTCGGGCGCGGCGTCCTCGATGGCTGCGCGCGCCTCCTCGAGCGCCTCGATGATGCGCTCCTTCACGTCCTCCAGGACGTCCGCTGCTTCCTGCTTCGACATCATGCGGGCTGCTCCTTTCAGTCCTCGACCATGTCGGCCAGATACCCGATCAGCTCGCCGACGCTGGCCAACGGCACATCGGTGCCTCTCTCCGGGTCCACGCCGTCGCTGGCGATGGCCCGGGCGACCGCGCGGAGCGCGGCCGCGTCCTTCTCGTCCTCCCAGCCCGGCAGGTGGAGGTCGAAGTCGCAGCTCTCCAGCACCTCGGCCGCCTTGCGCAGGCTGAACACCACGATGTCCCGGCTCGATGCCACGTCGTCACCTCCCTTCGTTCAATCGGCGTTCGACGTCTTCCGGCTCCTGCTGGGCCAGGAAGGAGAGCGCCTCGACCAGCAACTCGCGCACGTGCGCCAGGTCGCCGGCGCTCGACCAGTCGACGCCCTCGGTCTGCGCGAACTCCGCGTGGTGCGCGACCTCCTCCTTCAGCATCTCCAACAGCGCGTCCAGGTCCTTACGGCGGGAACGGTAGACGGTCTCGGCGGAAAGGCCGCTCTCGTCAATCCGCCCCCGGCGCGCTGCCTGCTCGTCGGCGATGAACTCGTCGACGTCCTTGATGCGTCCCTTGCCGTCGGCGTGATTCGCGTAGTCCACGGCGGCCTCCCTTCAGTCTGCGAGCATCCGGATGACGCGGGCGTAGTCGGCGACGTCGCCGTTCGTGCCGCGGTAGCCGTCGAGGTACTTCTGAAGCATCCGGGCGACTGCCACGTTGGCGTCGTGGTTGTTCGCCCGGCCGGTCAGCTCGAAGGCCTCGCCCACCGGGACGCCCTCGCCGTTGCGCTTCTCGATGACCTTCGTCACCCGCGTGCCGGCGATGCGGATACGCTCGCCCTCGCGCGTGAGGCTTGCACGCCCCATCGCACCTTCTACGTCTATGCGCGTCGTCTTCATCTCCTATCTCCCATGAAGTGAGCCGTGTCAAGGCAAGGTCCCGAGGCTTTCCGCTGCGTGGAGCCGACCAATCTCCCATTCGCGCTGACGCCTCGTCGCGCCGCACACTAAGCTGGTCCTGGCTGGCGGGGACGCCCATTCTCCTTTTCGCGCCTGCCCCCGAGGGGGCGGCGAGACAGTAGAGATGCGGGCTGTCCCCATCGTTCGCCCACGCCGGCTCCCGATGACCTTGTCTTTTCGGTCTCGCTTCCTTGGCTAAAGTCTTTTGCCTTTTGCGCACTTCAGGGCCGCCCCCTTCAGAGGCGGCTTGCCTCGTAGTCTTCGCCGTACTTCAGAAGGCGGTACGCGATGGTCAGCAGCTTGCGGGTCAGCGCCACTGTGGCGGTCTTCTTCCCGCGCCGTCCGGCCACCCCCCAAAACCACTGACGCAGGGGCGCTGCATCGAGCCGCTCGTCATGGCCAATACGGTGTGCCACCTGCACCCAGACCGCCCGAAGCTCGCTCCTGCCCTGGCGGGTGATCGGACCGTACTCGGTCCTCTCGCCGCTGGAGCGCACCCGGGGACACAGGCCCGAATAGCTGACCAGCTTGCGAGAGCTGGAGAATCGTCCGATCTCGTCCACCGCCGCCAGCAAGGTCAGGGCCGCTATGCGGCCCACCCCAGGCATCGTCTCCAGACGCGCCGCGCGAGCGTCCTCGCGCTCATAGCGCGCCAGCTCAGCGTCCAGATCCTTCAGCGACTCCGTCAGGGCCTGGAAACTCAGGTAGTAGGACCGCAGGATCGGCTGGAGGTGCTCGTGGGCGTAGTTGCGCACTATGAGCCGATCCCAGCCGACTCTGCTGCTCAGGGCCCGCGCCGGCAACCGGATGCCTTCCTGCCTCAAGACCCCCCGCACCACGTTACAGAGCTTCGTGCGTGCGCTGACCAGCCGACGTCGGGCCGCAAGAAGGCCTCGAAGCTCGCGCGTCCTCTGCCGGGGCATGTGCACCGGCCGGGGCAGCCCGTCCAGGCGCAACAGCTCGCACAGGATCTTCGCGTCGATCTTGTCGGTCTTGCGGCGGCTTTCGGCGATCAGCTTCACCCGGGTGGGGTTGACCACCGTCACATCGGCGCCCATCCGGGTGAGCGTCTCGTGGAGCCAGGCGGTCTGATTGCCCGCCTCGATGGCCACTTTCAGCCCCTCCGGCACGAAACGGCCGAGCCGCCGCTGCAGCGCGCGGGTCTCTGTGGCCACCGGGCCGCTCATCAACTTCCTGCCCTTCTCGTCGCTGACGTGCAAGTAACTGGACACCATCGCCACATCCAGACCACAATAGACCATCGGCCGACCTCCCTCTGGGACACGGGCCAGCGAAACCACACATTCCGCAGCCCGTATCTTACTCCCGGTTGCGAGGTCGGCTCACTTCATAGCTTCTCCCTTCTGCGTAAGGGCTTACCATCGCTTTCACCATACACATGAAGCCATGTTCTCGCAGAAAGCGCAAAACCCTCGTGGCGGAATCCACAGCGTTTTCTCGCGTCGTAAGTGGCGCATCATTCGAGGCATGTGACATGGCCGAAAAGAAGCCGCTGAATCCAATGGTCCCGACGTTCGCGGAGGCGGCGAAAGCGCTCGCCTTGCCGCGCGAATGTCTGGAGGAGGACCCAGCAGCAGGGACGCCCCAGAACCCGGCTTGCGAGCGTAGCGGGCAAGCGGGTCGCGAGCCCGAAGGACGAGTCCCGAGGGATGCGACGGCGAAGCCGCGCACAACGCCGACGGGACACTCAACCTGGTGCATCGCGCGTCATGGCTCAACCTGGACGGCGAGGCTTGGGCCTACTCCGTTGCGCGACAGAGCTGAGGGGCGAAAGCTCGTCCCGCGAGCACAACGGCCCGCTCCGCGGCCCAGGCGTTTGAGGCCGACTGGCAGGGGGGCGTGGTTTGAGGTCTGCCCTTCTGCGCGCGAGTGTTGACGGATGCGGCGCCTAGTATTAGTATATTAGCGCCTGCTAAAGGAGGGTGCATGCAGCCCGCAGACCGGATAGCTCGGATATGCAAGGTCCTCGGCGTGGAGGCCCGCGTGAGGATCGTGCAGATGCTCAAACGGCAGGTGCTGTGCGTGGGCGCTCTTGCTGCGCGGCTCGATATCACTCAGGGTGCTGTCTCGCAGCATCTGCGGATCCTGAGGGACGCGGGACTCGTGACCGCCGAGAGGCGCGGCTGTTACGTGCACTACATGATCAACGAGAAGACCTTTCACGAGTGGAAGGCAGTGCTTGACGACCTGCTATCTGTCAGTGGACCAGAGGTGGAAAGAGGTGACCCATGTGCGAGAAAGAAGGATGCTGCTGCAAGAAGCCGGAAAAGTTGAAGACCCGGCCGGAGGATTGCTCCCCCGAGCAGATCAAGGAGTGCCACGGTGACGTCGAAGGTCACCCCTGCGTGGGCGTCGCAGACTGCGAGCACCCGGAGAAGCTGAAGGGCAAGAAGCCCGGCGAGTGCTCCCCCGAGCAGATACGGGAGTGCCACGGCGAGGTCGCCGAGCACCCGTGCGTGTGACCACGTGTGGTTTGCAGCGGAAAGGCAGTTCGTGAATGAAACTCGGCATGATTATCACTCAGACCGACCCCGAAACCGTCTTCAATGCCCTGCGCCTCGCCCTCTACAGCCTGGAACAAGGCGACGAAGTCCGAGTCTTCCTGTCCGGCAAGGGCGTGGAGATCGACCAAATCGAGGATGAGAAGTTCGACGTGAAGACTCAGGCCCAGAAGGTGCTCGACGCGGGTGGACAGTTCCTCGCCTGCGGAGCCTGCCTGAAGCTGCGCAACTCCGCAGGGTCGGAAATCTGCCCCCTCTCCGCGCTCAAAGACCAGTACGAACTCGTGCGAGACTCGGAGAGAGTGATCACCGTGTAGGGCGCTGCGCCTCGGTGAGCAGGAGAAGCGCGTGTCGTCGCAGAAGACTCAGCGGAAGCTGCCCGATTATTACGCCTGCGTCGCCCGCGACATGGTCGAGATGTGCAGGCCGCGCGAGGGGCGTTTGGGTGGACATCGGATGCGGAGAAGGACCGCTTGCTTTCGCGCTCGCAGAGCTGTCCAACAGCGTCCTGGTCCTGGTCGACCCGAACCGAGAGGCCCTGGCGCAAGCGGTGACGAAGGCCGCAGAGTTAGGCGTGAGCCAACGCATTGTGCTCGTCTATGGGAAGGCAGAGGGCTTGCCGCTGGCCGACAATTCCGTCGATCTGGTGGTCAGCCGGGGCTCGATCTTCTTCTGGGAGGACCGGCCAGCCGGAGTGCGCGAGGTGTATCGGGTGCTGCGCCCGGCGGCAAGGCCATGCTCGGCGGAGGGCTCGGCAAGACCTACCCCACGTGGGCGCGACGGGAGTTCATCCGCCGCCGGCGCGAGGGGGTGCGCAAACAGGGAGCGGATGCCGTCCGCGCCTTCCAGGAGGTCCGCAGCCGGGACGCCTTCCGGCGTTGGGCTGAAGAGGCCGGCCTGGAGGACTTCGAAGTAGTGGGCGAGGCCGCACTTCCGGAGGACGACTCGAACGCCGGCCTGGGGCTGTGGCTTATCTTCCAGAAGAAGCAAGAGCAGCCGTGAGCACTGTAATCGAAGTCCACGAACTGACGCGAAGGTTCGGCGACCCGACCGCCTTGGGCCATGTTGAGTTCGAGGTAAGGGGGCATCTGGCTGTGGTTCTTGGAGGAGACGTGACGTGCAAGCGACAGCAACAGCGGCCATCGCGGTCGACGGCCTGACGAAGCGATTCGGCGACGTGCTGGCCGTGGACAGGGTCGCGTTCGACGTCCGCGAGGCCGAGGTGTTCGGGTTCCTCGGCCCCAACGGCGCGGGCAAGACGACCACCATCAACACGCTTACCGGGCTCGCCCGGCCCGATGCGGGCACGATCCGGTTCTTCGATTGGGACTACACGACGAATGTGAAGAAGGCCCAGCACCTGATGGGCATCGTGCCCGACGAGAGCAACCTCTGGCCGGAACTCGACGGCTTTGATAACCTCTGCTTCTGCAGCGCGCTCTACGGCATGAGGCACGCCGACCGCGAACAGCGCGCCCGCGAGCTGCTGGACACCTTCGGGCTTGCAGAGGCGGCACGGCGCAAGTTCGCCGGCTATAGCAAGGGCATGAAGCGGAAGCTCGCCATCGCCGCCGGTATCATCCACAACCCGCGCATCCTCTTCCTCGACGAGCCGACCACGGGCATCGACGTGGCCAGCGCACGCCAGATTCGTCAGCTGCTCGCCGACCTGCGCAAGTCCGGGACGACGATCTTCCTGACAACTCACTACATCGAGGAGGCAGAGCGACTCTGTGACCGAATCGCCTTCATCGTGGAGGGGCACCTTGTCCGCGTCGACACGCTGCCTAACAGCCCGTTGAAAAAGTGCCTGTCTGTGTACTATCCTATGAGCGTTCGGTT
>CAZNGS010000114.1:0-6359 GCA_964572825.1 uncultured candidatus Brocadiaceae bacterium
GCCGAGAGCGCCCCCTGAGATGCCGGTCGGCGGCCCGTGATGCTTCCGCCGGCGCCCCGGTGGGTCCAGGGACCCTCGTGCCGGCGGTGTGCGCCGGGATTCTCTTTGACAAATTTGGCCACGGGGGTAGGATGCGTCAATGGCCGTCAAGTCGCTGCCCTGTCCTGTGAACGACCGGTCTCGGGAGAGCGCTCCGGCGGTGAATATGAGGATCCGAAAGCCGAGGTGGAGCCGGGAGGCAAGGCTGGTTCGTGGGCCTGCGCGGCAGCGAGAACGACAGCGCTCTCAAGCTCAGGGTGGAGTACCCGAAGATGGACGAGGTGTCGCTTCCTTTCCAGATCAACTGGTCCAGCACGCTGCCCCTGGGACTTCTGCGGTGGCATTCGAGCATCGACGGCGATCTGGGAACGGAGTTCGGGGGCCTGGGCACCGGCGGTGTCATAGACGTGGGGGAGTTGGGGCAGGGCACGCACCTGATCACGGTGCTCGCCTACTCCGAAGCTCCGACCACGCGACGCCAGGCGGTGAGCTTCCTCGTGACCATAGAGGAGTGAGTGGGGCTCAGACGCACAAAGTGAGGGGGTCGGGCGGAAAGGGCATTGCCGCACAGAGGGAGGGAAGGAAAATGACGAGACCGATGGTCGTGGCGGCGTTGGTCTGCCTGCTATCCGGTCTGGCGTTTGGGGATGAGTCGGCTCTGGTGGGCTTTCCCAGCACCGGGTCGGTTCAAGTCACCAGGGAGGGAGCGGCCTACCTGCTGTTCGACAGCGTGGGATTCGGGGCGGGATGGTCGTGGTTTGACTTTCGGGGCAGCATGGCCGCGGAGGGCGGCGCCACCGTCCAGCACCTCAGAGGCAGGGACAAGAAGCAACCCGGCGCGGAACTGAGCCTGGACATCGTCACCCGGCGCACGGGCCCCAGACAGTTGACCTGCACGTACGACCTGAGCACGACGCAGGACGTGAATCTTGTCTATGTCGTAGTCAGTATCGAAGCAGGGAAAATGTTCGACGGCACTCCCGTCCGAGCCCGGCGCGCAGACGGCAGCGCCGACCGGCAGACGCTGCCCCCGGGTTTCCAGGGGTTGGGGAAGGCCGTGCAGGAAGTGGCCTTCACGGACGCCGAGGGTCGCGCCACCAGGGTCTCGTTCGACCCTCCGGTGGACATCGCTTCCGACCAGGCCCTGCGGGCGGTCCTTGCCGCGGGAAGGTTCAGGGCCCCTGAGCCGCGCCGCGTGACCATGACCGTGGACCTGCCCGAAGAGCTCACTTACTACGCGTCGCTGCAGGATGTGCCGGGCCCGCCCGGCATCGAGGACTGGTACCCTTTCCAGCCGAAGAACGACTACGACGTGTCGAGCGCCATCGGCATGGAGGACTGGGCCGATGCCCCCGCCGGCGCGAGGGGCCGGGTCGTCCAGCGGGGCGACAGGCTGCTCTATGGGGGCGAGCCGATCAAGCTGTGGGGTATGAACCTTCAGTTCGCCCAGTGCGCGCCGGACAGGGCCCTCGCCGAGAAGCACGCCAGGATGTATCGCAAGTTCGGCGTGAACACCATGCGCCTGCACAAATGCGCCGACGGGCCCGGCTGGGCCGGCATCCAGTCCAGGGAGAGTGCGGCCGAGTACGACCCGGAGGCCCTGCATCGCATGGACTATTTCGTCGCGAAGCTCAAGGCGGCCGGCGTCTTCGTCGAGCTGTCCACGGCGTTCGGCCCCGTCAACCCGGGACCGGCCGACGTGCGGGACATCCCCTACCTGGCGGAATTCGGCGGATCCGGCCGGAACCCCATGGACGGCTACTTCACCATGGACACGGCCGGCACGAAGGCCGTGGTCGGATTCGCCGAAGGCAGGACCTGCTGGTTGGGCGACGTGACCGTCACGCCGCGGTCGCATTTCGCGGCGATCTACGTGACCGCCAGCGAGCCCGACAGGAACCTGGCTGAGTCGAAGCGATTGCTCGTGGTGGCCATCGCCCGGGCGCGCAACACGGACATGAAATGGGTCGGCAAAAGGCGTATGGTCGCCGTGGGCAGGGAGCCCATCCTCATGGAGCCGGTGGTGGCAGACGTTGTACTTGCGAAGACGGGAACGCCGACGGTGCGCATTCTCGACCACGACGGCCACCGCACGGGCAGAACCGTGTCCGTTCGGGGCGGCGCCTTCCAGATAAATGGAGCCATCCACAGGACGCCGTACTACGAGATCGTCTACGAGTGAGGTGGAAGCGGCAGTGTTTCGGCAAAGGGCCGATCCGGCCCTTTCGGCCGCACAGTCCACAGCATGGAGGTAACCGGTGATGGTTAGACTTGCCGCTGTGATGGCAGTGACGTGCATGGTGTCGGGCCTCGCCCTCGGGGCGGGGACAGGTTTCCTGGGTCTGCCGGACACAGGGACGGTTTACATCACCAGGGACGGTGTGCCCTACCTGGAGGTCAGTTGCGGCGCCTGGGGTGCCGGCTGGTCACACATGGGAATGCGCGGGACGATGGCCAGGGAGAACGGCGCGACCGTCCACCACCTGAAGGGCACGGACAGCAAGCAGCCGGGCGCGGAATTGAAGCTGGATGCCGTCGTGCGGGCCACGGGACCGCGGCAGTTGACCTGCGTCTACGACCTGAGCACGAACCAGGACATCAATCTGGTCTACGCGGTGGTCTTCCTGGGGCCGAGAGGTCCGTTCGAGGGCGGCTTCGCCCGCGCTACGCGCAGCGACGGCAGCACGGCCGAGCAGGAGCTGCCGATGGCCCGGCAGGGACTGGGAGAGAGCGTGCGCAGGATCACGCTGACGGATGCGGACGGGCTGGCGACGACCCTCTCGTTCGATCCGGCCGTGGACGTGGCGTCCGACGGCGACCTGCGCGTGATCCTGGCCGCCGACCGGTTCAAAGCGTCCGATCCCCGGCACCTGACGATGACCATCGACCTGCCCGAAAAGCTCACCTACTACGCGGTGGTGGAGGATGTGCCGGATGAGCCCGGGTTCGACCAGTGGTATCCCTGGCAGCCCAGGCACGACTACGGCGTGCCCAGCGCCATCGGCATGGAGGACTGGGCGGATGCCCCCGCCGGCGCGAAAGGTCGGGTCGTGCGCAAAGGCGGGCAGTTGCTCTACGGCGGCAAGCCGATCAAGCTATGGGGCCTGAACAACTGCTACCGAGCCTGCTGGCCCGAGAAGGACCAGGCCGACAGATGCGCCCGGATGTACCGCAAGTACGGCGTAAACACCGTGCGCCTCCACAAGTACGCCGACAGCCCCGGCAGTGGAATACAGTCCCGGGACAGCGCCGCCGAGTACGACCCCGAACGACTCGACCGCATGGACTACTACGTCGCCAGGCTCAAGGAGGCCGGCATCTTCGTGGAGCTCTCCACGCAGTTCGGCCCCATCAATCCGGGGCCGGCGGACGTGCGGGACGTTCCCTACTTGAAGGAGTTTGGCACGTTCAGCCGCAATAACCGCATCCGAATGCCGCACAGCAGCTCCTATTACTCGCCGGAAATCCAGAACCTGCACATCCGCCAGGCGGTTAACCTTTTGAAACACCGCAACCCCTACACGGGACTGACCTATGCCGAGGACCCGTGCATCGTCGCCTTCGAGATCCTCAACGAGCAGAGCATCCTCTTCTACACCTCGATGAATCCCCTGAAGGCCAGCGAGACGCTGCGGCGGATCACCGGCAGGCGCTTCTGCGACTGGCTGAGGGACCGCTACGGCACCCAGGAGAAGCTGGTCGAGGCATGGGGCGAGGAGGCGTTTGACTCCTTCGTCGGCGAGGGCTTCCCCGATGTGCGCGAAAGCCTGGACAGGAACAACATCCTCCCGTTGGGGAACCCCTGGTACTGGGACCCGGACAACCTGGCGGGCTCGCAGAGCTTTCGCAGGCGCCGCCTTCTGGACTCGCTGGAGTTCCTCTACGGGCTCCAGAATGAGGCATACTCCCGATGGGTCGATGCGGTGCGCGAGGCCGGCTACGACGGTGAGATCGTGGCCTCCAACTGGCAGGCCGGGCAGAACTTCAGTCATTACTACAACCTGCACTCCGACTACCTGGTGGGGCTCATCGACCGTCACAACTACTTCGGTGGTCCCAAGAGCATGCTCAGCGTGCCCGGCTCCGGCACGCTCAGCTCCGGCATGCAGCAGGTTGTGGACCGCCCCTTCATGCTGTCGGAGTGGATCCATACCTACCCGAACGAGTGGGGTGCCGAAGGACCGGCCATCATCGGCGCCTACGGCCTCGGGCTCCAGGACTGGGACGTTTCGTACATGTTTGAAAACGGCGACGACGGCAGGTTCAGCAACGTGGTCGGCCGCAGCACGTGGGACGTGACGGCGCCGCAAATAATGGGACTCTTCCCCGCCGTGGCGCGGCAGGTGCGCCGCCGGGACGTCCAGGCCGCCGAGGTGATCGCACCGCGCTACGTCCACGTCCCCTCGCTGCGCGAAGGCAGGCTCGGCTTCCGCGACCGCGTCACGCAGGAATACGACATCAAGTCCTTCGATTCCGACAAGGTGCCTGCGCGCACCCTTGCCGTGGCGCGCGCCGTGGTGGAGTTCACCGACCGGTACCGCGAGACACCGGCCTTCGACCCCGAGAAGGCGCGTCGGGACGGGGCCTATGTCTCGACCACCGGGCAGCTCCGCTGGACGCCGGGCGAGAGCGCCGTAGACGGTCACTTCACCATGGACACGCCATCCACCAGGGCGGTCGTCGGCTTTGCCGAGGGGCGGACATTTCGCCTCGGCGAGGTCACCATCACGCCCCGGTCACGTTTCGCGGCGATTTACCTCACGGCCAGAGAACCCGACGGTGACCTGGCCGATTCGAAGCGGCTGCTCGTCGTGGCGATGGCCCGCGCCCGGAACACGGGCATGAAATGGATGGCGGGCCGGCGCGTGCTGGCGAAGGGCAGGGCGCCCATCCTCATGGAGCCCGTGACGGCGGACATCGCTCTTGGCAGGAAAGGGGCTCCCACGGTGCACGTGCTCGACCACGACGGACACCGCACCGGCAGGACCGTGCCGGTGCACAACGGCGCCTTCAGGATAGACGGCGTGTCCTACAAGACGCCGTACTACGAGATCGTGTACGAGTGAAGGCGGGGCCGGCTGTCAGTCGGAGAGCAGGAAGCGGATGATGTCGCCGTCCCGGACCTCGTAATCGCGCCCGGCGGTCCCCACGAGGCCGGCCTCACGGCATTCGTGCTCTCCGCCCATGCGGACGAAGTCCTCGTAGGCGATCACCTGCGCGCGGATGAAGCCTTCTTCAAAGTCAGTGTGGATCCTCCCCGCCGCCCGGGCGGCCGGACACCCCTGCGGGACGGTCCAGGCCTGTACCTGGTTGGATTGTATGGTGAAGAAGCTGATCAGCCCGAGCATTTCATAGCTTGTGCGGATGAGGCGCTCCAGCGCGCTTTCTTCCAGGCCGTAGACCTGGAGGAACTCCCCTCTCTCCTCCGGGTCCATGCCCACAAGCTCTTCCTCGATCTTGGCTTCCACCCTGAGGGCGGGTAAGCCCCGCCGGGCAGCACGCTCGCGCACGGCTTCGACGCAGGCGGCCGGTTGCCCGGCCTCATCCTCTCCCACGTTGGCCACGTAGATCAGCGGTTTGTCCGTGACGAAGGGCACCTCGTTGAGGAGCGGTCGGATGCCTTCCGAAGACCTTTGCGGGTAAGACATGATCGGCTCGCCCTGACCGAGATGTTCGAGCAATGGCTCAGCGACCTGCAGGCGTGGCAGAGCCTCACGGTCGGACCTGGCGCGCTTCCTCAGCTCCTCAATGCGCCGCTCCAGCAACTCCATGTCCCGCAGGACGAGCTCGGTCTCCACCACCTCCATGTCACGGGCGGGGTCCAGGGTCGCCTGCACATGGGCGACGTTCTCGTCCTCGAAACACCGCACCAGGTGCACCAGCGCGTCGGCCTCGGCCACGTGGGCCAGGAACTGGTTGCCCAGGCCTTCGCCCTTGCTGGCGTTCTCGACCAGTCCCGCGATATCGACAAACTCGATCGTGGCAGGCGTGATCTTCTCGGGCCGGGTGATTTCCGCGATCTTCTCCAGCCGGGGGTCGGGCACGGGCACCACGGCGCGGTTCGGCTCCACGGTGCAGAAGGGATAGCTCTCCGCGGCGGCGTTCTGCGCCCCCGTGAGGGCGTTGAACAGCGTGGACTTGCCGACGTTGGGAAGGCCGATGATGCCGATAGACAATCCCATGATTTGCTCGCGCGCTGGGTTGCATGTCTATTCTACGTGCGGACCGTCGAGGAAGCCAGTGCGTGTCGAGGCCGCCGGGCCCCCTGGTCATGTTCACGCCGCGTCGGAAATTGTTCACGCCGCGCCGGAATTTTGCGC
>CAZNGS010000115.1:0-6290 GCA_964572825.1 uncultured candidatus Brocadiaceae bacterium
ACTACTACTTCAGCGGGCTGCACAGCGACGACCGACTGGAGCAATCCAACGTCTTTTGCCGTGGCAAGGACCTGACCGGCGCGGAGCCATGGGAGGTGGTGGAGTTCCCCGGTCTTGAGAAGGTCACCGATCTGCCATGGTATGAATACAAGCCGACGAAAAGCGGACATGACGGCTGGTGGAACCTGCGCATGAGAAGCTGCAAGCTCTTCTACGAACAGGACACGTTTTGGGCAACCGCCTCCGCCGGCGTCCAGCAAGGTGTCCTGCGCAGCACGTCGGATTCGATGATGGGGCCGTGGGAGGTGGCCGCCGTCAATCCCGCCGGCAAGATACGTGGCTCCGCCCATATCAAGGAGGACCATGAAGGCGATCTCTGGATGGCCATTCGGAGCCACCTCTGGCCGATAACGTCGCAGTTCGAACGGGACGAAGCCCGAACCGTCGAGGCGGACGGCTACCGCCCGCCCGAGGGTCGCGGGAACTCCTACGTTGTGGAAACCGCCGACGGGTGCTCCGCCACCCGCGGCGACGTGGGGCGGTATTACTACCGGGTGGACGGCAAATATCTGATGCTCGGCACCGCGTGGCACGGCAATTACCGCCGTTTCGGCACCTACGATATCCAGGTCTTCTGGTCGGACGAGATCGGCGGGCCATATCACCACAGCCGGATCGTGCTGCCGCACGGCGGCCACTCCGGCATCGTGAAAGATAACGAGGGGCAGTGTTGGATGACTTCCTTCACCAACGATGGGTTTCTGCCTGACCACGGCGTCCGTGCCGTGCCGATTGATCTGGAGTGGACCGGGGAGCGGTTCGAGGTGAAATCCGGCAAGCCCGGCGACGCCAGCCTGAGCTGGGAATTCGAGCCGGAGGCCATACGGCCCGACCCGATCGACATACAGGCTGCATATCCGATGCTGGCCATCCCCGACGACCTGTCGATCGTGGACCCGGCCGTCTGTCCGGTGGAAGAGGACGGAAAGACCGTTTACTACCTGACCGGCACCGCCGGCACGGAGACGGACGGACGGATGGATTTCCACAACAACACCGGCATTTACCTGTGGAAATCCCATGACCTGCAAAGCTGGGAGCCGCTCGGCAAGGTAGTCGACATCGGCCCGGGCGCGGGGAGCGGCCGCGGCCCCCTTGGGTATTACTTCTCTCCTCCTGACAGCCTCGAACCCCGCTACGACCGCGGCCTCATCGCACCCGAGCTGCACCACGCGAAGGGCAACTACTACCTCACAGCGTCGCTCAGCCGCCAGGGAGTGGCAATGTTCAAGAGCAAGACCGGCGTGCCCGAAGGCCCCTATGAGATGATCGGTCCGCCGGGGGGTCATGGCACGGTGACCATCGCCGATTCCGGGGCCGGCCGCGAGGATAACTCCGACGCCTACTTCTACGGCTACGATCCGTCGCTCTTCGAGGACAAGGACGGCTCCGTCTATCTTGTTTTCGGTAATGGTTGGATCGCAAGGATGAAGAAGGACCTGACCGGTATGGCGGAGGTTCCGCGCCGGCTGAGATTGAAAAGCGAACAACCGGGACGCGCGCCCCTGCAGGTCGGCAAGGGCGGCTGCTTCCTGCGCCGGCAGGACGGCCGCTACCGCCTGACCGCCACCACCCGCTGGGGCGACGTGGTGGAGGCCGCGTCGGACTCGGTCTATGGTCCCTACGAGGGCCGCCGGATCGTCCTCCCCAGGGCGGGACAGGTAACGTTGTTCGAGGGCCCGGACGGGAAATGGACCGCCGTCGCCAGGTAGCGAACATCGGGATGGATACTCATGAGGAGGGCAGTTGAGCATGTGCGATACGACACTTCGGACGACGTTGATCGGCGTGTTTCTGCTGGTCTGTGCTACGGTCGGGTCTGCGCGTGCTGCCGAGGAAGAATTGCCGGAACCGGTGGGTGTGGACCCTGTGCTGGAAGAGCCGCTACGCGACGTCAGCGTATGCCGCGGACCCCAGGGCGTCTATTACCTGACGGGCACCAGCCCGGGTCGCGGGCCTGACGGCACGCTCGACTGGCACAACAACGACGGCATCTACCTGTGGCGGTCGGAGGACCTGCGGGACTGGCAGGCGCTGGGCAAGGTGTTCGACATCACCGAAAGCCTTGTGGACACCGGCAGGCGACTGCGCTGGCTCCGCAAACCGCACATCGTGCCGGACGCGCCGGATGTAGGCCGCACTCGCGCCATACAGGCGCCCGAGATCCATTACATGCGGGACACCTTCTGGATAGCCTTCTCCATGAACCGGCAGGGCACCGGCCTGCTGCGGAGCACCACCGGGCAGGCCGAGGGTCCGTACGAATTCCACGCCCGGGTGACGACGCGGGGCAGGGACGCCTCGATATTCGAGGACGACGACGGGACCGTGTACTGGCTGTTCGACGAGGGCTGGATAGCACGCATGGAGGACGACCTGAGTGGCCTGGCCGAGCGGCCGCGCCTGCTGCAGGCCACCCCCCACGGCGAGCTGGGCGACTGGCCCCTTCGGGTCGGCAGCGGCGGGCCGTTCCTGTTCAGGCGCGACGGCATCTATTACCTCATGGCCGGAGAGCGCAACGCGCGGCTGGGTGCTGCGTGCCACGACACCTTCGTGGCCTGGTCGAGGGATATTCACGGCCCTTACACCGGGCGGGTTGTGAGCATCGCTCACGGGGGCAACACCACCGTTTTCCAGGATGGCGCGGGCCATCACTACACCACCATAAGTGGCAACGACCCGCGTGCCCGGTTCCGCGACCGGCCGGCGATCGTTCCCCTGGAGTGGACGGAGGGTGTGAGCTATTTCGGGCACACGGGCGCGCCGGTTCCGGTCAAACCCCGCCACGTGATCACCGAGCGCGGCCCGTGGCCGCTCATGCGCCCGGTCTCGACGGTCAGAATGCGGGATGTGCAGGCCACGCTGGGCCCGGACGGGTGCGTCTACCTGACCGGATCGTTCGTCAACGTGGACTCCGAGGGCAAGCTTTACGTTTTCAAGTCGCGCGACATGGTCAACTGGCAGGAAATCGTGGCGTGGGACTGGGACCGGCAGAAGGATCTGTTGGCCGAGCCCTTCCCCGACCCACGCGAATCCAGGCGCCAGAACGTGTTCACTTACATGGACACCGAGATACACTATCTTAAGGACACCTTCTACATCGCATACCACGTCTACGGAGGCAAGGCGATTGAGGGCGGACGCGGGTTCCTGCTCAAAAGCACCACGGGCAAGGCCGAGGGCCCCTACAAACCTGTTGTGGGGGCGGAGGTGCGTTCGCAACCTTCGTTCTTCGTGGACGACGACGGCACGATCTATCACACCTACGGCGCCTTCGGCATTTCGCCGATGAAGGCGGACATGAGCGGGGCGGAGCCGGGTGGGCACCAGATACTGCCGGCGGACGGCTCGGATGCCAACGATGACACCGGCGGTTATCTGGTCAAGATGAAGGGCAAGTACGTGCAGTTCGTCACCGAATGGAACGGCCCCTCGACGTTGGGCCTGGTGGGGGGCGCCGGCGGCCGCTACTTCGCCACGTACGACTACAGCTACTACTACTCCGACGAGCTGTTTGGCGACTACTCCACCCCCCGCGTGGCTGTGCCCCACGGCGGCCACGGCAGCGTCTTCCAGGACCGCCTGGGCAACTGGTGGGCCACCACGTTCGGCAACGAGAACTTCGGCCCGTGGGGCGGCATGCCGGGCGTGATTCCGCTTAAAGTGGAGGTGGTGGATGACGAACTGCTCATTGACGTGGCCGACGAGGCAGAGCTGAGGCGACGACGGCGGGCCCTGCGCGAATAGGCCGCGGAAAAACGTGTTACGGGCAACGAGAATCGAAACAGAGCACGGGCGAAAACTTCACCTGGAGGGGAGAATGCGTGAGGTGAGACGCTGGAGTTTCGTGGCATTTGTGATTTGCAGTCTGGGTGCGGGCGCCCTTGCGCAGACGTCCGGGGCCGGTCCCGAGAAGCTGCGGACGTTCTACTTCGGCAACAGCCTGACCGGGTGCACCAATCCCCAGTGGCACGAGGAATTGGGCCAGAGCGCGGGGAAGGAGTGGGTGACCGACATAATGGCGGGTGCCGGGTGGCCGCTGTGGATGCACCGTCGGGAACTGAGACCGGGCGAGGCCGGTCTCTCCACCGGACCACGCGGCGACCTGGCCTTGGACCCGGAGTTCGTCGAGGATGCCTCTTTCAAGGCGAAGAAGTTCTACCGGGGCTGCCCCTGGGACGCCATCGTGCTGCAGCCCTTCTCCAGTTCGCTCACGCGGGTGGTCACCAAGATGTGGGGCACGGAGTTCGATAAGCCCACGGACGTCGGCGACATCGCCGCCGCCAGCGACATAATCGAGCTCTTCCTGAAGACCAATGCGCAGGGGAGGGTCTATATCTACACGGATTGGCCGCCCATGGAGGGGGGCGAGATTCCTCCGGAGGATGAACGTCCGGAATGGGCCCGGAAGGAGGGCGTCCGCATCGCCCGAGCCGAGTTCCCCAGGCGCGACGCGTTCGATTACGAACACGAATGGCTGGAGAAGAAGTTTTCCCAGGATCATCCGGACAGGCCGTGGCTGGACAACGGCCGCTGCCAGGACTACCACTACCAGCTTTTCGAAGCCTTGAAGGAGAAGTTCCCGAAGCTCTGGGCCGAGGGCAGGTTGCGGATGATACCCACCGGCGACATCTTCATGGCCCTGGAACGCAAGATGAAGGCCGGCGAGGTGCCGGGCATTGACTCAATCGGCGAGTATTACACCGACGTGCAGCACATCCGCGCCGGTCTGCCCCGCTACACCGCCGCCGCGTCCTTCTATGCCGTCATGTTCGAGGAGCATCCGAAGGCGCTCGATTGGCGCATCTACAACGATGAATCCCGGTACGGTGAGGACCCTCACCACGATAAGTACCCGTTTGTGGAAATAACCCCCGAGCGTGCCAGGATCGTCAACGACACGGTCTGGGAATTGGTTAACAAGCACCCCTATGCGAGGGGGCCGCAGCAATGAAGATAACGTCCCTCGGTTCGATCTTTCTTCTGGCGATGGTCGTGTCGCAATACGTCGGCGCGGCTGAACTCGACCTGCCGCCCGTTCCGACGCCCGAGGAGCATCGGGCCAAGTTCGACTACCGGCGCGTGCAGCCGCTGCTGGACGTGCCGATGATTGACGCGGCCATCACGCGCGTCGGCGACGTCTACTACCTGACCGGCACCAGGGGCACCAGGCGCCCGGACGGCACGGTGAACTTCGCCGTCAATGACGGTATCCGCCTTTGGACATCGAAGGACATGCAGGAGTGGAAGCCCCTTGGGTTGGTGGCGCCGCTGGAGGCGGTCAGGGCGAACGTCAGCGACCTCGATCTGTTGCGGACGAAGTCATGGCGGGACGAGATGGTGGGCCTCCTGGCGCCGGAGCTGCACCGCGTCAGGGGTGACTGGTACCTTACCTATTCGCTCCGCCCCCGCGGCACCGGGCTGCTCAAGAGCACCAGCGGCGAGCCCGAAGGCCCCTACGAAAACCTGGGCCTGATCACCACGGACGGGCAGGACGCCTCGATGTTCCTCGATGATGATGGAGAAGTCTACTGGGTCTTCGGCGGCGGGTGGATCGCGCCGATGAAAGAGGACATGACGGCCCCGGCCGAGGAGCCGCGCCTGCTTCAGCCCACCACGCCCGGGGCCAACACGCCCGGCGCGGAGATCCTGCAGGTCGGCACGGGCGGCGCGTTCCTCTTCAAGAAAGACGGGACCTATCACCTGCTGGCCGCTGGCATCCACGGCCGGCTCGGGGTGCCGTGCTACGATACCTGGGTGGCCACGGCGAAGTCGCTCGACGGGCCTTGGTCCCGGCGCAAGCTGGCCGTGGCTCACGGCGGCCAGGCGACCATGTTCGAGGGACCGGACGGGCAGTGGTACTCCACCTTCAGCGGGGTGGACAGCCGTGCGGCCCTGCGCGAGCGCGCGGCAATTGTACCGGTGGACTGGACCGACGGCTTCCGCTACTTCTACTCCAGGGGCGAGCCCTGGCCGTGGAAGGTGGACGACGTCATCACCGAGGCGTGGGGTTGGGAACACGCCCGCCCGCTGGCGGACCTGAGCTACCGCGACCCGACCGCCGTGAGCGAGCGAGACGGCTACTTCTACGCCTCCGGGCTGCACAACCCCGGGTCCCATGGTCGCCGCGTAGAGCTGATCCGCGGCCGCGACCTGACCGGCGATCGCCCCTGGGAGCCGTTCCCCATTCCCGGTTACGAGACGCTGGACAAGGTGCCCTGGTTCACCGA
>CAZNGS010000116.1:0-6264 GCA_964572825.1 uncultured candidatus Brocadiaceae bacterium
CGATGCTTCATCTCGGCCGCGATGGACTTCGCGTTCGGGCCAACGGTAACCCCGGTGGCGCCGGTGGCATCCGAGCACTGCTCGGGGTGGCGCGAACGGAACCGCTTGTTGCAGCGGGGGCAATAGCCGCTTTCTGTGACGAACCGCCTGTGGACGGGCCGCACGGGAGGGATATCGCTCTGGATATGCTCGTGCTGCTTTCTGCGCTGCAGTGCTCCTCCGCACTCGGGGCACTGCGCAAGCGGAACCTGGACGGTTTTCAGTTCGCTCTCCGGCGGCGGCTCTCGTCTTTTGAAGGGGCCCTGTGCGGGCTTTCGGCCGGGGCTTCCCTTCGGCTTGCGGCGTTTGTCTTTGCCGGGGCGGCCGAAAGGCGTGGCCTGTCGCTTGCTCTGGCGCAGGCTCTCCTCCAGCCGCTCGATGCGCTGGCGGAGGGAGCGGTTCTCGGCCTTCAAGGCCCGCAGCTCGCGCCGGAGCCTTCGGCATCCGGGACAGCCTTGTTCGGTTTCGCTCATTACCGCTCAGCATACGGAAGGGCCGGTGTCGGTTTCAAATGGCCGGGGCCCATTCAGGGTCCCGGCCCGGTGCAGGCGCCCAGTGAACCCCGCACGGGGGATGCATCGGGAAATCTGGGGAGCGAAAAAACGGCACGATTCTCGTTGACAGAGTCCCGGGGGGGTACACTATGCTGGTAGCGTAGGCAACGACGGTAAACACTTACCGTCTCAATTCAGCTCTACCTCCACGGTGTTCTCACGCGCGCATTCTTCGATCGGCAGCAAGTCGCCTTCCATCGACTCTCCGTTCAGGCGCAGGGATCTCACCCCGTGGCCCTGCGGGCCGTTGTGGATTGTGATGTCGAACCGCCTGCCGCGGAATAGCCGCCTGACCCGGACCTGGCCCCAGTGGGAGGGCAGGCACGGGTCGATGCGGAGGCCGTCGTAGTCCGGCCGGACGCCCAGGATGTACTGCGCCGGTGCGTGGTAAGACCATGTAGCCGTGCCGCTGAGCCAGGGGCATCGCGACGTGCCGAACCGACGGCTGTACCTGCCGTGCGTGCTCTGCGCATAGACGTAGGGCTCGACCTCACGCAGGTCCGCCCGCTCGTTATACGCCGAGGGCATGTAGGCGCGGAAATACTCGTAGGCCCGGTCGCCGCGGCGCAGCATGCACTCGGCCATGACGACCCAGCCCTGGGGGTGCTGGAAGATGCCGGCGTTCTCCTTCATGCCGGAGTTGAACAGCACCGCGCGCACGACGTGGTGGTCGGTCTCCTCGAAGGGCGGGTCGCAGATGGCGATCCCGTATTCCGTCGCCAGGTGCTCGTGCACGGAGTCCATGGCCTCTCGGGCCTGCTGGTCGGTTGCGGCGCCGCTGATCACGGCCCAGCTCTGAGGGTTGAGGAATATCGCACCCTCATCGTTGCGACGGCTGCCGATCACGGAGCCGTCCTCCCGGAAGGCCCGCACGAACCACTCGCCGTCCCAGGTGTGCTCCTGGAGGCTCTCGTCCAGTTTTTGGAGCTCCGAGCGGGCCCACCGGACCTCCTCGCCCAGTTCCAGGCGCTCGCAGATGTCGGCGTAAGTGACCAGGGCCAGCCTGAGCTGCATGGCCACGAAGACCGACTCACCGCGGTAGCCCAGGCAGAGGCAGTCGTTCCAGTCCGCCCCCAGGCCACACGGCAGACCGTGTGCTCCGCTCCGCTCCAGGTTGAACTCGATGGCTCGCCGCAGGTGCCCCAGCACGGTGGCCTCGCCGCTGTCGGCATACGGGAGCACCCTGTCGTAGAAACCGAGGTCGCCGGTTTCTTTGACGTAGGCCGGCACCGCATTGAAGAGCCACATGCAGTCGTCGCTGCGGTAGTTCTGCGGCGCCGCCTCGTGGCCGGGCCGGTGCCCCCAGGGCCTGACCACCGGCATGGCCCCGCCGGTGGATACCTGGCCGGTGATCATCAGCTGCAGCCGCTCGCGCATGCCCTCGCCCAGCAGCGCCGTCGCCGCCAGCAGGTCCTGCACGGTGTCGCGGTAGCCCAGGCAGCGGCCGCCGCTGTAGACCAGGCTGGCTTCCCGCGACCAGGCGTAGGTGACCAGCGAGTTGTATGCGCCCCACACGTTGATCATGGAGTCGAAATCGTGGTCGGGCGTGGTGACCACCAGCCGTCCCAGCATGCCGTGCCAGTGCTCCTTGAGCTCCGCCAGCTCCGCCTCCGCGCGCTCGGGGGAACCAAATTCATCCACCACGGCCCTGCCCACCTCGGCGGCCCGGCCCGGCCCAAGCAGGACGATCAGCGTCCGGCTCTCGCCGGGTTGCAGGTCGAGGTCCACCTGCAGGACCCCCGCGGCGTTGTCGCCGTGCGCCAGAACGCCCCTGCAGCGCCCCTCCTCGACCACGACGGGATCCGCGTAAGTGCGGTATGGGCCGAGAAACGCCTCCCGGTCGCCCTCAAATGCGGCGACATCGGCACCGGTCATGGCCATGAAGGCGTGGCGGCACTGATCGTTGTTCTCGAAATCATCGGGGTCTGGCGGCAGATGATGGTTGACAGCGCACTGGAGGATGTCGTCCGCCACGTCCACCCTGACAATGTACTGGCTGTACTGAAGGTTGAACTGGTCCTGCCGGTTGTTCCAGTTGTTGGTGAACTCGGCGAAGGAGAAGACCGACAGCTTCCGCGCTTCTTCGCCCGTGTTGGTGAGCTGGAGCATCCAGTACTCGAAGTGCCGTCCCAGCGGCACGAAGTAGGTGGACACCATGCGGATGCCGGAGTATTCGGACTCTATGATGGTGTAGGCCGTGCCATGCCGGCAGGTGCTTTCGTATTCCGACAGGTCCTTGCCCACCGGTTGCCAGGACGCGGACCAGTAATCCCCGCTGGCCCGGTCGCGCAGGTAGAAGTAGCGGCCGGGCTGGTCCATCGGGATGCTGTTCAGCCGCAGCCGCGTGATGCAGCCGTGGGTCGCGGAACGGTAGAAGCTGTAGCCCCCGGCGTTGTTGGTGATGATGGCCCCGTAGACCATGTCGCCCAGGTAGTTGGACCACGAGCGGGGCGTGTCGGGCCTCTCGATCACGTACTCTTTGGCTTCGTCGTCGAAGTATCCGTAGCGCATCGGTCCTCCTCTCGGTCATTGCCGGGCGGGATTGCCCTCTTTCGGCTCCACGGCCCAGTGGACGGGCGGGCCGGGGTACTGAAGGTCGAAGTAGAGCTCTCGATCCCCGGAGAGGGACGGCTGGTAACCCCAGGTAAAGGCTCTATGCTGGTCGTGGAAAGTGGCGCCATCGTAGCGCAGGCGCACGTCGCTCAGTTTCGGGCTCCCGCGACCGTCCGCCGGGTGCAGCGTCACGCGGTTGAGGCGCCGCAGCAGCTGCGGCGGGATCTCGGCCGTCACCGTCTCACCGGCCGGGGTGACCGGGAGTGTGCACGCGTCCTGACCGTTGACGACGAGCACGGCAGGCTCACCCAGACCGTCCGTCTTGCCGACGAGCGCGGCCGGGCCGACCGCCGTAAAAGACTCCCGTTTACCGGTCAGAATCAAATAAGGCTCCGCGACGTGCCGGCTTCCCTCCGGGAACTCGACTCCCACCGAGATGTCGTAGAAACCTTCCGGCAGAACCGCGGTCCGAAACCGGGCCTCGAAGTCGCCCCACAGCAGGCGGCCCTCGACTGCGGCTTGCACTTCCGATCGGCCCAGCCGTACCGTCACCGACCGGGCCTCCCGAGCAGGATCGAAGAACTGCCCCGCGACGTCGAGCGGCCCGTCCGGGCGGAGCGTCACGAAACGCCGGGGGCGGTTCACCAGGATGGTGTGCGGCTCTCCCAGCGCCTTGTAGAAGGTATGGATGCCGCCCTTGCCCACGGCCACGATCCGGTAGCCGGGAGGCCGCCCGTCCTGGTTGCGCCGGGGGTTTCCCCAATGCGTCGGACGCTGTAAGATTCCAGTGATAAGAACCTTTTGGCCGTATCGCGGGGTCTCCTGCCCGGGCGGGAAATACAGCCCCTCGGTGTGGGTGTGCCCGAAAAGGCCCAGCGCCAGGTCCAACTGCTCCACGGCCTCTCCCCAGCTCGGATTGTGTGCTGCCAGTATGACGGGGGCTACTCGCCCCGCGGCGTTCACCTGTCGGCTCAGCCACGCTCTCGCCTCGGCAGGGGGGACCTCCCAGCGGCGGCCGGAATAGACAGCGTACTCCACCCCGACGAACCGCACGCCGGCATGGCTGAAGGCCCAGCGCGCGGGGCATACGTACCTCTCCCAGCAGCCGTTCCCGAAAAGTGGATGCTTCAGGTCTTCCGGACCGAGGGCCTCCCGTCCCGCTCCTCCGTAGCCCACGGTGTCGTGGTTGCCCGGGACCATGAACAGGGGGGCCGGGAACGCGCGGAAATAGGCGCCGACGGCGCCGAATGTGCGTTCCAGATCGGGCAGGTCCTGGACGGTGGGGTCTCCGGAACGCATGTCGCCGGTGCAGATGTAAAAACGAGGCTGCACGGGGAGCGCCCGGCACTCCTCCAGCATCAAGTCCACGGCGGCGAAGTCCATATGCATGTCGGTCAGGTGCACGAAGACGAACGGCCTTTCCTCCTCACAGGGCCGCAACGGGAAGTCAATGCCGGCCTCTTCCGGAGACTCCATCCGGCGGAACCAGCCCTCGGTTGGCCAGGTGCCGGCAGGGAAATCGACCGAGACCATGAAGAACGGCTCTTCGGACCGGATCTCGTAAATTCCCGCGTCGTCGGTCGCCGCGGTCCGGTGCCGGGCTGTCAGCCGCACGCCGGGCAGTCCTTCTTCCCCTCCGTCACGCAGGCCGTTGGCGTTCTTGTCCAGGAAAACCGTGCCGCGTGCTGCGGTAGCGCCCGGGAAAACCGGGTCCTGCGCCCCCTCCGCCGCCTCGGCCGAACAGGCCGCGGCCCACATCAGAACCGCCAGACCTAAACAGGATTCTCGGACGTTTGCGATCATGGCACGTCCAATCGTGCTCAGGGATCGGGCAGACGACGGAGGCGGCGCCGGCCACCCCCCTCACAGGCCGGGGCACCACAGGTAGAGGAAGGCGGGGTCCCGCCAGCGAAGCAGTTCAGCCGCGGCCTCCGCCAGCACGTCCGCTCGGTCGGAGCCGCGGGCGTAGATGTTCGCGTTGTAATGCGGCGCGGCCCGATAGAGGATGACATCGGCGGCCTTGATGCCCGCGAGCTGTTTTGCCTCACTCAGCGCGTCCTCCAGGTATCCCAGCCGGTCCACCATCTTCAGTTGGAGCGCTTCCTCGGCTGTAACGATACGCCCGTCGGAGATGAACTTCAACTCCTGTTCGCCCATTTGCGGGCGGTTACGGCGCACCGTCTCCAGGAATCTCTCGAACATCTGCCGGGTCACCCCGTCGAGGATTTCCTTTTCCTCCGGAGTCATGATCCGCGTGGGCGAACCGATGTCCTTCTTTTCGCCGGACTTGAAAACCTGGGGGCGCAGTCCGAGCTTGTCCAGCAAGCCCTCCACGTTCAGCCAGCGCGTGATCACGCCCACCGAGCCGGTCACGCTCGTGGGAGCGGCCACGATGGAGTCCGCCCCCAGCGCGGTGTAATAGGCCCCCGAGGTAGCGATGGACATGAGGCAGGCGACCACCGGTCTGCCCGTCTCCTCTCTGAACCGACGCACCTCGCGGTAGAGCGCGTCGCTCGCCCCCACCTCACCGCCGGGGCTGTTGATGCGCAAGACCACGGCGCGGACGGAGCCGTCCTCCGCTGCCCGGTCCAGCTTTCCCCTCACGCCCGCCACAGTGGCATGCGGCCCGGCCAGCAGCGAGCCTTCCCCGAAGGAGATCACGCCCTCGACGTCCACGATGGCCACGCGATTGGGTTCCAGCCAGCGCGGCGACTCCTCCACCACCACGGTTTCCAGTTCTCCCGGCCCAGGCAGTCCGACGGAGATGCAACCGGAAACACTGACGGCAACCACGGCGCTCACGGCCAGCATTACGGTGCGGTGCTTCATGATCTCTCCCTGCTCGTCGAAAACGGCAAAGGGACATCCTCCCCGTAGCCCCGGTGACAAAAGCTTAGCGGGTGGGCGGCGCGCCTTCAAGGTCTCGCATCCCCGCTCACCGGGCAGCAGGCAGTCTGTTGCAGAGCCAGCGAAGGCGCAGTACACTGCCACGTAACTCGACTTTCGACAATTGAAGAGGAAAGCCCTCCCCATATATAGCGTCCCCGCCGGAGAATGGGCGCGCTTTTAGCTCGACTTTCGACAAAAAGAGGAAAGCCGGCTTCCGTTTTGGGTAGAT
>CAZNGS010000117.1:0-6100 GCA_964572825.1 uncultured candidatus Brocadiaceae bacterium
CCGTTCAGGTCGTAGCTGTAGGCCACGTAGAGCCCGCCGGGATGGGTGACCGAGACGACGTCGCCGTTGTCGTTGTAGGCGTAGGTGGTGGCGTTGCCGAGGGCGTCCTTCTGCACCGTCATGCGGAGGTGGTCGTTGTCGTACTCGTATTCGGCCTCGGTCAGGTTGAGCCGCCCGGTGCCGTAGTCGCGGATGACCTGGACGACCTGTCCGGCCCATTCGGCCACTTCGTCGGTGCTGCCGTCCCCGTCGTTGTTCACGCCGTCGGAGTCGGCGTAGATGTACCTGGTGACCATCCCGTCCTCGTCGGTGACGGTGAGCAGGCGGTCCTCCGAATCGTAGGTGTACTCGACGGTGGCGCGGTAGGCGCTGCCGCCGGCCTCGGAGTAGTTATGGTTGACCTGCGGGTGGGTGACCTTCTTGACCAGCCCGGCGCCGTTGCTGCCGGGGGCGACGTACTCGTAATCGGTCTGGAGCGTGCCGGTGCCGTCATCTTTCTCGTAGCGCTTGACGGTGGTGGGCAGCTCGGGCCAGTTGGAGTCGTTGTAGGAGTACTCGGCCTGCTTGATCCAGTTGGAGCCGCTCTGGCTGATCTCGATCCTGGTCACGCGGTCGGAAGAGTCGTAGGTGACGCGGGTGACCATCTTCGGGTTCTGGAGGTCGGCCTCGTCGTACTGGTAGACGTATTCGATCTTGCCGTCGGAGGTGTAGGAGTACTTGGTCAGGCGGGTCTCCGACTGGTCCTGATCGACGGACCTCTTCAGCACCTGGCCCAACTTGTTGACCTCGGTGACGACGCTGGGGTAGCCGGACTGGTCGGTCGGGTATTCGTGCTCGACCTTGACGTGGGTGGTGTTCAGGTCGGGCGGGTTGCTGTCGACGACGGTGTGGGTGTAGGCGATGCCGCCCGAGGCGCCGCAGCCGGAGCAGCCGCCGGAGGGCGTGGCCTCGCTGGTGACCTGGCGGTTGGCGTTGTAGGTGAACTTCTTCGACGCCTTGGCGGCGACGTCGTCCTCCGTGGGCGTGCCGGGAAGCTGCGTGTACTCCTTCGGCGCGACGTAGTACTTCAGCAGGTTGTCGTCGTCGTACCAGAAGTAGTGATACCGGTTCGTGTACACGCCGTCGGCGTTGTAGTCGTGGCGCACGTTGATCTTGCGCAGGCGGTTCGAGCCGTCGTAGCTGAACTCGACCTTGACGTGGCGGGGATCGCCCGCATCGTAGAAAGACACACCGGCGAAGCGGTCCAAGCCGCTGAACTCGATTCGCCTGCCGAGGTTGTCGTAGATCAAGTCCATCCTGTAAACATAGGTGCCGTATTGGCCACCCGTGTACTGCCAATGGTGCACGTACGTGATGTAATTGCCTTCCCGATCTTCCTGCTCGTAGGGCCTGGCCACGTTGCCATCGAACTGGTGGAAGGTGAACCTGTCGCCGGTCTTCAGGTTATCGAGCGTGAGGTAGCCGGTGTCAGGGACCGTGAGCTTGTAATCGGTGGCGACCGCCATGCCGTCCACCTTCTGCACCCAGTTGCCGCTCACCTGATAGAAGAAGAGCCGCGTGCCGGCGCCGAAGGTGGCGCGGACCTCGGTCTCGGAGACCTTATGCAGGCGCGGGATGCCCGTCAGCTCCCAGCCGAGGCCGAGGCTGCGGTCGGCTTCGTGCCCGCTCTCGTAGGTGGCCACCAGGTCGGGCAGCAGGCTGCTGACGTCGGGCGCCAGCGGCAGGGGGAAGGAGAAGGTCTCGTAGCCGTGCTGGGCGGCCACGCCGTGGCCGGCAAGTTCCTCGCCCTTCGTGTCGGCGGGGTTGTGCAGATGCCCCCAGTGCGGACTGTTCTGCGTGCTGCCGCCGCCCTCGTCCCACATGTCGGCCAGGGCCGGGGTTGCGAGCGCCGCCAGGAAGGCCAGGGCCAGCAGAAAGCCCTTCGCGCGGGAGCGGGCCCCACAGGTCACCGTCACGCCCGACCGGCTCGTCGTTGTCTTGTGCATTCTCATGGCCGCGCCGCCTTTCACTCGACGGTGATCCCGAGTTCGGTTGCCCGCGCGCTGGCGGCATCGTAGACGGCCTGCCATCTACCGGCCTGCGAGGCCATGTCATCGGCGTGGACTGGGTCGCCGCGTTCCCGGAATCTGGCGGCGCGCGCCTTGAACATGTCGCGCGCCTGTGGCGCGACCTGGAGACGCATGTTGACCAGCGCCGGTTCCACCTCCTCCCATATTCGGGCTTTGACAATCTCGAAGTCCTCCGGGACCTGTCCGGCGAACTGGTCGCTGGCCCGCTCGAGGGTTTCGGCTGCCAGTTTGTGCTCGCTGACCTGGTACCACTTCCAGGCGAGCATGAGCCATTCGCCCGGATCGGCCTCGCCCCGCGCGGCGGCCTCCTTCAGCTCGTCGATGTCGGCCGCGGGCCGCAGGATGATCGGCTTCGGCCCCGGCGAGCGGGTCAGGGGCTCGAAGGCGCCGTCGGCAAGCTGCCCGGCGCTCACCACGGAGAGATCGTGGAGGCTGACCTCCGCCGCTGCGACGACTGCGCCGTCCTGGAACGTCCGCATCGTCGCCTTCACCGGCAGCAGCACCTTGCCGACCGGCACGACCTCGGTGGCGACGACGTCCCCGGCGGGATCGGCAAACGGCGCGAACGCACCGTGCACGCCGTAGACGATGCGCTCGCAGACGAAGCTCTCAGGATCGATGTAGTACTTGCGCGGGGTGCCCTTGGGGTGCAGCTCCCGGAAGCGGATCATGTCGTCGGGGCCGAGGCCAGGCGAGACGTACGTCAGCGTGTAGTAGCTCCTGCCGCCGACCTCCTCGATCGTGCCCCCGTGCACCTGCCACTTGAAGGCGTCGAACCACGCCCGCGGGGCCAGGTTGACCATGAGCAGGGCGTCCGGCCCGCAGCCGGCCACGCGGTCACGCCACCAGTAGCCGGAGCGCGCCACGAACGTGGTCGATCCCTCGCGCAGGTAGACCTCGCCATCCACGAACATCTGCCAGGCGTTCGCCTGCGTGACGGGCGCCGCACCGGGCGAGCTGACCATCTGCCCGTCCTCGCGGACGTAACGGGCAGGGCCCTGGAAGGCAAACGGCACGCCTGACCAGTCGCCTTCGGAGGGAATGACGGGGCGCGTGCCCAGCACGCCGGTCAGGCCGCTCAAGCCGTCGGCGCGGGCCTGCATGGCCGAGACGAGCTGGTCCGGCGTCAGGGAAGGATATGTCGTCTGGGCTTTCGCCTCCGGCCCGCCAGCCAGATGGATGGCGGCGCCCACGCCGACGACCAGTACCACGAAGACCGGAACGATCACCCGCACGCCCCGCTTCTTGAACATCGTCCTCTCCCCATCTGGACAGGATAGCCTTGCCTGTTGTCAGTTCGCGTACACAAAATGGGCCGCAGTTCTTTGCGTCATCTGCGGCCTGCATCCGCGGCCCAGTGCTCAGTCGCGTAGTTCCTTGCCATACTGCGCACGGCTATCTCCCTGCAAACCGTGCGGCGCGTCTGCGTCCCCCCTCTCGCGCGCCGAGATTATACGCACCGCCCCCCATCCTGTCAAGACAGAAATCCGCTGAGTCGTCCCCAGTTTCATGGTGGGCAATGAAATGGGCTCCCCCGTTTCCTTACGCTGATGGACGCAAGCAGACCTTCAGCGGGAGGAACCCATGTTCAGAGGCAGTATTGTAGGGTGGATCGTCGGGCTGTGCACGTCCCTTCGCCTCTCCCAGCGCAAGACGCTGGGCGAGCTGGTCTTCGCTGCCCTGCGCTGCCGCCGGGTCTCCATAGCGGATATCGGCCGATCTGTGGGCACGAAGGCGCTTGTAAAGCATAGCATCACAAGGGTTTACAGGTTCCTGAAGAATGACGGGGCCACGTCCCCGACGGCTGCCGAGGCCTGATCGCCCTGGCGGCCAGGGCCGCAGGCTGGCCGCTGGATTGGGCCGATCTGGGCCCCTACAAAGTGCTGCGCGCCGCCGTCCCCCTGCATGGGCGCAGCGTCCCGGTGCTGTTTGCGGCCTACCGCAAGTGGCAGCTCAGGACCAGCCAGCACGACCTGGAGGAGGCCTTCTTGCGGGTGCTGCGGGAGGCGCTGCCGCCTCGCACCGAGGCGGTGCTGATCTGCGATCGGGGCTCGACCGGGCCGAGCTGGCCTCCACCCTCCATCAGTTGGGGCTCCACTACGTGATCCGCACGCGAAGCAACGTCTACTTCAGCTCGCAGCACTTCGAGGGCCTGCTCGGTTCGCTTGCGGGCCGGCCCGCCACCCACAGGGACCTGGGGATGGGGCGCTACCGCAAGACGAAGCCGGTGCGGCGCGGCGGGTTGTCTTCTGGTGGAAGCGGCACCACGAGGAGCCCTGGTATCTGGCGACCGACCTCGACTGGAGTTGGCGTAAGGTCGCCACGATCTATAGCTTACGGATGAGCACCGAGGAGCTTTTCCGCGATGAGAAGAGCCTGCGCTACGGCTGGGGGCTTGGCCAGACGCAACTGAGCGAGCCCGAGCGGTTGGAGAGGCTGCTGCTGGTTCTGGCCTGCGCTTACATGCTGCTTGTTCTGATGGGTCTTAACTCGACTTTCGACGTTATGCGGCGCGGCTTTTGGCGCAGCGGTGCGTTATAGGCGTGAGGGCATCCAGTGGCCAGAGTTTTCGCCGAGTGGGGGCCATATCGGGGCCTGCCAAAAGTGCCTCGCCCATGATCTCCGCCCGCGCCGCCGCCAGCATGTCGCTGAAGGTCACGTGCGGCTTCTTATACCAGGGACGCTCAATGCGAAACTCCTCGGGCTCCTCCACGTGAAGCGCAAACCAGATCACCACAAGCGAGTAGAGGCCCAGAAGAAGCGGCACCGACCTTGTGACGGCCTTCTCGCTCCAGTTGCGCAGCGTCCCCACCCCCAGATACCGGTGCGCCTCTTGGAAGGTGGTCTCCACAGACCAGCGCCGCACGTACGCCTCCACGATCTGCGAGGGCGTAAGGGCAGGGTCGGTGGTGAAGAAGACCTCGTCCCGACGCTCGCCCTCCGCATCGCGCACCACCACCCAGCGAATCCACTTCAGCCCTTCGGGGGCCTTATACCAGAAGCCGGTGCGAGAGCAGAGCCAGACCACCTTGCTCTGCCCCCCGTACCAATGGACCAGCGCACGGGTCCATTCGCTGTCGGCAGCTTCGGCCACCTGCCGGGGGCTGGGCAGCTTCGGGCCCTTCACCCGCGGCCGGCCCACTCCGCCGTAAGGGCCGGGCTCGGCGTAGGTGGCCCCGTCGAAATAGAAGCGGCTCACCAGCGAAGTGCGCCTGAGGGCCTTATACGGAGAGTCGGCCCTCAGCGCATTGGCCAGGCTGTGGGTGGCGTAGGCGCCGTCTCCGCTCACGATGAAGCGCCTCTCGGGGGCCCAGCGCACCACAAGGCGCACCAGAAGCAGCGCCAGCTCGCCCACCGTGCGGTGGCGGCGGTAGAGGGGCCCTCTGCGATTGCGCTTCGGCACCGAGGGCGGGCTGTAGAGGGCGCTAAGGATCGGCAGCGCCACCGGCCGGCCCATGAAGGGCAGGCTCACCACCAGAGAGAGCACCACCCACTTGTGGCCGGGACTCGGCGCATTTCGCCCGAGGGAGGAGCGCACCGGGTCGCGGTGCATGCCCACTGCCGGCACGTAGGGTCCCCAGCGGCGCACCAGATGCTCATCGACCGCCAGGTGGACCGGCTCACCCTCCGGCACCAGGCCGAGGGCGAGGGCGAACAAGATGCGTGCCAGATGCAGCATGCTGAACCGTGCCCTGCGCAGGACATTTTCGTAAGCCTGCCAGCTTTTTCTGGCCCAGGGCCAGGCGGCCACCAGGCAGGCGGTCACAGTGCGGTCTCGGTGGCTCAGGACGGCTCCGCGCAGCAGGACGGCCAGGCTGGCCGCAGTCTGAGGGGTGAGGGCGGGATGGAAACTTGCCATCAGCATCACCAACGTGGATACTGTATGCATAAGCCGGATCTCCCATCTGGGTGGCTGTTTCTGCAACATCAACCTACCCAAGATGCGATCCGGCTTTCCCCTTTAACGTCGAAAGTCGAGCTTAACAGCCCGTTGAAAAAGTGCCTGTCTGTGTACTATCCTATGAGCGTTC
>CAZNGS010000118.1:0-6027 GCA_964572825.1 uncultured candidatus Brocadiaceae bacterium
AGATGCCTCAGGCGACGTGGTCGCGAGGTACACATACTCCCCCGGCTACATCGACTCCGTGGCCGCGCAGGAGCGGGACTTGGACTCGGACGGAGACTTCGGCGATAGCGACGAAGTGGTATACTATCATGCGAACACGCTGGCGAGCGTGATGGCCCTGACGGACGCGAGCGAGAACGTGGTGGAGCGCTACCGGTATGATGCCTACGGCGCCGCCACCGTCCTGGACGCCGACGGCTCAGCCGACGCCGACGGCCTCTCGGACGTGGCGAACCCGTATACCTACACGGGCCGCCGCCTCGATCTCGAGAGCGGCCTGCTCCAGTACCGCAACAGGTATATGGATGCGAGCCTCGGCCGCTTCATCAGCCGCGACCCGGCGGGCTACGCCGACTCCTACGGCCTCTACGCCTACGTCGCCTGCCATCCGACTGTAGCCGGTGACCCTACGGGCGAGTCTGAGTGGCGGATGGCGGGCTGGCTTGGTCCGCGCGGCGGCGAGTCTCCGTGCAACAACGGAGAGCATATGCCGAACTTTGCCAAGGAACTGATCAGGTGCATCCTGCGGCAAATAGACTGCGAAATCTGGGTCCTGTACGGGAATAGAGGGCGACCTGGGCCAGTGTCTCTCCGCGGTGACTGCCGCGTTCGGACTTGCGGCGGTGGGCGCCAGGTCTGCGCTTGCCCATATGGAGCCATATTCGATCCTTCGAATCCCTGCAAGGAGACTAATGAGGGGGAGTGCGTAGGTACATGTATATCCCAGTCGATGGGCGGTTCGGAGAGAGTTGCATGCACTTGGGTGGATAGCGGTTGTGGGATGGGCGGCGAAGTAGCTTTGGCGCCACTCGTTTGGTGGCTGGCAGCGCTCTGGCGTCGGCGGCGCCGGCGGGGCAAGCACTCGGCATTAGGTCAGGCCGACCGTAGGGGGTCCAAGTCGGTTCGCGATCGGGGAGAGAAGCAATGAGGGATTATTCGATAATGTGGCAAGGGGTGGGTGCGTTCTGTCTGAGTCTATTCTGCTGCGCTACCTCGGCGTGCGGTGTCACATTAGCCGAACCAGCGAAAGAACCCAAAGCGACGCCACGGCAACACCAGGCGGCTGACGAGACGAGTACTCGCCCAGTGCTCAGCCCCGAGTCGACTCCGCTCCTCTACGCAGCCATCAGCGGGGACGTGCAGAGGGCCCGGGAGCTGTTGGCCGACGGAGGCGATCCGGACCTCACGATGCCCGACGGCACGAGGCCGCTGCACCTTGCAGCCGCGCGCGGGCACCTCGGCGTGATCGACGTCCTCGTTGAGGCCGGCGCCGATGTGAACGTGCTGGACGGCGAGGGCACGACTCCTCTCGGAGTTGCCGTCCTGAGCGGTCGCTTCGCGACCGCGAAGGCCCTGATGCGGCACGGGGGGGAGCTGAACTGCCGCGACAGGCTACCTGAGTCCGTTTTGCGCGGAGACGAAGAGCATATCCGCGCCTTGCTCCGGGAGGGTCACTCCCCGGACGAGCCTTGCGTGAACGGGATCACGGCCCTGCACTGCGCCGCGGTCGCCGACCGGGCGGAGCTCGCAGGTGAGCTGATTTCCCGCGGGGCCGATGTGGCCGCGGCCGCCCGCGGTGGCAGGACAGCACTTCACGTGGCGGCGGCAGCCGACGCTGCCGGAGTGATGGAGATCCTGATCGGCGCCGGTGCGCGGATAGACGCCGTTGCTGAAGGCATGACTCCATTGACCATGGCGGTCCTGGGCGAGAACGTGGACGCATGCCGTGCACTGCTAAGCGCGGGGGCCGATCCCGAGGGAGACCTCGAGTGGGAAGTCGGTTTCCCTCTGTCCCTGGCGGTGCAGGCCGAGGAACCGGCTCTGATGGACCTGCTCCTGGATGCCGGAGCCGATCCGAACAGGCGGGGGCCGACCGGCTGGACGGCCCTGCATGGAGCGGCGGCCTCCGGCCATCGCTGGGCCGTGAAGAAACTGCTCGCGGCCGGCGCCAGGGTCAGACCGGACGAAGGCGGCCTCTCGCCGGTTCACCTCGCCATCACCAGCGCGCCCGACGCCCGCATCGTCTTCATGCTCATCGAGGCCGGCGGCGACGTGAACGCTCGGGACCGACAGGGCGAGACGCCGCTGCACCGGGCCGTGCTGCGGGGCGATCCGGATCTGGTGGCCGGCTTGCTGCATGTCGGCGCCGATCCCGCCATCGAGGACGAAGAGGGGCGCACGCCGGCGGACTACGCAGAGCTAGCCGGACAGCCCGAAATCGCGGAACTGCTGCCCTGAGCGTCGGCGGCCAGCAGACCGACCTGAGCTACGACGACGCGGGGCAACCCGGTTTGCGAGTGGGACGAGCAAACGGGTCGCGAGCCCAAAGGGTGAGTCCGCAAGGATGCGACGCCGAAGGCGCACACAACCTGATCCAGGACGGGAGCACGGACGGCGCCCATCAGTACGTCTGGGACTACCGGAACCGTCTGATCGAGGTCAGGGAGCGCCAGAGCGGCGAGTGGGTAGCCGTGGGCGCTTACAAGTATGACGCCCGCAACCGCCGCGTGCTCAAGGACGTGACGAACAAGGGCGACCTGAACGGCGCCACCCGCTTTCTGTGGGGAGGCAGTTCAGCTTGGCAGTGTCTCGAAGAAAGGGAAGCCTCCGGTAATCTCGTCGCCAGGTATACGTACTCCCCCGGCTACATCGACGCGGTTGCCGTCCAGGAGCGGGACCTGACCGGCGACGGGGACTTCCTGGACGCGGGCGAAGTGGTGTATTATCACAGCAACACACTGGCGAGCGTGATGGCCCTGACGGACGCGAGCGAGAACGTGGTGGAGCGCTACCGGTATGACGCCTACGGCGCCGCCACCGTCCTGGAGCCCGACGGCTCAGCCGACGCCGACGGAATATCCGATGTCGAGAACCCGTACCTCTACACGGGCCGCCGCCTCGATCTGGAATCGGGGCTGCTGCAGTACCGCAACAGGTACATGTCGCCGAGCCTCGGCCGCTTCATCTCACGTGATCCCGAGGGCTACGCCGACTCCTACGGCCTCTACGCCTACGTGGCAGGCCGGCCGACGATCGCGCAGGATCCGATGGGCTTCAAAACTGAAGTGACCGGTTCCTACATCGTTGGCGTAGACCCACAGATAGAGCTAACCTGTTACCTCTTCTCGGGCATAACCGCCTACCCTGAGGGCGCTGTGGGCCCGTACTCCTATCGCTACTGCCGGGCAAAGGGTCCCTTTGGTGGCGGCCCCGGCGGCGGCACGGGCGATGGAACGGGCGGCGGGTCAGGAGGGGGCGGTGGCAATGGCGGAGGCACGGGCGGTGGCGGTGGCGGCGGTAGGGGCGGTGACGGCGGTGTTATACCCGACCCGATTCATAGCCCAGGACCCGGTCCTATTCTCGGTCCCGGAGATCCCGGAGGCGGTGCAGGAGGGGGTGGTGGCACGGGCCCATGCAACGGGGCACCGCAGCCGCCCCCGCAGGAAGGCCCGCTTGTGGCTCACGATGTGTTTCTCGCACTCGACAAGAGGTATGCAGGCGGCAACTATCACTGGGGACACTCCCATTGCGTTACGTTCTGTATGATCGCGAACCTGTCGACCTACACCGACGCCTGGGTATGCGAGATGATGAAGGAGAATCTGGACTATCTGCAGTGCAAGTATGGCCACAATCGTGCTGCCTGCTACAGCGCCAAGCAGCCCTCCGACTACGCGGCAAACGCCGCAGGCATGGCCATGAAGGAACTTGGGCCGTGCCGCTGTGTAAGCAGTTATCAACACCCGGACTGGCCGGCGTGTTTCGATGCTTGCGTTGACTCGTGCGAAGGTATGGGATGGGGCGCAGATCACAGAGCGACGGAGCCCGGAGCGATGGGAGCCGCGAGGGGGCTCACAAAAGAGGAGCACGGCTATTACGACTTCCGATGGTGGAAGAAAAGGAAGGCAGAGGGGAAGCCGTATTGAGGCTTTGGGGATGCACGTCCGCTTCCCCATGTGCGCTAGCGTAACCGCTGGAGGCGTGCCTACCGTTGCCTCATCGGAGATCGGGAGGTCGTGCCTGGAGGTTGAGTGTATGCGTGCTGTCCAAGTCTCAGGATTGCCGGCGCGGGTTCGGCCGATGTCCCGGGTCATCTGCCTGGCCGCTGCCATCTTCGCCGGCTGGACTACGGCGACAAGCGCGGAGGAGACGGGGCCAGCTCCGGCCCAGGGCACGTCTCAGGTGCGCGGGGTCTTCCCGGCCTATGGGGAGTGGACGGTCCCGGTGGCGGAACGGTGGCAGGGCCGGATGGTGCACGATGCGCGGCAGCAGTTCAAGGCCGAGGCGGTAGAGGCCGACGAGCGGATCACCGGCGCAATCTGGCGCGTAGAGGGACCGGAACAGCACGAAGGCCGGGGCGTCCTCGTGAGGGAATGGGGACGCGCGTCGAGCGAGTACGAGCTTCGCGCCCGCACTCCTGGCGACTACAGCGTCGTCTGCCGCTTCACCCAGATGGACGGAAAGGGCCCATCTGTCTCGTGGTCCGTGACCGTCAGCGACGATACCTGGGCGACCCTGGGCCGCAGAGGGGTGGACCCTTCGGAGCCCGGCCGGATGACCTTCATCGAAGGTGGCACGTTCCTGATGGGCGCCCCGGCGGCGTCGGCCCAGGGTGGCCAAGACGCGGTGCCGGCACACGAAGTCCAGGTGGACGACTTCTACATCGGCACCTACCTTGTGACGGCTGGCGAGTTCTGCGCGTTCCTCAACGAACGCGGCAATCCCGACTTCCGCTACCTCATTACGGACGAAGAGTGGAACCGGGAGAGGGCACGAGAGCCCGGGGGCCTCGGCTACGAGGGATGCAACATCTACCTCGACGGCGAGGCAAGAGAGTACCGCCCGCGGCCGAACCGGGCCAATTGTCCCGCGAACCAGGTCACGTGGTTCGGTGCCGTTCAGTACTGCCGCTGGCTGTCCGAGCACACCGGGGAGACTTACCGGCTGCCGACGGAGGCCGAGTGGGAGTACGCCGCCCGCGGCCCCGAAGGCAGGCGGTATCCGTGGGGCTCGGAAGGGCCTTTCCCTGGTGGCAGAGGGGCGACTGCCGAACCGGCCGCCGAGTATACCGGCGCGCTCAGCGAGCCCGCCGCGCCAAGCTTGTTCCCGGGGGTCACTGTGGGCTCATTTCCCAAGGGCGATACGCCGGAGGGCGTCACCGACCTGACGAGCGGGATGGGCCAGTGGTGCACCGATGTCTATTCCCCCGACTATTACAGCGTTTCGCCCCGTGACAATCCTACCGGGCCTGTGGTCCCGACTGGACGAAGGGAAGGGTCCTCTGACCAGGGCGTCCTGAGGGTGATGCGGGGAGAAGGGGTGGGTTACCACACCAACTACAACGATGTCACTCTTTGGCCCCTGGTTCCTGAGAACTACTACTACATGTCCCCGGCGTGGACACGCGGCGGGGCCACGGACCTTGCCACGGAGCAGAACGCGGGCAGAACCTTCCAAATCAGTCAGCAGGGCTTCCGGGTGGCGCGGGAGTTGGACGCGGCGGAAGTGAAGGCACGCAGTGCGCCCGAGGATGGCATGGAAGCGCTACGGTAGTGGAGGATGCGTTCGAACTGCAAAGGGCATGCGATCCGGTCGGGGCGATGGAACTGATGGCGGAGGTACGGGAGGCGGCGGAGGGGGGGATGGCACGGGCGGTGGCCGGGGCGGTTATCCGCCGCCAGGGAATGGCTTTCCCGGGACAGGTCCGGGCGGGCCTGACAATCCGCCGCCCCCGGGCGACCCGCCCGGCAATCCTGATCCGGATCCCAGTGGTGGTAAGTGTAGTGATCCGGCCACTGTGCAGTGGTACGAGCAGGAAGAGGCGCAGTTCGAGGACTGGTACTTCGACATACCGGCGTGCCCGACTGAGCTTACTATCACAGGTGGCCGGCCACAGCAACCCGATGATATGACCGCCGACGGTCAGCTGATGTGGACGAAGCCGACCGGCTGGCTCTGGAGTTACCACGTTGGTGCGGAGTGGTGTAT
>CAZNGS010000119.1:0-5481 GCA_964572825.1 uncultured candidatus Brocadiaceae bacterium
CTCGGCCGCTTCATCAGCCGCGACCCGGCCGGCTATGTGGATAGCTACGGCTTTTACGCCTACGTCGCCTCCCGCCCGATTTCTGCTGGCGATCCCTTGGGACTCCATCCCCAATACGACCAGATGCCTCCGCTGTACGTGATCTGCAACATGGTGTGTTTTCAGACTGCCCTTGCGGTTGCTGTGACGAGTCCGGGCTCCACTGCGAAGGTGTTGAGTTTCGCCGTAACGTATTGCCCCGTGATCTGTGCGCCCTTCATCTTCGCGCCGGATCCCGATCCTCCTCCGCCACCTGAACCGGACGATGGGCCGCAGAAGAAGACGTGTACGGCAAAACGGAAGGTGATCACCAAGCTATGCCCGAAGATGGACTTACAGCCATGCGAGGCCGTCTACCGATGTCGTGGTGTAGACGAGGACTACTGGGGCACCGAGGTCAAACAGCATCGCAGTGGTCAGGCGGTACTCGGCGGATGGCCGTTGTGCGGCAGCGGCAAGCCGGGCGACCGCTACTTCAACTACCCCTACCCGCTGGGCCGTTACTGCTTGGGGCGCAGTCTGCCCCCGGAAGTGGAGATAACCTACTATGAGTGATAAGGATCTGTTTGGTCAACGGAGGGCTTTGGGACTTCCAGGTTCGGCTGGAGCCGCCTGGCTGCTGCTCGCCCTGATCTGTCTGGTCTATGTGGACGCGTCGGGGGGTGGCTCGCTGGTTCTTGGTGCGCAGGCCGGTGGGACGCATGAAGCGCAGCAAGCACGTAGCGAGCACGGGGAACTGCCTGCTCGGCAACCGCTGGAGAGCATGACGGAGCTGCACTGGGCGGTAATCGAGGATGACGTGCCTAAGGTGAGAGCTGCTCTTGAGGCAGGAGTGGATGTCGAGGCGCGAGAACCGGAGCAGCAACTGACGGCGTTGCATATGGCGGTCGCGCGCTCGGATGGTGAGGTGGTAACGCGCGTAGTCGCGCTGCTGTTGCAGCACGGTGCGGATTTGAACGCCAGGGACATGATGGGGCTTACACCTTTGCACATCGCTGCGACGTACTGCAAGAAGGCGCTTGAGGTCTCGGAACTGCTGCTTGACGCCGGGGCGGATCCCAATGCCCGTTCCTATGACGGGGCGACGCCGTTGCACGGCGCAATCGTGCAGCAGAAGGTGGACGTGATCCGCCTGCTTCTGTCCAGGGGCGCCGACCCCGCTGCGAGGGACGGCCGGGGGCTCAGCCCGCTACGCTACGGGCTGACCCACGTTCCTTCGGTGCGGGATGCCGTCCTGGAGTCCCTCATGCCGGCCCAGCCGCGCATTGCGAAGCTGACACGCGGCGAGGAGTTTGCGGCGATACGTCAGATGGTGGATGAGGAACCGTCCGTGGCCTCGGCAGAATGTGCCTTGGGCTGGCACCCGCTCCACCACGCCGTGGTAGGGGGGAGCGAGGAGGTCGTAGGGGTATTGCTCAGGGCCGGCGCAGACCCAGATGGGCTCAGCAAGCAAGGCTTCCGCCCACTCGAGCTCGCCGCGGTGCTCGGACAAACTGACGTGGCGCAGGTGCTCCTGGTGCACGGAGCGGACCCCAATCTGGCCGGCCCGACGGGTTGGGCGCCCGTCCACTGGTCTGCTGCTTACGGGCACGCGGGGGTGCTTGCGAGACTGCTTGAGTCCGGTGCACCCGTCGATGCGCGCACGGCTGACGGGAGTACGCCGCTCCACGTGGCGGCGCTCGAGCATCGGCTGGGCGTCGTAGAGGTACTGCTCAAGTCTGGTGCCGACCCGGACGCGCGGGATGAAGCGGGGTACACCCCTGGCGGTCTCGCTGCCTCGATGGGGGACGCTGAGATGGCCGAGCGCCTCGGCGTTGCCAGCATGCGCAGGTGACCCGGCGCCGATCAGCAGGGGTGGACCGCCGTCTATACATACGAAGAGGCACGCCGGTCGCCTGTTCTTGACATCGATCACGGCGGATGAGGGCGGATACGTCGGCGGCCGGCCTGATCCATGAACCTCCATCTGCGCGTATCAGCGGTTCCGATGCGCCTTCTCTGGGCATCGGCGCTGACGTAGGCCGTCCCCGAGCAACCGGACAAGCAACAACCGACAACGCGCTTTCGGAGCTTCCGCGGCCGGCCGCGTGTGATATACTGAGGCCGCCATGTCAGCGCACGCTGCCAGCGCCGTCATGCCGTCCATCCGCCGCGATCCGCGTCCATCCGTGTCAGAAGGCCGTGACGCCGTAGCCGTGCAGGAGCGCGACCTGACGGGCGACGGGGACTTCCTGGACGCGGGCGAAGTGGTGTATTATCACAGCAACACACTGGCGAGCGTGATGGCCCTGACGGACGCGAGCGAGAACGTGGTGGAGCGCTACCGGTATGATGCCTACGGCGCCGCCACCGTCCTGGACGCCGACGGCTCAGCCGACGCCGACGGCCTCTCGGACGTGGCGAACCCGTATACGTACACCGCCCGCCGCCTGGACGTGGAGTCGGGCCTGCTGCAATACCGCAACCGCTACATGGACCCGCGCCTCGGCCGCTTCATCAGCCGCGACCCGGAGGGCTACGCCGACTCCTACGGCCTCTACGCCTACGTCGCCTGCCAGCCGACGGCTGCCAGCGATCCGTTGGGGGAACTGCTTCATACGTTGGGGGTAATCTGTGTACTCCACACGTACTACGGCGTAACTGGAACTGGAAACCCAAGGCATGCCGAAGTCCATTACTCCCACAAGTACGTAGTCTGCCAAGTTAACCCTTACCCATATGGCTTGCCATCTGGGTCGCCCGGCGACCAAGGCGGGCCACCGCCATGGCACGACGTGCCGGGGAGCGGACATCCTGGTGATGACTACCGTCCGCGACCTCCTGGTGGGCATTGGGACGAACCTTATTACCCGCCCGAAGGCCAAGATCCTGGTGGGTGCAACAACCCCGAAGGTGATCGGGCATCTACAGCTTTCTTCCTCACATTCGCTTTTTGCGTGCCCATCGGCTGGGGCCGCTTTCTGAAGCACCGATGTAAACGCAAGGGCCAGTGACGGAGGAGTCGAGTTCCGTCTCGTGTTCCGGCTCATGAGGGACGATTGTGCCATTCAGTGCTTGAAGCCCGGCGCTTGATCGCACACACCCTTATTGCTTTGGATACCGGGCGTACCACCTTGAGGACTGGGCGAAGAGGGCATACAATGCCGGCATGCGGGGATTCGCGCGCAGTCGAGGTGTGATGGCCTGGCTCACAGGCCGAGGGGAATGCGGATGATACGTCGGAAGGACCTCTGGTGGCTGCTGGCCCTGCCCGTCTACTACGTTCTTCATGCGCTTCGCCATGAGGCCGGCCATGCCCTCGTCGGGCTCCTGGAGGGCGCCCGCATCGCCGAGTTTCGCTTCCTCCCGATCGTAGACGGCCGGTTCCGTCCACTGGACTGGGGCGTAGTTCGCTTTGCTGGGGAAGTGAGCTGGCTGACATACGCCGGGCCTTACCTCGGCGACCTGCTGACGTTCGCGCTGGCGTTCGCACTGCTGATGAAGGTGCGGTTTCGGCACCGCTGGGTCTGGCTCAACCTCTTCATCCTCGGGCTTGCCGGCCCGTTGCTGAACTCCTTCCTCCTCTACATCTGTGGATTGCAGGGCAGAGGAAGCGATGCCCGCGTGCTGATGGCGGCTTTGCCGGCCGGCGTATACCACGGCTACTTCGTTGGAACGATGACTGCCTACGCGGCGGGGCTGGTGGTCGCGATCCGCAGGCGGACAAGGCAGGAGCGGGAGGGGACCCCCATACGGTCCCCTTGGGACCACGAGCTTGTGGCCGTGATGGCGTGCGTCTGCCTGGCGCTGGTCCTGGCCGCGGCGCTGTACTTCTCGGCGCGAAGCAAGCACGTGGATCGCAGCTGGCTCTTCTACTACGTGGAGCATGGGGAAGATGCGATGGCCTTGAGTAGGCTCCTGCATTTGGGCACAGACCCTGACTGCCCGTTCGGTCAAGACACCCTCCTCACCGCCGCCATCAGGGGACACAACCAGGAGATGGTGGAAGCAGTGCTCAAGCACGGCGCTGACCCTGACATGCGCAGCCCGAGCAAATGGCAGCCTATCCTTCTTGCTGCTTACCTGGGCGAGATCGAGATGGTCAAACTCCTGATGGCGTTCGGCGCCGAGACGGGCGACTCGGAACTCCGATCGGCCCTGCTGTTCGGGCGCCGTGACGCCTTCGAGGCGATGATCGAGGGCGGGGTCAGGTTCGAGCAACCGCGGGGTATAGAGGCCGCAGCAGCCATGGGGGACGTGGAGAGGGTCCGCGAGATCCTGCGCGAAGGGGGAGATGCAGACGAACTGCGAAAGGGTCTCATCCTGGCGGCCGGCGCCGGTCACGCCGAGATCGTCTCGCTGCTCATCGCCGCCGGGACCGAAACGGGCGAGGGCCCCGAGTACGTTACTCCCCTGCACACTGCCGCCTGGGCCGGCGACGTGGCGATGGCCGAACTGCTGCTCGATGCTGGGGCGCCTGTGGACGGACGGTCCGCTGGTTTTGGGAACACTCCCCTCCATGCGGCCGCAGAGCGCGGGCATGTCGAGATGGTCGAGCTGCTGATCGCGCGCGCGGCCGATGTGAATGCAGAGCAACCCACAGGCAGGCCCATATTCCGGGCCTATGGTGGTCCGGCGGATTTCCCCGCCGTGACCAGGGCGCTCCTGGCGGCCGGGGCCGATGCCGACGTAATGAACTCATACGACGACACTCCCCTGGGGATGGCGATCCTGACGGGGCGTGTGGGCGAGACCAGGGCGCTGATCGAGGCGGGCGTGGACCTGGAGGCCCGGTGCAGTGCCGATGCGAAACCCCTGGCCATGGCCGCTGGCAGGGGACTTACCGAGATCGTGGAGGAGCTCCTGGCAGCGGGGGCGGATCCTATGGCGCCGGGAGAGGGCGGCGCAACGGCCCTCCACCTGGCAGCGGAGTTCGGCCACTGCGAGACAGTGAGGGCACTGCTCGCCGGGGGAACGGCCCCCAACGTCCGCGATGAGAAGAGGGCGACGCCGCTGCATCGGGCGGTCATCGCTGTGGACCGCTGCATCATCCAGGCCCTTATCGCCGCGGGGGCAAACGTCGACGCGGCGGACGGGCAGGGCCGCACCCCCCTGATGTGGGCGGCGATAGGCGAGCGCCCCGGCATGATCAGGCTGCTGCTGGCCGCAGGCGCGAAGGCCGACGCGACGGACGAGGATGGCTGTACTGCCATGGAACATGCAAAACGCCGAGGCTCGCGGCGGGCAAGGCGGGTTCTACGCGAACACACCAGAGCGCGCTGAAGGTCGGGAAGGCCGCTGGTAGCACCGCAGGAACACAGGCCGGCCCAACCCGCTACATCTGGGGTGTAAGTGGAAGCTGGCAGTGCCTGGAGGAGCGGGACGGCGCGGGGAACCTGGTGGCGCGCTACACCTACTCCCCCGGCTACATCGACGCGGTTGCCGTCCAGGAGCGGGACCTGA
>CAZNGS010000120.1:0-5317 GCA_964572825.1 uncultured candidatus Brocadiaceae bacterium
GCACACGACCAAAAACGGCCGCAGCCGGGGGCGGCTGCGCTACACATCAACCGCGTGCGTCGCACGAACCGCATGTAGCTCAGGCGCCCTCGCCTGAGGTCCCCGCCCCTGGCGCCGCAAGATCAACACCGGCACACCACCAAAAACGGCCGCAGCCGGGGGCGGCTGCGCTACACATCAACCGCGCGGACCGCACGAACCGACCGATTAGCGCTCTTGAGTCCCCGAGTCTTCGATCTTCTCGAACAGGATGACCGGTTCGTCCAGCTCACGGCCCTCGGGGAGGGGTTCGGCCGCGTTGTCCCAGAGCAGTTCGTCGGGCTCGCAGGAGAGCATCCTGGCCGCCTTGCCGGCCGCGAACGGCAGGAAGGGCTCCATGACGGCCGCCAGCGTCTTGATGGTGTTCAGGCAGATATTGATGACCGTCCCGCAGGCGTCCTTATCGCCCTTGCGCAGCACCCAGGGCTGGCGATAGTCGAAGTAGCGGTTGCCCTCGCGGGCGGCGGCCATGACCTCGTGCAGCGCGTCCTTGAAGCTGTATTCCTCCAGCAGGCCCCCGACCCTTTCGGGCAGTTCCTTTACCAGGGCGAGCTGCTGGCGGTCCTGGTCGTTCAACTCGCCGCGCCGGGGCACCCGTCCGTCGAAGTATCGGTGGGCGAAGCTCATGTTGCGGTGGACGAAGTTGCCCAGCGCGGCCACCAGCTCCTCGTTGTTGCGGCGGATCAGGTCGTCGAACTTGAACGCGGTCCTCTGGCGCTCCGGTGCGATCATGGTCAGGTAGTAGCGGAGCGGGTCGGGCTGGTAGTCGCGCAGGTAGTCGTTGATCCAGACCGCCGTGCCGCGGCTGGTGGACATCTTGGTCTCTTCCTGGCCGGGGAACTGGATGTTGAGGAAGCAGTTGGCGGGTATGTAGTGGGGCAGCTCGAAGGACCCTTCGGCCATGAGCATGCCGGGCCAGGTGATGGCGTGGAAGACCACGTTGTCCTCGCCGATGAAGTGGACGATCTTGCAGTCCGGGTTTTTCCACCAGTGCCGGTAATCTTCGGGCCGGCCGCCCTGCCGCTCGCACCACTCGGCGGTGAAGGAGACGTAACCGATGGGCGCGTCGAACCAGACGTAGAGGACCTTGCCCTCGGCGTCCGGGTCGTCGGGCAGGGGCACGGGGATGCCCCATTCCAGGTCGCGGGTGATGGCGCGTTCGGGCAGGCCCTGCTCCAGAAGGCCCAGGCTGAAGTTCCGCACCATGGGCCGCCACTCTTCGTGGCTCTCTATCCAGCGGCGCAGTCTGTCCTGGAGTTTGGGCAGGAGGAAAAACCAGTGGACGGTCTCCCGCACCTCGGGCGTGGCGCCGGAAACGGCGCTGCGGGGTTGGACGAGCATGGCGGGATCGAGCATCTTGCCGCATGCCTCGCACTGGTCACCTCGCGCGCCGCCGGTGTCACAGTAGGGGCAAATGCCTTCCACGTAGCGGTCGGGCAGGAAGATGCCGGCCTCCGGATCGAAGAGCTGCCGGGTGGAGCGCTTCTCCAGGTAACCGTTCTCCCGGAGCTTCAGGAACATTTCCCGGCTGATGCGGGTATGGTGCTCGGTGGCGCTGGTGCCGCTGTAGATGTCGAACTGGATGCCGAGCCCGTCGAAGTCCTTCTGCTGCTCGGCGCGGTAGTAATCGGCCACCTCGCGGGGCGTTTTGCCCTCGTTTCGGGCGGTCAGGGAGACGGGGACGCCGTAATCGTCGCTGCCGCAGATGAAGGCCACCTCGTCCCCACGCGAGCGGAGGTAGCGCACGAAGATGTCGGCCGGCAGGTAGGCGCCGGCGATATGCCCCACGTGGAGGCGGCCGTTGGAGTAAGGCAGCGCGGCAGTTACGGTGAACTTTCTGGCCATGGGGAGACCTTGTGGGTTGAGGATCAAAGCAGCACGGCGGCGAGTCCGTAATATAACGCTCGACCTGCGGCGCTGCAAGCGGCCCGATCGTCACAGGCCATCGGCGAAGCGCCGGATAACGCGGATGTGCTCCGGCGTGGTGCCGCAGCATCCACCGATGACGCGGGCGCCCGCTTCGTAGAGGCGAGGCACGAATTCCGCGAAGACGGAAGCGTCCTCGTCGTACACCGTCCGGCCGTCCTCCAGCCGGGGCATCCCGGCGTTGGGCTCGACGATCAGCGGCAGGTCGGTCAGCCCCCGCAGCTTCTCCGCCAGAGGCACCATGTCGGCGATGCCCCTGCCGCAGTTGGTGCCGGCGGCGGCGCATCCGGACTCGACGGCGGCGTCGACCAGCCGCTCGGGGCCTTCGCCCATCATGGTGCGGTAACGCCCCGACGGTTCGCGGTTGAACTTCATGCTGGCGACCAGCGGCAGGTCGCAGGCCTGCCGGGCGCCCTGCAGGGCAAGCCTGAGCTCATCGACGGACTCGAAGGTCTCACACAGGATGGCGTCCGCCCCCGCCTCCGCCAGGCAGGTCGTCTGGCGGCGGAAGCAATCGACCACCTCCGGCCCCTCCAGGTCCCCCAGCGGCGTCAGCATGCCGCCCGTGGGGCCGAGGCCGCCAACCACGCACCCATGGTCGCCCGCCGCCCGCCGCCCGACCTCGACGCCGGCGGCATTGATCCGCTCGAGCTCCTCCTCCAGGCCGTGCCGCCAGAGGGCGATGGGGTTGGCCCCGAAGGTGTTGGTCAGCACGCAGTCCGCCCCCGCCCGCGCGTAGGAGCGCAGTATATCCTCGATCTGGTCCGGTCGATCGACGTTCCACCGGTCGCCGCACTCGCCGGGCTCCAGGCCCAGCTCCATCAGGCGGGTGCCCATGGCCCCGTCCATGACGACCAGGGGACGTTCTCGGAGTAGTTCGAGAAAATCCATGATTGATTCTCCGGGCCGGGGGAGGATTCAGTGGATCATCTTGCCGGTGGTTCCGAGGTTGAGCCGTCCGAACTTGACACCCTTGAGGCTGATCATCTGATCGGCCAGGCGGCGCAGCTCCTGCCCGTTGCCCTGCATGATGATGACTTCCAGGCAGTTGTGCTCGTCCACGTGGACGTGGAAGGAACCGATCACGCGGGTGAACGACTCGTGCTGCACGTCCATCAGCCGCGAGGCGACCGACATTGAATGGTGGTCGTAAACCAGGAAGACGGCAGCGAAAGTCTCGGTGTCCGGCGCTTCCCACTCCTCCTCGACAAGTTTCCGGCGGATCAGGTCGCGCACGGCTTCGGACCGGTTGCTGTATCCCAGTCTCCTGACCAGGTCGTCGAAGCGGTCGAGAAGCTCCAGGCTCAACGACACGCCAAATCTCACGGTGTCTGACATAGCACCCTCTCCTCAGCTCAAGTCCTCCATCATCTCCTCAATGACCGGCCAGGCCAGGTCGGCGTAGAAGCGGTGTCCCCCCGGCCCGACGACCAGCCGCAGGTTATCCGGGCAGCCGGCGGCGGTGAACACCTCCCGGGCCGTATCGAAGGCCTTCCGGGTGCCGCGGATGGGGAATATCTCGTCGTGCTCGCCGGCCACCAGGATCAGCCGGCGCGGCGCCACCAGTCCGGCCACCTCTCCCATCTCCGCCGCCCGCAGGATGCCGGGGATGCAGTTGTCCGGACAGTGTCGTATGCGCATGATCGAGTCCGCGTAGGTGCAGAAGCAGCACGAGGGCACGGCCAGCTTGATGCGCGGCTCCAGGCAGGCGGCGTAGAAGGTGACCGTGCCGCCCCCGGAGTTGCCCATGCAGCCCACGCGGTCCGAGTCCACCTCGGGCAGTTCCTCCAGCAGGTCCAGCGCGCGCATCACGTCCCAGACGCGCTCGCCGATCACCGTCTTGCCCAGCATCAAGGAATGGACAACCGCGTCGATGCACGCATGGTGCCGGCGCATCTGCAGCTCCGTCTCCTCCCGCTCGCCGAAGCAGCGCTGCTCGAGCGCCAGGGCCGCCCAGCCGTGGCGGACGGCCTGAACGGCGAAGTCCCGGTCACCCGCGATAAGCTCCTCCTCATGCTCATCGCGCGCCTCGCCCAGGGATATGTGCATGCCGGGGGAGTGACCCTGCAGGCAGATCATGGCGGGCAGAGGGCCATCGGCGCGGCGGGGCACCAGCAGATGGGCGGGCACGTCGGCGCATTCCTCCGCCGTGAAAACGATCTTCATCCGCACATAATCGTCGGACTCTTCTCTGTCGACCTCCTCGGCGTCGAGCGGGTGCTTCTGCGCCGGCATGGTCCCGATCAGCTCCGCGAGGCGTTCCCGGAGGCCGGTCTGCCACGTTTCTAAATCCTGCCCGCGCCAGGCGAACTCACGGGGCGTCCGCTCCATCAGGTCCAGGTGGTGCTGCGAGGGGGCGAAGAATCGGCGGGCCATGGCTCTGTTCCTCAACATGAATCCCGGCATGCTTTGGTGAGGGCAGTCGGTTATTATAGCGCTTCCGAAGCGGGGCGAAAGCGCCGGCGGATCGCTTGAAACCACCCGCCGTCGCCGGTTAACGTGGGAGCGTATCTCAACGGGAAAAGGAACGCATCGATGAAAAAGCCCTGGAGCGGCGGTTTCGAAAAAGAGACCGACGAGGCGGTCGAGCAGTTCACCCAGTCCGTCTCCTTTGACCGGCGCCTTTACCGACAGGACATCCGGGCCAGCCTGGCCCATGCGGAGATGCTGGCCCGGCGCGACCTGATATCGGAGGCGGAGCTGGTCGAGATACGCGGCGCCCTGCGGCAGATCGAACGGGAGATCCAGGAGGACAACTTCGAGTTCCGGGTTCCCCTCGAGGACGTGCACATGAATATCGAGGCGGCCCTGATCGAACGGATCGGGGACGCCGGCCGGAAACTCCACACCGCCCGGAGCCGCAACGACCAGGTGGCGTGCGACGAACGGCTCTGGGTGCGCGAGGCCGTGGAGGCGTTTGACGACGCCATCGCCCGCTGCCAGTGCGCCCTGGTGGAGAAAGCGGAGGCGTGCCGCGATGCCGTCATGCCGGGCCTCACCCACATGCAGCACGCCCAGCCCGTGCTGCTGGGGCACGTGCTGCTTGCCTACGTGGAGATGCTGGAGCGGGACAGGGCCAGACTGCGGGACTGCCGCGAGCGCGCGGACGTCAGTCCCCTGGGCGCATGCGCGCTGGCCGGAACCGGCCTGCCCACCAACCCTGAAAGCGTCGCCGAGCAACTGGGCTTCGCCCGCTGCTTCAGCAACAGCGTGGACGCCGTCAGCGATCGGGACTTCGTGATCGAGTTCGTATTCGACCTGGCCATGGTGGCCATGCACCTCTCCCGCATGGCGGAGGACTGGATCGTGTGGTGCTCCCACGAGTTCGACTTCGTGGACCTGGAGGAGAGCT
>CAZNGS010000121.1:0-5141 GCA_964572825.1 uncultured candidatus Brocadiaceae bacterium
CTCACCCACTGGACACCAGCGCCTTTTCACGGCGCACTTTCAACAGGCTGCTAGCTGACAACTGGCGGCCTCACTCGCCACTATACCCGTTAATAGCCCATAAGTCAAGGCAAATCCGCCGTTGCTTATGTGACCCGGGGGCAGGGGATTATGGAACCGCCGATGAACGCAGATGAACGACGACCTCCCTTAACCGTATGTTCCTCAAGCGTTATCCCTTATTCAGCGGCGGCCAGCCGGGATGTAATGCAGCCACTCCCCGCTGAGGTCGTTGCCGGCGCCGTGCCGGTCCTTCGTCGTTCGGCCTTCCGACTTCGACCTTCCTCCACGGCGTGCCGTTTTCCGCACATCCCCATCACAGGCGGGTAGTCTTGGGACTTCGCCCTTGCTCCGGCCCCGAACCCGTCGTTGTCTATGTGGCGCAGGCGGGGGCGCCTGCGCCACATTCGGCTCTCCGTCGGAATGCCCCGATTGGTGTCAGGCAGACGCACGGGAACGACGAGATTGCTTCGCCCGCTTTAGCGGGATCCCAATGGCACCCCTCACGCGGGCCGCGCCCCGCGTGAGGCCCTCATCGCGAGGAACTGCGGCGACCATACGATCGCGCCGTGCCGCCTCCACAGCACACGCGTGGCAGGCAGCCGCGTCAGACCCGTGCCTGAAAGCGGCGGCGCAGGTCTTCGAGCGCCTCGCGGTTTTCCGGGTCGTGGGCGTGGTTGCGCGTCTCCCAGGGGTCTTCGGCCAGGTCCATGAGCTGCTCGCGGTTCTCGCCGGGCTCGTAGAGGATGTACTTGTAACGTTCGGTGACCAGGGCCTTGCCGATCTCGGTTTCCACCAGGACCTCGTCGCGCCAGTCGTCGGGCTTGCCACCCTCGGCAAGGGGCCGGAGGCTGCAGCCATTCAGGTCGGACGGCACTTCAGCGCCCGCGTAGTCGCAGATGGTGGGCAGGATGTCCAGTCCGTTGTTGACCAGCGCGCCCTCCACCTCACCCGTGCGGGTGGTGCCGGGCTGGCTGACGATGAGGGGGATGCGAGCGGCCTCTTCGTAGGGGGCGGTCTTGTGCTCCATCTTGTGGGAGGAGTCGTGGTCGCCGTGATCGCTGGTAAAGATGACCACGGTGTTCTCCGCGTGGCCGCTCTCGTTGATGGCGTTCAGCAGCACACCGATCTGCGCGTCGACCCTCTCGGTCAGGCGGGCGTAGGCCCATCGGTGCTCGCGCCAGCGCTCGGGGGGCCACTGGGTGCGGGCCTTCCAGCGGAAGCTACGCTGCTGCAGGAGCCGCCGCACGGCTTCCGGTTCGTCCTCCTGGGGCTGGAAGTTCGGCAGCAGTTCCGGGCAGTAGCTTTCGAAGAATTCCTCGTCGCCCGCGCCTTCCGGGCGCTGGAGCGCGGCGTCGAGTCTGGCCAGCTCCGTCTCGCCGTTCCGGAGCAGGGCGTGGTCGAAATCGCTTGTGGCGAAGTCGCGGATGCCCATGTAGCAGATATCGTGGGGGTTGATAAAAGAGGCTACCATGAAAAAGGGCCGCTCGTAGTCCTGGCGGACGTATTGTGCGCACGTTTCCGCCAGCTCGTCCCTCTGGTCTTTGGAGATCACGTCGAAGCCGATCTCGGGGGGCTTGATGCCTTTGGGGAGATGCACCTTTCCGCCGTACACCGTCTCGTAGCCGACCTCGCGCAGCAACCAGCCGATACCTCGGCGCTTGAACTCCTCCGGTATGGGCGGTATCTCGCGGGAATTGTTCGAGCGCATCCCGATCTCGCTGGGGTAGCGACCGGTCATCATGCTGAAGCGGGAGGGCACGCAGACGGGATTGGTGCAGTAGGCCCGGTCGAAGCGGACCCCGGTCTCGGCCAGGCTGTCCAACGCGGGGGTGGAGAGGTCCGAATTGCCGGTGCAGCTCATCATGCGGAAGTTCTGCTGGTCCGTGATGATGAACACGATGTTGGGACGTCCGTCGCGAGGGGACATTAAGTTGCTCCCTTTTTTGTAGCGGAATTGCCGTGAACCTTCGATGCTAGCGCGGCCGGGCCGGCGCGTCAAGTGCGGCTCAGCAGTTCATGGGCCAGTATGAGGAAGGCGCTGGACCCCCAGGTATAGGCCTTGTCGCGGAGCGGCTCGCCCGTGAGGGCGTCGTAGTTCTCGGCAAAGGTGTTGCAGGCCAGGCACATCTCACAGTAGCGCCGGGCGATCTGTCGTGCCTGATCGGTGTATCCGGCCCGCACCAGGCCGTCGGCCAGAAGTGTGGTCTCGCTGCCCCAGATGGGGCCACGCCGGTAACCGTCGGGCACGTAGAGGGGGCTGTGGGGGCTCTCGGTGGCGGGGCCGTGCTCGGTCACGTAGCGGCCGTCAGGCCGGACGGCCCGGACGGTTTTCCGCCGCACCTCCTCCGGCAGGCGCTCGCCGGCGCCACGTTGATCGCCATGTAGGAGCCGAATCGGCTGAACGGCACCTCCGCAATGTCGAACTCCAGCACGTTCTTCTCCTCCCGCAGCTCAGTCCGAGAGCATGAGTCCGGCGGCCCGCAGGATGCCGTCGTCAGTGTCTTCGATCCACGCCAGGAGCCGTCGGCGGCACTCGCGCAGGACGTCCCCCAGCTCGGGGTCGCCGATGCGGTTGGCCAGCTCGCAGGGATCGTCCGCCAGGTCGTAGAGCTCGTCCGTATCGGCCGGGTTCCAGACGTACTTGTACTGTTTCCACCGCAGCGCCCGCTGGCTGTAGAGGAAGCGGTGGCCGTGCCACTCGGTCATGACGTCTTCCCGCCATTCGGCCTGCGGGTCGCGGAGCAGCGGCACCAGGCTGCGGCCGTCGTGCCGGTCGGGCACGGGCAGCCCCGCCAGCTCCAGCGTCGTGGACGCCAGGTCCATGTTGGTGACCGGACGGATGCATACGCCGCCGGCGGCGCCGTCCGGCAGGCGGGCGATGAGGGGGATGTGGTAGGTCTCCTCGTAGGCGAACGGCCCTTTGTCCGAGAACCCCCCATGCGCGCCGATCATGTTGCCGTGGTCGGTGCTGAACAGAACCGCCGTATCTTCTTCGCGGCCCAGCTCACCGAGGAGGTCCAGCAGGCCGCCGATCGCGTCGTCGAGCTGGGAGCAGTAGCCCCGGTAGCGTGCGATGGCGCGCTTCCAGTCCCCGGCGGTTCTGTCGGAGCGGCTCAGCTTCTCGCGGAAGCGTCGGTGGACCGCCGGCTTGCCCTGCAATGAATCCTCCCACCCGGGTCCCAGGTCCACGTCGTCGGGGTCGTACATGGAGGCGTAGGGCTCCGGCACGTCGTAGGGCATGTGGGGGCCCCAGAAGGAGAGGAAGAGCAGGAACGGACTGCCGTCCGACTCCAGGGTCTCACTGTATTTGCGCAGCAGGTCGGCCGCCTCCGCGGCCAGGAAGCGGGGCTCGGACGCCGCCGGGTCGCCCTGGTAGGTCCGCAGCCCCTTGCCCTCCGGTGCCATCTTGGGGCGCTCCAGGCCTTCCCGTTCCAGATAGGCGGTATATTCCGACGTTGCCTGCCAGGAGCCGTAGTCGGGCACGTCCATGCCCTCGAAGCCGTAGGTGCCTGGCACCCGGTCGTGTCCGCAGTGCCACTTGCCCACGTAGCCGCAGTTGAAGCCGGCCTCGACCAGGTCCCGGCTGATCAGCCGCACGTCGTCGGGAAACTCCCGCCTCACGCAGTCGTTCATGTCGTTGTTCGTGCGCAGACCGTGCTTGTGCGGGTAGAGGCCCGTAAGCATGCTGGCGCGGGCGGGCGTGCAGAGGGTGCAGACGGTGTAGGCGGTGTCGAACCGCACGCCTTCGGCGGCCAGACGGTCCAGGTGCGGGGTGCGGCAGGGCCCGCGGCCGTAGCAGCTTACGGTGTCCAGGCGTTGCTGGTCGGTCATTATGTAAAGGATGTTCACGTTCCGGTCTCCTCTCGCTGTAGAACCCGATTGGGCGTACTGCGGGAGCCTCGCCGTGCGCAGCCTGCCCGCCATTTGGGGCGGCGGGTAATGTGTTTGAGTCGTCCAGCAGGTAAGTGTAAACTGCTTTCTAAGCGTGTCAAGCGTCTCGCGACGTACAATCGGGCCGCTCTCCAGGGGGCTTGAAAAGGCACGAAGGCGTTACGAATCAACCTCGGGAGCTGGAAATGGTGGTTAGCCGACGGGACTTTTTGAGAACTTCGGGCGTGCTGGCGGCTGCAGGCTTGCTGCCGGGCGGTTGTTCGCTGTCCTCCCACCTCTCTCGCGGTCGAGAGAATGCCGGTGAGTACCGCCGGCCGAACATCATCTGCATCTTCTCCGACGAGGCGGACCCCGACTACCTGGGCTGCTACGGGGGAGACTTCCTGACCCCCCATCTGGATTCGATTGCCCGCGACGGCGCGCGGTTCGACGAGGGTTACTCCGTGACCGCCGTGTGCACGCCCAGTCGGTTCTCGGCGTTCACCGGTCGCTATCCGGGCCGGTGCGCGGCGCGGAGTTTCGTGGAGCAGCAGCCCACGTCCGAACTCTACTCGGTCAACTTCAATACCCGCCTCACCAGGGAACAGCCCTGCCTGGGCCGTCTGCTTTCCCGGGGGGGTTACTTCACGGGTTTCGTCGGCAAGTGGCACGTGTGGTTCGACGAGGACCTGCCGGACTACGACGTGTCCCGGTTCAGCGGCGATGACGACCCCGACGACCCCGAGGTCAATCGCCGGCTGGCGCGACACCAGAGGACTCAGCAGGAGCTGGTTAAGGGGACGGGCGGCTTCGACTGGGCGGGCAGCGTCCTGGCGGCCAACCGCAAGCATCCGCTCCGGGGGTTGCACTTCCACCCCTTCGAGTGGCTCACGCGCGGGGCGCTGGACTTCCTGGAGACGGCCGTGGGGCAGGCTCGGCCTTTCTTCCTCTACACCGCGCCCACGGCGACCCACGGGCCCGATCACGCCAACGAGTTCGACGTCAACCCGCTCTACACCCCCGGAGGCAAGCGGGAGGAGCCCTTTGAATGCTACCCTCCCCGCCCACGGATAGCACGACAGCTTCGGGAAGCCGGCCTCCCGGTGGACCACGAACGGACGGGCATGCTCTACCTGGACTACCACGTGGCGGCGATCCTGCAGAAACTCCGGGAGCTGGGCATCGAGCGAAACACGCTGGTCATCTACGTGGCCGACCACGGCGTCGAA
>CAZNGS010000122.1:0-5049 GCA_964572825.1 uncultured candidatus Brocadiaceae bacterium
GCCGGACGTCCGGCGGCTCGTGGAAGTACATGTAGTAGTCCTGCTTCCCGCCCCCGGGCAGGTTGAGCCGGAGCATGGTCAGGGCGCGGACGCGCTTTCCCCCGTCCCGGTCAATGAGCTCCATTCTCACATCTGCCTTCATGTCGTCGGCCTGATAGTAGAAGGCGAGCCGCGACCTCTCGATGATTTCCGCCGCGCTCAACTCCTCGTCCTTGCCTTCCGGCTCGTCGGCGAAGGTCAGACTGAAAGCAAGGACTGCCAGAGTTGCTGCGAGGAAGGCTGTGCGTTTCATGAGGCGCCTCCGGAAAGAATCCGCGGCCCGACGATTCGCAGTGCCGCCGGCAGGATGAATAGGGTCGCAAGGGTGCTGAAGGCCATCAGCAGGGCGAAGAACGTCCCCACCGTCACGTACGGCGTGAGGGTTGACGCGATGAGCGGCAGAAACCCCAGTGAGATCACGATGGCGTTGCGGGCGATGGCGCGGCCCGGCTCCCCGAACATGTAGCGGCCGGCCTCGTCCAGGTGCTTCACCTCGCGATAGCGGCCCCTGAACCGCTGGAGGTAATGGATGGCGAAGTCGATGCCCAGCCCCAACGAAAGCGACGAGCAGACCGCGATGGGCATGTCATAGTCCTTGCCGACCCAGCCGACCAACCCGTACGAGAGGATGATGGCGGCCGAGAGCGGCACCATGGACAGCACGCCAAGCACCAGCGAGCGGAACTCCAGCAGCATGAGTAGGAACACCACCGCAAAACTCCCCAGGACCGCCTTGAGCATCCCGAAGACCATCAGGTCCTGCCAGACCTTGTTGATGTAGGTCAGGCCGGACCAGCGGACGGTGATGCCGGCCGGGGGCGGGTTGTCCCTGATGAACTCCGCGAGGTCGCTTTCCACGGCGGCCATCTGCTGGTTGTCGCCGCCCTTCATCTGGACCCAGACGTTCGCCTGTCGCGCCTCACGATCCACGAAATTGTCCAGGTCGTTCGGGTCTCCGGAGGACTGGAACAGAAAGAGGAACTGCCCGACCGCCTCCTGCGTATCCGGCACCTTGTCGTACGACTCATTGTTGTCATGCAGCACCAGGTTGATGCGTTTGACGATATCCGCAACCGAAGATGTGTTGCCCACGAGGGGGTCGCTCTCGAGACGTACTTGCATGCGGTCGATCCAGGAAACGACCTCGGGCCTCTTGATCGCCTCTGGTTCATTTCCCTCCACCACAACGTAGGCCATGTAAGTGCCGCCGAAAAGGCGGTTCATCACCGTATCGGCCACCCGCATCGGATGCCCCCGCTTGAACCACTTCACGGGGTTGTCGTTGATCCGGATCTGCCTGATTCCGAGGACGCCGACTACCAGAGCGACGAGCCCGAGGGCGAGGACCGTCCGGGCGCGGGAGTGCGCGAACCCGCCGATCGGCCGCAGCACCCTGTCAAGGATGGAGCGCCGTTCGCCCTCGTCCTCCGGCAGCGCCTTCCTCAGCTTTTCGTCGCTCATGATGCTGATGACCGCCGGGACCACGGTCATAGAGAAAAGCCAGGCGGCCATGATGCCGAAGGCAACGAAAAGCCCGAACACCCGCACCGGCGGGATGTCGGCCAGCGCCAGCGCGGCAAACCCGACCGCCGAGGTGAGCGAAGTGTAGAGCATCGGGCGGTACAGAGGCTGCATGCCCTCCAGAAGGGCCCGCCGCTTGTCGCCAACGACCCGGTAGCGGTCGAAGAACTCGCTCAGGATGTGGATGTCGTCCAGGATCGCGATCGGCATGAGGAAGACCGGGATCATCGAGCTCATGATGTGCACGGTATGTCCCGTGCCGATGAGCAATCCCATCGCCCAGATCACGGCGAACATGGCGTCCATCCCTATCGGCAGAAGGAAGCCTATCCGCCGGAAGAGCAGGAAGACGATGAGCAGGATCACCATGAAGGCGAGCGGCGCCACCACGGCCATCTGAAGGAACATCTCGTGCCCGAACGTATCTTCCGCCACGGGCAGCCCCGCGAGGTGGTAGGTCTGGCCTGGCAGGAGCTCGCGCTCCAGGATGCGTTCGATCTCGCGCCCCACCCGGTAGCTCATGTCCTTTCTGGCGAGCGGCACGTAGAGGGCGACGGCACTGCCGTCCCGCGATGCGATCTTCTCGTGAAGGAAGGGGTTTTCGGCGATGTCCCGCTGAAGCTGATCGAGGGCCTCCGGCGTCCGGGGAACGTTGCGCATCACCGGGTGGATGTCGAGGAGCCCGCCGGAGGATTTCACGTTGTCCGTGGTGGTGAGGCTCACCACGTCTTCGATGACGACCCCGTTGATCTTGAGGATTTCGGACGTGGCCCGCGCCACCCGCTCCAGCGATTCGGGGCGGAAGATGCCCTCCTCGTCCACAATCCCCACCACGATCAGGTCGTGGATGCCGAACTCCTTCTTCACTCGGTCATAGAAGACGCGGTCGGACTGCTCGGACTCCAGCATGTTCTCAGGGTCGGTGTCGATCTTGATCCTGGGGAACTGCGCGGCGAACAGCACAGTGGCCGCCAGGGCGAGACAGATGACGGTCTTGGGCCGGTCCAGGGCAAATCGCGTCAGGCGTCCAAGCACGGACAAGCTCCTTATCCTAAAAGCTCACGACGCGGCCCGCGTCGAGGATCAATTCGTAAAGGTCCTGCATGGAGGACAGCGGGCAAACATCGGATCCGGCGGAATCGCGCAGTTTCAGGCAAGTCCCGCACGCCATGATGCGCCCGCCCGCGGCGAGGAACGATTCCGCCTGCTTGCCGACGTCGAACTGGTTGTGCCGGATGCGGTCGAGCTCCACGCCTCGGCCGAGGAGAAAGACCCGCACTGAATCGCCTTTGCCCAGCGCGAAATCCCCCAGGCGCAGGGCGTTGCACACCGTTTCCGGCTCGTTGGTGGAAATGACGATTCCCAGCTTCATACTCGACACTCCTGTCTCGTTACCAGCCGCGTCCGAGGGACGGAGTTCTTCCCCTCTTCGCCTGCCAGAGGTAATAGCGTTCAAACAACTTCTTGGCCCAGAGCCAGCGCCTGCCCTCGCTCACCTCCGCGACGTTCCGGGGGGGCCGTACCGGGTCCGCCTTGAGGTGCGCCGCCCTGTCGCCCATGTCGAGGATGCACTCGGCGAACAGATCGCGCGCCTTCTTCTCGCCCCCGTGCACCTCGACTGCGATGTTGTGCGCGGCCATGGCCGCCATCTGCTCGGTCATGTGGCCGGTCTTCGGGAAATTCACCGGGACCGGCGTCTCGTCCGCCGGCGGCATGGCCACGGCAACGCCCACGGAGTAGATGTTCGGGAACTCCTTGTGCCGGTAGTGTTCGTCCACGGGGATGAATCCCTTGGGGTTCGCCAGGCGCGGAGATTCCGCAACAGCTCTCACTCCGGCCAGAGGGGGGATGATCAGCGAAAAGCGCGACTCCAGGCGCCTCCCGTCGGCCAATTCGACGCGCGAGTCGGCTATCCTGGACACCGCGACGGAGGTGAAGTATCTGATATCCCGGCTCTCCAGCTCTCCCTCCAGAAACTGTCGCGCTTTGCCGACGCCGCCCACGCCGAAATGACCGAGAAACGGTTCCGGCGTGACCAGGGTCATCGGGATTTTATGGCGGAGCCTTCTCCTGCGAAGCAGATGGTCAACCTCGAAGGCAAACTCATATGCCGGCCCGATGCAGCTCGCTCCGGGGGCACACCCGACGACCATGGGCCCGGGGTCCTGGAGAAACACATTCAGCGCGTCCCTCGCCTCCATGGCTTCAGGAGAGGACATGAGGGAGTGTCCCGGCCCGGCGAAGGGCCCCAGGCCGGGCACGGCCTCGTTGGCGCTACGGTGCCCCGTCGCGATTACGAGGTAATCGTAGGTGTGCTCGCCCGCATCCGAGACCACCCGCTGCGTGTCTGCATCAATCCGCCGCACGGTCGCGTGGACAAACCGGACGTTTCTGCGCCTCAACGGCTTGTCGAGATCGAATGAGATTCTCTCCAGGCTCTTCGAGCCGACGGCCACCCACGGGAGCGACGGAATGAAGACGAATTGCGGCTCCCTGGAGATGAGGGTGATCTCGCACTGCTTGCGTCCGAGGAGCTTGCGCAATTCGTAAGCAGTGGCCAGTCCCCCGAAGGAACCGCCGATGATGACTGTCTGCATGGGGATACTCCTCCCTGGGAATCTATCTCCGAGCGCTCGCGCTCTCGTCGCCGACGGCTACCGCGTAGCCCAGGGCACGCCAGTCCGGCGGCCCCTCCGCCAAGCGCACGGCGCGGAAACCCTTCGCGCGCAGCAGCTCAACGGCCCTTACCGACAGCACGCAGTACGGCCCCCGGCAGTAGGCCACGATTTCGCGGTCACGCGGCAGCTCTGCAAGCCGCTCTTCAAGCTCCGCCAGCGGAATGGACACTGCCCCCGGAATATGCCCCGCGCGGTACTCCTCCCTTGGCCGCACGTCCAGCACAATCACCTCCCCGCTGGCCGCGCGTCGGCGGAGCGTTTCCCTGTCAACGGGCTCCATCCCTTCTCGGCCCTCCAGGAAGTTCCGCGTCACCTGCTCCACCTCGGCGAGCCGGGCCTCGGCCACCGTGCGCACCGCCCGCAGGAGGGCGAAAACGCTGTCGTCGGCAAGCCGGTACCACGCATGAACGCCCCTCTTCTCCATCTCGACAAGGCGATCTGAAAGAAGAACGCGCAGGTGCCGGGAGGTATTGGCCACCGACATCTTCGTCAACCCAGCCAGCACCTCGACGGTGCGCTCCCCCTGGCTCAGGAGGTCGAGCAGCTCGATGCGCTTGGCGCAATCGATGGCTTTCCCCACGCGGGCAAACTGCTCGTAGATGGCATCCCTGAACGCTCGGTATTCGTTCGGCATAGCTCCCTCGGATGATTATCTGTTCAAGTAAACAATTGACTATTGTATCAACGACGGCGTCCGCCGTCAACCCGCGTTCGGCCTTCTTGGAGGGCACGGTGCGGTGATTATTGAGCCCTGTATTGCTAAGCGGCCTTACAGAAGTCCTCTGCGGTTCTGAAATGGAGTTGGATCGGT
>CAZNGS010000123.1:0-4714 GCA_964572825.1 uncultured candidatus Brocadiaceae bacterium
TGTGGTCGTTACCCCGCCGGCTTTACGGCGCGTGGCACTTTTGAATGACCCTGGGCGCCTGCCGGGAGACTTGACAGCACGGCCTGTTAGGCTATATTGTTGAGCGATGCCGACGCGCTGCCGGCGACCCGGCGGGAGGAGATGAAATGCAGGAACTGAAAGTCGAGGACGTCGAGTTCATTGTGCGGACCATGGCCGAGGTAGCCATCGCCAATGAGAAGTATTTTTCCGAGCTGGACGCCGCTGCGGGCGACGCCGACTTCGGTGTCTCGCTGGCGGCGGGGTTCAAGCGCGTGCTGGAGCAGTGGGAGGAGCTCGACCGCTCCGCCATCAGCCCGTTCTTGCTCAAAGTAAGCATGATCATATCGAGCCATGTCGGGGGCTGTTCCGGCCCGATCTGGGGCACGGGTTTCATGCGGGCCGGCATGGTCAGCAAGGGCAAGGACGCCATCACGCTCGAAGACATGGCCGTCATGGCCCGCTCAGCCATCGAGGGCATCATGGCCCGTGGCGGAGCGCAACTGGGGGACAAGACGCTTTTGGATGCCCTCGACCCCATTGCCTCCACCCTCGAGGAGCACACGCTCCAGGATGACCACGATATCGCTGAGGCCCTCGGAGATGCCTGCACAGCGGCCGACCAGGCCGTTGAGACCGCCACCGACTGGGTCGCCAAACGGGGGCGACAATCCTTCACGGGTGAGCGCAGCCGCGGCACTGAGGACCCCGGCATGGTCGCTGTAGCCACAATGCTCAAGGAGATCGTGCAGCGTTGGGACGATCGGCAGTGAGGGCGCAGAACCGGCCGCACTCGGGCGGACACCACAACACAGGGAGGTGCGTAGATGAAGAAGTTCGTGAATGACCCGGAGGACTTCGTGCACGAGATGATGGAAGGGCTCGTGCTGGCCAATCCGGACACCCTCAAATGGGTCAAGGACTACAATATCATCTACCGGGCGGACATGCCCAGCGACGAGAAAGTCTCGATCGTGCAGGGCTCGGGCAGCGGCCACGAGCCGGCCCACATCATGGTTGTGGGGCGCGGCATGCTGGACGCCGCCTGCCCCGGCAACGTCTTCTCGGCCCCGCCGATGGAGTACGTCTACGAGTGCATCAAGCTCATGAACACCCCCAGGGGCGTCCTCTGCCTGGTCAACAACTACCAGGGCGACCGCATGTGCTGGGACATGGCCATCGAGATGGCCAACGCCGAGGGCATCGAAACGGGCCTGGTCGTCATCGACGACGACGTGTCCGTCGAGAAGAGCACCTACTCGGTCGGGCGGCGGGGCGTGGCGGGGAACTTCTTCGTCATCAAGGCCTGCGGCGCCGCCGCCGCACGCGGGGCCTCGCTGGAGGAACTGGTGGCCCTCGGCAGCCGGGTCAACGACGGCGTCCGCACCATGGGCGTCGCTCTCACCTCCTGCACTCCGCCGGCCAAGGGCACGGCGATCTTCGACATCGGCGAGGATGAGATGGAAGTCGGCGTCGGCATCCACGGCGAGCCCGGCCGCCGCCGCACCGAGATGCAGGAGGCCGACCGCATCGTCGACGAGATATTCGAAGCCGTGGCGAGCGACCTGCCGTTCGAGCAAGGCGACCGCGTCGGCCTGATGATCAACGGCCTGGGCGGCACGCCGATCAGCGAACTCTACCTGCTTTATCGCAAGGCCGCGCTCAACTGTAAGGATCGCGGCTACGAGGTGGTGCACAGCTACGTCGGCAACTACTGTACGTCGCTCGAAATGGCCGGCATGTCGCTGACGCTGATCCGGCTGGACGATGAACTCATCGAACTGATGGAGGCCCCGGCGTCCATCCCCATCCGCGTCTTCCCGGAGTAGGGGAAAGCCCGTCCATCGCCGTCACGGCGGGCGAAGGCGGAGAAGCACCTGGCCGCTCAGAACCCCGGGTGGAGTATGTGGTGTGCAGGCGCTCTGTGCGAGCACGTTCCGGCATCGATGCCCTCGGAGAGTGGTGCTTTGTCTCCCAGGGCTTTATTCCAGTTGCTGGACCGGGAGTGGTGTCCATTGACCGGGGAATGTTCTGGGTTGAAGGGTGTCCGGCTTGAGGCGGACCGTGTGCCGAGGTCTTAAGCCTTCTGTTTGAATGGAAGGCTCGGGGAACCGAATCCTCTGGGTGGTAAAGTTGCAGGCCGGTGCGCCTTCATGCGTGGCGATACGGCCGCCCCTGTCGCCCGGCGGATAATCACCGGTAAGTTGGCCGGCCAGGTGTCGACCTGCTTGACGGGCGTGCCCGGAGGAGACAGCGGGACACGGACGGGGCTTGCTGGCAAGCTCCGGAAAACCGCGGTTTTCGATGTGGCTTCTGGAGCGATACATCCTGCGGTTGACCTCCGCGCGGTTTGCGTTAACATAGTCGCAACTCGTTTCCTCACGCCAGCCTGCGCAGCCGGGGTTACGGCTTGCCGGGCCAGGGGAGATTAGCATGGCTGTCGTCTCTGCAAAGGACATGCTGCTGAAGGCCGCCGAAGGCGGCTATGCCGTCGGTGCGTTTAACGTCACCAATCTGGTGCAAATGGAGGCGGTCGTCGCCGCGGCTATCGAGCGCAAGGCTCCGCTGATCGTCCAGACATCGGTGACCCCGTCGCAGTTCCTGCAACCCGAGGTGCTGGCATCGGTCTATCGCACTCTGGCCGAGTCGGCGCCGATACCCATCTGCCTGCACCTGGACCACTGCCGGGAGGTCGATTACTGCAAGCGGTGCGCAGACGCCGGCTACACCAACATCATGATCGACGGATCGCGGCTGGGTTTCGAGGATAACGTCGCGGTTTCCCGGCAGGTGGTGGACTACTGCCATTCCCTGGGTGACATCACCGTGGAGGGCGAGCTGGGCACGGTCAGCGGGGTGGAAGACCAGGTGCGGGTAGCCGAGTCAGAGTCCGAGCTGTGCGATCCCGAGCAGGCGGTGGAATTCGTGGAGCGCACCGGCGTGGACCTCTTTGCGCCTGCCATCGGCACTGCTCACGGCGTTTACAAGACCGAGAACCCCAAGGTGGACCTCGAACGGCTGGCCGAGATCAACCGGCGGCTGAACGGCGATGGCGTCCGGACACCCGTCATCGTCCACGGGGGCACGGGGCTGAAACCCGACGTGGTGCGGCGCCTGGTCTCTCTGGGTGGTGCCAAGTTCAACGTCTCCACGGACCTCAAACACGCACTCATCGATTCTACCTACGCCCACATCTCCGAGAACCGTGAAGAGTACGACCCGGGCGCCGTGGACCGCGCCGTGCGCCAGGCCATCATGGAGAGGATATTTTACTGGATAGACCTGCTGGGCAGCGCCGGCAAGGCGGACTGACCGCCGGGCGCCAACGGCAACGCTTGCGGGAGCACCGACATGGCCAGGATCAAAGCCTGTTTTTTCGACCAGGACGGCGTCATCATCGACACCGAACGCGACGGGCACCGGGTGGCCTTCAACCGTGCCTTCCAGGAGTTCGACATACCGGTCGAGTGGGACGTGGAAACGTACCGTGAGCTTCTGCAGGTCTCCGGCGGCAAGGAACGCATGCGCCACTACCTGCACACCGTGGGTTTTGGCGTGGACGTGCCCGAGGATAAAGAGGACGACCTGATCCGCCGTCTGCACAAGCGCAAGACCGACATCTTCATCGAGATGCTGGAGCAGGGCCAATTGCCGCTGCGGCCGGGCGTGCGTCGATTTATGCAGGAGGCCGCCGACAAGGGCCTGGTCCTCGGCATCTGCACCACCTCCAACCAGCGGGCCGCGCGGGCCATCGCCGACGGCATCCTGAGCGACATCGACTTCGCGTTCGTCCTGGCCGGCGACATGGTCAGCAATAAGAAGCCGGACCCGGAGATATACGAACTGGCCCTGAAGCGCGCTGGCCTGGGGCCGCAGGAGTGCTTCGTAGTCGAGGACTCCAGCAACGGAGTCGTCGCGGCCAGGGCTGTCGGCCTGCACGTGCTGGCTACCACGAACCCCTACACGGAGCAGGAGGACCTGAGCCAGGCCGACATCGTCGTCTCCTGCCTGGGTGATCCGGGCGGTGAGAAAGGCCTTCTGCGGGCAAGCGACCGGGACCTGGACTTTGACGGCGTGCTGCACGTAGATGCCGTGGTCGATTACTTCAGCGACTGACGTCCCGGTTGCCGCGCACCGTCCTCGCAGCCAGGGCGTGACGAGCAGAATGCTGGAACGGTCACGGACCCATGACCCCGAGGACGCTCTGCAGCGTCTGCTCGGGCTCTTCCGGGAGAGTCCGGTCGCCCGCCGAAGACACAGCCGAATCCCTTGCTCCCACGCCTCTGCCCGCCTGCCGGGTGAGGATGTAGGCGCCCCCCGGGTGGTCACGGTCGTGGAACAGCAGTTGCCCGGCTTTTCGGCTCGCTCGGCCCCAGAGAGAGCCTCCTGCGGCCGTTCTCGGAAGGAACGTCGGCGAACCACTGCGTCCTCTCGCCTCACATCACCAGATGTCAAATGCCATACTATCGACCGTCGTTGCTATCATTTTGCGCTCAACATGCTGCCGTCAACGGACGCCGCTCATCGGGGTATGCGCCGGGCGCATCTGAGCCAGAGAAAAGTCGTGGCGAGCCGGGAAGGATTCGAACCCTCGACCTGCGGATTAGAAGTCTTGTGAATGGCAAAAAACACCATTAAGAAAATAGGGCTATGCACTTTACTCTTGTGCATACTGCATGTAGTATGGCCCCTCCAT
>CAZNGS010000124.1:0-4682 GCA_964572825.1 uncultured candidatus Brocadiaceae bacterium
CCACGCCGGGACCGTGCCGATCTTCCATCCGGTCTCGTCCGAATGCACGCCCGCCCCGCCGGTCATCGTCCCGGCCGCTACGAACCTGGCTGACAGGCTCGATCCCGCCCTGAAGCGCCGCTTCGACCGGGAGGTGACCGTGGACTGGCCCGACCGCCACGCCCGGCTGGGCTTTCTCCGCCGCGCCGCGGCCCGGCTGCCGCGAGCCGACCTGGCGGAGGAGACCCTTGAGAGTGTGGCTAACCAGAGCGTCCGCATGACGATCGCAACGCTGGAGCGTGTCATCCAGGAGGCCGGCGTCACGGCGGCCCAGACGGACCGGATCATCAATGACGAGGTGCTCCTGGAAGCCTTCGAGAAGATCCGGATGGGCGACTCGTCCGTCACCTCGGACCGGCAGACGTTGCTGCGCATAGCTCGCCATGAGGCAGGCCACGCCTTCATCGCCTGGAAGGGCGGCACCCGCATGTACCAGGTGACCATCGTCGGGCGGGGCGACGCCGGCGGGTACGTGGAGCGACGGGCCGACGAAGACCAAATCCTACGCACCAAGCCCCAGGTGGAACACGACATCCGAATCGCACTGGGCGGGCGCGCCGCCGAGTTGGTCTGCTATGGCGACCAGGAGGGACTCAGCACCAGCGTGGAATCCGACCTCTCCGCGGCCACGCGCATGGCCGCAAGCATGGTGCGCACCTACGGGATGGTGGACGAAGTCGGTCCGGTCGCCCTTGACGCCGAGGAATCCCGCTACCGGAGCGCTCCTCCGCCGATGGCGGATCAGACCCTCCGGATCGCGGCGCAGATTATCTCCGAGCAACTGGACCGGGCGATTGCCCAGATCGAGCAAGATCGGACGGAGTTCGACAGCCTTGTGGACGAGTTACTGAAGCACAACCGCCTGGATGAACGGCAGATCAGGGCCCTGCTCGGCCCGTTGCCGGGCAGCGCCGCAAAGGGCGCCGGTCCGGGCGGAACCGCCGGCCGAAAGTCATAGCACCTGGCGTGACTTGCCGGGCTGGAAATCGTCACGCGCTGAGGACATCGCCAATCTCTGGGCGGTGGCGCACCAACCGTGTTGCGATGGGATGGCAAGGTGTTTAGAATAGGACCATCGGGGAAGCCGCCCGGAAACATATCGCCGCCAATCGCGAGGGTCACGTCCACTTCCGGAGGTCGAGGATGGATCAGGGAAACGGGCTCGGCGCCGCCGAGCTGTTCGAAGACAGCGGGCTGACGTACGACGATTTCATCTTGCTGCCCGGATACATTGAGTGCGCCCTGGGGGATGTCTCCCTCGAGAGCCGCCTCACCCGTGAGATCATCGTCAGGATGCCCCTGGTCGGCTCCCCCATGGACACCGTGACCGAGAGCCAGATGGCCATCTACATGGCCCTGCTGGGCGGCATCGGCATCATCCATTACAACAACACCATCGAGGAGCAGGTGGGGGAGGTGCGCCGCACGAAGCGGTTCGAGAACGGCTTTATCATGGACCCCGTTGTGCTCTCGCCGGACGACCGAATCTCCGACGTGGACCGCATCAAGGAGGAGCACGGTTTCAGCGGCATCCCTATAACCGAAGACGGCCGGGTGGGCGGCAGACTGGTGGGCATCGTCACCCAGCGCGATATCGACTTCGAGGAGGACCGCAGCCGACCCCTGCGCGAGGTGATGACCACGGACCTGGTGACCGCCCCCGCCGGGATCAGCCTGCAGGAGGGCAACCGCATCCTGCGCGAGAGCAAGAAGGGCAAGCTGCCCATCGTGGACGAGGAGGGCAACCTGGTCTGCCTGATGAGCCGGACCGACCTGCGGAAGAACCAGGATTTCCCCCAGGCCAGCAAGGACAGCGCCAAGCAGCTGCTGGTCGGCGCCGCTGTGAGCACCCACGCCGAGGACCGGGAGCGCCTGGAGGCCCTGGTGGACGCGGGCGCCGACGTGATCGTGCTGGACAGCGCCCAGGGCTTTTCGGTCTTCCAGGTGGAGATGCTCCGCTGGGCCAAAGAGCGCTACCCGGACCTGCAGGTGGTGGGCGGGAACGTGGTCACCCCGCAGCAATGTGTGGGCCTGATCGATGCCGGCGCCGACGCGCTGAGGGTGGGGATGGGCTCCGGGTCCATCTGCATCACCCAGGAGACGGTGGCGGTGGGACGGCCCCAGGCCAGCGCCGTTTACCACTGCGCCAGGGCGGCCGCTGAGCGCGGCGTGCCGGTCATCGCGGATGGGGGCATCACCAATATCGGCCACATCGGCAAGGCACTGGCCTGCGGCGCCTCCACGGTGATGGTGGGTTCCCTGCTGGCGGGCACCGACGAGGCGCCCGGCGAGTACTTCTACGAAGGCGGCGTGCGGGTGAAACGCTACCGGGGCATGGGCAGCAAGGAAGCCATGGAGGCCCGGGGCATCCGCCGATACATGGAGGGCGAAGAGCCCATCCGCGTGGCCCAGGGTGTCAGCGGCACGGTGGTGGACAAGGGGTCCATCGTCAACTACGTGCCCTACCTGATGCAGGGAGTGAAGCACGCCATCCAGGACGTGGGCTGCTCCTCGGTTGCCGCGCTGCACCAGAAGGTGGCCTCCGGCGAGGTGCGCTTCGAGAAGAGGTCCGTCTCCAGCCGCATCGAAGGCGGCGTGCACAGTCTGCATTCCTTCCAGGAGCCGCATCGCCTGGGCCGCTCGGAGGGGTGAAGTTCGCAGACATCGGCGTGCGCCTGTATCGCGCGGCGACTCATCGCGTAGTCTGTCGAAGGGCTGATCGGTGTTCCGGCGACGGCTTAACATCCTGACGGCGGCTTTCCTGCTGGTGGGGCTCATCCTGGTGGCGCGGCTGGCGCAGCTTCAGCTTCTGCTGCACAGTCCTTTCGACGCCCGGGCCGGGGGAAACCGGACCATCGAGACGGTGCGGGGGGGCATCTACACCCGGTGGGGCACACCGCTGGCGCAGCAGGTGCCCTCTTTCGACCTGGCAGTGGATTTCCAGAGACTGAAGGAGCGCGAGTGGCGGGGGCAGATATCCACGCTCTGCGGGGTGCCGCAGGCCGATCTGGCGGCCACGGCGGAGGAGATCATCCAACACGTCGAACGGATGGAAGCCGCCGTGCGCGCCCGCCAGATGCGTGAGGAAGGGCGGGCGGACATACGGGTGGCCGAGCGGTACCAGCCCCACCGCGTGCTGACCGACGTCCCTTCCCGGGTCGCCGCCGCCGTGCGGGCCGCTCCCGACCGCTTCCCCGACATCCGGGTCCTGGAAGGGACCCGCCGCTGCTACCCTAACGGTGCCCTGGCGCCCCACGTGGTGGGCATGATTCGTGACGTCTCCACGGAGGATTGGCAGAGGTTCTGCGCCGAGGACCGCCACTGGACGATGGGAATGGGTGTGGAACGGATCGGCAGCCGTTACCGCATGGACGACCGGGTGGGGGAGAGCGGCCTGGAGAAGCACTATGAATCGCTGCTGCGGGGACGCCGGGGCTATGTCAAGAACCGGTTGGTGTTCAGGATGCTCCGCGTGGACAGGGAAGCGACACGGGTTCCGCCCCGGGCGGGCAGCGACATCTACCTGACCATCCGGGAGGACTTCCAGCGGGCGTGCAACCGGGCCCTCCAGCGGGCGGCGGCGGGCCGGGTGAGCGGGATTGCCTCGGGGAAGCCCATCCAGTTCGAGCGCGGGGCCCTGGTGCTGCTGGATGTCGACACGGGCGGCATACTGGCCGCCGCCACGTACCCCAGCTACGATCTGTCCACCTACCGAGAGAAGCTGCCGGAGCTTGCCCGGAATCGCCATGCCCCACTGTTCTCCCGGCCCCTGCAGGGCGTGTTTCCCACGGGATCGGTCTACAAGATAGTGACCGCCATCGCCGGACTGGAGACCGGAGGCATCGCGCCCGGAACGACGTTCACGTGCCGGGGCCGGGAGAAGTTTCACGACGAGTTCCGCAGTTGCACGGGACGGCATGGGACGCTGTCGCTGGTGCCGGCCATAGAGCACTCGTGCAACATCTACTTCTACCATGCCGGTCTGGCGGCGGGCGGGAAGGCCCTGGCCCAATGGGGGCGGCGTTTCGGGCTCGGCAGCGAGACGGGCGTGGACTGGCCGTTCGAGAAGGGCGGTTGGGTGCCGGACGCGCGGGCGACCTTCCAGGTGATCAACCTGTCCATCGGCCAGGGCAGGCTGGGATGCACGCCCCTGCAGGTGGTGCGGATGATGGCGGCGGTGGCGAACGGCGGGCGTCTCTGCACTCCCCACTTTCTGCACCACACGCGCGACGCAAGCGGCGCCATCGCGCGGACGTTCGAACCCGAATTCACCCGCGTGCCCGTCAGTGAAGAGTCGCTGCGGACGGTCCGGGAGGGGATGCGCCTGGTGGTGCGCAGCGGCACGGCCCGCTACGCGGGCCTGGATGCCTTCCGGGTGGCCGGGAAGACGGGCACGGCGGAGCTGGAGAGCACGGAGTTGAATCACGCCTGGTTTGCCGGTTATGCGCCGTACGACGACCCCAGGATCGCCTTCGCGGTGGTCAACGAGCGTGTCCCCGGCGGGCACGGGGGCTCGGACGCCGCGCCCATCCTGGCGGAGGCCCTGCGGGAGATATGGCCGGAAGTGGAGGCCATGCCCTGAGGGGTGCTAAGCTCGACTTTCGACATCAGGCTGCTCGGCTCTTGGCACAGCGATGCGTCCT
>CAZNGS010000125.1:0-4680 GCA_964572825.1 uncultured candidatus Brocadiaceae bacterium
CCTTTTCATCACAGGCTTCAGGCGGTTCGTCACCTCCCCTCCTGCTGCGATTGCTACCGGCTGGAGCGACAGTTGCCGGGCGGGTATAATGCCCGCTGAAGTCCCGCGCCTTCTCACGGCGCACCGAAACATCCGGGCTAACCCGTTCTCCCGCGCTCCCCTTCCTATTCTATGCTTCCACCGTTCCCATGGCCGCGGACCGGGTCCCCGGTCTTCCACTCCGACTGGCACCGGGCTTAACTTCTGATCCACGTGTGCTATACTCGACTGCGTTCACCAGGCGTTGTTCTCGGAGGGATATGCCATGGGGCGCGTGTGCAGGCAGGTTGTTCTGGATTCGCGGCCGAGGGGCGAGCCGGAGCCGTCCGATTTCCGGGTGGAACAGACCGCCGTCTCCGAACCGGACGCGAAGGAGTTCCTGGTCCGCATCGCATATCTCTCCGTCGACCCCTACATGCGCGGTCTGATCGGGGGCGGCAGCGGCTACATCGAGCGCGTGAACCCCGGCGACCCCATGCCGGGCGGCGCCGTGGGCGTGGTGGAGGCGTCCAACCATACCCAGTTCGCCGAGGGAGAGATCGTGCAGGGCCCCTTCGGGTGGCGGGAGTATACCATCTCCGACGGTCGGGACGTGCGAAAAGTTGACCCCCAGATGGCGCCCGTCAGCACCGCCCTGGGGGTCCTGGGCATGCCCGGGATGACGGCGTATTTCGGGCTGCTGGACGTGGGCCGCCCCCGGCCGGGCGAGTCGGTGTTCGTCAGCGGGGCCGCCGGAGCCGTGGGCTCACTGGCGGGACAGATCGCCCGCATCGCCGGATGCCGGGTCGCCGGTTCGGCGGGTACGGACGAGAAGGTCCGGTGGCTCACCGAGGAGCTGGGCTTCCACGAGGCGTTCAACTACAAAGAGGTCCACAACTACCGTCGCAAGATACGCCTCCTGTGCCCGGACGGGGTAGACGTGTACTTCGACAACGTGGGCGGGCCGATCACGGACGCCGTGTTCCAGAACCTCAACGCCGGCGCCCGTATCGTCGTGTGTGGCCAGATATCCCAGTACAACGCCGTCAGCCTGCCCCAGGGACCGCGCAAGCTCTGGCACCTGATCGTCCACCGCGCCCGCGCACAGGGCTTCCTCGTGTTCGAGTACGAGGACCGCTACGAGGAGGCACGGCGACGGATTGCGCGCTGGATCAGTGAAGGAGAAATCAGGTGCCGTGAAACCTTTGTGGACGGCATCGAGAAGGCCCCGGAAGCGTTCATCGGCCTGTTCCACGGCGACAACATCGGCAAGATGCTCGTGCGCGTGAGCGACGATCCGACGGCGTGACTTCGTTCCCCGTCGAACCCTCGTAACGCCTCCTGTCGCAGGGGCGCACAAACAGCTATTCGGAGGTACAGATTGATGCTGTCCAATGCCTGTCTGCTGGCCCTTATCGTTTCGTTCGCCGTCATGGCCGCGCAAACCGCGGCCTGTGCGAGCGGCGCCGCCTCCCCGTTCGATCCCGCAGTTTTCGCCGACCCGCCCAACGAGTACCGCCCTCTCCAGATAGTGCACGGCTTCGACCGCATGCTGCGGGACCGAAACACGCTGGAAGGCGAGGAGGCGATCGACGAGCGACTCGAATTCCTGGCCGGACTCGGGATCGGCGGCATCGTGGCCAACGTCGGCTTCGAGGACTACCTTTCCAGCGAAAGGCAGTGGGAAGTGTTCCGCTACGGTATGTGGAAAGCGGACCAGATGGGCCTGGTGCTCTGGCTCTACGATGAGAAGGGCTACCCCAGCGGCACGGCGGGGGGCATCGTTGTGCGCTCAAATCCCGATTATGTGGCGCAGGGCCTGGCCTGCTATACCACCCGTGCGGAGGGACCGACGCAGGTGGTCCAACCCCTGCCCCTGAGCTGCCAGGCGTTCCACGCGGCCTGCGCCTACCCCACGGCCGCCGAGCCAACCGGCGACGATGTGATCGACCTGACCCAATACGTCGATCAGTGGGGCACATTGCGCTGGGACGCGCCGGAAGGCCACTGGACGGTCCTCTACATGGCCCGGCGGATGATGTACGAAGGCACCTTCCTGACCGCCGTCCCCCGTGGTCACACGCCGAGCCGCCAGTACATCAACACGCTCGACGAGGCGGCCGTCCGCGCCTTCCTGCGCGTCACCCACGAACGGTATGCCGAGCAAACCCCGCCGGAACTCTGGAAACGTGTCCGGGCCATCTTCACCGACGAGCCGCTGATCGCCTACCATTACACCGGCACCGACCCGGCCGAGCGTGAGCAGGAAGGCCCCGTCCTCGACAAACCGCTCTTCACCGATCGGCCGCCTGCGGTGCCCTGGGTGGAGGAGCTGCCGGAGGAGTTCCGCCGCACCAGGGGCTACAACCTGCGCCCTCACCTCCCCACCCTGTTCACGTCAAATACCAGGGAGGCCTGCTACGTGCGGCAGGACTTCTGGGACGTCGTGACGGACAGGTATGCCCGGGCCTTCTTCCAGCAGATCGCCGACTGGTGCGGGGAGCACGGCACCGCCCTGTCCGGCCACGTGCTGGCCGAAGAAAACCTGTGGGGCAACGCCATGTTCGAGGGCAGCCTGTTCGAGGTGCTGCGGCCCATGCAGATTCCGGGCATCGACATACTGACGGCCGATCCCCGGGCCATCGGCGATCACGTTTTCATGGCCGCGAAGACCGCCTCTTCCGTGGCCCACGTAACGGGCAGGGACACGGTCCATTGCGAGTGCTGCGCGTTTGGCAAGCTCTCCTCGGGGAAGAGGCTGGGGCTGGACGAGTTCATCGCCCAGGCCAACATGCTGCAGGTCATGGGGGTGAACCTCTTCACGCTCTACCAGAATCACCGCCAGATTGGTGAAGAGGCGTTTCGCCGCTACACTGACTATGCCGCCCGGTTGAGCCTGCTCTTGCGCGGCGGCACGCACGTCTGCGACGTGGCCGTGCTCTATCCGGCTCGTTCGGGCTGGAGCTGCTGGGTTCCAACGGGGCGTCAGGACGGACCCATGCCCGATACGCACGATCTTGACCGGCGGTTCGGGCGACTGGCAGATGCCTACGTCGAGGTCTGCAGGACTCTGGCGCAGAGCCAGATCGACTTCGACATCGTGGACGAGCGCGCCATCCAGGAGGCGGCCATGCGTGACGGCGCCATGCGCATAGCCGACGAGTCATATCGCGTCATCGTCCTGCCGCTGCCCTACGCCTTGGAGATGGAGACCGTCGGAGCGTTGCGCGACTTTTGCGGGGCCAAAGGCACACTGATCAGCGTCGGACAGCCCCCCCAGATGGCCGACTCGGCGAAGGCTCAACCGGCCTTCGAACAACTCATGGAGGACCTGTTCGGCGAAGGCGGCCCCGGCGTCGTGCTGCCAGCCGAGAAGGTGCCCGGCCACGTCCGGGAGCGCCACGGGGCGGACCTGCAGCTTACGGAACCGAACAGCGGTGTCTTCTACACCCACCGTCGCAGGGACGGACGGGACCTCTACTTCATCGTCAACAACGCCCCCGACCCGGTGAAGCTGACACCCGGGCTCCGCGTGAAGGGCCCCTACACCCTGTACCGCCCCCTGACCGGCGAGACCGAGAGCATCGGGGCCGAGCCGGAGCTGACCCTTCAGGGCTATGAGGGTGCCTTCCTGGTGACGCGCCCTGAGCGCTGAAGGGGAAACGACCGCAACCGGGAGCCTGTCTGCGTGGCTGCCCCACTGGCATCATCCCCGGCCTTGAAGCATCCTCGCCATTGTTCCAAGCCGCCGGGACGCCGGCCAGCCGTCGAGAGGCCGGCAGGGGTCCCCCACACGGTGGATTAGCCCGGGGCACAGTGGGAACCGAGAGGCACCAACCGTGCCACTCGGTCCCCGCTTCAGCGCCCTCCCGACAGAAGCGCAAGTCCTGGGTCAACGGCCAAAAACAAAAGCGGAGCCCCGGCAGGAGCGATTCAACCGCAGCCCGCAACGATCCGAGCGGAAGGCTTGAATCATCGCCCTGTCCACCTGCTCAGCGTGCCGCTTACCGCCAGTGCGCGCCGACCTCGAGCCCCCGCTCCCCTCGATCCTCGATCACCTGGTCGGCCATGCACAGCAGCGAAACCAGAAGCTGGCACCCGAGCCGCGTCAGCCGGTAGAGCCCATCTTCCTGCATCACGTAGCCCGCGTGCTGAAGCTCCCGCAGGTGGTGGTAGAGCCCGCCGCCCCGCAGGCCCGTCTCCCTGGTTAGTTCCCCGGCGGTCCGCGGCTTCTCGAACAGCCTCTGCATCATCGCCACCCGCCCTTCGTGGGCCAGAGGAGCCAGCATCCGCTCCGCCTTCACCGCCGGGACATCCCGCACCGCCTTGCCCTCGGCCTCCGGGCCGAGCGACGTGGACAGCGCGCCCCACCCCAGATGTCCCCATTCGCAGCGCACGACCCCGGTCCACAAGAGAACGAACTGACCGGGCCGCTCCAGCTTCGATCGCCACTCCCGAATCAGCGCCGGCGCCTCGTCGCCTTCCCGCTCGAACACCCGCTCCGTCACCGGCCCAAGGTCCTCGCCGCGCATATCAGCTCCTCCCTCAACAGCAGCGTACTCCATGAATACGTATCTACGTTAGTACGTATTCTTGCACCCGGGCTAAGCTCGACTTTCGACATTACGCTGCTCGGCTCTTGGCGCCACGCTGTGTCATTGT
>CAZNGS010000126.1:0-4576 GCA_964572825.1 uncultured candidatus Brocadiaceae bacterium
ACACCACACACCCCGCACGCACATGGGCCGCGCTGGTTGGCGCAGCCGGCGGCGGGCCGGTCCAGGTTCGGCGTCTTGATCTTCGCATTGCCGTCAGCGTTGAGGTTATCGGCACGAGATGTATCGGCGACGATGACGATGAGGTTCACTGGCGGATTCGGTCCCTCTGAGAGGAACGACTGAGACGCCCCGCGCGGGTTGGGTCAGGTCCGGCTCTGGCCGGAACGTCTCATTCGTCCGCACGCGGGGGAGTCTGTCAAGCCGACTGTTGGGTGCGGCGGGCCCGGCCCTGGCGCTGCACCGTCGAGGTGGCCTCAGGGCCGAGGAACCGGATGAACGCCCGGAGCGTGGGCACGTGCAACTGGCCGAGCATCTCCTCGATCATTATGCGGACGGCCCCGTAGGGGGTGGAGGCATCGGCGTAGGGGCGGTCGGTGGTGATGGCGTCGTAAACGTCGACGACGGTCGAAAGCCGGGCCAGGGGCGATATCTGCTCCTCGGTCAGGCCGTCGGGGTAACCGCCACCGTCCCAGTGTTCGTGGTGGTGGCGGATGATGTCCACGGCTGTCTCGGAGAGGGAAACGTGTTCTGACGCCATCTCGACGCCGTCAGCGGGATGCTTCTTGACCAGGGCGAACTCCTTATCGGTCAGCTTTCCGGGTTTGTTGAGGATTTTCTTGGGGATTCTGGTCTTGCCCAGGTCGTGCAGGATGGCTCCCTGACCGATTTCCCGGAGCACGTCGGGTTCCTTTATCTGCATAATCTCCTTACAGGCCACCGAAAGCAGCACGCAGACGTTCAGCGAGTGGGTATAGGTGTAATAGTCATGCGTGAGAAGCGAGAGGATGTGCTCGAGAGGGTTCTCACTGCGGAGTATGGCCTGGACGATCGAGTCGGCCATCTTTGCGGCCCTCCGGATATTCTTCCCGGAGCGAGGGTTCTCGAACAGGCGTCGCATCACCCGGGCCGACGTGCGGTAAGTGACCGCCCAGACCTTTTCGGTGGACATCAGTTCGTCCCGCACGATGGCGCCGATCTGCTCCTCCACGTAGTCCAGGAAGCCGTCTTCATCCTTAAGGCGCACGTAGAGGGTGCCTCTGTCGCGGGCGAGAAGGCGCTGGCGGGCCTCGTCGGTCAGGGGGGCGGTCGCCTTCTTGTAGAGCACGAAGCCGGGCGGGTCCTCACGGCGCAGGTAGAGATCAACGGGAACCGAGGTGCCGGGCTGCATGGTGCCCAGCGGCACGGGGAAGAATTCAGCTTCCGCACCTGCTCGCGGGGAATGCATTTTCCAGGCACACTCCAAAGGGAATATCGTTCCGCCAGCAATGCCGGGTCCGACCTTTGCCGATGGCCCGCCAATCCCCTCCGGCGTTCCCGTACTACCCTATATTATACCACAAAATATCCGCAAATATCAAATCAAGGCGCAAATCTGCGATGCGTGGCGGCCCCTCTGGAGGCCCTGATGACCCGCGGGGCATGTGCTTTCAGCCACCCGGACAACGAGTGTTTCGACAGGCAGGGTGGCTGAGGCGCGCAATGGGTCGGGCGGCCACAAGGGCAGGGGGAGGCAGAGGCCGGACCCGGCTGTCGATGTTCTTGTGGGGAGTCTCTCGCCGTGATGGGTGCAGAGGAGGTCACCTATACGGGCCGTGCAGGGGCGCGGAAAGCGACCCGGCCGGTGCGCGCATCCGCCGGCGGTGAGATGGATTCAGGGGGAGGCGCGCCGGTTGTGGGCGATGCGGCATTGGATGGAAAACTCGCCGTCCCACAGCGTGAGCAGGCCGAATGCCCAGCCGCACAGGTAGAGGAGTCCCAGGAGCAGGAGGCTGCCCAAAAGGATGTCCCCCGGTTCACGTCGCAGAAAAACAACCAGCAACAGCCAGCCAGCGGTGACCAGCGCGCAGGCGAAGCCGACAATGGCGCGCGGCAGGCCCGGGACGATCCACCCCCATCGGTGCCGGACGCGCACCCACACCCAGAGGGTGAGGGCAAGGACGGTCAGCGCCGCCACCAGGGCGGTCGCCTGGGCGGCACGGCTCGGCCACGCCACAGCCTGCCAGAAGCAGACCAGGTTCGCCACCGCCACGCAGAACAGCAGGCCGAGCATTACCCATGCGTCGAACGAAAGCCCGCCGCGACCGGTGCGCCGCCAGAGCCTGCTCTGCCGGAGCATGTACAGGAACATGCTGACGACCACGACGGCCATGAATACCGGACCAGCCAGGATGAGCCCACACAGGTGTGCGACGGCGGGGTGGGCATGTTCGGCCCCCCGTATCCGCAGGGACATCCAGAGATATCCGCCGAGATACAACGCCGCCGAGAGGGCGGTGCCCACCAGCAGCAGCTTTAACGGCGTGATGCGTTTCTTCACGGGTTTGCTCGCGGCACGGGCACGGGAGCATTGCGCAGGATGACGCTGCGCGCGTCCGGCTCAATTATAGGGCGCTCGGGCTGCGCTTCAAAGGGCATGTGTCCGCTCGCCGGGCAGGTCAGGTGAAGGCGGCAGGGGCCGCCCGGCGGTTTGATGAGGCATTGCGGCGCGCCTATAATCGCGCGCCCCGGACCGGTGATCCGAGCCCCGAGGAGATAAAGATGCAGGAGCACACGCTGGATGATTGCTATTGCCGGTGGGACGTCCGACGACTGGTGATCGGGAACGATCGGATCGAACGGGTCTACCACCGGTCCGGCGGGATGCTACGTGCTGAGGGCCTTCTGGACAGGCGCCTGAAGCGCCAGTGGCTGCCCCCCGGACCGGGACGCGTCCTGTTTCGGCTGCCCGGCATGCAGGAGGGGGATGCTTTCCAGGCGCTCGAGGTCGAGTGCGGCATCGGTGACAACCACGGCCTTTCGGAGCCCTTCCTGTGGGTATCGCTCCGCATGTCGTTCCCGCGTTGCGTCGTGGAGACACGTCTGGGTATCCATCCGGGTGTGGCGGCCGTTTCGATGGCCCATGGGGTCTCGGGGCAGCCGGGGGAACGGGACTGGGCGGAGGTCCCGGGGCGAGACTTCCGCGCCTGTCGCCGGGAAGCGCAGCAGATGAAGGAGTCCGAATGGCCTCGCCCGGACACCATCGAGGCGCTAAGCCTGCCCGGCGGCCATCTGAAGGCCCGAGCGGTGCGGTTCTTCGATGTGACGGACATCTACAACACGCTCGCGCGGAAGGAGGAGTGCCTGCTCTACGGCGGCCAGGGCTATGAGAAGCTCCAGGGCAACCTCCTTTCCCTGGAGGATGCCGTCGAGCCCGGCGGACTGTTCGTGGTCAAAGAGTCGCCTACGCTGGTGGGCCAGCTCAATTACGCGGGCTACGACTTCCACACGGCGGGGCGCGAGGTGCTGGAAGTGCGCGGTACGGGTCTTGCCCCCGCCGAGCTGGAGCCCGAACGCGCGCTGCCCTGCTACGGTTCGACGGTCGGTGTCTTCGACTCCCGCACCGAGAACGGTGAAGAAACCCTGCGGGCCTGGTACAACGCACAGGACCGCCGCATACCCGGGCGCCACTACATCCTGGCCAACACCTGGGGCGGCGTCGCTGGCGGGTTCGCCGCAATGGAGATCTCCCGTGTGGCCGACCCATTCCTGCGCTGCCGCATGGCGGGAGAGACGAAGACGGTAACTTCTAAACCTTCGGCTCAGGGCCGTCCTATTCTCGCCGGGGGACCACCGCTTCCACGACGGCCCCGCTTTCCTGCGCCCCTGTCGTCGTTTTCGTCCTCTGTATGGCCGGGTTTTCCGCGGGGGATTCTGGCCGTGGGTCTGGCTGAAGCTTTTCCGCCGACGTCGTCCGGGCGTCGCCCGCGCGCGGCCTGCAGAGCTGACAGGGCGGCCTGTCGTCCTATCAGGGAGGACTCTCTTGCATGCTGAAGCGCTTCCTGTGCTTGCTCCGGAGCATGTGCCGCAGCCTGCCCCAGCGCTTTCAGATGCCTTTGTGTTCCGGCCTCGACTTTTTCCAGGGCCTTGTCGATGCCAGCGCCCGCTGTGCGGGCCTGCTCCAGTTGCGCGAGCGTATCCTGCACTGCCTGCCTGTATTCGCCGGCCAGCACCCAGGCGTATCCGTCTGAGTTGGGTCCCTCCAGCCGGGACATTTCTTCCACTCGCCCTTGCGCTTGCTTCCAGCGGAACTCAGCCCGTCTGAACGGATCCTTGATTCGAGCAAACGCGACAGCTTCGTGGGCCTTCCGTCTCCCATGCTGGGAGAGGTGGATACTCTCCCTGATGGCTGGTCTGGCCTCTTCGGGAACCTCCGCGAGCAAGTCGCTCAGCACCGCAATATGTTTTTCTGTGGCCGCATCCAAACGCTTCAACGCCTCCTCCGTGCCCGCTTCGGACGGTCCCCTGGCGATGGCCGCGACGGCAAGCACCGCTAACAGAGATGGTATGCCCAGGGCAACTGCTGTCCTCTTCATAGGACATCTCCTTTCAAGCTCTAAGACCGAGTGACCTTTCCGCTGCCTCATCCTGCAACGTAAGTGTTTACCGTCGTTGCCTATACTACCAGCATAGCGTACCCCCCCCCGACTCTGTCAAGGAGAATCCTGCCGTTTTTTCGCTCCCCAGATTTCCCGATGCA
>CAZNGS010000127.1:0-4441 GCA_964572825.1 uncultured candidatus Brocadiaceae bacterium
TCGCCCTGGCCCGCTCGGGCGCCCTGTCTGCGTGCAACGCACAGGCAGGCCTGCGGGCGCGGTACGACGCGGCGGTCACCACCGACGACAACCGCCGCCACTGGCCCTTGACACGCCACTCAGGCGAAGGGAGCGAGGCGTTCGGGCGGGAAATCCCTGATGAGCAGCTCAATGGTCTTGCGCCGGGTGCGGCCGTTCTTGAAAGAATGCTCCCTTTGCCTGGCTTGAGCCGGCGTCTCGAATTCCTCGTAGTACACCAGATGGAGTGGTCGCCGATGCTTCGTTGAGCGCACCTGACCACTGCGGTGTTGGCGGAGACGCCGGCTCAGGTCGGTCGTGCTGCCGTAGTGGCAGGCGCCGTCAGCGCAGCGCAGGATGTAGGCGAACGCGCTCATCATCCCATTGATAGGCAAGACCGAGGTGGCGTGTCAAGGGCTGGGCCAACGCCGACGCTCTGAGTGCCGACGCCGCCGCCAGTGCCGACGTGCGCCGCACGCTCCGCAATCGGGCTCGCTACGAGGTCGCCAATAACTCCTACGCCCGCGGGATCGTGCTCACCCTCGCCAACGACACCGTGGGCACCGGGCCCCGCCTGCAGCTTCTGACCGAGGACGACGCCGTCAACCACCAGGTCGAGGTGGAGTTCGAGCTGTGGGCGCAGGAGGTCTGCCTGGCCGAGAAGCTCCGCACGATGCGCATGGCGCGGGCGCAGGACGGCGAGGCCTTCGCCATCCTGGCGAACAATCCGGTCCTCGACGGCCCGGTGAAGCTGGACCTGCGCCTGATCGAGGCCGACCAGGTAACGGCAGGCTTGAGGCATGAGGCTGGAGGCTTGAGGGACGGCAACGACGGAAAGTACGAGACGGACGGCATCGTCCTCGACAAGTTCGGAAACCCCATCGCCTATCGCGTCCTCAAGGAACACCCGGGGGGCAGCGCCTGGTTGTTCGAGAAGGACTTCATGACGGTGCCGGCCGAGAGCATGGTCCACATCTTCCGGGCCGAGCGGCCCGGGCCAGCACAGGGGCGTGCCGGAGATCACGCCCGCCCTGCCGCTCTTCGCCCAGCTCCGGAGGTTCACGCTGGCGGTGATCAGCGCGGCCGAGGCGGCGGCCAACTTCGCCGGCATCCTCTACACCGACACCCCGCCGGCCGGCGAGGCCGAGGCGGTCGAGCCGATGGACCTGGTCGAGCTCGAGCGGAACATGCTGCTCACCATGCCGGGCGGGTGGAAGATGAGCCAGATCGAACCGGCCCAGCCGGCGACCACCTACGCGGAGTTCAAGAAGCAGATTCTGAACGAGATCGCCCGGTGCCTGAACATGCCCTTCAACATCGCCGCGGGGAATTCCAGTGGCTATAACTACGCCTCCGGCCGGCTCGACCACCAGACCTACTTCAAGAGCATCCGCGTCGACCAGGCCTTCATGGGGCAGAAGGTGCTCGACCGCGTGCTGGCCGCCTGGCTCTGGGAGTACGCCCTCGAGGCCGGCCTGGTGGAGAGCGTGCCGGTCGCCGGCCTGCGGCGGATACTGCCGCGTCACCAGTGGTTCTGGGACGGCACCGAGCACGTCGACCCGGCCAAGGAGGCCAAGGCCCAGGGCCTGCGACTGGAGAACCACACCACCACGCTGGCGCACGAGTATGCCCGCCAGGGGAAGGACTGGGAGACGGAGCTCCGGCAGCGGGCCCGCGAGATGTCGCTGATGAGGGAGCTGGGTCTGCCCGCCGCCGGTGCTGTGCCGACGCCGCCGGAAGGCGAGAGCAGGGAGCTCGAGGACCGGGTCGAGGAGCTGGAGGAAGCCGAGGCTGCTTTGTCCCTGGTTTGAGGAGAGACATGGACGAGTTCCTGATCATCGAGCCGGAGCAGACGGACGGGGAACCAGAGCCGGCTCGCGCCGCTGCACGGGCCGGTCAGGCCCGTGCCAACGCGCCGCAGGCCCAGAGGCCGGCGGCGCGCGTGATGGGCGTGGCCTACACCGGCGGCAAGATGAAGCTGCCCGGCTGGCGGTATCCCGTGGTGGTCGACTTGCAGGGGCTGGAGATACCGGAAACGGTGCCCCTTCTCACCAACCACGAGAACCGCACCGGCAGCCGGGTCGGGATGATCCGCGCGCAGGTCGAGGGCAACACGCTGGTGATCGAGGGCGAGATCGTCTCGTCGAGCGGTCAGGCGCAGGGCATCGTCGAGCAGGCGAAGGCCGGCGCCGACTGGCAGCTCTCGATCGGGGCCGACGTGCTCGAAGCCGAGCTGGTACGGGGCCGCCGCACGGTCAACGGACAGCCGCAGACGGGGCCCTTCTACCACGTCAGGCAGGCGGTGCTGCGCGAGGTTTCGGTGGTGGCCGTGGGTGCGGACGTCTCGACCCGCATGAAGGTCGCCGCACGTTTTCACCTGTCAGGAGGACGCATCATGGAGTTCGAACAGTGGCTGGAAGAGCACGGCATCGACGCCGAGGCCGTGACCGAGGAACAGATGGAGGAGCTGAAGGCGGCCTTCGAGAACGGGGACGACCCACCCGCACTCGAGCCCGAGCCGAAGCCCGACCCCGAGAAGCCCGCGGGCAAGCCGGAGCACCAGAACGTCCGGGCCTCGTCCGAGAAGGCCAACGCGGCCGTTCAGGCCGTGTCCGACGCCCGTGAGCAGGCAGAGGACGCGATCCGGGCCGAGCGGGAGCGGGTGTCGGCCATCCAGGACATCTGCGCCGGGGAGTTCCCTCCCCTGGAGCGCGAGGCGATCCGCGGCGGCTGGGACCTGGAGGAGACGAGCCAGAAGGTCCTGAAGGCCATGCGCGAGAACCGCCCCCAGGCCGACGTCAACATCTCGGTCAACCGCGACAGGGGACGTCAGTTCGACACCAAGGCGCTGGAGGCCGCGCTCTGCCTCCGGGCCGGCATCGAGGACGAGGTGCTGGTCAAGTCCTACGGTGAGCAGGTGGTCGAGACCGCCTACACCGACCGGGACATCTCGATCCAGCAGCTCATCATGGAGTGCGCGCGCCTCGAGGGCGTGTCTGTTCCGCGGACCTTCGGAAACGATGCCATCCGGGCGGCGTTCTCGACGGTCTCCCTGCCGGGCATCCTCAACAACGTCGCCAACAAGAAGCTGCTGAAGGCCTTCCGGGCCCAGCCGGTCATCGCCACCCGGCTCTGTAGCGAGGGCGAGCTGAACGACTTCAAGGAGTCCGAGCGCTACCGGCTGACCGACGTCGGCGACCTGGAGCCGGTCGCCCCGGACGGCGAGCTCAAGCACGGCGGCCTCACCGAGGAGAAGGCCACCAACCAGCTCGGGACCTACGGGAAGATCTTCGCCCTGACCCGGCAGATGATCTTCAACGACGACCTCGGCGCGTTCCTGAAGGTCCCCGGGGGCATGGGCGCGCGGGCGGCGCGGAAGATCGATCAGCTCTTCTTCGAGCGGCTGCTCTCCAACCCGAACAGTCTGTTCTCGACCGGGAACGGCAACTACAAGGACGGGGCGGACACCGCGCTCTCCATCGACAGTCTCGGCGAGGCGGTCCAGATGTTCATGGACCAGACCGACGCCGACGACCAGCCGATCAACGTGTCCCCGAAGTTCCTGCTGGTGCCGACGGCGCTGAAGATGACTGCGCGGGAGCTCCTCAACTCCACCATGCTCATCGCGGTGGGGTCGACCGATAAGGAGCGCATCCCCACCTACAACGCCATCGCCGACGAGCACCTGGTGCTGGTGGTGAGCCCGTATCTCTCCAACAGCAACTACACCGGGGCCTCGAGCGTGGCGTGGTATCTCTTCGCCGACCCGGCCGTCACCGACACCTTCGAGATCGGCTACCTGAAGGGCCGGCGCACGCCGACCGTCGAGAAGGGCGAAACCGACTTCAACACGCTCGGAATCCAGTTCCGGGTGTATTTCGACCTCGGCGTCCGCGAGCAGGGCCACCGGGGCATGGTGAAGTTCGCAGGCGAGTAAAGACAGGCCAAGGGCCTGAGACCTGAGTAACGGAGGACTGAAAGATGGCAACCGCGAAGTTCGTGCAGGAAGGAAGCGCGATTGATTACACGCCGAGCTCGGACGTCTCGGCCGGCGACGTCGTCGTGCAGAACGACCTGGTCGGCGTGGCCAGGCTCGACATCGCCGCGAATACCCTCGGCGCCCTGGCCGTGACCGGCGTCTTCGACTTCCCGAAGACGGCCGGAGTGGGCGAGGGCATCGCCGCCGGCGCCAACGTCTACTGGGACGAGGCCGACCAGGAGGCCAAGACCGACGACGAGACCGGGGCCAACAAGCTCATCGGCAAGACCGTGGCCGCCGCCGGAGACGACGACGCAACGGTGCGGGTCCGCATGAGCCAGTGAGAACGGCGGGCTTTGGGCATTGGGCTTTGGACTTTAGGTACGTCCGGGGGCGCAACTCCGGCGGTACGGGGGACTTTCGCAGGCCGCACACGACTACATA
>CAZNGS010000128.1:0-4393 GCA_964572825.1 uncultured candidatus Brocadiaceae bacterium
AGCGGGCCCTGTGCGTGGGGGCGCTGGCCGCGCGGCTGGACATCACCTCTGCCGCCGTCAGCCAGCACCTGCGCATCCTGCGGGATGCGGATCTGGTGGTGCCGGACAAGCGCGGCTACTACGTGCACTACCTGCTGAACCGGGAGACCCTGGAGCAGTGGCGCCGGGTCGCCGACGACCTCCTGACGGCGGACGAGGAGTAGTTTTCCGTGCCAGCCGGCGAGAAGCCCGTCTTGTTTCCGTAAATGTCTCTTCGGAGTGCAGCGTGCGCATCGGTTCGTTCGAGTTCAGCCTGCGGGAACTGGCCGGGTCGATGGGAGATTTCGGCACGCTGCTGCCGCTGGCCATAGGCTACATCACCGTATGCGGCATGAACCCCACGGGCCTGCTGGTGATGATGGGGCTGGCCAACATCGCCACGGGGCTGATCTACCGCCTGCCCATGCCCATCGAGCCGATGAAGGTGCTGGCCGTGATGGCGATCGCCGGGGCGTGGACGCCGCAGAAGGTATACGCCTCGGCTTTCGGCATGGGAGTGGTGTGGCTGCTGATGGGCGGGACCGGGGCCATAGCGCTCGTGGCGCGCTGGACGCCGAAGACGGTGGTGCGAGGCATCCAGCTCTCCCTCGGCGTGCTGCTGGCCGCCAAGGGGCTTCAGATGATCAGCGGGTGGTGGGCGCTGGGGGCGGCTTCGGTGCTGATCGTGCTGGTTCTGCGGGAGAACCGCTACGCCCCGGCGGCCGTCGTGCTGGTGGGGCTGGGGATCATGATTATGGGACTGAAGGGAGAGCTGGCCGTGCTCGGCGCTCCTTCCGTCTCCCTGCCGCCGCTGGCCGGGCTTGACGTGCGGCTCATCTGGCCGGCGTTTCGGGACGGTGGCCTCGCGCAGATCCCCCTCACGGCAACCAACGCCGTGATCGCCACCGCCGCGCTCATCTCGCAGTACTGGCCCGAGCGGCGCATTACCGAGCGGCAGCTCTCGCTCAACATGGGCGTTATGAACCTCATTGTCCCCTTCTTCGGGGGGATGCCCATGTGCCACGGCGCGGGGGGGCTGGCGGGGCAGTACTACTTCGGAGCGCGCACGGGCGGGACCAACATCATCGAGGGGGCCATCGAGGTCGGCCTGGGCCTCGCGCTGGGCGGCAGCATCGCCGCCCTCTTCGCCGCCTTTCCGCTGGCCATCGTGGGGGCCATGATGGTGATGGTGGGGGTTGAGCTGTTCAAGTTCGCGCGGGAACTGCGCATTGATAGGGAACTGCTTCCGGTGGCGGCCACCGTGGCCGGGTCGGTGGCGCTGAACATGGCCGTGGGCTTCGCCGCCGGAATGGTCCTCCACTACCTCATCCTGGGCCGCCCGGAGGAGGCCGATGGGACCGAGTGACGAAGACCTGATGGCGGAGGTCGCCGATGGGGACATGGACGCCTTCGGCCAACTCGTCTGCCGCCACCAGGACGCGGCCTGGCGGATCGCCTACCACTACGTGGGCGACCGGGCCGAGGCCGAGGACCTGGCCCAGGAGGCGTTCCTGAAAATCCTCGATGCCGCCTCGGGCTACCGTCCCACGGCCCGGTTCAGCACCTACCTCTACCGGGTCATCGCCAACCTCTGCATCGACTACCACCGCAAGAAGCGCCCGGACTATCCGGGTGAGATGCCGCCCCGGGAGAGCCCCACTGATGGCCCCCCCGAGCGCCTGAAGGCGCAGGAACGCGACCGGGCGATACAGCGGGCGCTGGGCGAGCTCCCCGACCGCCAGCGCATGGCGGTGGTGCTCTGCTACTTCGAGGGGCTGCCGCTGGCCGAGATCGCCGAAGCGATGGACACCACCTACAAGGCCGTCGAGCGCTTGCTTGCCCGCGCGCGAAAATCCCTCGCGCCCCATCTCGCACATTTTCTGTAACGATTCACGGACTTTCTCTAACGGTTCCAAGACGGATTCGGAACCTGGGTAGCACGGGCTTCCAGCCCGTGCTTTCGCTAATGGTCCCAACACGGATTCGGAGCCTGGGTACCACGGGCTTCCAGCCCGTGCCCCACGGCCAGGATGGCCGTGCTACTTCAGGGCCGCATACGGTTACCGTCTGTCCGTAGAATGACGTTCAGAGCGGGGGAAGATCGGCACGAGTTCGTTACACACAGTAGAAGGAGAAAGAAGATGCGCTGCAGGACGGTACAGCGAAGATTGGAGGCATACCTGGGCGGGGAGCTGACGGGAAAGGAACTCGCCCGCATGGAGCGCCATCTTGCTTCCTGCGCCGAATGCGCGCGGGCGGTCGAGCGCGCCCGGCGGCTGCGCATCGCGCTGGGCCAGAAGGCGACTCCGCCTGTGCCGGAAGGCTTCCATGCCCGTCTGATGGCCCGAGCCAGACAGCGCGCGGAGCAGCGGAGCTGGAGGGAGCGAATCCTGCGGCCTTTCGGCTGGCAACCCGCCGTCCCGGCCGGGCTGCGGGTCGCTGCGGCAGCCGCCGTGATCCTGGCCCTGGGCATCGGCGCATTGATTGGTCGGGACATGTGGCGCGGGCCGAAAGCCTCGGAAGCACAGCCAGGCCAGGTGGCAGAGGCCGAGCTGGTACGCACTTACAGGATTGACTATCTCGCCGAAGCGCCCGAGGGGTCGCTGGCGGGAGCATACGTGAGTCTCGTCTCGGCCGGAGGAGAGTGACCATGTGGAGAAAGGCCCGTCCCATCGTGCTGGCCGTCTCGGTTGCGCTGAACGTGGCCGTTGTCAGCGGGTGGGCTGTGCACGCGGTTCCCGCCCACCTGCAGGGCGGGCCCGTCGGCGAAGAGGCAGCCGAGTCGGAGATATGGTGCCCCCTGCACCGTGAGCTGGGGGTGACGATGGAGCAGTGGCGGCGGTTAGAGCCCCGGCTCGTGGAATTCCGCGAGAAGGCCCGGGAGAACTGCCGCAGGCTCCAGGGTCTGCGAGATGAGTTGCTGGAGTCGTTGGCCGCCCGAGAGCCGGACATGGAGGCCATCCGGGCCAAGCAGGAAGAGATACTGAAGGGGCACGGCCGGATGCAGGATCTGGTGCTGGGACGCCTCCTGGAGGAGAAGGATGTCCTGACCGCCGAGCAGGAGGCGAAGCTCTTCTCCATGATCCGCGAGCGGATGGGGTGTCCCGGCCCGGGGGGCATGATGGGCCTTTCGGGACCGGGCACCGGACAGCGTCGCATGGGAAGGGAAAACGTGGGACGCCCGTCCGCTACGCCCGGGGGGGAGCCGAGCCGGTGAAACCTCAAATGATCCTCATGTCCCTGATGAGCCTGGCCCTGATGACCGGCTGCGCGAGCGTCGATCCGTGGGGTGTCTTCGACCGCGTGCCCCCATCGCGCTCAGAGCCCTTCGACGGCGAGAGCGCCCATCCCGGTGACGGCGCCGAGAACCCGCCGGAGCAGCCGGCCCCGGACCTGTCCGGACGCACGCTTTCGTTGCCCGAGTGCATCCATATTGCCCTGGAGCACAATCCCCGGACCGCCGCGGCCTGGCAGGCGGCCCGGGCCGCAGCGGCGCGGCTCGGGCGGGCGCGGGCCGAGTACCTGCCCGCTGTCGGCGTCAGCGCCGGCGCCGCCCGCTGGGATACCGTGGAACTGGACGGCAAGGCCGACGCGGGAACGCGGGACCGCTACGAGGGCCTCTTCGGTGCCCGCTGGCTTCTGTTCGACGGGGGCGGACGCGAGGCCCGCGTCGCAGGGGCAGAGGCCGAGGTGCTGGCCGCCAGCTTCCGCCACAGCGCCGTCTTGCAGGACCTGGTCCTATCCGTGGAAGAGAACTACTACAACCTCCTGGCCGCCCGGAGCTTCAAAGAAGTCGCTACAGAGACGGTCAGGCAGCGCGAATACCAGCTTGAGTTGGCTCGGGCGCGCCATCGGGTCGGCGTCGTCGCGAGATCAGACGTGTTGAAGGCCGAGACCGAGAAAGCAGATGCGGACCTGGCGCTGGTTCGCGCGCAGAACGCCGTGCATATTGCCAAAGGGCAACTGGCCCGGACGATGGGCCTGAACGCGAGCGCGGAGTTCGAGGTCGCCGAGATTTCCGAAGAGTCCTATGAACGAGCACTGGAGGACGTTGACGCGCTGCTGGCGGAAGCAGCGCGAAGACGTCCCGAACTGAAGTCAGCCCTGGCTGAAGTCCAGGCGCAGCGCGCCGCCGTCCGGGTGGCACAATCACGGTACTGGCCCACGTTTGGCCTGGACACATCGTTGGGTTGGCTGGGCCGGCACCTGCTGCCGGACCAGCGGCAGTGGAGCCTCGGCGTTTCGGCGGACCTGCCGCTGTTCACCGGGTTCGATCGGCCGTATCAGGTTCAGGGCGCCGAAGCAGACCTGGCCCGAGCAGTGGCCGAGCGGCAGGATGTGTTGCAGGGGATCGAGTTGGAGGTCTGGACGGCCT
>CAZNGS010000129.1:0-4258 GCA_964572825.1 uncultured candidatus Brocadiaceae bacterium
ATCCTCGGCGGGCTTTATCTCATCTACACAGCGGCGTGATTGAGCGTTAACTCACCATGTCTACGCCACCACAAGGCGACCGCGAGAAGCAGGACAGCGCGCATGAGTTGCGCCAGTCGGGTTCGCACGGTGGCGTCGTGGCCCGACGGCGCGCGTTGTCTGCAACGGCGCTTGTGCTTGTGATGGCGCTCATCGCCGGTCTTCCCTCCCTGTGGACTCGCGACCTGTGGCACGATGACGAGATCCGCCTGACGGAGGGAGCCAGAGAATTGCTCCAATCCAGCCATGGGTTGCTGCCACAGGTGAACGGGGAACCAGAACTCACCGCGCCCCAACTTCCCTACTGGGCTACCGCTCTGCTGTGGAAAACGGGGGCCGGGGTACTATCCGCCCGCGTGCTGTCCATTCTGTCCGTTCTCGGCATGCTGATGGTCTGCTTCGTCGCCATGCTCCGCCCCGGCGGCATTGCCCGTGCAATAGCAGCCCCGGGCATCGCTTTGACGACGATGATCATGTTCTGGCACGTGCGCAAAGGCGGCCCGGCAACCTTCGGGGCCTTGCTGCTCACTTGTGCGATGCTGGCTGGTTACCAGGCGATTGAAAGCACGGGGAAACGCCGCGGGGCCTGGTGGGTGGCCTGCTATGCCGGCGCCGCCCTGGCCGTGCTGGCCATAGGCTTGTCGGCGGCACCGTTGGTCGCCCTCGTGCTGGGGGCTTATTCCTTCGCGAGTCGCAGGCAGCCGAACCGGTCGGTGGTGCCACACCTTCTTGGCCTCGTCGTGTTCGCAGCGGTGATCGCTACTTGTCCGGCGGTGATCTACCACGCGGTGCCGGGCCGCTGGGGCACGCTTGCGCCACTCACACAGGACTTCGCCGGGCTGTGGGAGTCGGTGCGTGAGGAGAATCTGCTGAAAGCGCTCCTGGAAACGGCGGCCGGTCTGCTCCCCTGGATAGTCCTGCTTCCGGGCGCACTATCCCTCGCAACGGCCAAAGACCGGCTACGGGGCGAAAGCTTCGGCCTGTTCACCGCCGTATGGCTGGGCGTGCTCGCTGTGCCAGCCATTCTGGGCGGGCGGGAGGGTGCCCCGAACTATGCCATTGCCATCGTTCCGCCTCTGGCGATGCTGTGCGCGGGGGCACTCGCGCCGGGCGCCCGCCGTTCTGGGCAAACCATCGCGGCGCTTCGGTGGCCTCTGCGCGTAGCGCTGGCCATTGTCGGGGCCTTTACCGGCCTGGTGCTTGTCATAGGGCTGCTTCACATGGCCGGCCTGTCGTACTGGCTCGTCGGCAAGCGCCACGTATGCCCCGTCACGGACCAGCCCTACTCGCCCTACACCCTCGCCGCCATTCTGCCGTTTCTGGCAGCGTCATTCGCGTCAGTAGTCGTAGCCTTTCGAACTTCGGTCGGCCGGCCCGACCGGCGAGCGTGGCTCCTGATCATCGCAGTCTTCCTCGTCGGCATCCCGGCCGATCTGTTCCTGACTCCCTTCGTCAACGCCTTCCGATCGGCCAGGCCGTTTGCTGAGAAGGTCGTCCAACACGTCCGTCCAGAGGACTCTCTTTACCTCTACCGGAAGGAATACGACGGCCTCTACAACCTGTACGCCGGGCGGGCCCGGATCCCGGTGCTGGAGGGCGAGAAGCAATTGCTGGAACACCTTGCCCGCCCGGGTGTTTTGATCATCGCAGACGAGAAGTACATCAAGCGGATCGACGCGCCGGTTGATCTGACCGACCTGCTGGTGGCCGGTGGGCACGTGGGCAGCCGCTACATGTTGTTGCTGCGTGGGGGGACCGCGGCTGGGGCAGAGGGTATTCCCCCTTCCGGACATCTTCCCGTCGGACCTCTGAGATAGCGCTGTGGAGACCCTTGACAGGCACAATGCCGCAGACTATATTTCGTTATATGGCGAAACATCAAGGTATTGAGGCCGCCGACGTGGTCGCCGTCGCCCGGGCGCTGGCCGATCCGACGCGGCTGCGTGTGCTGCATGCTCTCAGCAGAGGGGAACTGTGCGTCTGCCAGATCACCGAGCTGGCCGGCCTGGCTCCCTCCACGATTTCGCGGCACATGTCAGTGCTCCAGGCCGCCGGCCTGGTGGAGAGTCGCAAGGAAGGCCGCTGGGTCTATTACCGGCATCCGGAGGAGCCGGAACCGCCGGCCGCCGGGGGCATGCAGTGGGCCCTTGAAGCCTTCGGTGCGACAGATCAGGCGCGCCGGGACGAGCGGCGACTGAAGGGAATCATGCGATGCGATCCGGAGGAGCTATGTCGCAGGCAGAGAAGAAGCTGAAGGTGTTGTTTTTGTGCACGGGAAACTCCTGCCGCAGCCAGATGGCCGAGGGCTGGGCGCGGCATCTGAAGGGCGACGTTGTCGAGGCGTACTCCGCCGGAATCGAGACGCACGGCCTGAATCCGCTGGCCGTGAAGGTAATGGCCGAAGCGGGCGTGGACATCTCCGGCCATCGGTCGAAGCATCTGCGCGAGGTGATGGGCGTGGAGTTCGACTGCGTCGTCACCGTCTGCGACCACGCCCACGAGAGCTGTCCGCTCTTCCCCGGCAAGGCGAAAATCGTCCATCGGAGCTTTGACGATCCCCCGCGCCTCGCCAGGGACGCGAAGACCGAGGAGGAAGCGCTGGAGCATTACCGGCGTGTGCGTGACGAGATTCAAAATTTCGTCCAGACGTTGCCCGACTCATTGACGGATACGTCGGGCGGCAGAATATGCGGGAAAGGACCATTCACCATTACCAGCAAGGGCGCAACTGACCGACCACTACGGATGCATAGAGACCCATACTGCTTTTTCGCAAGGCTGTACGACATCTTGTTTGCTCGCCTTGGTACAAACATGAGCCGAATCACATCCCAGTGGTTTCCGCCCACGCAGACAATGAAGGTCCTTGACGTGGGTTGCGGCACGGGACGCCTTCTGGACCTATGTCGAAAGCACGCATCCGCTATGTATGGCGTTGACGCGTCTCCTTCCATGCTCAGAATTGCTCGATCGAGATTGGGCGGCAGCGCAGAACTTCACTGTGGCGATGCGTCGGAAATGCCCTATGATCAAGACACGTTTGATCTCGTAATCATTTCGATGGCTTTGCACGAGATGGAATGGTCAGCCTGTCATGGTGTCATTAGCGAAATGAAACGCGTGGTGAAAAGAAGGGGGCACATACTCATCATTGACTATTGCACTTGCCGGCCTCGCTCGCTGCGAGGATGGTTCGCGAGACAGATTATCACTTTGTCTGAAATTGTCGTCGGGGTAACGCATTTCCGACATTACCGACATTTCATGCGTGCCGAGGGATTGCGGGCCCTTATCAAAATGCATGACTTGTCAGTTGAAAAGCAAAGAAGTATTTGCAGCGGATCATTGCTGGCGCTCTTACTGACAGCAGGCGAAAATGGACGGTTGGAATCCAGGCGAAATGCATTGTCCGTGCCGAAAAGCCGGTTGGGAAAAGGAGGAAAGGAAGAACAATGAGTGATTCAGCGATTCGTGAAGCTGTGCGCAAAGGTTATGCGCGTATAGCGCAAGGAGCAAGCGGTTGCTGTAGTGGACCGTCGTCGTGCTGCTGTGGTGGCGGCGAGGCGGATTCCGCCGCGTGGCTGGCGGAATCGATCGGCTATGGCGCCGACGAACTGGCCGGGCTGCCCGATGGGGCCGACATGGGGCTGTCCTGCGGCAATCCGGTCGCGCTGGCTTCATTGCGAGAGGGGGAGGTGGTTCTCGACCTCGGCAGCGGAGGCGGATTCGACGTCTTCATCGCCGCGCGGAAGGTCGGCTCCTCAGGCGGCGCCATCGGCGTGGACATGACGGGCGAGATGCTGGCGAAGGCCCGGCACAACGCCGTTACGTTCAAGGAGCACAGGGGCCTGGCGAACGCCGAGTTCCACCTCGGCGAGATCGAGCATCTGCCCGTCGCGGACAACAGCGTGGACGTCGTCATCTCCAACTGCGTCATCAACCTCTCGCCCGACAAGCCCCAGGTCTGGCGCGAGATATTCCGCGTGTTGAAGCCCGGCGGGCGCGTCGCGGTCAGCGACCTCGCCCTGCTGCGGCCGCTGCCGGACGCGCTACGCCGCTCCGTCGAGGCGCTCGTCGGTTGCATCGCCGGCGCGGCGCTCGTCGAGGAGACGCGCACCATGGCCGCGGACGCGGGCCTGAGCGACGTCCGCTGCGAGCCGAAGCCCGAGGCCATCGAGGCGATGAACGACTGGAACGATCCCCTCTATGCGGAGATTCC
>CAZNGS010000130.1:0-3919 GCA_964572825.1 uncultured candidatus Brocadiaceae bacterium
GGTGGATTACCTCCGGTGCATTGCAGCCTGCCGGGGAAGGCCGCCGCCGCTTCTGGCTGCCGCAGCCTGAAGCCCCCCGCCGAACCTCAACTACCCCCCGCAGGAGTGCTGTGTCGGTAAACACTTACGACGAGGGAAATAGAGGTGGCCCAAAGAATCTGGACTTTGCGAGGGCGCCCGCGCGGTTGCGTGGCACGGCGGCGGTCTTTATAATGGTCCGATGGTGGGGACGTAGCTCATATGGGAGAGCGCGACACTCGCACTGTCGAGGTAGGGGGTTCGAATCCCCTCGTCTCCACCACCTTCCTGCGTACACCGGGTGCCTGTCACGAGAACTGCCCGGAGCCCCTCTCCATGTGAATCTCCCGGTCGTGGGGCAACTTGCCTTCTATCCCTGCGAGCCGGGGCCAGGCAGACGGAGGCAAATGCGTTCCGGCCACCAAACGGGTGGCGCGGCGGGGACCCTGCTTCGCCGACCCCGGGATGGGACAGGCGCCGCGCCTTACTGCATGCGTTCGCAAATTCAAGAACGTATTCCTTTTGATCGGGCGGGACCTCGGCCGGGGCCGGTTTTCGGAGTGCGCCGCCCTGCCGGCTTGCCGGCAGAGCGGGGCAAGCGCGCCTGCGGCGCACAAGCCCCGCAGAATCAAAGCGGTGGCAAGCCACCGCAGTCCGAAAAATACGTCATGGAACTTACGTGCCAGAGTACTTATCTCGACTTTCGACATTACGCTGCTCGGCTCTTGGCGCCAGGCTGTGTCATTGTGAAAATGTTCAGAGGTGGCAGACTTTATGTTCGCACGGGGCAGAATGCAAGCGTTGAAAAAGTAATTCGCCCTGAGTGTCTGCCCGCGCCACAGCCTTGGGAGCCGTACGCACGTGGAACAGTTGAGCCCGGAAAGGGCGACATCTACGCTCTGCGACCCGGGGGATGAGGTTCCTCTGGTTTTTCGTGCTGAAAATCAGGTGCAGCGTCAGCTTCGAGTCTGACCCGGCGATTTGGCTCTGATGGCTTTCTGTGTCGCCCTTTCGGGCTCAACTGTGTTGTGGCGGCTTCGAACCCCCGGGGCTGCGCCCTGGGCTGGTATGTCCGGCTCTTACAGAGCCGAAGGGACACGGCTGCACGTGGAGGATCATGCCCTGAATGCGTGCCCATTCTCCGGCGGGGATGCTACATATGGGGAGGGCTTTCCTCTTCAATCGTCGAAAGGGGAGCTTATGTTCGGTTAAAGAAGCCCGGTGGTCGTTGACGCGGGTGGGCTCAATCCCTACAATACCGCCCACCGCGAGGCCGGGAGCGCCTCGCCATCAAAAGGGGGACAGCAGATGCTGCGAGAGTATATCGCCATGCTCGTTGAAGGGCAGGAGCTATCCGAGCAGCAGGCGCACGATGCCATGTCGGTCATCATGAGCGGCAAGGCTTCCGACGCCCAGATTGCCGGGTTCCTGGTGGCGCTCCGGGTGAAGGGGGAGACAGTGGCGGAGATAACCGGGTGCGCCCGCGCCATGCGGGAAGCGGCCCTGCGCATCGACACGGGGGGCCTGGACGTGGTGGACACCTGCGGGACGGGGGGCACGCACAAGGGCACCTTCAACGTCTCCACCGCTTCGGCCATCGTGGCGGCCGGCGCCGGTGTGCCGGTGGCCAAACATGGCAACCGCGGCGCATCCAGCAGCTTCGGCAGCGCGGACGTTCTGCAGGCGCTGCGGGTCAACATCGAGGCGGACAAGGAGACCGTGGAAAGGTGCATCCGCGAGGTGGGCATCGGGTTCCTGTTTGCTCCCCTGATGCACAGGGCGATGAAGTACGCCATCGGCCCGCGGCGAGAGCTGGCCATCAGGACGGTCTTCAACATTCTGGGCCCGCTCACGAACCCGGCCCGGGCCCGCAGACAGGTCCTGGGCGTGTTCCACGAACGGCTGGTCGAACCCGTGGCGGGGGTGCTGAGGAACCTGGGCGCGCAGAGGGCCATGGTGGTGCACAGCCGCGACGGCATGGACGAGATCAGCCTCTGCGACGAGACCACGGTGGCCCGCGTCGGGGGGGAGGGGACCGAGCTGATGACCCTCTGCCCGGAGGACGTGGGGCTGGCCCGCGCCGGCCGGGAGGAACTGGCCGCCGACAGCGCCGGGGAGAGCGCCGCCAGGATACGGTCCATCCTGGAAGGTCAGGCCGGGGCGCCCCGGGACATGGTGCTGCTTAACGCGGGCGCGGCGATCTACGTGGGGGGGAAGGTGGAAGACCTTCAGGCCGGTGTCGAAGCCGCCGCCGAAGCCATCGACTCCGGCCGCGCCCGGGAGACGCTGGCTCGACTCGCCGAGGTCTCTCGCACAGCCAGGTAGCGGCGCGGTCTGGCTCCCAGGGTGCTGTGGGCGGCGGCAATCTCCTCGCGCAGTTTCCTGGCTTCCGCGAACCGGGGGTAGATATCCAGCGCCGCGTCCAGCCCCTGGAGGGCCTTCTCGGGGTTGCCCAATCGCTCGTGCACCCGGGCCACAACGAGCCATGCGTAGAAGTTGCGCCTCTCCTGCTCCAGGGCTCGGCGGCACTGCTCCAGTGCCTTATCGGGCATCGACCTGGCCAGGTAGACCTGGGCTTTCATACGGTACAGGTCGGCCGGCACGCTACCGCGCATTTTCTCTACAGTCTCGAACGCGGCCAGAGCCTGGTCCAGTTTTCCCCTTTCGTAGGCGGTCACGCCGTGGCTGAACTGCTGCGTCGCCGCCATGCTGTCGGAGCTGCGCCACAGTCCGACCAACACGTTGCGGCAGGCGCTGGATACCAGTTCGTCTTCGTCGCGCAGCCCGTTGAACAGGGCCTCGTGTAACTTGTGCCGAACCGGCGGGCTCAGGTGCAGCAGTTTCTCCGCTTGTTCGGGATCGGCCGTCATGTAAGCCAGCTGGAACGCGGTGGCACGCCGCTCATTCCGCTCGCCGTTCAACAGAAGGTTGGCACGGCTCAGGATGAGCTCTTCCTGTTCGCGGGGACTCATCTCCTGGCCGACGTCCAGCTCCTCGTCGCGTTCGGCCATCTGGATGCCGGAGAGCCTGAAGTCAGTGGTTTCCCCGGTGCCGTCTCGCTCCTGCTTTCCCAACCAGATGTGCAGGCTCACCAGGGCGAAAAACACCGCCACAATCAGCAGAAGGACCTTTGGCCGAATGGTTTCCGCGGGCACCGCCTTGTCCCCTTCACTCCATTCCTGCCGGACCTCGTTTCCCAGGATCCTACCATATTATGTGCTTCACGCCCGCCTTTTGCAAGCGGGCGAGAATCCGGGAAAAAGCCGAGGGACGGGGGCGAGGGCCGTCACAGTTCCAGGCGGTCCTTCCATTCTGCGAGCTGGCGCTCCAGCTCGGCCGGGGAGGAGGAGCCGCGGGAGCGGTAGTTGGCCACGCAGTTGCGCACCCCCAGCACGTTGTAGACGTTCTCGCCGATCAGTTCGCTGAACTGCTGCAGCTCCTCCAGTTCGAGGCCCTCCAGGTTGCCGCCCTGGGCGGCCGCCGCGCGGGAGGCGCGCCCGGCGATCTGGTGGGCTTCACGGAAGGGCAGACCGCGCTCGACCAGATAGTCAGCAAGGGCCGTGGCGTCCATCTGTCCCCGCTCACAGGCCCGCTCCATGTTGCCGGTCTTGAACTCCGTGGTTGCGATCAGGCGGCGTGCGACCGCCAGAGAATCGCGCACCGTGTCGGCGGCGTTGAACAGCGCCTCCTTGTCCTCCTGCATGTCCCGATTGTAGGCCAGCGGCAGGCCCTTGAAGACCGTCAGAAGGGCCATCAGGTCGCCGTAGACCCGGCCGCACTTGCCCCGGATCAGTTCCAGTACGTCCGGGTTCTTTTTCTGCGGCAGGATGCTGGAGCCGGTGCAGAAGCTCTCCTCCAGGTCCACGAAGTCGAACTCGTGGGAGCACCACACGATCCAGTC
>CAZNGS010000131.1:0-3734 GCA_964572825.1 uncultured candidatus Brocadiaceae bacterium
GGGGGCGGGAAGCAGGACTACTACATGTACTTCCACGAGCCGCCGGACGTCCGGCGCATGGCATTCCTGGTCTGGAAATATCCGGACAAAGAAGACGCTCGGTGGGTCTACGTGCCGGCTCTGGACCTGGTGCGCCGCATCGCCGCCAGCGATGCGCGCTCCAGCTTCGTGGGATCGGACTTCACCTATGAGGACGTCTCGGGCCGCGACGTTGGAGCGGATACGCATCGGCTGTTGAAGGAGGAGAAGCTGGATGGCCGGGACTGCTACGTGGTCGAGAGCGAGCCGAAAGGAGCGGCCGACTACGTAAGGCGCGTCTCTTGGGTCGACAAGGAAACCTTCCTGCCGCTCAAAGAGGAATACTACGATCAGCAGGAAAAACTGTTCCGCGTCTTCACCGCCGACAGGATCGAGCAGATTGCCCAGGGCGAGGGCGAGGAACGGAAAACTTCTCCCACGGTGACCAGGCGCACCATGAAGAACGTCAAGACCGGCCACCGGACGGGGGTCAGCTTCATGTCCGTCTCATACAACATCGGCCTGACGGACGATATCTTCACGGAACGATACCTTCGCCGACCGCCGAGGAAATGGCTCGAGTGAAGCGATGCACGGCAATTCAAGTAGCTGCGGTTGCTCTTTTTCTGACGGTCAGGCAAGCAGGCGTAATATGCGCCCAGGAGGGTGGCAGCCACGAAGAAAGCACCCTCGATGAGGACAAGGACGAAATCGCTGTCGAGGAGGGCAAACCCCTGTCGGACTATCTGCCGTTCGACGTCCACGGGTTCTGGGAGCTCCGCGGCGGCCTGCGGACCCGCGAGGACCCACGCCAATCAAAGGACGCGACACTGGGCGAGACCCGGCTGCAACTGGAGCTGTCGAAAGCCCTGGACTGGAGTCAACTCAGATTGAAGAGCGACTTTCTCTATGATGCAATCCTGGAAGAAGCCCTCGTGGATCTTCGGGAAGCCAATGCCCTCTTTACGCCCCTGGACTTCATGGACGTGAAAGTCGGGCGCCAGGTGCTCACCTGGGGCACGGGGGATTACATCTTTATCAACGACCTTTTTCCGAAGGACTGGGAATCGTTCCTGATCGGACGTGACGACGAGTACCTGAAGGCACCCTCGGACGCGATAAAGACAAGCCTCTACATGGACTTGTTCAACCTGGACCTTGTCTACACACCGCGGTTCAACCCCGACCGCTTCGTAGATGGTGAGCGGCTTTCTTACTTCAACCCGCAGCTGGGGCGGCTGGCCGGCGAGGACGTGAGGGTGCGGACGCGGGACCGTAATGAGTGGTTCCACGACTCCGAAACCGCCCTGCGCCTGTCCCGCTACGTCGGCGGCTACGACCTGGCACTGTACGGCTATCGCGGGTTCTGGAAGAGCCCGCTCGGGTTCGATCCCGGTCGGGGAAAGGCCACTTTCCCCCGGCTCTCGGCTTACGGCGCAAGCGCCCGCGGCAGGCTCTTGGGAGGGATTGGAAACATCGAGGTCGGCTACTACGATTCGCGCGATGACCGAGGTGGCAGGGACCCCTTCGTTCCCAATAGTCAGGTCCGCTTCCTTGCCGGGTACGAACAAGAGGTGGCCACCGATTTCATTGTGGGGGCGCAATACTACGTCGAGCACATGCTTGACTACGGCGCCTACCGCAGAAGCCTTCCGTCGGGAAGTCATGCGGCGGATGAAAATCAGCACCTCCTGACCCTGCGCCTGACCAGGCTTGCGATGCATCAGAACCTGAAACTCTCGCTCTTCACATTCTATTCGCCTTCCGACCAGGATGCCTATCTGAGGCCGAACGTGCATTACAGGGTAAGTGACCACTGGTCCGTCGAGGGCGGCGCAAACATCTTCTTCGGAAGAGAGCGGCACACCTTCTTCGGCCAGTTCGAGGATAATAGCAGCGTCTATTTCGGAATGCGCTACAGCTTCTGACAGGAGTTCCTGTTTCTTTGGCTGTCGATTCAGGAAAGGTTCAACCGTGTCGCGGCGGGGCCTTCGCGCAGATACTGGTTCACCGTCCACGAATTGCGGTTCCCGGGCGCTGGAAGCGCGGAAGAAAAGGAGCGCGCAAATGAAGGGACTCGCTCCGCCGATTCTCCTCTTCACGTGCCTGGGCGCGATGGCGTTATTGCGACGGCATTGGCCGGTTTCGGTACTCCTGCGTTCCCCCTTCACGTGGGCAGGAGTAGTTCCACTACTTGCGGGCGCGGCGCTTATCGTGGCAGGCCTGCGCCGCTTCCGAAGGTCTCGCACGACGATAAAGCCGTTCTGCGAGGCGCGGCGACTGGTGACAGATGGAGTCTACCGTTACACCCGAAATCCGATGTACCTGGGGGAGGTCATGATCCTCCTTGGCGCATGGGTTCTTATGGGTGCAGTGTCGCCCGTCGTTGCGGTCGGGGCGTATGCTGTCATTGCCGACCGCTGGTTCATTCGAGCAGAGGAAACGATGCTACTCGCGAAGTTCGGTCAGGAGTACCGGGACTACTGCCGCAAGACCCACAGATGGATTTGAGAAACACAGTGTAACGGGCGAAATGTCCGAGGAGGCGCTTTGCCTGCCGCATTCGACACATTGGCAGACCGATATGATGCGTGGTATGACAGCGCCGAAGGCGCGGCCATCCTCCGCGAGGAACTGGCCTGTCTGAAACTGGTCTGCCCCGAGCGCCCAGGGCGCTGGATCGAGGTGGGCGTCGGGACCGGACGCTTCGCCTCGACGCTGGGGATCGCAGAAGGCGTGGACCCTTCGCCGAAGATGCTGAAATACGCGGCGCGCCGGGGGATTCGCACGCATCTCGGAACGGCTGAGGACATGCCCTTGCCGGACGGCTCGTTCGATGGCGTTCTCATGGCCCTGACGCTCTGTTTCGTGCAGGACGCCGGGCGAGCATTGCGCGAGTGCTCCAGGATTCTGCGCCCCGGCGGCGCGTTGCTTCTGGGTGTTGTCCCTGCCGACAGCCCCTGGGGCCGCGAGTACGCCCGCAAGGCTGCCGAGGGGCACACCGTCTACGCTCTTGCGCACTTCCATACGTTGGGTGAGATTATGGCGGTGGCGGAAGAGGCGGGGTTCGCTCTCCGGGACGCCGCTGGCGCGCTCTTCTGGAAGTCGGGCGAGGCGCCTCCCCCCGAACCCCGCATTGAGCGGGGAGTGGTCGAGGGTGCGGGATTCGCCGCCCTGCGATACGATAAGCTCGAAGGCGTAACCGACGCAGACGCTCCCGCAAGTTCCACAACTGATTCGGAGGATCACCCATGAGCCGGATATACCTCGATTACAACGCCAGCACGCCGATCGCCCCGGAGGTCGCCGAGGCGATGCGGCCGTTCCTGACAGGCCACTACGGCAACCCCTCCAGCCGCCACTGGGCCGGCGCGCCGGCCAAGGAGGCGGTGGAACGGGCTCGTGCGCAGGTCGCACAACTCCTCGGCTGTTCGCCCAGGGAGGTAGTCTTCACCAGCGGCGGCAGCGAGTCGAACAACCATGCCATCAAGGGCGTTTTCTTCGCCAACCGAGACCGCGGCGACCACATCATCACCTCCCGCATCGAGCATCCCGCCGTGCTGGAGCCCTGCCGCTTCCTGGAGCGGCTCGGCGCGAAGGTCACCTATCTGCCGGTGGACCCGTCTGGCCTGGTCAATCCTGAGGACGTGCGGCGCGCCATCACCGACCGGACGATTCTCGTGACGGTTATGCATGCGAACAACGAAGTCGGGACG
>CAZNGS010000132.1:0-3688 GCA_964572825.1 uncultured candidatus Brocadiaceae bacterium
GCGAGAGGCTTTTCGTGTTTCTGACCCATCCGGGGGCCGAGCCGACCAACAACCGCGCGGAGCGCGCCATACGTCCGGCGGTGGTGGCACGGAAGATGGGGGGCTGCAACAAGACGCACACCGGCGCGGAGACCCACGCCATCCTGGCCAGTGTCCTGGCGACCGCAAAGGGGCTGGGCATCGGCACGGTGGATTACCTCCGGTGCGTTGCAACCTGCCGGGGAAGCCCCCCGTCGCTTCTGCCTGCCGCAGCCTGAAGCCCCCCGCCGAACCTCAACTACCCCCCGCAGGAGTACTGTGTCGGTAAACACTTACCCTGAAGTGTTACCTATGTCCTGAACCCGCACCGGCCACGGCAACGACAAAAGGCATGGTGTCGGCACATGAACGCAGCCTACCCGGGGCTGGCCCCGGGCTGCCAGGGGGCGATGCCCTCCCGAAGCCTTTGTCGGTGCCACCCGCCGACTCACGGGAATTCCCCCGGCGGGGGTTCGTTGATCGCGAACGTGAATACCCGTACTTCCTCACAGCCATGGGTGGATTTTGGGACCAACCGCACGGCCCTTGCCCGGAGCCCCTCGAACGAAAGCCGATGGTAGCGCTGGCGGACGTCCTCCGCGCGGTGGACCGTCTGCCACGTGCCGTCAATCTCGGCCTTTATCTCGAACTCTCTTACGAGCTCGTCCGGCGTGCGCTCGCAGCGGTTGCTGCGGCTGTGGTAGCTGAGGCTGATGTCGGGCGTCAGGTTGCTGTCGAACGCCACGGTGACGGACCGGACCTCGCGCTGGTCGCTCCAGCGGTACTCGGTCCAACCTCCCGGCGGGGCGCGCCAGCAGTGGATGTCGTCGTGACGGTTCCTGTTCACGCCGTCGCGGAGCGGCTCGGGGTTGCCCGAGGAGGCGGTCAGCTCAGCTTCGACCGTATCCGGCCCGAATTCACGCGGCACGTTCGGCAGGAAGCAGTCGTCGGCCAGCAGCCGCTGCTGGATGGCCTGGATGGCGTCGCCGGAGGCGCATTCCCGGGGGGAGAGTCCTCGCTGTATCGCGCAGGCCGCGGCAGTACCGAGGGCCTGACCCATCACGGCGCACGTGCCCATGACGCGGGTGGAGCTCAAGCCCACGTGCGTGCAGGACGCGCAACGGCCGGCTACCCACAGATTGTCGAGATTCCGCGAGTAGAGAGACCGTAGCGGTATGCCGTAGACGTCCGGCACTTCGCCGAACAGGGCAGGGGGGCCGGGGTCCCAGAACCCGCCCGGCGGGTGGCGGTCCATGGGCCATCCGCCGTAGGCAACGGTGTCCGGGAATCGGCCGCCCGACTCTATGTCTGCCTGGCACAGCAGGTGGTCGCCGACGAGACGGCGGCTCTCGCGCTTGCCGGGTAGGAACTGCACCCAGTCGAGGGCCCAGTTTTCCGCACCGTAGTCCCCGTGGTTCTTGAGGTGATCCCATATGCCGTAGACGATCTTGAGCAGTTCGTCGCGGACCTGCTCGGCGTCGGCGATTGAATCGCCATCGCCGCCGAGCTCAATCCACCAGTAGCCGCACTCCAGGTTGCCCGGTGGGCGGTGCGGCAGGTCGTCGATTGACTCGAAGGTGTAGGCCCAGTCCGGCGGCGTGAACGGCTGCGGCCGGGAGGTCTCGCGGCCGAAGAACAGGCACGTCATGCCCATGGTCTTGTCGTCCGGTTGTTCGGGGGCCAGCGACTCGCCGAACTCGTCCCGGCCCTCGCGCCCGTGGCGGAAATCCGCGCCGGCCACCGCCGCCGTAATGCCGTCCCCGGAGCAGTCCGCGTAGAACGCGGCGTCAACCTGGATCTGCTTCTGGGTGGTGAGTTGCCAGCCCGTGATGGACACGATGCGGCGCGAGTCCAACCGCGCCGCGTGACACGTGCAGTTGAGCAGCAGACGGAGGTTCGGTTCGGCCATGGCGGCCTCGTAGAGGACGGTGTCCCAGACCGCGTAGCTGCGCTGCGGATTGACCGCGAGGTTCCGAAGCTGCAGCTCCTCGACGATGCCGGTTTCGCGGGCGTCGGGCCGGTTGCCGTGGTGATTGGCGCCGCAGATGTGTACGCGGCATTCGCTGGAGGCATTTCCGCCCGGCACGGGCCGGTCGTGCATGAGTATGGTGTGCAGTCCGTTTCGTGCGGCGGCCAGCGCTGCACAAAGTCCCGTCATGCCACCGCCGATGACGCAGAAGTCCGCTGACAGCTTCTCGGTTCTGAGCAATTGCACCTCCCGGTTCCCGGTCTTGTGGCGCATTCTATCTGCGGCGGTTGCTTCGCTCAAGGCGTTCGGGGGCGGTTTTCCGGCTCCACGTTTTCGTGGTGGAAAGCAGGCGCTATTCGGGGTAACATATCAGGCTTGCCTGACCGGGTTATTCCCGTCCTTTTGTCCCTTCATTCCGAGACCGGCATTATGGCGCTGGAAGCGATATCCGTCACCAGAGTGCTGATGCTGGCACCGCAGATGGAGCCCCGCGGGACCAGCGAATACACCTGCAACCTGGCGGCCGAGCTTCAGGATTCCCAGGTGGAGGTGATGGTGTTCTGCGTGCCGGGTCCCAGCGTGGCGCTGCTGCGGCGGGAGGGCGTGCCCGTGCGGGAGTTCGATCAGCTGCAGGGCCTGCGCTTCCAGCTCGGGAGGGGGCGGTTTCTATCCGCGGTGGAGGAGTTCGACCCCCAGCTCGTTCACGCCCAGAGCTACCGGGCGGGCGGAGCGCTGAAACTCCTCGGCAAGCGCACCGACCTGCCGCTGGTTCTCACCGTCCACTGCCTGCCCCGGCGCACGGGAGGGCTTCGCCGTCTATCCCGTCACCTGGGGGGACTGATCGCCACGTCGCAGAGCGTCCGGGAGGGACTGGTCAACCAGTGTCGCGTCGACCGAAACAAGGTGGAGGTCATCCACAACGGGATCGACGTGGAGAGCCTGGAGCGGCGGGAGGTTCCACCGATATTCCAGGGGCAGACGCCGGTTGTGGCCTCGCTGGGACCGGTGGAGGAGAGGCGCGGGCACGAGCTGTTCGTGCAGGCGGCTTCGACTCTGGTCAGGAGCGGCATCCGCGCCCAGTTTGTGGTCGCCGGTCATGGTGAGGAACTGCCGCAGGTGCTCGACCTGGTCAGTCGGCTGGGCCTGGAGCGCTACGTGACCATCACGACGGAGTTTGTCGCCTACGAAGAGGTCCTCGGGGCGATGGACATCGTGGTGCAGAGCTCCCTGGAAGACGTCTCCGGGTTCAGCATCCTGGAGTCGATGGGCCACGGGCGGCCGGTGGTGGCCTTCAACACGGGGACGGCCTGCGAGATGATTGAAGACGGCCGCACCGGAATGCTCGCCTCCAAGGGGGACGTGCAGGCCCTGGCCCGGGCCATCGAGCACCTGCTGACCCACAGGGACATCGTCCGCCAGATGGGCGAGGATGGGCGCGAATCCGTGAAAAAGAACTTCAATATCAAGACCATCGCGCGCAGCACGCTCCAGTTCTACGCCCAAATACTTGCCGCACGAACCCCTTAGCAGCCTGTTGAAAGTGCGCCGTGAAAAGGCGCTGGTGTCCAGTGGGTGAGACTCCCACCCGGCAACTTGGTCGCCCCAGCCGCAAGCAATCGCAGCAGGAGGGGAGGTGACGAACCGCCTGAACTCGACTTTCTACATTATGCTGCGCGGTTTTTGGCGCAGCGGTGCATCGCT
>CAZNGS010000133.1:0-3525 GCA_964572825.1 uncultured candidatus Brocadiaceae bacterium
ACGGGGAAGGGTGCGGCCGCGGCGACAAGCTCTCGCGCCCGCGCGCGCCCGCCCTCGGGCGGGCGCGACCCCTCCGATCCCCCCGCATTACTACCTCCACGCGGGTGGGTACCATGTCCTGGCAAACTAACTGGACCGCCTTGATTCTGCTGGCCGTACCGCTACAATTGTGTCCGTAGCCGTTTCAGAGGAAAGCACTTCTGACTCGCAATCTCGAGCGGCAGGATGGAGGAATGCAACGACGCGCCCCACCTCAGCCTGGCCAAGTCATCACTGGCCCCCTCTTCGGCGAGCCGATGCGCGTCGAGACGATCCGCCCCATCGGCGACCGCTGGACCCTGGGCGTGGTCGGAACGCGCTCGGAGCGTTTCCGCAGGGTCACACTCAGTGGCCAAGACCTCCAGACCCTTACCGTCCTCGATCTCACCCGGTCATACGGCGGGGACGGCCGCCTTCTGCGGCTCGGCCTTCAGGCATATGCCCTTGGTATCGCCCACGAGTTCGACCCTTATTTCGGGCTCTCCATCTCCCGGGTCGACCCGCTGCCACACCAGCTTGAGGCCGTGTACGATTATCTCCTGAAACTCCCGCGGGTTCGGTTCCTTCTTGCCGACGACGCCGGCGCCGGGAAGACCATCATGGCCGGGCTACTCCTGAAGGAACTGAAGCTGCGCGGTCTGGTAGATCGCGTAGTTGTGGTCTGTCCGTCCAACCTCAGCTTCCAGTGGCAGCGCGAGCTCCGCGAGAAGTTCGACGAGAAGTTCCTGGTGCTCAAGGGGCCGAACATCCGCGAGCAGCTCGGCGTCAATCAGTGGCTTGAGCAGGACCAGGTGATTACTTCCATGGACCTCGCGAAGCGGGAGGAGATACTGCCCGGCCTGCGGCAGGTGCACTGGGACCTCGCCATCGTGGACGAGGCCCACCGGATGTCCTGGACTCCGCCCTCGGGCAAGACCGAGCGCTACAAGCTGGGCGAGCTGCTCAGGGAGACGGCCGGTCACTTCCTTCTGCTGACGGCAACGCCGCACAAGGGCGACCCGGCACACTTCACCCGCTTCCTTCAGCTCCTTGATGAAGACGCCTACGCCGACGTGAAGTCCATCCGCCACGGCATGCGGGAGCAGCGCACGCCGTTCTACCTGCGGCGCACAAAGGAGGCGATGGTCCACTTCCCCGAGCGCCAATCGGACGGGTCGTGGATCGCCAAGAAGATATTCACGAAGCGCATTCCTCATACGGTTGAGTTCCAGATCGACGACGAGGAGTTCGAGCTTTACCGCGACGTCACCCGATTTGTGAAGCGACAGAGCGCCAAGGCGGCCGCTCGGGATGACCCCCGCGCCCGCGCCGTCGGCTTCCTGATGTCCCTATATCAGAGGCGCCTGGCCTCCAGCACCCGCTCCCTTCGCCGTTCCCTGGAGAACCGCGCCAGGCGGCTTGAGCAGTCCATTGAGGAAGCCCATCAACTCGTGCGCGAGGCCCCACCCCAGCTCCCCGACCCCGAGGAGATCGAGGAGATGGAGGACGCCGAGCGGGAACGGTTCGAACAGCTCCTGGAAGCTGTCAGCATCGCCGATAACGTCGATGAACTCCGCGAAGAGATCAGCGAGCTCCGCGAGCTTGCCCGGCAAGCGCAGCAGGTCGAGGCTTCCGGTACCGAGGCAAAGCTATCCCGTTTGCGCAAGTTGCTGCACGAGGAGGGCTTCTTCGACAACCCCGATCAGCGCCTGCTCATCTTCACCGAGTTCCGCGACACGCTGAGCTACCTGATGGAGAACCTGAAGGAATGGGGCTTCAGCGTCGGCTGCATCCACGGCGGGATGAAGCCGGGCTCGCGGGACGAGCCGGGCAGCCGTCTTCACGCCGAGCAGCAGTTCTGGGAAGGCGCCACTCAGGTCCTTGTCGCCACGGAAGCGGCCGGCGAGGGCATCAACCTCCACTGCTGCAACATCATGTTCAATTACGACATCCCATGGAACCCCAACCGCCTCGAGCAGCGCATGGGCCGCATCCATCGCTACGGCCAGCGCAAGGACTGTTTCATCTTCAACTTCGTGGCCACGAACACCTTCGAGGGCCGCGTCCTCAGCCGCCTGCTGGATAAGCTACAAGAAATCCGCGATGCCCTCGACGACGACGCCGTCTTCAACGTCGTGGGCGAGGTGCTCCCCGCCTCCCGCGTGGAGCGCGTTCTGCGCGATTACTATGCCGGGCGGCTCGGCGATGCGGACCTGGAGGATAGGCTGCTCCGTGACGTTGACGAAGAGCAGTTCCGAGCCATCTGCCAGAACGCTCTGGAAGGACTGGCCACCCGCAACCTGAACCTCGACATGCTCGTCGAGCGGCGCGCACGCGCGCAGGAACACCGGCTCGTGCCGGAAACGGTCGCCCGGTTCATGGGAGAGGCGGCCGAATACGTCCCGGCCGACCTGCGCAAGTCAGCCAATCTGCCCCACACTTTCGAGCCGGTGAAGACTCCCACTTCGCTCCGCCGGCATGAGCATGAGCCGGACTGGGACTATGGCAGCATCGCCTCCAGGTATCCACGCTTCTCCACGGACCGTGAGGTCGCCGAGGAGAACACACTGGAATGGGTCACGCCCGGACATCCGCTGTTCGAGGCGCTTCGCCGGCACACGCTGGGCCGGGCCGAGGAGGCCTTCCAGGACGGCGCCTGCTTCTACTCGCTGGAGCACGAAGCACCCGCGCGTCTCGACTTCTACCGGGCCCGCGTGGTGGACGGCCTCGGCGAAACCGTTCACGAGCGCCTCTTCGCGGTGGAGACTCAGCAGGACGGCGAGAAGCGGCTCCGCGAGGCCGACATGCTCGGCGACCTTGCCCCGGCCACCGGGGAAGCGTTGCAGGGGAACCCCGATGCCGCCTCGCCGCCCCTTCAGGACCTCCCCGAGACGTTGCTGGATGACTCGGAGCTGGAAGAGGAGCTGACGCCCTGGCTCCACGAGCACGCCTTCCAGCCCTTCCTGGAGGAGGTCAAGGCCGAACGCGGAGCGGAGGTCGAACGCATCCGGGAGCACGTGGAGGTCTCCTTGACCGAACTGCTGCAGAAGGCCGACGAGGAGATCGGAAAGGCCGCCGAAGAGGTCGAGAAAGGCGTGGCCGGTGCCCAGGGACGATTGGCCCAGGCGGAGAACCGGCACGCCGAGCTGCTGGCCCGACGCGAGCGGCGGCGGGACGAGTTGGAAAGGCAGGCCGCCATGTCACTCCAGGCCGTCGAGCGTCTGGCCAATGCGCTGATCCTGCCGCATCCGGACAGGGACGATCCGGACGTGCGCAGGCTGCGGCCCAGCCGGGAGACCGAGGAGACCGCCATGCGGGTCGCCATGGAATACGAGCGCCGGCAGGGCCGGAACGTGGACGATGTGCACGAGAAGAATCTCGGCTATGATCTGAGCAGCGTGGACCCGAACTCCGGCGAGCTGCGGCTCATCGAGGTGAAGGGCCTGGGCGGCTCGCGGGGCAGCATCCTGCTCACGCCGAACGAGCGGCGCGTGGCGGAGGACCGCC
>CAZNGS010000134.1:0-3400 GCA_964572825.1 uncultured candidatus Brocadiaceae bacterium
CCAGCCCACGTAGATGCCCCGCTCCTTCAGTTCGGCGTGCATGTTGTCGAACCGCCGGGTCACGTCCACGTCCACATCCACCGGGGACTCCGCGTTCAGTATCCCGCGCGGAGCGAAGTTGAAGAACTTGTGGAAGCGTACGATGTTCACGCCGTGCTTGGCGAACTTGTCGGCGTAGCGCACCGCTTCCTCCTCCGGGAGCGCCATGTCCGCCCAGCTTATATTCGTCCCCCAGAACTTCACCGGTTTGCCGTCCTCGAAGACGAACCGGCCCTTGCCCTCGTCTATTTGCACATAGCCGCGTTTGCCGGCCGGGCGTTCCAGCCATTCCTCCATACCGATGGCGCTGCCGGGGCGGAAGTCCTGCTTGCCCTTGTAGAGGAACCAGTCGGAGGTGTCCACCAGTTGGTTCTCCGGCTCAAATTCCACCGGCTGCGGCAGGCGGACCGTGAGCGTGAACTCACGCGGTTCCCCCGCCGGCAGGGGGCCCTGAATCGCGTGGATGTGCAGCTTGTGGCCGTGATAGATGGCCGTCGCCGGTTCGCTGAATTCCAGCTCCACCTGCTCCCCGTGGTGTGTCTCCAACCGGATATGCTGGACCTGATCGCCCAGCGGATGTCGGAACCTGGTGTGCGGTACTGGGAACTCGACCGCCTCCCCGTCAGCCGTCGTGACCGTCGCGCGGCCGCCCTGCAGATAGTAGCTCAGGTCCAGAGAGGGGATGGTCAGCCGCACACCCTCAAATTCCAGCTCTTCCGGGCTTTCGCACCGCAGTCGGAACCGGAGAGTGTGTGGGTCGAGCTGGCCGGTCTCATAACGCAGCGCCAGGGGCCCGGCCACGGGTTCCGGATCCTGCCATGTATAGAAGTAGACGTCTTCCTCGCAGGCGCGCTCCTGGGGACCCGCCGTCGGCGCCGCCTCCAGGTCGGGCCGCCGTGTTCCTTCCGGCTGGTCGATCTCGGCATCCAGGCTGAACAAGCGGTCGTCGCCCCGCCACAACTGCAGGCCCAGCCGGCCCACCGGCACCGCCCGCCATATCTCCTCTGGTTCATTCATGTTCCGCTCCGTCAGGGTCGGCCTGTGATTCGTTCGTTCACATCCGCAGATCGCCAGGGCGATCGTCGTCGCCAGAATGGTCAACTTCCACATTGCTCTGTCCTCTCCGGGTTAGCGGTTTGCCGCCTTCAATCTGCCTCGGGTAGGCTTTCGTACACGCCGAAGTCGTAGATGCAGTAGTGCTGCCACTGGACGGCCGGTTCGGTGAAATGCAGGCGAACGTGCCGTGCCTGCACGGGGTCGAAACGGACCACGTCCGTGCCGCCCAACGGCTTCGGCCGGTCCTGCACGCGGGCCACCCCACGCCAGTTCTCACCGTCGTTCGAGACCTGAACCGTGTAGTCCTTCGCGTAGGCCTTCCACCATAGAACCGACACAGCGCCAACCTTCTGCGCGGAGCCCAGGTCCACCTGCAGCCACTGCGGGTCCGGCTCCCGATGGTCGGACCACCACATCGAGTAGGGGTCGCCGTCCACCGCATCTCCGGGCGGGCCGCCCCAGGGGCTGGTGGTCGACGCCGTCACATCCCTGCCCAGTGCCAGGTTCTCAATCCCGGCCGTCATGCGAACCACGTTCGAGTGGGCCACGGCACCCTTGGTGTCCCGCGCCAGCGCCACCACCTGGTGATGACCGGCAGGGATGTTCCGCCAGGTGAACGTCCAGCGGCCCCCGGCGCCCATCCTGGCTTTCCCCGGCAGCTCGCCACGGTCTTTCACCATCCCCATCACCGACTCGTACCCCCGGTCCTTCCAGTCCAACCACGGGCCATGGAGCGCAAGCACACTCACTTCCTTCAGGTTGTCGTTGCGGTCCGCGGCGAAGCCTGCCAGCTTGATCTGGTCGGCTCCAATCGCCAGGCCGTCGGTTGGCCAGTCGATGCGAACATTCGGCATCACATTGCCTCCATGGAACACCGGCAGCTCGTCCAACTTGATGAAATGCTCATGGTTGAACGTAAAGGCCACCCAGGTGCGCTCACCCGGAGTCCACGCCATCTGATACACCCAGGCCGGTCCTTTTTTCTGCGCTATGACCGGATTGAGCAGACCGCCGTGGTTCTCGGCGATACAGAGAGGCTTGCCCGGCGCAACCCCCTGCATCAGCTCGTAGGCGCGCGCGTAGTTCTCTTGTTGCGGACCGCTCCAGCCCAATTTCGGGTTGCCGTAGGCCGAGAGGCTTGCCATATCCACATATTCGGCGCCCGGGTAGAACCGCTTTCGGTGGGCTATCTCGTCTTCAAACGTGGCATCCTTCGCCCCTCTCCGGTGAGACGTGTGTGCCGCGTGGTAGGTCCAGATGAGGTTGTGGATCCCCCGCTCGTTGACCAGGTAGTCGAACATCTGGCGCCAGAGGGTCGCCGTGTTCTCCGGGGTCTCCGAGTCGGTCCACCAAAACCAGCCCCCGTCAATCTCGTGGAACGGCCGCCAGATAATCGGCACGTGCGCGTCCGCCAAGTCCTCCAGGTTATCTGCAGTCTGGCCCAGAACTCTGTGGAACGCCTCGTACTCTTCGGTTCCCGGCGTGACCATCTTCCCTACGTCTGGCGGCTCAACGCCGGCCGGCTGCCTGCCCTTGTGGTGATGTCCGTCCGGATGCATCGGGTTCTTCCAGTGCCAGGCCATCGTTACAATGCCGCCTTTTTCCTGCCACCAGAAAAGGCATTTCTTGACCACGCCCCTCCTTACCTGGTGGTATATCTCGCTGCCCAGCGGATGGAAACCGCCGATATCCTCGCCGTAGAGGGCCGGTTCCCGGCCACTGGCGTGAAGCACAAAGGTGAACGGACCCTGTCCGCCTCCATTGCGCTGCACGCCGCTGACGATCTTCTTGCCCTCAACGGACACAAGGTAATCCAACAGCCGCCGGCCCTCCGGGATCAGGTCCGGATCCGCAGGCTCAACAGCAAGTGCTCTCGCGCGGGGTCCGAACCCCATGACAAAAACGACACTCAGGACGACGATCCACCGCTTGCACATCGTTCGTGACTCCCTACCCGGTCACTCGAATTCGACCAAATAGTACATCGTCTTGCTCTTCGCGCCGTCCGCAGTGAAGCGCAAGCCCTCCTGCGTCCTTTCGACGGGTATTTCCATCGCGTCCGGCTGTTTGCGCCCGTCGTGATCGAGGGCATAGACGCGGCAAGGGGCGTTTCTTTTCAGTGTCACGGCCAGCTTCACCGGCTCGAACAGCAGGACGGGGTTCTCGATCCAATGCCGAATGGCGCCTTCGCGCCCGCCGCCGGGGTATGGTCGTTCGGCGGTCTTCAGCGGCTGCATCGCCGTCTCCTCCAGCACGTCGCCCTGGTCGGCCGTCCGCCCCAGCACCATGACCAAGATGCTGCGGG
>CAZNGS010000135.1:0-3291 GCA_964572825.1 uncultured candidatus Brocadiaceae bacterium
ATGTCAAGCGCAAGCCGCCCGCGGCGCTCCGGCCCAGCGCGTGGACGTTTTGCATATGTTCTGACTGCTGTGCTGCGGCGTTTGCCTGTCGGCCGATCCCTCAGTGGCTATGACGCGTGCTGCGCCCAGGACAGCAACGCTTCGCCGCCCGGACAGAGACTCCTTGATAATAGGGCGGCGAGGGGACGTCGTCAAGAGCAAGGACGTCCAGGCCCAGATCAGCATCGCCGCCCCCGAGCCCGTCTCGCCCGAGCGCGCCGTCGAGCTCATCTACTCCGTGCTCAAGCTCGAAGGCTGCCTCTGCGACGCACTACGCAGCAGTGAGTATAGCACTGTATCCGCATAGCACAAGCCATTTCGGCGGTTTTTTCGGATTTTCTCGGTCAGATCGGTCAACCCGGACACGCGGCCGCCAGAAAACGACTATAATAGCCGGCGGCAGGCCGCCGGAAGTGCGAGGCTCGAAGGACAAAGGCCGAAGTTACGGCCACGGCAAACGGCGAACGGCTGGTGTCGGCAGATGAACGCAGATATGCGCCGATTAACGACACGGCGACGGAGCGAAGCTTCTACATGACAAAGACGACTGGCAACTGGCAACTGGCAACCGGCAACCGGCAAATGACATCTGGCACCTGCCATCTGATAACAACGGCATCTATCCACAGATTCACGCAGATTGACGCAGATGAAGGACACGACGACGGCACGGTGCACAACGGCACGAGACGTCCCGGCAGTACCAACAGGGCGAGGAGGCGATCACGTCATGCAGCAAATAAGGTACAGCTACTTGCCGGCGCCGGAGTGGATAAGTATGTCGTTGTTTCTGCCCTGCTGCCCTAGTGTGAGAACCGTTTTTTGCCTCTGGCCGGGAGGCAGGCTATCGGCCTGCTTCGCCGCGACCTGGCGCGACTATGAAGGCCCGGACACGCTGGACGACAATGCGGCAGGGAGATGTCCGTCCGGTGGCACGCTCCTGGCGGGCGCTGGCATGGCTATGTCGGGCGGGCGGCGGCGATTGGCCGGCCCGGCGGCGGGGGCGCGCATCTATCCGCTTTATGGGGAAAAATGCGGAAAGCAACCGAATTACGAAACGAACCGAATTTGTCAGAACACTGCCAATGCGTGAGAGTTAACGGAATATTCTTGCTGCGGCGCAGGCGGGCCGGCGGCAGCCGATCCGCCCGCGCCCCGGCAGCGGGCCTGCCAACGGCGAGGCGGGCGGGTATGCTTGACTTCGAGACTATTGAGGGGTATTTTACCCCTGTCACAAATCTGGAGGGCGGGTGGGTATGAGAGTCACGCAGCAGCAGGTCGCCGAGCGGGCCGGAGTGACGCGCGCGACGGTGAGTTATGTGCTGAACGGGCGGGCCGAGGAATTGAGGATTACGGATCGGGTGGTCCGGCGCGTGGAGCAGGCTGCACAGCAGTTGGGCTACACGCCGAGTCACGCGGCGCGCACTCTGGTCTCGGGCAAGTCCATGACCCTGGGGCTGCTGGCGGGGGGCCCCGGGGGGCATATGAACCCTTTCTGGAGCATGGTGGCCGAGGGGGTCGAGTCGGAGGCGCTCAAGGCGGGCTACGACGTGCTGCTGATCGGAGGCGAGCGGGACCGGGAATCGGCGGGGGTGCGATACCTGCAGCAGGGCCGCGTGGACGGTTTGATTGCCGTGGGAGGACCGATGACGAGCGGGGCTGCGGAGGCGTGGCGGGATGCGCCCGTGCCGCCGGTGGTGGTCCAGTTTTCGCCCCTGGAGGGGGTGCCGCGGGTGGACCTGGACGCCGGGCCGGGGCTGCGGGAGGCGGTGGAGTACCTGGCGGAACTGGGCCATCGGGAGGTGGTGTGGGTCGGGCCGGGACACCGCGAGAAGTGGAAGGGCGGGGATCGGCTGCCGGTGGTCCGCGAGGCGGCCGACGAGCAGGGGATGGAGGTCGAGGTCCTGCAGGTCCGGCCGGCGGGGGGAGAGGTCGGTGGACCGCTGGACGCGCAGATCGAGCGCTGGCACGAGGCTCTGGCAGAGGCGTTGCCGGAGCCTCTGCCGGGCACGGCGGTGATGTGCTGGAACGACCTGGTGGCGCTGGGCTTATATGGGGTCCTGCGGGAGCGGGGGAGGCGGGTACCCGAGGACGTGAGCGTGGTGGGTTTTGACAATCACGTGGCGGACTGCGCCCTGCCTCCGCTGAGCACGATAAGTTTCGAGTTCCGGCAGCTCGGAGCGGCTGCCACGCGGCTGGCCCTGCGGGTGGCGGAGGGAGAACTCTGCGTCGAGGAAGCGCGGGAGACGGTGCAGACCGTGCCGGCGCGCTTCGTCCCCCGCCGCAGCACTGGCCCGGCGGGGTGAGCGGATGAGAGGCGGTGACCGCTGAGAATGCCGGCGGAAATCGATGGTGGCGGGACCGTACCGGGGCGGAATAGATGAAGAAACTGGTCTTCACGCTTGCCGCAGTCGCGATCGGCTGCGGGTCCGTGCTGGCGGCCGCGCCGGACGGCGGGGCAGGGGAGGTTGCCGGCGCGGCCAGGCAGGTCCTGGAGCTCTCCGGCGTGGAGGGCGGGCTGATCGTGCACGTCGGCTGCGGGGACGGTCGCCTGACGGCCGCCCTGCGTGCCACCGACGGTTACCTGGTCCAGGGCCTGGACCGGGACCCGGCCAACGTCCGGCGGGCTCGCGCGCACATCCGCTCCGCCGGCCTCTACGGGTCGGTCTCTGCCGATTTGCTCCGGGGCGATCACCTGCCCTACGTCGACAATCTGGTCAATCTTCTGGTCGTGGAAGACCGGTCGGGCGTTCCAGGGGAGGAGATGCTGCGCGTGCTGGCCCCCGGTGGCGTTGCATGCCTGCGGACCGATACCGGATGGCGAAAGATGGTCAAGCCGCGGCCGGAGGAGATCGACCAGTGGACCCACTATCTCCACGGTCCCTCCAACAACGCGGTGTCGACAGACACGGCCGTGGCGCCCCCGCGCCGGCTGCAGTGGATCGGTAACCCGCGTTACGGGCGCCATCACGACCACATGTCCTCGGCCAGCGCCATGGTGAGTGCCGGCGGCCGCCTGTTCTACATCTTCGATCACGGCTCCTCCCGGTGGCGGCTGGTGGCCCGCGACGCGTTCAGCGGCACGGTCCTGTGGCAACGGCCGATCGAGACCTGGCACACGCAGATGCAGCGGCTCAAGAGCGGTCCGGCCAACCTGCCACGGCGTCTGGTGGCCGTCGGCGACACGGTCTTCGTCACCCTGGGACTGCCCATGGACCGCGTGTTCCACCGCGAGCTGGAGACCCTCCGCAC
>CAZNGS010000136.1:0-3146 GCA_964572825.1 uncultured candidatus Brocadiaceae bacterium
AAAACTGCTCAACATTCTACACCGGAGCTGGCAGCCTTTCATTTCATTACACACGGCAGATGTGTGGCGCAGCCGCCCTCGGCTGCGGTCGTTCCTGGTACGGCAAACGCCTCAGGCGAGGGCGCCTGAGCTACACGCGGCTCGTGCGCTTGCGCGGTTGATGTGTGGCGCAACCGCCTGCCTGTGCGTCGCCGCACGCAGACAGGCCCCCGGCTGCGGTCATTGCCGTCCCAGCTCAGAACGGCCTACGGTTCTTACCGATACTTCCCCGGGTCGAGATCGTATTTCTTCACGCGCAGGCCCATCACCCGCTCGGTGATGCCGAGCCGGCGCGCCGCCTCCGCCATGTTGCCCCCGGACTGGCGGAGCGCCTCGACGATCATATCTCTCTCGATGTTTTCCACCACGTCCGGCAGGGCCCTGCCGCCGCCCACAGCGGGGGACTCGGGCTGGACGGTGGGCGGCAGGTGATGCGCCTGGATGGTATCGCCGTCGGCCATCAGGACGGCCCGTTCTATGCAGTTCTCCAGCTCCCGCACGTTGCCCGGCCAGTCGTAGGCCATCAGGGCGTCCAGGGCCGGCCCGGAGAGGCGGTGCACGTCCTTGCCCGCGCTTCGGCTGTACTTCTCAATAAAGTGATCCACCAGCAGCGGCACGTCCGTCCGGCGGTCGCGCAGGGGGGGCACGTGGATGGGAAAGACGTTGAGCCGGTAGTAGAGGTCCCGGCGGAAATCCTCCTCTTCCACCAGCGCCTCCAGGTCCCAGTTGGTGGCGGCGATGACACGCACTTCCACCTGCACCGTGTCGGTGCCTCCCACCCGCTCGAACTGGCGTTCCTGCAGCACGCGCAGCAGCTTCACCTGGGTGGCGGGGGTCAGGTCGCCCACCTCGTCCAGGAAGATGCTCCCCGTGTGGGCCCTCTCGAATCGGCCCTTGCGCTGCTCGATCGCCCCGGTGAACGCCCCCTTCTCGTGGCCGAACAGCTCGCTCTCGATGACCGACTCCGGCAGGGCCGCGCAGTGGACCTTGATGAACGGGTTCGACGCCCGGGGGCTGTTGTAGTGGATGGCGTGGGCCACCAGCTCCTTGCCGGTGCCGCTCTCGCCCCGGATGAGCACCGTGCTGTCGGCGCCCGCCACCTTCTCGATCAGGTCATAGACGGCCTGCATGGCGCGGGAGCGCCCGATGATGTTGGACGGCCGGAACCTGTCCTGCAGCTCCTCCTGCAGGCGCAGGTTCTCCTCGATCAGCCGCTGGCGCTCCTCCTCGGCCGACTGGCGCAGCCGCACGGCCTGGGCGATCAGGGAGGCGATGATGCTCAGCAGCCGCACATCTTCGTCCAGGGACACATCCTCGGAGAACAACCGGTCCACGCTCAGCGCACCGATCACCTCGCTGCCCAGCTTGATGGGCACGCAGATGAACGAGACATCCTCGCGGTCAACGCGGCTGCGGGCACCGGTGCGGTCCAGAAACAGGGGCTCCTCGGAGATGCGCGGCACCACGGCCGGCTTCCCCGTCTGCACCACCTTGCCCGTCACGCCCTCGCCCACCCGGTAGCGGCCCCGGCGCATCTGGCTTGTCGAGAGGCCGTGCGCCTGTTCGATGAATATCTCGCCCGTCTCGCGGTTCAGCAGGGTGAGGGTGGCCCGCTTCATGCCCATGTGCTCGGCCAGCGTCTCCAGCAGCGGACCCACCACCTCGCGCAGGTCCATGCTCTCGGACAGCCGCTGGCTGACCTCGAACAGCAGGGACAGCTCCCTCGGCTCGCGCTTGACCTGTGGGCCGCCCTCCCCCGCGATCATGGCAGCACCCCGTCCCACAAAACGGTAGCTTCAACATCGGAACCCTACGGAATTGTACGACGGCCGGCCCTCGCCCTCAAGGGGACGTCAGAGGCGTTTGAACTCGGCCACCGTTCGCCGGGCCTTCTCGAAGGAGACCGGAGGGGGCAGCACGCCCGCCGAGGTGAGGAATATCTTGCGACGGTCGGGGCAGTTGGCCAGGTCCTCGGCCACCGTGGCCACGATCTTCTCCACCGGCGCCAGCCACAGGGTGGCGTTCGTCCCGCCGATCAGGGCCTTGCCGGGCATACGGGTGCGGCCGTCGGCCAGGGTCGTATCCCCCACCGGCGGGGTGGTGTACGCCTCGTTCGCCATCGCCGGCAGCTCGTCTACCTTCTCCAGCAGAGCGTTCAGCTTGCCACACATGTGGTGGACGGGGATGAGGTCGTGCTCCAGGATCAGGCTGCCATAGTCATGAAGGTGCCGCATGCAGAACTCCTCGAACATGGCCGGGCTGATCAGTGTGGTCGAGGTGTTCTCGGTCAGCCAGAAAGTGTCGGCGGCGACGTGCGGCAGCAGCGCCCGCAGGTTGCGCATGCGGTCGGCGTGCATCAGGTCTATCACCTCGCGGAACAGCTGCGGCTCGTCGTGCAGCAGGTAGACCGTGGTCTCCGGCCCGCACAGATGCTCCACCAGGTTCATCAGGGGCGACGGCCCGATGCCGGCAAGGCTGACCGCGTCCCGGGCCTCCAGTTCCTTCTGACGGCCGGCCCACTGTTGCGCCCGGTCTGGGGGAACGGAATACCGGGTGTCCCTGAACAGCCAGCGCAGGCGGCGCAGGTTCTCGGCGCTATCCGCTGGGAACCTGGTGGGATGCCAGGATTCCGTGTACTGATCGTAGCTCTCCCCGGCGACCAGCGGCCCGTCCGGGGTCTCGAAGACGGTGGTGCGCCGGCCGTTCTCCCGGCTCGTGTGGCGCTCGACGTTCGGATTCTCGCAATCCGCGCCCCCCCAGCAGCCCAGCAGCAGGTCGCACCCGGCGGCCCGCAGCAGCTCCTCCGCGTCCATGTCGCAGTACGGCTCGGGCTGCGAGCACTGCCACGTGCGGTTGGTCATCTTCAGCCAGACCGGGAAGCGGTCCACCTCCTCCCCGCGAAACGTGGCGAATATGCGCTCCCGGTTCGTCATCCTTTCCGTGCCGGTCTTCGGCATAGCCATCCATCTCCTCCCGTTGAAAAGCTCTTTCCGCTCATTGTAGCAGCCCCCGCCGGGCGGCTAAAGGGCAACGGGCGCCACAGGGCAAACGGCCTCAGGCGAGGGCGCCTGTGCTATCTCTGAAAGGCTGTCAGCGGTCAAGCGAAT
>CAZNGS010000137.1:0-3105 GCA_964572825.1 uncultured candidatus Brocadiaceae bacterium
TCCGGCGGGCCAGTGGGCGATCAGCGGCGTGGCGATGCCGCCGTCGTAGGTCCACACCTTGTAGCGCCGGAACGGTGCGTTGTTGAGCCGCCCCCACAGAGGGCCGCGCACCGTGTCGGCACCGTTGTCGCTCATGAAAAGGATAAGTGTGTTTTCGAACTCGCCACGCTCCCTGAGCAGGTCCACCACCCGGGCCAGGTTCTGGTCCACGCGGTCAATCATGCCGGCGTAGTGGCGCATGGACCGGTCGCGCCACTCCCGGTTGTCCTCGATGCCGTGGGCGGTGATGGCGGGATCGAGCGGCGGCAGGACGGCCCTCTCCGGCACCAACCCCATCTCCTTCATGCGCTCGAAGCGCGCGCGGCGGAGCGTCTCCGGATGCTGCCGGTAGATTTCATCGTACTTCGCGGCATCCTCCTCGTATGCCTGCAGCGGCCAGTGCGGCGCGGTGTAGGCCAGGTAGCAGAACCAGGGCCTGTCGGCGTCGGATTCCTCAATGAAGCACAGGGCGTAGTCGGTGAAGGTGTCGGTAGTGTAGAAGTCGTCCGGCAGTTCGTCCAGCTTCTCGCCGTCCAGGCTAAACGGCGCGATGGGACCCTCGCTCTGCCACGCGTAGCGGCCGGAGAAATGTTCGCTGGCGCCGATGATCAGGCTGAAGGTGCGGTCGAAGCCGCGCTTCGAGGGCCAGTTGTCCGGCGTGTCGCCCAGGTGCCACTTGCCGGCCATGAACGTCTGATAGCCGGCCTCGCGCAGAACTTCGGGCAGGGTGATGATACCCTCTTTCTTGAAGCCCAGGTAGGCGTTGGAGCCGACTTCCTGCCACAGCAGCGCGGACGGCCCGCGCGCGTTCATGTCGCCCATGCCCGCCTGGTGCGGGTAGAGCCCGGTGAGCAGCGTCGCGCGCGAGGGGCAGCACTGGGCGGCGTTGTAGAACCGGGAGCACCGCACGCCGCCCTCCGCCAGAGAGTCGAGCGTGGGTGTCTCTATCTCACCGCCGTAGCAGCCGATGTCCGAATACCCCATGTCGTCCACCATCACCAGCAGCACGTTCGGGCGATCATTGCTCGCCTCCGGCGCCGCACGCGAAGCATCTGTTTCCGCCATGGCAGTCCTTCTCCCTGTCTGGGTGTCCGTCCCTCCGGTCAACAGCACCGTGCCCAGCCCCATCAGGCCGGCACAGCAGCCGATGAACCGGCGTCTTTCCATCGGTTGGTTTCTCATCTTATCCCGGCGAATGGGCGCCGACTCTGCCGGCCCACCCGCGGTACCTTTCCACCAGTTCACTCAGCACCTTCGGCCGTTGCGCGGCCAGGTCATGAGTTTCGAAAGGGTCGCTTTCCAGGTCGTAGAGGTACCAACGCCGCTCAACGTCCATGTCCATAGGCACCCAGCCGGTGTCGTACAACGCCTTCCACCTGCCTTCCCGGACGGCACAGTTGCCGGCGTGCTCCCAGAAGTGAACGGCCTCGTTGTCGGCCTGCTCCGGGGCGGCACAGGCCCGCAAGAAACTCCTGCCTTCGACGGACTGTATGGCGTGGCCGCCGAACTGCCTGGGATAGCTTCCGCCGGCGGCTTCAAGCAGAGTGGGGAGGATGTCTTTGGTCTGGGCGATCCGGGCGTGGTTCCAGGCGCCTGCCGGCAGCGCCGCGGGCCAGGAAGCGATGAACGGAGTGATAATCCCGCCCTCGTGCACCCGGCTCTTGTATTTGCGGTAAGGGGTATTCGAGGCGCACGCCCAAGGGTAAAGATAGGTCCCGTAGTAGTTGGGGCTGCGGCCCCCCTCGGGACAGGCGCCGTTGTCGCTCAGGAACATGATAAGCGTGTTGTCCAGCTCGCCCCTCTGCCTCAAACCGTTTACCAGTCTGCCCACGTTGCGGTCCACCAATTCCATTACGGCAGCGTAGGTGGCCATGCGGCGCACCCAGTCGGCCTTATTGGTTTGCGGGTTCCGAAACTCTTCGGGGACGGGTTTCTGCTCCTTCTGCCAGGGCGGATTCAGGAGCGGATCCCACCAGTCGTTATTGACGAGGGCCTCCCCCCAGGCCACGATCTGCTCGTCTCGCGGGGAGAGAGGCAGATCGGCCGGGAACATCTCCATTTCCTTCTGCCTGCGGAAACGGTTCTCACGCATCACGTCCCAGCCCGACTCATAGAGCGGCAGGTATTTCCGGATCAGCTCCTCCGGGGCCTGGAGCGGCCAGTGTGGGGCGTTGTAGGCGAGATAGAGAAAAAACGGCTTTCCCGAGTCCCCCCGCTCGACGAATTCCAGGGCCTTGTCCGTAAACGCCGTCGTGCAATACCAATCGGAAGGCAGAGACTGAAGCTGTTCGTTGCCTTCGTAGATGAACTTCTCGGCCTGGGGGGCGGTATAGGGATTCCATCCCTCCATGGCTCCGTAGAATCGGTCGAATCCGCGGTCGAGCGGGCGCGACCCCTCGGCAAAAACCAGCTTCTGCTTGCCGTCCACCTCCCTTTGAACGGAATTGAGGTGCCATTTGCCGGTCATGTAGGTCTGGTAGCCCAGATCTCTCAGGCACTCGGGCACGGTGACCACATTCTCGGGCAGTATGCCTCTGTTTCCCGCATGGTCGGCCTGATGGGGGTGGAGCCCGGTCATGATGGATGCCCGGGTGGGCGCGCAACGAGCCGAGTTGTAGAACCGGGTGAAGCGCACGCCTCGATCGGCCAGGGAGTCAATGTTGGGCGTGGGGATTTCCCCCCCGTAACAGCCGATATCGGAAAAGCCCATGTCGTCAACGAGGATGACGATGATATTGGGGGCGCCGTTCCCGGCGCTTGCGGCGGTACTCAGGGCGGTCCGGCCCCCGAGACCCAACAGCGCGGCGCCGGCTGCGCCGGCCTTCAGTAAGTCACGACGGGAGACGGCCTTTCCGTTCGCTGTCATGATGCTCTAATTCCTTTCGCGTAAGGCTCTTTCGACGTAATCCGGGAAACTGTCGGCCAGGCGTATTATCAATTCACCGTCCTCCACGGAGACGCGGCAGGGGTGGATGTAGGCGGTCAGGAAGTTGAAGCACGGCTGGCCCTGGCTGGCCTCGTTGGCGAAGGAGCAGACCCACCAGTTGCCGAAGCGGTCCTCGACCA
>CAZNGS010000138.1:0-2820 GCA_964572825.1 uncultured candidatus Brocadiaceae bacterium
ATGCAGGAGGGCTCCCTGCGCTTCGAGGCCAGCATCAGCACCCGCCCCGCCGGCACCCGGGAGCTGGGCACCCGCGTCGAGATCAAAAACCTCAATTCCATGAAAGCCGTGCGCGGCGCGCTCGAATACGAGACCAGGCGCCAGCGGTCCGTCCTCGACGACGGCCGCGCCGTGCAGCAGGAGACCCGCCTCTGGGACGAGGCCCGCGACCGCACCGCCCGCATGCGCTCCAAAGAGGAGGCCCAGGACTACCGCTACTTCCCCGAACCCGACCTGCTGCCGGTGCGGATCACCGACGCCCTGCTGGAGGAGGTCAGGGTCACCGTGCCCGAGCTGCCCCTCGAGCGGCGGCTCCGGTTCATCCGCGAATACGGCCTCAGCGAGTACAACGCCTCTGTCCTGACCGACTCCAGGGACGTTGCGGATTACTACGAGGCATGCGTGGCGGAGTGCGAGGCCCCGGGGGCCGCTGCCAACTGGATCATGAACGAAGTCCTCCGCGCGGTGAAGGAGCGGGACGTCCCGCTGGCGGAGTTCGACATCCGGCCCGCGCGCATGGGCGAGTTGATCGGGCTGCTGGAGGAGGGGAAGATAAACGCCTCCGTGGCCCGCGACATCATGGGCAAGATGATGGAGACCGGCAAGGACGCCGCCACGCTGGTCGAGGAGGAGGGGGCGGAGCAGATCGGCGAGGAGTCCGAGCTGGCGCCCATCATCGAGCGGGTCATCCAGGAGAACCCCGGTCCGGTCCAGGACTACCTGGGGGGCAAGAAACAGGCCGTCGGCCCGCTGGTGGGCCAGGTCATGCGCCTGACCCGGGGCAAAGCCGACCCCAAACTGGCCAACCAGATGCTCCGGGAAAAACTCGACCCGATGGGGTGACGGGCGGTCCCAACCGCCGGGATCCAGGGAATGCTCTGCGAGACGCGGAGCAGGAAACATACCCCGGCCGTAGGCCTACCGCAGAGCAGGGCTCCATTGTCGGGTTGGCCCGCGCGGAAGACCAGGCCCATCCCGCCGCCCGTCCCCGGTTTCCTACTCAGGCCACTCCGGCAGGCATCGCCGGTCGGTCCGCTCCGGCCCCGCCCACGTTCGCCGCCAAGGTCGCTTATCCCGGTGTCCGCCTTCCCTGTTTCACTGCTCAGCCTGCGCCAGCAGGCTTTCGAGCATCGGCACAAGGGGCGGCAGATTCTGGGTGATGGTTTGCCACAGGATCGCCACGTCGACGCGGAAGTACTCATGCACCACGATGTTACGAATTCCCCGCATCTCGTCCCACGGGACCTGCGGGGACCGGCAGCGGGCTTGTTGCGGGACGTGAGCGGCGGCCTCGCCGATTATCATAATCTCGTAGGCCGCGGCGCGCACCGTCTTGGTGTCCGCCGCAAACTCCTCGCAACTCATGCCCTCGACGAAGCTCTGAAGGTTGGCGATTGATTCGAGGATGTCCTCGACTCTGGCCCGCCAGTGTTCACGAGACATAGACTGCCTCCTTCAGCACGCGCTCGCGCAGGCGGGGCTTTAGCGATGCCGGCGTGCCGAGGTCCACCTTGCATCCAAGGAGTTCTTCCAGGTAGTTCTTCAGCCTGACGAACTCGAACAGCCCCACCGGCTGGTCGAACTCGACCAGGATGTCCGCGTCGCTGGCCTCGTGGGTGTCGCCGCGCGCATGGGAACCGAACACGGCGATGCTCTTGACGCCGAAGCGCCGGTCCAGCTCGTCCTTGTGGTTCTTGAGCACATCCAGCGCGTCCATTGCCTCAGCCTCCTCGGCATGATTCTACCGCAACGCCTCCTTGTCGTCCAAGCCGGAACGAGACAAAGGCACCTGGGTTGCGCTCATCGAGCGGGTTATCCAGGAGAACCCCGGTCCGGTCCAGGACTACCTGGGGGGCAAGAAGCAGGCCGTCGGCCCGCTGGTGGGCCAGGTCATGCGCCTGACCCAGGGCAAAGCCGACCCCAAACTGGCCAACCAGATGCTCCGCCAGCGGCTCGATCGCATGGGCTGATGGAGCTGGATCTTCGCACGGAACGCCAGAGCGGCTCGGTGCCACTCCCGCGCATGAGCTTCCGCTCAAGAGCGGTCGAAGCCTGGCAACCGAGCCGATTACCGCACACCGTCTGGAAACGCACTGGCTCCGTGAGACCTGGCCCATACGGGAAAACCTCCCTCGTTGCCATGGAAAATAGTCCATAAAATGCTTTTCAACAATGGCTTCTGAGGAATTCGGTTCGTTTCGTAATCGGCCTTTTCCCCGGGCGTTCGCTGCTGCCGAAACCGACCGGACGCGGCGCCGTGATGCGTGAAGGGACGCACACGGACGCACACGGACAGCGGCCGGACCTCCCCACGCAGCCAGCGACCATCACAGGGCGGACGATACCGGCCAGGCCCCGGCCGTCATGAGGCTATTCCGTGCCGTTGGTCTGCAATAAGGCGGACATCCAGTATTCCCCGGTGGCCGCTTTGTCGTTCTGACCGAACGCGAGCAGTGGCGTCACCTGTTACCGGTTACTGGTTACTGGTTATCGGTTGGCCGCCGTAAAAGCCTGGTCGTTTCGTTAGGGCGCTGCTGAGATCGTCGTGTCGTTGATCCCCGGGCTTCGTAGTCCCCCTTGTGGCGGCGAAGTAGCCTGGGGCAATCGGTGTCCATCAGCCTTTGCTGCGAACCCTCGCGCGAAGGACTGTGGGTACGGCGCACCCATTATAGTCGTTTCTGGAAATCCGTGTGTCCGGGTTGACCGCGTTGACCGCGAGAATTCCGAAATAGGGCTATGCACTTCGGTCTTGTGGGTGCCATATCTTGTAGGTCACTGGCC
>CAZNGS010000139.1:0-2750 GCA_964572825.1 uncultured candidatus Brocadiaceae bacterium
AGCCTTTGTCAATAGCCGGAGGGAGAACGCGAGGTGCAGAGCTTCACCGACAACGCCGGACGCACCTGGACGCTGTCCCTCACCCTCGGCTCGGCCGAGCGGGTGAAGGCCCTGGTCGACGTCGACCTGCTGGAACCCTGTGATCAGGCTGACCCGCCGCTGCTGACACGTCTGGGGACCGAGGTCGCGCTGCTCTGCGACGTGATCTTCGCCCTGATCAAGCCCCAGGCCGACGGCCAGGGAGTCACCGACGAGGAGTGGGCCGAGGCCATGGGCGGGGACGCGATCCTGGAGGCGCAGCAGGCCTTCTACGAGGAGCTGGTCTGTTTTTTCCGGATGCTGGGCCGTCGCGACGTGGTGAAGGCGGCGGCGACCCAGCAGAGGATGATCGAGCTGGTGATCAGCGCGAACGAGGAGCGGCTCGACGCGGTCGATCCCGAGCAGGAAGTGGCCGCGATCTATGGCGATTCGCCTACGAGCTCGGGGCCGTCGCCGGAGTCGACCCCCGGCCCTACAGCCTGAGGCAGCTCCTGTGGATGGCCGAGGCGAGAGGCAGGGAGCGATGGGCGCACACGAGCTCGGTAATGGCCCTGATCGCGAACGTGAACCGGGACCCGAAGAAGGGACGTGCCTTCCGCCCCGCCGACTTCGACCCCCACGCGCCGAGGCGCAGTTCCGGCATCCCGATCACTCCGGGCAACATCGGGCTCCTCAAAGGACTGGTGAAGGGAGACAAAAGGTAGGACGGAGGTCTCACACGATGGCAATGGTCTGCTCTTTGACAACATGGACATAGGCCCGTAGAATACGCCGGTCCGGCGCGAGCTCAACTACCACGGCGGGAACGGGCAGGCGCTTGCGCGATCTTCCCCGGATCCCATTTCGCCGAAGATTGTCCGCAGTTTAGGCCTTAGACTGAGGTGGGCTCATGATCAGGAGTTACGGGTTGTTCTGGCGAGTCGATAACGTCTTCTGGGGCTGGCGGAACAACCCTGGCCGTCTGCTCGGAGCCAGATCGAAAAGCGCCAAAGCAGTTGAGGTCGATTTCCGAGACCAACGTGGTGTCTATGCTCTGTACGCCGACTACGAACTTGTCTACATCGGCCAAACGGGGGCGGGGAACTACCGGCTCCTGTCACGCCTAAGGGACCATCTGGAAGATTACCTAGCGGAGCGGTGGGACAGATTCTCTTGGTTTGGCACCCAGTGGGTGACAAAGAAGCACGAGCTGTCCACCGACACAGCCCAGATTCACGAGAATGTCGCAGCAGCTCTGAATATCCTCGAGGCCGTCGCTACCGCGATTGCAGAGCCTCGTCTCAACCTGCAACGGGGGCGATGGGGCGACGCAAAGCAGTACTTGCAGGTCAGGGATAGTCGCTTGGATCATGCCGAGGACACTGCTCCCGGCGAGACAACGTCGGCCGATACCGAGGGCGGATGAGCTGCTGGAGTCTTGGTGTCGCGCTAAGGGGTCTACTGCCCTTGCGACAGCAAACGCTTCCGCGATAATCAGGAGCAGGCTATAGGGTAGCATTTGCCAGCGGGTAGCTCCCGCTGACACGAGTGGCCACTCACGGGACGCTGGTGCGAGCGCACCCTCGCATCAGCGTCCTGTCTTTTGTCTGCACGGGCCCAAGGAAGGGGAGGGTAGCAATGAAGCGCATAGCCGCACGCGTCCTGGTGATCGCACTGGTTGCCTCGGCTCTGGGCTGCGCGTCCGATCGGGCGCAGCTGCGGAATGCCGTGGACGCTTACGCGACGACGCTCGAGGTGCTGACCGACGCGCGGCAGGCGGGCCTGATCGACGACGCTGCGGCGGCCGAGATCGAGGGGTGGCGCGGCATTGCGCGGGAGGCGCTGGACGCCTGGCGCCTGGCCCTGGAGACGGGCACGCCGGCCGAAGGGCGCGTGCAACGCTTCAACGAGGGCATGCGCGTGCTGACACGGGCCGTGATCGAGGCGGAAAGGAGGCGAGAACGTGAAGACGAGTGAACTGCTGCTGTTGATGCGGGTTCTGGCCGAGCTGATCGCCCTCATCGACCGGGCGCTCCGGGCCGGCCAGACGCACATATCCGTGGAGGAACTGACCGAGGCCTTCGAGCGCGCCAACGCGGCCGAGGCCGACTGGGCCAAAGCACTGAAAGGAACGGGAGAATGAGCACCGAAGCTCAACCGCCGGCCGCCATCGCGCGTTGGCTTGACGGCAAGCGCACCTATCTGACGGCCGCCGTCATCCTGGTCTGCGGCATCCTGACCGCCTACGGCGTCGAGATACCGGAGTACGTCTGGGCTGCGCTGGCAGCCCTGGGACTCGGTTTCCTGCGTTCGGCGGTGAAAAAGGCCGAATCCGCGGCCTGATTCCGGCCCGGGAGGCCGCCTTTCACGGCCGAATCCACGCACTCCGGGAGGCCCCATGGCGAAGACACGCGGCATACGCGCCGGACGCGCCTTCGTGGAGCTCTTCGCGGACGATTCGAAGCTCGTCCGGGGTCTCCAGCGGGCCCACTACAGGCTCCGCTCCTTCGGACAGAAGGTGCGGCAGCTCGGGCAACGCATGGTGGCCGCCAGCGCTGCCATGGCCGTCCCCTTCGCCGCGGGCATCAAGGCCGCCGCCGACGCCCAGGAGACGCTCAACAAGTTCGAGCAGGTCTTCGGCCGTCAGACGAAGGCCGCCGGCGAGTTCGCCGACGCTATCGCCCGCGAGATCGGGCGGTCCCGCTACGAGGTCCGCGACTCGATGGCCAGCA
>CAZNGS010000140.1:0-2472 GCA_964572825.1 uncultured candidatus Brocadiaceae bacterium
GCACGTCCGGTTCGGGGTTGGGGCCGGGGTGAAACCCCCCGGCCTACACCACGTGAAAGTCGAGCCCAGGAGCAGCACGGCCATCGCCGCCGGCCAGAGCTCCTACCCGGACCTGTCCCGGAAGATGCACCACCAGGGCTTCGACGTGGCGCGCGGCGCGACCGACCCCAAGAAAGCGCGCGCGAAGATGCGCCCTAAAGACCGGCCGCTGGAAGGCGACTTCATGTCCGACGAGGCCTTCGCCCTGCTGCTGCGCGCATGGTTCGGGCAGATGGCGCGCGTGCTGGAGCCCGGGCGCTCGTTCTACATCTGGGGCGGCTACGCGAACATCGGCAACTACCCGCCGGCCCTGAAGCAATGCGGGCTCTACTTCTCGCAGGGCATAGTGTGGGACAAACAGCATCCCGTCCTGACCCGCAAGGACTTCATGGGGGCGTTCGAGATCTGCTTCTACGGCTGGCGCGAAGGTGCCGGCCACAAGTTCTTCGGGCTGAACAATGCCACCGACCTCTGGCACGTCAAGAAGGTCAACCCGGCCGCGATGGTGCACCTGACCGAGAAGCCGGTCGAGCTGGCGGTGCGGGCCATCCAGTACTCGAGCCGCCCGGGCGAGAACGTCCTGGACCTCTTCGGCGGCAGCGGCTCGACGCTGATCGGCTGCGAGCAGACCGGCCGGCGGGCGTTCCTGATGGAAATCGACGAGCTCTACTGCGACGTCATCGTGCAGCGGTGGGAGGAGTTCACAGGGCAGAAAGCGGAGCGGGAGAGTGGGCTACGATGACATCCTCCCTCCAGGCAATGCTCAGTCTCGTTGCTGGCGTGCCGCGATCACTCCGAATGCGGCAGCAAGGGAGGTTCCTCTGCAATCTTGCTCGATATCATGTCAGTGCAAACGAACCGGAGAGTGAACTGAATGGTGCGCAGCAAAGCATACTTCTCGGGGACGACACGGTTGTGTTTGAGGCCGACTCGTTGCATATCCCGAGCGATGTTGTAGTAAAGCAACTGCGCGGGGACAATCCTGGATTGGCCAAGTTTCCTTCGGTTCGAACCAGCCGCCCATACAACCGCCCATTGCTCGATTTCCGAGCCCTCGAGCCACGGGAAAACCTCGTCGGCGAAGCACCGTTTTCCTATAGCGAACTTCTTGGCAAGTATCTGCTCCCGGGCCGCCCAAGAACCTGCGTCGCACTGACATTCTACATGCAGGCAATGCTGCGTTTGGGGATGATAGGCGGCAACATCCATTTCCCCCCTAAACCCTCCCCGCCGCTGACGTCCAACCCGGACGTTGTATCGAACGAAGTAGCCTCGGAAGTCCAGCCATTCCCCGACGAGTTGCTCCATGTAGTTCATGTAGAACTCTCGCTGGTAAAACGGATCTACGACGAGAATCATACGGTTCGAACGGCAGGACGTCAACGGGGGCTGGCGAGTGCCGGACAACACCCCGGCCGAATTGGCCGGGGTGGAATGGGAAAATGTCCGGCGACGTCAGCGGGCCAGCGCGAACAGCCCCCGCCCCACTTTCTGGAAGCGGGACTCGTCGCCCTTCTTCTGCATGTCGCGCAGGATGGCCGAGTAGACGGTGGCGTGAGGCGTCTTGCCGTCCGATGCCCAGTAGCCCGCCTCCAGGGCGCGCTCGACGATGGTCTTGCAGTTGAGGGGTTCGCCGGCCTCAGCCAGCACCTTCGCCGCCGCGTCGATGCCGCTCAGGCCGCGTTCCTGGGCGCCCGTCTTGGCCCGTGTGCGCTTCTTCTTGGCCTTCGTCTCCTTGCTCGAGGCCTCGACCGTATCGCCGCCAGGGGCGCCCGTGTCGGCCGTGGCGGCATCCTTTTCGGCCTGGCCGGCTTCCTCGTCGCCGCCCTTCAGGTACTCGTCCCAGGGGCAGCGCAGGCGGCCGGCATTCTTGATACGCACCTGCCGGTTCGTCTCCTGGTTCGTTCCGACCCAGCCGCCCTTCGGGTGCTCCTCGTCGATGACGACCGGAGCCACGTTGCCCGATACCTTCACCGCATACATCTCGCCGACCTTGACCTCTGCCTTCTTCATGCTGCACCTCCTCCTTCAGTGAGTAGCTCGGCCCTCGGCCTGCTCGCGGCCGGCGGCCGCGTCGTCGAGGGCCTCCTCGATGTCCTTCTCGTCCCGCTGGGCCAGGAAGGCCAGCGTCTGCACGAGCAGTTCACGAACGTGCCCGAGGTCGCCGCAGTGCCCATAGTCCACGCCCTCCTTCGCGGCGAAGGCGGCGTGCTGCTGGAGCTCGAGCTCCAGCCAGTCCAGCAATGCCGCGACGTCGCGCTTGCGGGCCAGGTAGAGCTTGTGCGCCGCCGCGCGCTCCGGGTCGGTGGGCGTCGTCGGCCCGCCGCAATCGGGGCAGGGCCTGGCGCCGAAGCCGGCGTTGCCGCCCACCTCGGCGCCTTCCCATTCGGTTCCGCAGTCCAGACAGACTCGCCATCGCTTCGTCATGGTTCA
>CAZNGS010000141.1:0-2268 GCA_964572825.1 uncultured candidatus Brocadiaceae bacterium
GCGAAACACGCGGCGCCCGGCTTCCTCAGCTCGGTCACAACGTCGGCCAGGATGCGGTGGCGGTGCTCGGCCAGGTAGGTGTAGAGCTCGTCCTCCCATTCGGGCCGGTAGACAGGCCGGGCGAGCCGGATGATGAAGGCGCGGTCGGCGATGTCGCGGGAGAGCCGCAGCGAGTTGCCCGTGAGCACGAAGGTCAGGGTGTTCGGGCGGGACGCCTCGCCGTGGTAGAGCCGGTGGCCGCTGATGACCGGGCTGGTGATGAGCGCCTCGATGAAGGCCGAGTCGTAGCTGCCCTTGATGTTGTCGATGCGCACCACGCGCTTGGTCAGCGCCTCGGGCGTCAGGAGCCGCGAGACCAGCTTGTCCTCGGCCGTGTCGGTGATGGAGAGCTCGATGGGGTTGCCGTAGAGCTGGCCGATGACGCTGGCCAGCGTCGACTTGCCGCGACCCCGGTCGGCGGCGAGGACGGCGAACGCCGGCCGCTTGCCGGGCAGACCTCCCCACGCCGGCGTCAGGAACGCGGCCTTGATGAGCGTCCGGTCGGCCTCGGTCTCAGGGTTGTCGAAGAACGCGAGCAGGCCCTCCAGGTGCTCTCCCGTGGGCTCGTAGCCGTCGGGCGGTCGCCAGGCGTAGTAGTGGCCCGCCATCTCCGGCTCGTGCGGCAGGTCCTCGACGGCCTCGTAGTCGGTGCAGACGGCCTGAAGGTGACAGACGAATTCCTTCTTGGTGAGCAGCGCCACCCCGTCGACGTCCTGCCCGGGCGCCCAGTAGAGGTGGAAGCGCTCGTGGAGCCAGGCGAACGCGGCCTCGCTGGTCTCCAGGTAGCGGATCGTCCCGTCCTCGTCCACGAACAGCAGGTCGCCCACGCGGCGGGGCCAGTCGTCCGTCTGCCCCGTGAGCACATCTCGGATGCGCCGGATCGGGATGGCCTTCCTGGCAGTGCCGGCGTTCCCGTTCTCGTCGACCACCTCGATCTCGTCGTAGTTGCGGAGAGCCGCGTCCTCGCGGCTCGCCCGCCTGGCTTTCGCCGCTTTGTGCCGCTTGCGCTTACGCTCGGCGCGTTCGGCCTTGATGGCCCTGTTGAAGGAGCGCACCTTGAAGCTGTCGCCCATGGCGTCGGACAGGCGCGCCTTCACCTCGTCGAGGTGCAGGTCGGGCAGCTGCCACAGGTATTCGCCGACGGCCGCGTGCAGGCGGCGAACGTCCGGGGTCTCCTTCAGCTCGTCGGCCAGGGCGAAGGCCTTATCCAGGAGGCCCTCCTCGTCGACGTGGCCGGGCGCTCCGCCCACCTGGAAGTTCGAGAGATCCACGCCGTCGCAGGACTGACCGGGCGGCTCGCCTGTCTGCGTGCAACGCACAGGCAGGTAGGTCTCGGTCATGCCCTCCAGGGCCTTGGAGATGGTCCGCGCGCGGTAATCGGCGCGCTCGGTCCACTTATCCCGGCAGAGGCCGCTCTGCCGAAACAGCCGATTGATCCGCTCCCGGTCCCCACCGGTCCAGAAGGCCAGGTGGGCGCAGAGCGCCGCATCAGCCTCGCTGTGCGAGGGGTAGCCCTCGATGTCGCCTTCCCACAGCCGGCGGACTCCGTCGCCGTTCGAGGCGGCGAACATGCGGTCGAGGAGCTCCCGGTCGGACAGGTTCAGCGATTCCCCGGGCTGCGGCGCCGGCGTATCGGCTTCCGGCGGGAAAAGTTCAAGGTGGAGCTCGTCGAGCGCTTCCTGTCCCTGTTGCACCGCCTTCGGCGTGCCCTCCAGGTGCCGGCCGGTGACGGTGAAGTAGCGGTCGGCCGAGTAGACCTCGACGTGGCCATCGCCCAGGTTGCGCCGGTTGCCCTTGCGCGTCAGGCTGCCCCGCAGGAACACCTTCACGCCCCGACCCGAGGGAGAGACCTCCGTGTAGGAATCGAGCCGCTCCACGATCTCCTTGGCCCAGGGCTTGAGGTCGCCGCTCCCGTCCACGGAGTCGTCGAGGTCCATGCCGGCCAGGCCGTCGCCCAGGACGATGCCCACCCCGTCGTAATGCTCCGAAGCGGCCAAAGCCGTCTCGAAGTCGGTCCACGTCTCCGAGTCGGTGGATGAGGCCTTCCGCCCCGTGCGGGCGTCATACGGCACCTTCGTAACCTTGCCGTCCCGCTCCTCGTATCGCCAACAGAGCCAGCGCCGGAGCGCCTTCAGCGCCTCGGGCACGGCCTCGTGTTTGCAGCCGTTCGTGTCGCTCAAAATGGGATCTCCTCCTCGCTCAGCACGTATCCCTCCCTGTCGCAGAAGG
>CAZNGS010000142.1:0-2074 GCA_964572825.1 uncultured candidatus Brocadiaceae bacterium
CTGAACGAGATCGCCCGCTGCCTGAACATGCCCTTCAACATCGCCGCCGGGAACAGCTCTGGCTACAACTACGCCTCCGGCCGTCTCGACCACCAGACCTACTACAAGAGCATCCGTGTGGACCAGTCGTTCATGGCCCGGAAGGTCCTCGACCGCGTCCTGGCCGCCTGGCTGTGGGAGTACGCGCTGGAGGCCGGCCTGATCGACAGTATCCCCGTCAGCGGCCTGCGCCGGATACTGCCCCCGCATCAGTGGTTCTGGGACGGGACCGAGCACGTCGACCCGGCCAAGGAGGCCAGGGCCCAGGAGACCCGCCTGAAGAACCACACCACGACGCTGGCCCACGAGTACGCCCGGCAGGGACGCGATTGGGAAGAGGAGCTCCGGCAGCGGGCCCGCGAGATGTCGGTGATGAGGGAGCTGGGTCTGCCCGCCGCCGGTGCTGTGTCGACGCCGCCGGAAGGCGAGAGCAGGGAGCTCGAGGACCGGGTCGAGGAGCTGGAGGAAGCCGAGGCTGCTTTGTCCCTGGTTTGAGGAGACACATGGACGAGTTCCTGATCATCGAGCCGGACCGTCCGGTGCGGGCGGGGAGCGAGACGGGCCCGGCGAACGCCCGAGTGATGGGTGTGGCCTACACCGGCGGCAAGATGAAGCTGCCCGGGTGGCGGCACCCGGTGGTGGTTGACCTGGCGGGCCTGGAGATACCGGAGACGGTGCCGCTCCTGACCAACCACGAGAACCGGACCGGCAGCCGGGTCGGTATGGTCCGGGCCCGCATCGAGGACAACGGCCTGGTCATCGAGGGCGAAATCCTGTCCTCCAGCGGCCAGGCCAAAGGCATCGTCGAGCAGGCCGAGGCCGGGGCCGACTGGCAGCTCTCAATCGGGGCCGAGGTCTTGGACGCCGAACTGGTGCGCGGGAGCCGGGCCGTGAACGGCCAGACCCATGCGGGGCCATTCTACCACGTCAAGCGCTCGGTTCTTCGCGAGGTCTCTGTCGTGGCGGTGGGAGCGGACATGACCACCCGGATGCGGGTGGCGGCGAGTTTCAACCTGTACGGAGGCAAGACCATGGAGTTCGAAGAGTGGATGGAGCAGCACGGGATCGATCTCGAGAAGGTCGATGAGGGCAGGATGGCCGAACTGAAGGCCGCGTGCGAGGCGGGCCAGGACCCTCCTACGCCGAGGCTTCGGAGCGCAAGCCCGCCCCAGCCAGAGGCGAAGCCCGATCCCGAACCGGAGACCCAGCCCAAGAAGGTCGAGGCCAGGACCGGTAAGCGGGACGCCATCGAGGCCGTCGCCCAGGCGCGCGAGCAGGCAGAGGACGCGATCCGGGCCGAGCGGGAGCGGGTGTCGGCCATCCAGGACATCTGCGCCGGGGAGTTCCCTCCCCTGGAGCGCGAGGCGATCCGCGGCGGCTGGGACCTGGAGGAGACGAGCCAGAAGGTCCTGAAGGCCATGCGCGAGAACCGCCCCCAGGCCGACGTCAACATCTCGGTCAACCGCGACAGGGGCAGGCAGTTCGACACCAAGGCGCTCGAGGCGGCGCTCTGCCTGAGGGCCGGCATCGAGGACGAGGTGCTGGTCAAGAGCTACGGGGAGCAGGTGGTCGAGACCGCCTACACCGACCGGGACATCTCGATCCAGCAGCTCTTCATGGAGTGCGCGCGGCTCGAGGGCGTCCCCGTTCCGCGGACCTTCGGCAACGACGCCATCCGGGCGGCCTTCTCGACGGTCAGCCTGCCGGGCATCCTGAACAACGTGGCCAACAAGAAGCTGCTGAAGGCCTTCCAGGCCCAGCCGGTGATCGCGACCCGGCTCTGCAGCGAGGGCGAGCTGAACGACTTCAAAGAGTCCGAGCGCTACCGCCTGACCGACGTGGGCGACCTGGAGCCGGTCGCCCCGGACGGCGAGCTGAAGCACGGCGGGCTGACGGAGGAGAAGGCCACCAACCAGCTCGGGACCTACGGGAAGATCTTCGCCCTCACCCGGCAGATGATCTTCAACGACGACCTCGGCGCGTTCCTCAAGGTCCCCGAGGGCATGGGCGCCCGGGCGGCCCGGAAGATCGACCA
>CAZNGS010000143.1:0-2069 GCA_964572825.1 uncultured candidatus Brocadiaceae bacterium
CGCATGGACCAGCCTGCCAATCGGCCGGCAGAAAGCAACTCATCCGCCAACCGGTCCCTCACCTTCCGGCTGTAACGCCCGGAGAGGCAGCCCGACCTGTCCAACTCATTGGCGATCACCTCGGCCGCCAGCGACCCGCTGCTGATGGCCGTGGGTATCCCTTCCCCTGTCAGGGGGTCCACCAGCGAGGCGGCGTCGCCCACCAGGCATACTCGCGCCGTGTTGAGCGGGCGGGCGGCCCTGTGCACCGGCAGGGGCCATCCTCGCCGGCCCAGCTCGCGAGCCCCCGCCAGGAACGCGAAATGACCTTTGAGGCGCTCGTATGCCTCCCGTAAACCCGACGGACGCCTCAACGTGGAGCCAACGCCGACCGAGAAGTGGTCTCGCTTTGGGAACACCCAGCCGTAGCCCGAATCCACCGCCCCGAGCGCGATATAGAGCCGGTCGCCAAATTCTTCGGGAGCAGAAGCATCGGCCGGGACGAGTTCCCCCTCGATGGCGATGCCCGGTGGAGGACCAACCAGACCCACGGCGCGCGCCACACAGCTGAAGGCCCCGTCCGCACCGACGACTATTGCCGCCCGAAAGCTGTCGCCACCGGCGCACTGAAGGGCCACTTCGTTCGGCCCTTCCTCGACCCCGGCGACGCGCTTGCCATCAACCAGTTCGGCCCCAGAGCTGACAGCCGCCTCGACGAGCCTCTGGTCGAACCGGCTGCGGGTCACCATCTCGATACGCACCCCGTCGATTTCCCTGGTCTGCGCCGGTTCACCGGGGAAGCTGAACACCATCCTCCGCACCACGCGTTCGACCAGACCGGAATAGTCCACCTCCACATGCGCCGACACGCTGGGAGAGAGACCACCGGCACAGACCTTCTGCCGAGGGATAAGGCCCTTCTCTATGAGCAGAGTGCGGACGCCGTGCCTCGCTAGATGCTCTGCCGCCGTGGCGCCCCCCGGTCCCGCACCGACAACAACCACGTCGTAGAGCATGGCATCATCCCTTCTTGCTGACCGCCGCCAGGGCGGATGCGCTGGACTGGAAGTGCTGCTGCCATTCCTGGTCGGCCAGCCTCCTATAGTCTTTCGCGTATTCATCCAGCCGGCCGGCCAGCTCCGTCAGTATCGCCTCGGCCGCGGGATAAGTCGGATGCGCGCCGGTTTCCTTCACTACCTCTCGCAGGACCTCCGGCCGGTCGATGATCATGCACGGGCGCAACAGGTTCTCGCTGTACGGCTGCCGCGCCCGGATGGCCCGGAAGAAGTCTCCCTGGAGGGCTTCTGCCAGGCTCTTGTCACGGATGTTGTCCACCGCGAAGTGGGCGAAGACGCAGGGCTCCACGTCCCCGTGGACGTTGATATGTAGGTAACTGCGCCCGCCCGCGATGCAGCCACCCACCAGTGGGCCGTCGTTCCAGAAGTCGGCCAGCAGGATGAGATAGCGCCGTCGGGCGTCCCGCAGTGCGCGCAGCCGGTGGATGCGCTGCTCGGCTGTCGGCACCAGACCCATATCCGGGGCCCTCCCTATGGGGATGTACTGGAAGTACCACCCCAGCAGGCACCCCTGCTCGATGAAGAACTCGATGAACTCGTCGCTGACGATCAGATCGTTGTTGCGTCGCGTCGCGGTTACAGAGAAACCGAAGAGCACGCCCGCTTCCCGGAGGGCGGCCATCGCGCGCAGAATCTTCTCGAACGTTCCCTGGCCGCGCCTCTCGTCGGTCTGCTCGCGCAACCCCTCCACGCTGATCGCAGGGAATACGTTGCCCAGTTCGGACAGACGCCGCGCCATCGGCTCATCTATCAGCGTGCCGTTCGTGTAGACCTGGAAGTAAATGTCCTGGTGCTTCTCGAACATGTCCAGCACGTCCTGGCTGACGAACGGCTCCCCGCCGGAGATGGTGATGAAGAACACCCCCATCTCCCTGGCCTCGTTCAGGACGCGGTCGAACAGCTCCCGCGGCAGGTCGTCTCTTTTCGAGTATCCCCCCGCGTAACAGCCATAGCAGCGTAGGTTGCAGCGCATCGTGGGGCTGATCACGAGCAGGAAGGGCGGCTCGATGCCGG
>CAZNGS010000144.1:0-1932 GCA_964572825.1 uncultured candidatus Brocadiaceae bacterium
CGATCCTCTTGGGCCCGTCTCTCGTCTCGACAAGGGTTTCGCCGGGCTGGCACTGATCGTCGTCACCGGCCACCACGAAGGTTTCGGCACGGGCGCCCCAGTCGCGCACCACGCGCCACTGGAGAGGGGTGAGGTCCTGGGCCTCGTCCACGAAGAGGACCTTGGCGCCTATCGAGCCGGGGGCGTCCAGCAGCAGGTCGGTGAAGTCGCAGGCGCCGTGATCGCCCTTGAACTCCTCCCATGCCTCGATGAACGGCCCGAGCTCCCCGAACTTGTGCCTGAGCAGCATCTGCTCCTTGCGGTCGGGCCGGTCCCGGAGCTGGGCGCGCCGGCGGTTGTAAGCCTGGAGCAGCGAGCTGTCGGTGGGCGGCTCGTCGAGCTCCGCGTCCCCGTCGAGTTTCCACCGCGGGTGCTCCAGGCTCCACCGCTCGCGCAGGTCCTTCTCGACCTCCATCAGGGGCGGGCAGCCCTGCGCGTGGTAGCAGATCGAATGGATGGTGCCGACGTTGCCCCGCGGCAGACCGGTCTCGCGCCCGGCCAGTTCGACGGCGGCCGCCCGGGTGAACGAGACGCAGAAGATCTCGTCGGGCTGGTACTTCATCAGCGCCCGCTGGACCTGGTGGCCGATCCAAGTGGTCTTGCCGCATCCAGGCGGGCCGAAGGCCCGGAACTCACGGTGCGTCGCCGGCGCTGCCGCCGCTGTAGCCTGAATAGCCATAATAGCCCTGAATAACTCCTTACGACGGGGTGTTATTCAACGTAACTCCTTGCCTACACATGGCTTGCACGAAGGTGAATAGCTGAATAGCCGGAAACGGCCCTTCTGGTTTTTTCCTTACGCGCGCGTTATTAGTATTCACGTTCCCACTCCTCGGGCACCGCCCACATGCTGCGCGTCGTGCGTCCGCCGCCGCCCAGCTTGACGTTCAGCGTGTTGCGCTCGAACCCCTCGGCCGCCAGCTTCTGCGCCAGCTCCATGGCGTTCGGCGTCACACCGAACTCGACCTCTACGAAGCGCCGGAAGCTCTCCAGATGGACGCAGACGCGCCCGTCCGACCGGCACGGCATCTCGGGGATGTCCGTCGGCTCCGAGGCGTCCCGGACGTCGTTGATCTCCAGGTAGCGGCCTACCCACGCCTTGAGTTGGCCCCACTCGTAGGCCTCCTCGCCGGGGTCCATCCGGCGCGCCACGTTCAGCATCTGCTGGAGGTAGTGATCCCAACCGGGGTTGGCCTTCGAGCCGATCTTCGCCGGCACCCGCTCGGTGGCCTCGATCATGGCCCGCCGGAAGTTGCCCTGGTTCTCGAGCCGGCGAGCCGGGATGTTCACCACGCCGTCTCCGCAGACGAAGCGGTAGACGGGGCTGGAGCCGCCGATGCGTACGACGTCGTCGAGCGGTATGCCGAAACGGTCCCGGAGCGCCTGGAGCATGAGCTCCCGCTCCTCGTCGTCCTCGGGCGCGATGTCCCTCTCGCCCTCGGGCGGCGCCTTGCCGTTGAGGATGGCGTCGCGCCGGGCGATGCTCCGGAACACCTTCTCGGCCTCCTCGCGCGGCAGGGGCGGCTTGCAGTTGCTCTGGTTCCAGGCCAGGAAGGCGGCCTGCGCGCGCTGCGGCTCGCCCATCACCCGCACGAAGTAGCCGGCGACGACCGTTGCGCCCTCGTTGCGGCCGGCGAAGTACTCGTTCCCGTGCTCGGGGATCGGTGCCATGAGGGCCAGGGTCACCTTGTCGACCGCGTCGCCCCGTTCGCCGGGAAGCCGCCCGCTGGATTGGCCGGCTGTTGTCTGCTGCTTCTGGATGACTTCCATCAGCCAGGGCGGCGGGTCGGGCAGCTCTCCCTCCCAGTCCCACGGGGCGGTGATCCACCGGTAGGCCTCGCCGCTCGGGTGGACGCTCGGCGGCGCGTAGACGAAGCCGCCGTCGCCTTTCAG
>CAZNGS010000145.1:0-1695 GCA_964572825.1 uncultured candidatus Brocadiaceae bacterium
TGGCCACCCCTTCGTTTCCTCACCCTTTGGTTGCGGCCCGGAGGGCTGCGCTATGGGGTATGCCGCCACATCGGCGGTCGCTTTCATTCCGTCCAGTATTTCATCATATAGGTGATAGGGGAATGCCACTGTCACCTCATCTTCCTGGGCCAGTGCCGTCTTTCGGTCGCCAAAACAGGGCATACCCAAGGCGATATCATCGTCGACATAAGCTTGCGCGATACTGTCGGCGCAGAGGCTCCATTCGCCCCCGGTGGAAAACCCTACCCTTCCGCCGCGTTCGTACAAATAGCCCTGAATGACCCGCATCACCTGGGCGGTATTGCCATACATGACCACAATATCCGGCTCAAAGTTGAGCTTGGACATGGGAGCGACCGCCACCGCTTCAAATTTGCCGTAAGGAATCTTGGCGACTTGTGTGGTAAAATCTCTTGCCGATTCCAGGTCGGCATGCAGCATCTTCGCAATCTCTCCGTTCTTCATGTTTTCCGGTTCGGGAATAAGCCCCATGGTTACACCGCCCACGACGCAGGCCATATCCTCGGCTGTAAAATACATTGGCCTACCATAATATCTGACAATCGCGGTGATCTGACAGGTATTCATGGGGTGACGGGGACGCATGGTGCCCGGTGGCCGTGGAACTCGAGCGCGTTCAGGAGGATCTCTCTGTCATTCATGGGTCGGTCCTTTCATCATTGCTGCTTCGTTCAGAGGACGGCGTCGTAGGCGGTCTCGAGAGCCGAAATCATCGCGTGGTAGGCGTCCCACGACTCTGCGTCGGTGCCGACGGCTTCGGAGAAGGCGTCCAGCCTGATCGAGAGTGCTTCCACTGCAGCCAGTTGCAAGGGCCGGGCCGTGGGCGCGGTGCCCGGCGCCGCGAGGGCTCGACTCCGGAGGCGGGCAAGGCGGGGAAGGACGGCCCGGACCCCGGCCACGTCCCCTCGGGCCAGCATGTCCGCCAGGGGTTTGGCGGCCTGACGGAACCGGAACAGAAGGTCCGGGCTCAGTTCGAGACCTGCCGCCTCGTCGAGGGCGGTGAACCGGCCGCAGTTCGCGCCACAGGCGGCTCTCGCCGCCGCGGGATCGCCGGGTCGGATCCTGGTGGCCATCTCCCGGATCCCCGCGTCGATCTGCATGACGGCGTGAGCCCAGGCCGGGTGAGCGGCGTACGGCCCGGGTCCCTCGGTCGGGAACTCCTCTCGAAGGGAGGACCAGAGCGCGGCGGCTTCGGCGGTTCGTGCCAGGGCTCGTTCCATTATCGCTGCCCGGCCGCTCTCGTCCCGGGGCTCCTGCTGAAGCGTCGCGCAGGCCGAGCGCAGGAGTCTACGGGCCTCTGCGACCCGCTGTACGGGTACGGGAACCTGGAGTGCGTCGGTCTCCTCCTGGGCCCTTGCGGCGCCGGGGTTGATCTCTCCCGTGAGCATGGCCACGGCGGGGACGATCAGGAGGCGGCGGAGCGAAAGGCGTCGAAACTTGATCATGGCGAACCGTATCCTGGTGACGTCGGCTCCCCGGCAGGGGAAGCCGTTGGGCCCTGTCCGGAGGGTGAGACGGCGCTTGGTCGACGCGTGGCACCGTCCAACAGCCGGTAGGCGGACGGCAGGAACAGGAGCGTGAGGGGCAGGGAGTAGAGTAGCCCCCCGATGACGGCGATGGCCATGGGCTGGAGCATGTCCGCGCCCTCGCCCA
>CAZNGS010000146.1:0-1597 GCA_964572825.1 uncultured candidatus Brocadiaceae bacterium
ATGTGCTTATTTATCGATTCGGGTCCGCGTGGCGAGAAAAGCCTTGAGGCGAGCGGAGGATGTCCCGTTCGTAGTTGAAGGTCGGTGGCGGCTCCGCTCGTTCATGTTAGCCGGCCTTCCGTGCCGACGCAACGGGTTCGGCCTCGTCCAGGTATGATTTCAGGATCCAGAGGTGTTGATAGCCCATGATGCGGCGGAAGCGTTTCTCCGTGGCCCGCCACGCGGTGGCCGCCCACCGCAGGGCCATCGCCCCGTCTTGCCATCGCGTCACGCGCCGTGTCCTCTGCCGCACGCCCGACTGCGGCGACTCGATCAGGTTCGTCGTCGCCAGGCACCGACGCAGCGCCGGCGGCAAGCCCATCGCATTCACGGTGAACGTCTCCTCCAAGCCCTCCCGCAGGCTCGCCGCCGCCGTCGGGTGTTCCACCTCCAGCCACTCGGCCTGCTTCCGCAGCCGCGCCATCCCTTCGGCCGGCTCCAGCCGGTACGCCGCCCGCATCGCCGCCTTCGCCTGGTCCCGCAGATGCTTGGGCAGGTGATCGCAGACGTTGCGGACCTTGTGGGCCCGGCACCGCTGGACGGGGTTCTCCACCCCGTAGACGGCATCCACGGCCGCCCGCAGGGCCTTGGAGCCGTCGATGACGAACAGCCGCCGCCGGCCGCCCTCGACCCCGGCCGGCTTGACGCCGCGGGCCACCAGGTCCTCCAGGAGCGACCGGGCCGCCGTCGCATTCTCGCTGGCTCCCTCGACGAGCCCCAGAACGTGCTTGTGGCCGTCGGCGTCCACCCCCACGGCACTCAGGACGTGGTGGCCGCCGAAGACCAGGCCGTCGAGATAGAGGATCAAGAGGTCCAGATCGTCGAACCGCCGCGCGCCCAGGACCTTCAGGGCCTCCTCGCTGGCGTCGATAAACTCCCGGCTGACGCTCGACTTCGAGACCCCCGCCGCCTCCGCCACCTCCGGCAGCACCTCCCGGTAGGATCGGGTCGAGACCCCGTGCATCAGGATCTCCACGATCCGCTGCCCGAGTCGCCCGTCGGCCTGCATCGCCGCGTACGCCGGGACCTCGACCTCGGCCCCGACGCCCGGCCCTTTGCGCCTCAGCCGCGGCTTCTCCACCCGCACCTTCCGGTCCGAGAGCGTCACGACGCCCCCCTGACGACCGTGCCGGCGGACCTCCCCGCCCGCCTGGCCCGGATGACGCGGCCCGGCCACCTCCAGGGCGCTCATCAACAGGATCGCCTCCAGCGTGGCCCGACCCACCACCTCGATCACCTCGTCCACCGCGGCCTCGGCCCGCGTCACAAGGTCCAGCATCGGCAACAGCCGCTGCCCTTCCTGGGCCAGAAACTCCGCCAACTTCCGGCTATCCTTCGCATCGCTCACTTGGTAGGCTGGTCTCATGTGGTGGCTCCTTTCGCTTGCCTTCCAACCGAATCCTACCGATTCGGCCGGATTGGAGCCGCCACCTTTTTTCAACCTTCAACTACCGCTGGGACAACCTCCGAAACGACTTGCTTTGTCACAGGGCCGAACATTACTCTAGCCCACATTATTCACGAAGGCTGACCGTTTGCGCATAACAAAGGCCGCCGA
>CAZNGS010000147.1:0-1527 GCA_964572825.1 uncultured candidatus Brocadiaceae bacterium
CACGCTGGGACCCGCGCACGAAGTGCTGGAAGGTCCCGGCGACGCCCGCCTGCGCCCTGGCGGTGCTGGAGACGTTCGACAGTCTCCTGCCTTTCACGGGCGACGATGACCGGTTCGACCGGCTGGTCGAGCAGGCCCGCCGACGCCGGGCCGTGCGCGAGAGGCAGCCCGCCCACACGCCGGACTACTCCTTCGTCACGAGGCCCTGGCGGCATCAGGTCGAGGCGACACGCTTCGCCCGGGACATCGACGCGGCCCTTCTACATATGCATATGGGCACGGGCAAGAGCAAGGCTGTGCTCGACACCGCCCGCGCGCGCGGTCACAGGCGCGTCCTGATCATCTGCCCCAAGAGCGTCATCCCCGTCTGGCGGGACGAGACCTGCAAGCACGCCCCGGACGAGTACGACATCATCCTGCTCGAGGACGGGTCGGTGGAAGACCGGGCCGGGCGGCTGGAGCAGGTCATCGTCGACCCGCCCCGCCCGGTGCTCGCCGTGGTGAACTACGAGGCCACCTGGAGGGAGCCTCTCGCCGAGGTGATCCTCTCCTGCGAGTGGGACCTGCTGGTCTTTGACGAGTCCCAGCGCATCAAGAGCCCCGGGGCGAAGCAGAGCCGTTTCGCCGCCCGCATCCGGGCCGGCCACAGGCTAGCCCTCACCGGCACGCCGATGCCGCATTCCCCCCTGGACCTCTACGGCCAATATCGCGCCCTCGACCCCGGCATCTTCGGCACCAGTTTCACCCGGTTCCGCGGCCGCTACGCCGTGATGGGCGGCTACGAGAACAAGCAGGTCCTGGGCTTCAAGAACGAGCACGAGCTGCGGTCCCGGATGGACCGTATCTGCTACCACGTCCCGAAAGATGCCCTCGACCTGCCGCCGATCACCGTCGGCGAACGCTACTGCAGTCTCGGGACCGAGGCCGCCCGCATTTACCGGGACCTGGAGGAGGAGTTCATCGCGCAGGTCGAGGACGGTGTGGTCACCGCCGCCAACGCGCTCTCCAAGCTGCTCCGCCTCCAGCAGGTCGCCGCCGGGTTCGTGAAGACCGAGGACGGCCGCGAGCGGGACATGGACGGCGCCAAGGCCGGCCTGCTGCGGGAGGTGCTGGAGGACATCGGCCGGGAGGACCGGGCCGTGGTCTTCTGCCGCTTCCACCACGACCTGGACACCGTCAGGTGCGTGGCCGAGGAGCTGGACCGGGGTGGCTACGAGAGGACCTGCGGTGAGATCTCCGGCCGCCTGAACGAGTACGCCGAGTGGAAGGCTGGGCAGTTCTCCACGCTCGCTGTCCAGCTCCAGGCGGGCGGCCTCGGCATCGACTTGAGCAAGGCGAACTATGCCGTCTTCTACACGCTTTCATTCTCCCTCGGCAACTATTTGCAGGCGATTGCCCGGCTGCACCGGCCGGGGCAGGAGAAATCGGTCGTCGTCTATCGGCTCCTGGCCCACGGGACAGTGGACCAGAAAATCATCCGCGCCCTCGACAAGCGCGAGGACATCATCCGGTCGATTCTCCAAGAAG